>JBJELU010000062.1:0-49443 GCA_051879355.1 Oliverpabstia sp.
CAAAAAACACTTGACAAATCGCTCAAAATTTGCGGCGAAGCCGATTGATTATATTTTATTTCAATCGACTGGAGGCGATTTTTATGTTACCTTGTAACCTCGGCGGACATGCCGCCTATCAGGACACTTTTGTCTCTGATTTCCTTAAGTTCTACCCTGACCCCTTTGTGCTTTCCAAAAGCACCTGGGATTATATCGTGCAGTTCTGGTATCTTGATCTTTCACAGACGGATTCTCTGATGCAGGAATGCTACTCTGTTTTCGGACCTCAACCACGGCTCCCATCCTGTATGCTGCGCTCCTACCTGCTTGCTTTAAAGCTGAAAGTAACTTCCATCACTGTCTGGTGCCGCATGCTCAGGGAAACTCCTCTTTATGCCATCCTCAGCGGATTCCCTTTCGGGGATACTCCCGGTGTCGGCACTTTTTATGATTTCTTTTCCCGTATCTGGCAGGATGATTCCAACAACCTTTCCCCTAAAGACCGTTTCCCTAAAATGAAACCTCCCAAGGGGAAAAGAAAGGCGATAAGACTCCCTGTGACTCTTCCAGCGCTGCTTCCAAACTTCTTCCTCTTCTGGAACGCTGGCAGCTGAAACCGGAAAATCCGTTTTTTCTTGTTTTCCGTCTCTATAAGCAACAGTTCCTGGATTTTTCTGTCCGCAAGGGACTGATCGATCCCGACCATCTGGCCCTCGCCGGAGATGGCACCCCTGTCCGTACTGCCGCACAGCAGCGGAAAAAGCGGATCTGCGATTGTAAGGATAATGGTTGCTCTTCCTGCAACTGCAGACGCCATTATTCTCAGCCGAACTTTAACTGGGGATGGGACTCCCACCGGGAATGTTATTTTTTCGGTTACCACCTCTACATGTATGTGGCTTCCGATTCCTACAATGATCTTCCTGTATTTCCTCTTTTAGAAAGGGCTTCCCGGCATGACATGCTTTCTTTTCTCCATTCCTTTTTCACCATGAAAGCATACCTTCCGGAATTCCGTATTGAGAAACTCCTTCTGGACTCGGCACATGATGCTTATGCGGTCTATGAATACTGCAGACGGGAAAATATCACGCCCTTTATTGATCTCAATCCCGGACATACCGGACATTTTACCTATAAGGATGATTTCACCATTGATGAGGATGGGGTTCCTATCTGTAAGCTGGGCTTACGTATGCATAAAGATGGATATGAAGCTGCCAAACACAGAGCGAAATACCGATGCCCAAAAGCAGACCGGAAACGTGGCTGCTTCTACGAGCATCCCTGTTCACCGGCGAAATACGGCAGGACTGTACATATCTTTACCGACGACAATCCAAGGTTATTTAACATACCGCCAAGAGACAGTAAAGGATGGAAAAAGGAATATGACGGAAGGACTTCCGTGGAACGTTCTAACAAACGTGAGAAAGAAGACTATAAATTAGAAGACGGCAGAAGCAGACTCGCTGCTTTTAGAAGTTACTGCAGGCTGCACTCACCATAAATGCAAATTCTGTACATTGTACAGCGACCTGCCATTTAAATTTAGAATGACTCCTATGAAAGACATCGAGAACGATTTGTTGGAAGTACAAACCCTGCGAACAAATCCATATTCAAAAATGTTGACACGCCTTCAAGGAAAGGAAGCTCCTGAGCCAATCCGTCGTGTTTTTTTAACCGGAGCCAATCCGTTTGTTTTGAAAACAGAAAAACTTCTTGAAATCTCAGCACTAATTAAGAAATATTTACCTTCTGTTGATTCAATCGGATGTTTTGCTCGTATTACAGATCCCGCAAACAAAACAGATGATGAACTGATGTTGCTTAGAAACGCAGGTTACAACGGGCTGACCATCGGTGTGGAAACAGGAGATGATAATGCATTAGCATTTATGCGAAAAGGTTATACAACCAAGGATATTCTAACACAATGCAAACGGCTGGAGCAGGCTGGTATTGAGTATGGATTCTTCTATTTGACCGGTATTTCCGGTAAGGGAAAAGGTGAGGTTGGTGCAAAAGACTCAGCAGATATTTTCAATCAACTGCATCCTTTCATTATCGGTCCTAATATGTTGACGATTTATCCTGAATCTGAGCTTTATCAAGAGATTCAAGGCGGAAGTTGGGAGGAAGAAGGAGAACTCGAAAAATATCGGGAGCTTCGAGTTCTCGTAGAAAATCTAAATATATCAACATACTTTGCCGCAATGGGGGCTTCTAATGCTTTTCAACTCCGGGGGCGTTTACCGGAGGATAAAAAGCGATTACTGCATACGCTTGACAAAATCATTTTAGAGTATAGCGAAGAAGATTTACGTAATTACAGAAAAAGTCTCTGACATCTATAATAGGCTTTGTTTGTTGAATTATACGAATACACCCTGCGGTATCATAAAGCATACCGTAAGGTGTATTCAGAAATTATACCGAAAATTCGCATTGTTCTACCTATTTCGTACAGAGACTTTCCTTATAAAAACAGCGTGATGATTTCTTTTGCCCACGAAAGGTAAGTAGGAACGATAGTATCAAGCGAATGTTTCACAGCAGTAATATCCTGCGTGGAAAGTTCGCCGATTTTCTGAAATACACTTCCTGCGGCTTTTGTATCTCCTAACGCAATCATCGCCCTTGCATTGTCACCAAGTGCAAAATACTTTCCAATGGATAATGCTCCGACAGAGAAGTCGCCGATTGCGATTGCGCCGAGGGAAATGATTCCTAAACTGATTGCCCCGGTCGCAAATACACCGACAGAAAAACAGCCGGCGGACAGAAGCCCTATTGCAAACATTCCGAGGGAAAACAAGCCGAGCGAAAGCATACCTAACGATAACACTCCAACGGACAGCATACCGAGGGAAACAATTCCTTTTGCTTTAAGTCCGACTGCAATCACCCCACGGGCATTTAATCCCACCGCAACAAAGCCCCTTGCGTTCCTGCCAATATGCCACAAGGGCATACCCCATAATGTTTTTTCACTTTTTCTCTCACGCAGACGCTTTCTGAAAAAGAGGATTTCCTCATTGTGCTGATTTTTACTGTCCGTTTCCTCTGCGTCTTTGAGCAGATAATCCAACGAACAGTCGAATAACTCGCTCATTCGTATCAGTTTGTCGGTTTCAGGATATGAAATGTCGTTTTCCCATTTGCTGATTGCCTGTCTGGATGCGCCGAGAATATCGGCAAGCTGCTCTTGCGTGTAATTGTTTTCCTTTCGTAGTTTTGATAATTTATCACCTAATGTCATAGTGCGTCCTCCAATCTGAACAATTTGTTATTGATAATATTACCTGTTTGATGTCAGAAAGACCACCATCATCGAAGTTCTAAATGTAAACTACAGGTTGCATTGATGATTTTCTGTGTTTTCTTTACCATATCGGAACAAAAAGCAAATCTATTGTATTAGAGATACCAAACTAAGCCGTTTTCTGTTGGCTGAATCATTGCTCCTTTCGGTACTTTCCGCAAAATGATGAATACATCCATATAATCTGGTGCTGGAGAAATCAGTCCCATCATCGCAGGCACTACGCATATTGTCATCAACCATTTCGTCGTAATCGGGCAGACTAAGAAAACAGTAAGAAAGAGTATCCCCAGAATCATAGGTGCCAATGACATCATTATATATCGTCCTCTGCTAAGCGCGACAGAGGATGCAGCATATGCTCTCAACTGCTTTATGCATACTCCTATATAGACTTTTGCTCCCTTTGGATAGCTTATAGCATGAAGAAATTCATGCAACGGCATCGCAACAAAGAAGCCAATAATAAATGACAGCGGCATAAACCACAAATCAAATATAAATTCATCTACTTGTGCCTTTTTGATGAAAATCGCAACAAAGCATACAATGCAAGGAAGAATAATGTATGGGATAGAGGACTTAAATATGTCATTTGGTCTGTCAATCAGAACCGAGTTTTCAGGAATGCTTTTCCCCGCAATCTCTCTGTCCCAGGGCTGCTTTACCTCACAAACTTCATCCCAGTTTTTATTGCCATTCCATATTATCTGCGCCACATTATTATCCTCCCGCAAATTTCTTATTCTCTAAATGCTCAGTCAAATACAACCGACTTCTAGTTTGTTTCTCAAATTGTTCAGACTGTTGATAATAACGCTACGCTCATAATCATCAATTGCTAAGTAATATTTTTGCTTTCGCATACGCTCGACCTCCTTTGTACCATTATTGTATCAAGAGAATTTCAAGATGACGAATGTGCGATTTTTTTGAACATAAAGAAAGACAGCGTAAAAAGCATTTTGCCTTCTACGCTGTCTTTCGCCTTTGCAACGCCCATAAAGTTTTATTTTGAAGTGTTTTTCAAATTACTTCCTTATGTGGCGTTAGCATTTGCGAGATTCTTTTTTGTTCTACTCTTTCAATCTTCGATACTCCTTTGCAAAGAGCACTGCCGTTGTCGTCACTGCGATCACATCGGCAACCGGCTCTGCCAGGAATACTGCCATCGTTTTATCAGCAAAGAAATTCGGCAGAATATAGATCAGCGGTATCAGCAGAATGACTTTCCGAAGCAGGGCAAGAAATACGGATACTTTTGCATTGCCCAGTGCAATAAATGTCTGCTGGCAGGCAATCTGTATACCAAAAATCAAAGTGGCTGCCATATAAATATGAATTGCCCATTTGGTGTACTCCGCCAGCTGTGCATCACTGGTGAAGATTCCGATAAACAACTGTGGAAACAGCATACACACCGTCCACATAATGACTGTGAACGACAGCGAACAGAGCAGCAGCAGCCGGAAGGCTTTTTTTACACGTTTGATATTGTTGGCTCCATAATTGAAACTGACAATCGGCTGGGCTCCCTGTGATAATCCCTGCAGCGGAAGCATAGTAAACTGCATGACACTTCCCAGAATCGTCATGGCACCGACCGCTGTGTCACCGCCGTATTTTAACAGGCTGGTGTTGAAGCACACGTTCAGAATACTCTCCGTAAACTGCATAATAAACGGAGACACTCCCAGTGCCACACATGGGATCACAACCTTAGGCTGAATCCGCATATATCTGGTCTGCAGACGCAGCGTACTTTTATTGCCCATCAGGAATTTGAGAATCCATACACAGGACACTCCCTGAGAAATAATGGTGGCCAGTGCAGCGCCGCGAACTCCCATATTTAACAGAAAAATAAAAATCGGATCCAGTACGATATTGCAGATTGCACCGATTACAACCGTCAACATCCCGATTTTAGCAAATCCCTGTGCATTGATAAACGCATTCAATCCCAATGCCAGCTGGACAAAAATGGTTCCGCAGGAATAGATCTGCATATAAGCCCAGGCATATTCGATGGTATTTTCACTGGCTCCAAAAATCAGCAGAATATCTTTTCCGAAAATCAGGAACAATGTTGTGAGAGCCACAGCCACCAGGCAAAGCATGGCAGTACAGTTCCCCAGAATCTTCTCTGCCTCTTCATGCTCCCCTTTTCCCATCATAATAGAGGCTCTCGGTGCTCCTCCCATACTTACCAGTGCCGCAAATGCCGATATACACATGATAGCCGGCATGGTAACTCCAACACCGGTCAGAGCACTGGGTCCCACATTGGGAATATGACCGATATACATACGGTCTACCATATTGTAGAGCACATTGATCAGCTGTGCCAGAATCGCCGGCATCGCCAGTTTAAACAAAAGTCCGCCAATGGGATCCTGTCCCAGATTCGCTTCCTTTGCCTTTTTTTGTTTTTCTCTCATATCATTGTTTTCCCCTTTCCTTAATATTTATATAGTAGCTTCTTTTTGACCTTATTTCAAGTTAATGGAAAAAACATCCCATTATTGCATAAAAAATTCACGAGTGACCGGGGGCGGGTTCAGGGTGACCGGTCACACCCAGTCACTTCGGATATACTCCGCAAGTTCCCTGTCATAATCCCCTGTGAAGTCTTCACTGCGTCCGGCATGACGTATGTTACTCTCTGCGCCGTATGTGCCATCCTCGCAGAACTCCCAAACGTGATAACGAAGACCACGGTATTCAAAGTCCAGACTTCCCAATCCATCCTCTTCCACATATTGAATTTCTATCTTTTTATCTTTCAAAGCCTGTTGTATAGCTTCCAGCCTCATAATATTTTCTCCTTTATAATCCCAAACAATTCTTCAAACTACCCCTGAACACTTCCCATCCGCCGTTTCCACACAAATGCCAGACAGATCAGATGTGCCACAAGGGTAACCGTCCATGTTATAGGGTAAGACATAAACAGAATATCCAGCGAATGATGCCAGCGGAATATG
Organism: Oliverpabstia sp.; assembly: GCA_051879355.1. GTDB lineage: Bacteria > Bacillota > Clostridia > Lachnospirales > Lachnospiraceae > Oliverpabstia. The sequence continues at coordinate 6,298 of JBJELU010000062.1, forward strand.
GTGAAAATCCAGATAACACGCAGACCGCAGGCTCCTGCCAGAGATACCAGCATCGGCATCACCGCATAGCCCAGACCTCGAAGAATTCCCACAGACACGTCCATCATTCCGCAAAGAAAATACAGCTGACAGATCATCCTCATTCGGGACAGCCCATACTGAATCACTTCCGCGTCAGAGGAATAGATTCCCAGCAGGCCATTACCGAAGCGATAAGCCGCATTCCCAAGAACAGCTCCAATCACAAACACAAGAGCAAAACATTCCAAAGCAATCCTCGGAATCCGTTCTTTCTTCCCGCCTCCAATGTTCTGACTGACAAAACTCAACGCAGTCTGATATACCGAATTCATTGCCGTATAAACAAATCCTTCAATATTTCCTGCCGCTGTACTTCCTGCCATAGCCACAGAACCAAAGGAATTAATGGATGACTGTATCAGTACATTGGAAATGGAAAATACCGCCCCCTGCAGACCTGCCGGAAGCCCAATCCGGACAATCTGCAGCAGCTTTCCTTTATGTATCCTGAGATTTCTCAGTTCCAGATGGTACATTCCCTCACTCTGCATCAGACACCGCACGATCAGACAGGCGGATACCACCTGCGAAATCACAGTGGCAAGTGCCACACCGGCCACTCCCATATGAAATCCGATCACAAAAATCATGTTCATCACCACATTAATCACACCTGCCGTGAGCAGATAAAATAATGGCCTTCTGGTGTCACCAATGGCACGAAGAATTGCCGCTCCAAAATTATATACCAACATAGCAGGCATACCTGCAAAATAAATACTAATGTATAATGCAGCCTGATCCAGAACATTTTCCGGTGTTCCCATCCATTCCAGCATCAGCCTGCCCAGAAGCAGTCCTGCCACAATCAGGAACAGTCCTCCAATGATTCCCAATAATATCGAAGTATGTACGGTTTCCTGCATATTTTTCCTGTCCTTCGCTCCAAAATATTGAGCAGCAAGTACATTTGTTCCAATGGAAAACCCGATAAATACATTTACAAAGAGATTAATCAGTGCACTTGTTGAGCCAACTGCCGCCAGTGCATGACTTCCTGAAAATTTTCCGACTACCACAATATCAGCCGCATTAAACAGAAGCTGCAGGATTCCCGACAGCATCAATGGCAGCGTAAAAAGTAGTAATTTGCTCAACAGCGGTCCGCTGCACATATCAATCTCATATGATTTTTTCATTTTTCTTTTTCCCCCAGAAATTATGTTTATGACACAAAAAGAGACCCGGAATAAACCCGATCTCTTTTCTTTATTAAATCCGTGATTCTTCTAGATATTCGTCCAGTGCTCTCTGATATATCTGCAGTGTATGTTCATCATGACATACCATAATCACCTCTTCGACAACCTCTGTCCATTTGAGGAAATCACAGATTGTTGACACTGCTATTCCTGCTGCCTGCTCCACCGGATACCCATATACTCCTGTGCTGATGGATGGAAATGCCATCGTCTTCAGCCCGCTGCTTTCTCCAAGTTTCAGACAATGCTGATAACAGCTCTTCAACAGGACATCTTCGTAATTATCTCCCCCATGCCAAATCGGTCCCGGCGTATGAATCACATACTTTGCCGGCAGAAGATAACCCTTCGTCATCTTTGCTTTTCCGGTATCACATCCATTCAATGTTTTACATTCTTCCAGAAGTTCCGGTCCGGCTGCTCTGTGAATCGCACCATCAACCCCTCCGCCTCCAAGAAGCGTTGTATTCGCTGCATTTACGATTGCATCTACCTCATACAAAGTGATATCGCCCTTTTCAATTTTAAACTTTCCCATAATAATCCTCCTGCCAACCTCATGCTTTTATTATAATCGCTTCGAGGAAAAATGACAAGTTTTATCATTATTTGTTTGCGTCACAAATCTCAGCTACTGCCTGATTGATGACTTTTCCATCTGCTTTTCCTTTCATTTCAGCCATTACAGCCTTCATAATCTGGCCCTTATTACCTGTTGCCAGAACCTCTGCAAACTTCTCCTGCAGACATGCTTTCACTTCTTCTTTTGACATCAGTTTCGGTGCATATTCATTGATGATATCATATCTTGCCTGATACTGTTCCAAAAGGTCTGCACGTTCTGCCGGGCAGGTATCAATCTGCTCTTTGACACTTTTCAGTTCTTTCAGAATCACACGGTCAACCAGAGCATCCTCAATATTGTCTCTGCAGCCTTCATCAATCGCCACTTTCTTTACAGCTGAAATAACGGATGAGATTGCATCCTTGCGAACCTTATCCCTTGCCTTCATCGCTGCTACCATATCTTTCTGCAATTTTGTAAATTCCATAGATTCTTCCTCCTCATATGATATAAGCGCTGCCCAAAAGAAGCAACGCTTTGTTTTACCTTATTCCTCTTCTGTGCTCTCTTCATCATCTGCGGATGCTTCTTCATCTGCTGATACTTCTTCAATCACTGCATTCTCCAGGATCAGCTGCGTCACACGATCAAGCATGATACTCTGTTCCACATTATCCCGTCCATATCTGGTATATAAATCTTCTGCAGTATCGCAGCTATACTGAGTGAGCATCTCCTGCAGTGCTGCCTGATATGCCTCATCTCCGATTGCAAATCCTTCTGCATCACAGATTGCCTGATTAACCAGTGCCTGAGCTGCGATTGACTTACCATATTCATCGGCATTCGTATCAAACTCCTCCTGAGTAAGCCCTGCAGCTTCAATAAAGTCACTCAGTTCCATAGCGGAATACTGAGCATACATTTCTGCCTGCTGAATATACAGATTTCGTCCCATCTCCACAAGAGTTTCCGGATATTCATTAATTGTACATCCGTCCACTACAGTTGTCCAGGCTGTATATTTTACCTGTTCTTCAGCAGACTGCTGATTTGTCTCTTCCTGCTCAGAACGAATGTGACTTCTATACTCTTCCAATGTATAATATCCTTCAATATTGGCAGCCACCCATTCATCAGTTGCTTCTTCCAGAGGTGCTTTGATTGCATTCACAGTAACTGTAAACTCAACCTCTTTTCCTGAAAGTTCCTCCGTATATCCTTCTGGGAATGTCAGATTCAGGGTACGGGTTTCTCCTTTGGATGCTCCAATCAGGCCATCTTCGAAACCATCGATAAACTGTCCGGAACCAAGTTTCAGGTCAGCTCCCTGATCACTTCCGCCTTCAAACTCTTCGCCATCAATTTTTCCTACATAATCAATATTGACCGTATCACCTTCCTGTGCAGATCTGCCGCTGACTTCAACCGGATAGTTTGCAAGAGCGGTCTGAATTTCATTCTCTACATCTTCATCAGTTACACTCTCGATGGTCTTCTCAACCTTGATTCCTTTATACTCTCCCAGGGTTACACACTTTGCCACATCAATATCAGCTAAAAGCTCTGCTGTTGTAGGAGTCTCTTCTTCATCCTCAGTTTCTTTTCCATCTGTATTCTCTTCTGTCTGATTTGTTTCTGTCTGATTGTCTGTTCCACTGGTTGTTTCTGATTTTTGTTTACATCCTGCTGCCGCAATACTGACTGCCAGCAACAGAGCTGTCATCAATGCTCTTTTTTTCATAAATCCCTCCATTAATTCCGCCAATACTACTTGGTTATACCACATTTTTTTATAAAATAAAAGGCTTTCTCACTGATTTCATATTTTTTTCACAACATTCTGTCAGACTTCCGGTTCCGCCTCTTTCGGTGTCGATGGTCTGCGCATGTCATACAATCCTGAGAAATCCAGTATTCCGGCAAATCTTTCTGCGTTCTGATATACATCCTGATACATCCGATAACCATCTACTTCTTTATAACTGCATCTCAGATATTCTTCTGTCAGCTGACTCCAGGGTCCACTGATATCAAGTCCGCAATAATAACGAAATCCCTGATTTTTTAAATACTGATATACCTCATTATCTTCTGAATATACACTCCAGTTGCTGATATCCTTTCCATCCGGGAAAATCAGTTTATCCACCGTTCCGACCAGTGCTTCTGTCTGACTCCTCCATTGTTCCATATCAGGCTGCACCACTGACAAATCCTGTGCATAACTGACATTCTTGTAACCATTGCAGGCGAATTCCCAGCCTCTGGCTTTCAATTCCTCCACAACCGGCTTCAAAAGATCTGTCTCAGTAACTGTCTCATACCCCAGAATTCCGTTATATCCATTCACTCCAAGAATTCCTCTGGCATTGTTCAGCGAAAAATCCGGATGATTCTCTACAAATGCCTCAACACATGTAACAACATCGTAAACACCGTTCGACGATGTTCCGTCACTCTGTACCAGTTCATTGACCAGTCTGCCATTTTCATCCAACAGAAGCTTCGACGCAATTCCCTGTCCATATAATGACAAATCATAGTTCACATTTTTCTGAGAAAGAATCAATGGCTTTTTCCCCTGGGGAAGCATCAAATCTTTCTTTTCCATCATCCCCTCCTGGTTTACCGCTGCCAGATCCTCCAGCTTAACCAGCATATAGCCCTGATCATACAACTGCTGCAGAATCTGATTAAATTCATCCACGGTCACACAACTTTGATCCAGCAGAGAAGCTGTCTGAACATTCTCCTGTCCAAAAGCCATATCCGGATCAGCAATCAATGTCCGAAAAGACAGATGCAGCACTTTATCCGTATCAACAGCTTCCATTACAATCTCTTCTGTTTGCTCAGCCGGATTCTCACTTTTCTTGTCAGCCTTATCCTTTTTCCCTCCGAAAACCAAAAATATCAAAAACACCAGAAACAAAATCAGGACTGCTGCAAGAGCCGCACGAATCATCAGTGCCCTGCGTCTCCTTCTCCGACGTAACTCCCTTTTTTTTCTCTGAATGCGAAGTCTCCTGGCAAGTTCCTCCGCACTTTCTTCCTTACCTTCTGTCCCGGATTTTTTCACCGTCGGCTGCTTATTCCCAATCTGAGACGCAGCCTGCATTTTATTATCCCGCTGCTTCTTATCAGAATCTTCGAAGTATCTGATTTCTTTCATACTCCATCCTCATCTTTCCATCCTGTTTTCCGCTTAGACTTCCTTAGTAACTTCTATAACCAGAACCGGTGGAAAAACGGCATCTGCTGTTCTCCCACCGGTTTATTTTGGTATGATGCCATACAAAGCATGACGCGCACCTCGCAGCGAATACGCCGAGGCGTACTTGAACTTACAGTCCCGGCATATCAGTTCTGGCCGGATCCAGAATCTGTGATGCATCAAATAAATCACTGGTTCTGTTCTTACTTCCATGTACGTCATTCCACAGGCGGTAACCGTCCAGATTTCTTCTTCCCTGCCTCAGATAACTGTCTCTGATCTGCAGGAAATACTGAGAGGAATCCACATTGCAGAAGAAGTTGAATCCCTGACTTTTCAGGTAACTGAACTTTTCGTTATCCGCAGAATAATCATGCCAGTCTGCCAGATCCTGCCCATGAGCAAAAATAATCGTATCTGTGCCTCCGATCAAAGGTGCTACATAAGCCATCCACTTCTCCGTATCTGTCTTTATAGTTTCCAGAGAAGCATCACCCACACGGATATGCCCCCAGGTATGGCTGGCAAATCTCCATCCATCCGCAATCATGGCTTCTGCCACTTTTTTAGCTTCCGCACATTCCTGATCCCAGTTAAAATCCGGATTGGCATCCAGCCATGCCTGTTGGTCTGCGGTCAGATTTTCTCTGGTTTTATAGGCAATATCTGTCCGATACCCCAGAATTCCATTATAGCCTGTGAGAGCAATCGTACCACGGGCACCATGATAGGCACCATCGGGATGGGCTTCCAGGAACTGATCCAGAAGCGGCACACAATCATAGGCACCTATTTTCTTACTTCCGTCCGCCTCATAATATTCACAGACTGGTTTTCCATTCTCATCGAGAACCATCTTGGAGGCTATTCCTCTTCCATCATAGCTGTGATAGTAAGAAAGGTCATCCAGCGAAAGTACAAATGGTTTCTTTCCTTCCGGAAGCATAATCTGATTCACCGTAAAATGTACTGTTCCATCCTCATCTTCCGTCTGTCTGACAAGATCATGCAGATCCACCAGAACATAACCATTATCATACATAGCCTGCGTAATCTTATTGAACTCATCAACAGTGGTCATCCACTGCTTAAAGCCTGCGGCTGTGCTGTCGTTGCCGGCAAATCCTCTCTCCGGATCCACTACCAGCGAATGATAGAAAATATGGGTTACTTCATTCATATCCACCGGAACCAGCGTAGACTTTTCTGCTTCATAGGATGCAATCTTTGCAATAATTTCCGCATCCTGATCATAAGCTTCCAGTGACTTTAAAAGTTCCACCGCTCCATCATAATCATAACCCTTCGCCATCAACTCAGCTTTTGCAATCGTATCTTTTTTCTGTTGATTTTTCTCCTCTTCTTCACGGATCAGCTGCTCCTGACGGGCCTTCTCTTCCGCTTTCTTCTGTTTTGACTTTTTCACCTGAAAAGATACCAGCACAATACTTCCTATCAAAATCAAAATCAGAACGCCCAGAACTGCTGCCCGCATCATCATGGCCTGTCTTCTTCTCTTTCTTCTCCGTTCCCGACGAAGACGCTCCATCCTCTTTTGTCTCTCTTCCTCCGACATGGGAGGTCTGTTACTCTTCTTCTGTTCACTCATCTCTCAAACCTCTCTTTCCAAAATGTCTCCGGTATATTTCCGCTCAGCACCTGTTTTTAAGATACTGGATTACATACTATTTTTATTATAACATGAATCCATTCAATTTCTACCTCTAATTTGTTTCTTTTTTCTTTCTTTTTCGTGAATAAAGTTTACTGTTCACTCCGTGACCAGTAACTGAATAAAGATTATTATTCAGGAATCATTTGGTACAGGATAGTGTCTACCTGAACTGTAACAGAAAAAAAGAGACAGAGCCAAGGACATATATCGTATCCCTGTACCTGTCTCTTTTTCTTACTTTTTCCCGGTAACTTTGTTCTTAATTTTTTTGAAAAATCCGACTTTTTCCGGAGGAGCCGGAAGCGGACCACGCATACCACGAACATCTGTTATGTAGATACCGCTGACAGTTGCTTTTACTTCCTTTTTCAATGGTATCTGATCAAAAATCTTATCATCAGCTACCAGTACCATGATTCTCGGACCAATTTTAGCCTTTACAATGGGGAGCTTGCTTCTGCGCATCAGCTTCGGTGTCTGATCAATCACCATCTGCGGTAATCCGGAGTCTTTGATTGGTAAACGCTTCTTATCAATAATCAGCATGGTTGTGGTCTGCTTTGCAGCCTCAATCTGCTCCTGTCTTTCATCCTGCTTTTTCTGTACCCGTTTGCCGACAAAATAAAGGACAACCATTACGGCAGCGAGAACAATCAAAATGATTAATAATACCATCCAGACTTTCATACTCTTCCTCCTGTGGGTGAATTCTTACGCTTTTACTATTCTAACACTGATAAAGAGAAAAGGCAATTGGATTTTAGGAAAATTATCTTATGCAAAAAACACCGCCGCCTCTTTATTCCCTTTCGGTGTCACGCGTATGTTCATGGAACAGTCTGCCACCGGATTCCCATTCATGTAAAGTGCATATTCTGCCCGAAGTTCCATCCACTCCGATGCCTCTGCCAGCGTGACACCGGTGGCGGCAATTTCCATCTGAATTGTCCCCATCGGTGTTTTGTACAATGACATATTTTTCTTATCTTTCTCAAAGATCATGTGTACATTGACCAGACCTTTTTTACGGACTTCCATCATTCCCGGTCTGAACTTTACCATGTTATGGACGGGTTCTGTAAAACCTTCCATTCTTTCTTCATACAGAAGATAATGTGTGTTGTTTCTGAAATAATATTCGCCGGGCGTAATCAGTTCAATAGGCTCATCCTGTTCTGTAATACCCCCCATATTCTGTACACCTCTGATATGTATCAGCACTTCTTTTGTCATCATAATTCCTGATATTCCTCCAGATTAATCTGTTTCGTCCGTTTTACATCATAAGGAAGTATGGAATTGGCAAATTCCTTAAACTTTTCTGCCGCATCACTCACATAAAACCTATATGGGAATTCTTCTTTTGTTCCTCCCAGGTTTTCCATATGCTGATCCTCAAGAAGCTTTTTGAGAACCATAGAAGTCTCATAGGCAGGATTCACAAGCCGTACCTTATCTCCCATGATATCACCGATCAGTTTTCGAAGCAGCGGATAATGCGTACACCCAAGAATCAGGGTGTCGATGTCCTGCTCCTGAAGTACTTCCAGATAACGGCGGGCTATCATTTCCGTAATCGGATCTTTTCTCCATCCCTCTTCCACCAGAGGCACAAACAGCGGGCATGGCTTGCCGATCACGGAAATCTCGGGGTCAATTTCCTGAATCAGTTTTGTATATAAGCCGCTGCGAATGGTAGCTTCCGTGGCAATCACACCCACACGTTTGCTCTCCGTAGCCTGTGCAGCCACCCGGGCACCCGGTTTTACCACACCGATAATCGGAATATCTATTTCTTTTTCCAGTGTATCCAGGGCCAGTGCACTGGCGGTATTACATGCCACCACAATTGCTTTTACTTTCCGGCTCTGCAGGAAACGCACAATCTGCCGGGAATACCGGATAATGGTATCTTTTGACTTACTTCCATAAGGAAGTCTGGCCGTATCACCAAAGTATACTATTTTTTCCGAAGGCAGATTCCTCATAATTTCTCTGGCAACTGTCAGTCCGCCAATTCCGGAATCAAATACGCCAATCGGGGCATTGGAATCTATTATCATGACTGTTCTCCATTCTCTAACTGGTTTCATGAATACGGAAACTGATTTCCATATGTTATCATTCTACCTGTTCTGAAGAAAGAATTCAAGCCCCTGTGATGCTTTTATAGCCAGCGAAACTTTATTTTAGTTTTCGCCGGATACCGGAGAAAATCACAGATATCTTCACCCAGAATCTGTTTCAGGCTCTCTCCTTCTTCTCCGGTAAATACCGGATGTACGGCCTCAGACAGATACAAACCGGGATACAGTACCGTCCACCAATTATGTCCCTTTCCCTCTCCGATCTGAATATGCAGCGTCTCATAATTTCCTTCCGGGACAGTATAGGATCCCCATGTCCTGACCGGAAACCATTCCTGCCTCAGATCCACCTGCAGATCAGAGGTACCTGCTGCCGCCTCCGCTGTCCGGACAATTTCCGGCTGCATATTCTGAACCATTTGTCTTGTTTCACTCCTGGTTTGACAATCTTCCAGTAAAGGATTCAAAAGAGTGGTCACCGCATCGCGGACTTTCAATTTCTGTTCCTGAGCCTGCACACTATCATCAGAAGCCATAATACGCAGTCTCAAAATCTCCTGTGCAAGCTGTTTCTGCAAAGTCTGTTCCTGCTCCGTGATTCCTGTCAACAGAATCATGCCGATAAGCAGGAATACTGCCGGAAGTATTCCGTTTTTCGTTTTTTCCATATATTTCTTCAATCAATTAACTCCCATCTATCATTTCAAGAATTCCTTCAGGCTTAGATATCAGCTCCGGAATCTTCTCCATACTTTCTTTTCTGTGATACATCAGATACACATCCGAAAGAAGAACCGGCTGCTGTTTTTCCGGTCTGTTCTCATAGATACCGGTCAGGTACTGACCCAATGATTCGATTTCTCTCCCATTCATTTCCACGATTTGTTTCGGATCATTTGCCAGAAAAACAAAGGCACTGTTTCCCAGACTGTTTTCTTTTTCCATGCCTTCCAGTATCTTTTCCATACCTTCAGAATCCTTTAAAAGCTTTTTACCAAATATAACCACCTGCACATGACCGGGATCCAGATACAATTCCCTGGTCCGATTGTATTCATCCATAATTTCTTCCTGGGAACTGCCCGTAAGAAAAATCATCTGTTGACTGTCATTGTTCTGCTCTTCTCCTCCCTCTTTTTCCTGACCGGTACTGACAGCCAGCGACGCCATTCCCAGCGATACCTGGTATTCTTCTGACCTTTTATCCAGCCCGATTACCAGGGGATAGGCACGTTTCTCCGGCTCAACGATCTGACATCCGCCAAGAAACAATACTATACCTGCCAGACACATCCCTGCCAATATTCGCAGAAAATATCGTTGTACTGCTATATTTTTTCTTCTATTTTGATACTCGTTCATATTTTTTTCTCCTCACAATGGCATTTGCGGCTGTCACCGCCAGAAAAAACGGAAGGAAAATGTAAAGAACCAGCGAAGGATATTCCTTCTGCAGGGACCAGGAACCCCATTCCATCGTACTGAGAAGGAAAATCAGAATTGCAGCCGGTATTCTGCCCACAACACATGTTCCCAGGATATGCCTGCTGTAAAATAAGATGCTTCCCATAGAAAACAACAGACAGAACAATACCAGTGAGAGGAAAATCATATCCACCCGTCGAATAAATCCTCCCGGGATTTTAACTCCTGCCATAAGATTCAGAATCGGCAGCGCACCCTGTTCCGGCATTGCACTGCCAAACGCCCGAAAAATAAGAACGCACAAGCCAACCATCCACAGACCGATTTTTCCCAATGCTTTCAAAAAACAGGGAAACTTTCCGCCGTCTGTCTTACTTTCTATTTCCAGAAAAGGGAGAAAGGAAATACCCACAAACATCACCGCCAGCCAGCTTATTTGGTTTCCAAACTGATCATAGATACTTCCCATTTCCCAGTATATTTCCTTCACACTTCCTCCCTGCGGATTTCCCTGGAGGGCAGCAGCCAATAGAAAGAGCAGAAAAACGGTTCCGATTACAGGCCATACTGCCTGGGCAAATATCCCTCTTGTTTTCGCTGAAGTACTGCTGCCCAGGGCAGCCAGTATGAAAATACCGGATGCCAGCGAAACAGATATTCCCTGAATCATATATTCACGGATGATTTTCCCCGCCTGGATGGCTATCCATCCGCCGGTAATAAACAGATAACTTTCATAACCCACCAGCAAAAATACCCGGATTCCTTTGCTCCAGTATTTCTGCGGACAGCGATAGACATGAAGCTGCCGATGCAGAAGAAACACCCACCCGCCCAAAAGAAGCAGCATCAAACCAATCACCAAGAGTCCTGTCCTTCCATAGATTCCCGGTACAAGCCAGAGCATAAGCGGACCTGCATACGTCAGAAGGAACTGCCGCTCTGCCTGAATCTCCGATATTCTGTTATCCGATCTCATTTGTCAGCCTCCTTTTTTCTCAGCCGTACCCTCTGGCTCCGCCGTGCATAAACCGGCCGGTATCTCATTTCCCGCAACGGGGCACGAAGTATTCCATCTCCGCCCCTTTTCCTATCTAAAGCATATTTTTCAGAAGCAGGAAGCAGATATGGCATGCCAAAGCTGGTCAGACCTGACAAATGTCCCATCAGGAGATAACAGGAAATCACAATCCCAAACATCCCCAACGTGCCTCCCAATAAAATAAATCCATACTTCAGCAGCCGAAATGCGGCGGTCAGTTCTTCATTGGGAACAGCAAAAGAACTGAGAGCACTGATAGCTACGATTACAACAGCCATGGGACTGACCAGATTGGCACTGACAGCAGCATCACCAATGATCAGACCGCCCACAATACCGATCGTTCCGCTCAGGGATCCCGGCATTCGTATCCCCGCCTCACGAATCATTTCAAAGGCCAGTTCCATAAACAACACCTCAAGAATACTGGGAAATGGGACTCCACGTCTTGCTTCCGCAAAAGAGAGCAGAAGATTGGTAGGCAGAATACTGGTATGAAACCCGATGACTGCCAGATAAACTCCCGACAACATCAGTGAAAGCACCATGGCAGCATAACGGATCAGCCGCTGGAAAGAAGCAATTTCAAATCGGTTATACCGGTCTTCACTCACATGCATAAAATCCTGAAGTGCCGCGGGAAGCAGCAGTGCCACCGGAGAATTGTCACTGAGCAGTACGATTCTTCCTTCCAGAAGTCCCATTGCCGCCAGATCCGGCCTCTCTGTAGTCTGAAATTGTGGAAATGGAGACATCCAGTGATGTTCTGTCAGCTGTTCCAGCACACCACTGTCCAGTACCCCGTCAATCGCATATTTGTCCAGCGCGCTCTTCAATTGTTCCAACACATCAGAATGGGCCAGTTCGTCCATATACAAAAGCATAGTAACCGTATCAGACCGTTCACCCAGATACATTTCCTCTACTTTCAGTCCGCTGCTTCGAATCCGTTTCCGAATCAATTCTATATTCTGTTTTACGGATTCTCCGAACCCTTCTTTGGATCCACGCAGAACTTTCTCAGACTCTGTCTCCGATACTGACCGGTTGGGATATCCTTTACTTCCAATTTTAAGGATTTTTTCAAATCCATCTACCAGAAGAATCAGGTCTCCGGCCAACATTCCTCGCATAGCGTCTTCCAGTGTATCCAGCGGAGAGGCATCAGAAATCCCCATTTCATTCCTTCTCAGGCAGACTCGCACCTCTTTGGGCGGCATTTCTCTCAGCTGAATCAACATTCTGCCCAGCATTGATTCTTCCAGCATCAGATTGCTGACTGCAGTTTCAATGTAAATAGCAAGGCAGGGCACCGACCCATCCATTCCCAGGTACATGGGAGAAAATTTAATATCCGCGCATTCTCTGCATCTTTCACGAAACCATGCTTCGTTTTCCTGCAGTTTCAGAGAAACCATCGTCATCTGCTTTGCACCTCCCGTACTTTCTGACAAAAAAAGAAAGAATCCTTTAACAGAATTCTTTCCCTTCTTACTCATTTTTATTCACTTTTCAGGCTTTTGTGTATCGCTTCCTGCTGATTACGGATATGGGCGCACATCTGTTCCACCGCCCGGTTCGTATCTCTCCGTTTCAGTGCATCCCAGATTTCATAATGCTCCTTAACAAGTTTTTTTCGGCTTTCCGTATCTTTCAGATATTCGATACGATACCGATACATCTGTTCTCTGATATTATTAATGATCTGCACCAGCCTCTGATTATGCGTAGCTGCATAAATGATTTCATGAAACTTTACATCGGCCTCAGCCTGTGCTGACAGATCATTTTCCCGAATCTTCTGTTCAAATTCACGCACGGCAAGCCCCAGTTTTTTCAGTTCTTCTTCTGTGATTCTCTCGCAGGCAAATCTGACTGCCAGTTCTTCAAGACCCAGGCGTACTTCCAACACATCATTCAGATCCTGTTCCGTAATCTGCGCTACCTGTGCACCCTTTCTCGGAATCATGATTACCAGTCCTTCCAGTTCCAGCATCCGGATTGCTTCCCGGACCGGTGTACGACTGACTCCCAGCCTGTTGGACAGTGCAATCTCCATGAGACGTTCCCCCGGCTTCAATTCTCCTCTCAATATGGCCTGTCGAAGCGTATTAAACACCACATCACGAAGTGGTAAATATTCATTCATATCCACATGAAAATCACTTGTCATCTGAAGTACCTCCATTATTAAACGGTTCCGTTAGAAATACCTGTTTCGCCAGCGAGCTCTTTCTTAATTCTTCACAGGCTTTTTCTGCTTTTTTCTGATTATCAAAAATACCAAATACAGTAGGACCACTTCCGCTCATCATAGCGTTGATGGCACCATGAGCTTTCATATGATCTTTAATCTCCTCTATGACAGGATGAGCAGGAATCGTGACCGTCTCCAGGATATTTTCCATTCTGTCCGTGATTCCGTACAGATCTCCATTTTCCAGAGCTTTTATCATGCCATCGATATCAGGATGTTTTCTGTCCGGCAGCAGATCCAGATGCGTATAAACATATTTGGTTGATACACTGATACCCGGTTTGCCGATGAGAATATAACACGGCGGCATCGGAGGCAGTGCTGTAAGTTTTTCTCCAATCCCCTCTGCCAGAGCAGTTCCTCTCATCACGCAATACGGCACATCAGCTCCAATCTTTACTCCCAGTTCCATCAGTTCCTGAACGGTAAGTCTAAGATTGAATAACTGATTGATTCCCACTAGCGCTGCTGCCGCATCGGAACTTCCTCCGGCCATACCTGCTGCTACCGGAATAAATTTGTGAAGATTAATTGTTACACCTTCCTGAATACCAAAGCGTTCCATCAAAAGTTGTGCCGCTTTATACACCAGGTTATTTTCATTGACCGGTATATAACTCAGATTTGTTGTCAAATGAATTCCCGGCTGTTTTGTTTTTTCAATGTCCAGGAGATCATACATCTGAATCATTTGCATGATCATCTTCACTTCATGATAGCCGTCTGCCCTTTTCCCCAGAACATCCAGACCCAGATTAATTTTTGCATATGCCCGCAATTTCATGATTTTCTCCTCCGTATCCGGTTTTAAGCTGCATATTGTATACAATATACTGTATTATTATCATACTACGTTTTATTCAAAAATTCAACTACAGAAATTGCCAAAAAAGCTTACCTTTCTGTTTTCTTTACTATCAATAATGCCTGCTGCGGCTTCAGTTCTTCCTCTTCCAGCTCATTCAGTTCACAGATGGAATCGGTGGTTGTATAAAAACGTTTCGCCACATCCCACAACGTATCCCCGGACTGAGCCAGATAACAGACAATTCCCGGCATTTGTTCCAATTTCTGTTGATCCAGTTCTTTTTCCTGAATATCTGTGATCAATTCTTCCTTCCACCGCCGAAGAACCAGTGCATTCAGATTAATCACTGCCTTTACTTCAATTTCACTGCTGTCCAACATGATTGTGGATAGCTGTTCCAGATCAGACTGCAGATAAAAAGCACTTCTGCTGTCCATACCCTGTGCTTCCAGAAGATGGGAGAAAGGAATCGACGTTTCCATTGAATAAAACGGCATCTCATCATCACTGATACTGTAAAGTATCCGGATTTGTATCACACCTTCAATGCGAATTCCCTGTTCTGTTTTCACAGCAGAATCCGTCTTGATACTTCCCTCACTGTGACAGATCTGCAGTATCTTCCCCTGTGCCTCCTGAACCGGGATCCGGTCATTCACCCTGCATTTGGCATTATTTTTTACCAGAAGCTGTTCCAGAACGACTTCCTTTTTACCGGGAATACATTCCATGTGAGGTGTATAAACGTCTGTCAGAATCGAGTCACTTTCCTCTCTGAACACTTTCATATCCAGTTCCAGGACCATTTCAATCTGCAGAATCCGCTCCTCACCATCTGCATCCGGCTGAATTCCCAGACTGTTCTGAAGTACCGTCGTCTGAATATATGGCACCATATCCATGGTGCAGCCGCTGCAGGAAACCTCACCCACAAAAGGAACCGCCTGTTCCAGCCATTGAATCGGATTTGTATCATCATCTCCTGCATAAAGCACAAATACAAATAATTCTCCTTTGACCTGTACTTTTCCCTCTTCTGCACGCAGATCCATTCCCCGTGCCTCTATTTCGCTCCACAGCACTTCATGGATATTAGGTTTGTTGGATGCCAGCGTAATTTCTTCTTTCCGCCTCAGCGTATCTTTTTTATGTACAGCAAGCGTAAGAATCTGAATGGTTCGTTTCTTTTCAGACAAAGATTCCTCCTGCCGTACACTCAGTGGAAGTTCCACTTTCTGCAATTCATCTACAGAAGCCTGGAATTCCACAATGGCTTTAATATTCAGTTTCCTTGAGTTAATAATATGCAGAGTCAGATCTTCTATCTCCCATTTCAGGCAGACCTTATCTCCACTTTTCAAATCTTTCAGATGCAATGTTTCATTTACAGGAAGGCTTCCTTCCAGGCTGCAGATTTTTTTCTGTGGAGTATCTGCCACATATAAAAGCCGAAAATACAAAGAACCATGAATCTGTGCTTTCTCCTCACTTACCTGTACCTCATCCAGACGGATTTCCCCTTTTTTCTGTATCATTCTCCGAATATCCGGTTTACTGTCGGGAACATTAAAATCCTCATCAAAGGTAATCTGATTGACAGCCTCACTTTTCGTCTGCAGCATCTGCACGCTTTTTTTATTCAGTTCCACACGATTTCCTCCTCAATCAAACACGATTTTTTTATTTCGGTTTTCCACCTTTACCACAATACTTGGGCAGGAGATTGTATCTTTCTGTTCTTCCCGGGATTCCGGTCCCAGCAGCCGGGTCTTGATATGGAGTTCTTCTTCATTTTCCCTGACATACTCTACCTGAATGCTGTAACCTCCACTGCTCTGAATTCCATATCCTCTCAGCAGATACAACTCTCCTTCACACTGGTAAGCCATCTGAAATTCTTCCTGTTTTTTTACTTCTATAATTTTTTTAACTTCTGGCGGCAATTCTTCTTTCTTTACTACCGTATAATCCACTTCTTTTGCCTCGCTATTCTTCTTCTGCAGCATCCCGCAGCCCACAATGCTAAAAGCCAGCCAGGCAATCAGACAGATTAAGGAAAGACGTTTCTCCATAAACAATCCTTCTCATTTATCGCTATTATTTTATGTGGATTTTTCCCCGATATTCCTGTATAATAGTAACAGTTGAACTTCGATGCACGGGAGGTACTTATGATACGTTTTATATTAATATGCATTACAGTTGTAGGATATCTGATTTTATCCATTCCTCTTCTGATAATTGAATGGATCATCGGCAAATTCAATCCTTATGCCAAAGATATCAGCTCACTCCGCATTATTCAGACAGTCTTTCGCTTTATTCTGTGGCTCACAGGTGTAAAGGTAACTGTCATCGGTGAAGAAAACGTCCCCAAGGACCAGCCGGTACTTTATATCGGCAATCACCGCAGTTTCTTTGATATTCTGCTCACTTATACACGCTGTCCGGGACTGACCGGTTATGTGGCAAAAGCGGAGATGGAAAAGATTCCGCTTCTGTCAAACTGGATGCGTTATCTCCACTGTCTTTTTCTTGACCGGAAAGACATCAAGAAGGGGCTGCAGACCATTAAGGAAGGTATTGAGAAAATCAAATCCGGCATTTCCATCTGTATTTTTCCGGAAGGCACCCGCAACCGTAGTGAAAGTGATCTGGAACTGATGGAATTTCATGAGGGAAGTTTCAAACTGGCTACCAGAACCGGATGTCCGATTATTCCCATTGCACTGAATAACACGGTCTCGATTTTTGAAAAACAGTTTCCGAAAATCCGCAAAACACATGTGGTCATTGAATACTGCAAACCGATTTACCCGGCGGAATTATCCAAAGAGGACAAAAAATTTATCGGAAGATATACACAGAATATTATTTTAGAAGCGCTTAAGAAAAATGAATCTCTGGTTTAGAAAAGAGCTCATACCTATCAGGTATGAGCTCTTCGTTTATGATTGTAAATGATTGACAATTGTTTCAAAATGCATAAAATGAGACGCCTTCACCAGGATGGTATCACCCTGCTTCAGTAATTTTTGAAGTTTTTCCATCAGTTCATCCAGAGTATCCATATGGATTACCGAAAGTTCGTGCCCACATGTTTCTGCAGACTCCTTCGCTGCTGTCGCCATATGCTCACACAGAGGCCCCACACAAATGAGAACATCGATTCCACTCTGACCTGCCGCTGTTCCGACTTCGGCATGGAGAGCGGCTTCATCTTTTCCCAATTCTCCCATGTCACCCAGAATTGCCACTTTTCTTCCCAGAGCATCCTTCAATATTCCAAGCGAAGCTTTCATAGACATGGGATTGGCATTGTAGCAGTCGTCCACAATCGTGAACTGATCTGTCTCAATGATATGAAAACGTCCGCTGACTGGCTGAAGGCTCTCGATTCCCGCTTTGATCTGATCCAGATTCATGCCATAAGTCAGACCCACGGCAGTTCCTGCCAGTGCATTATAGACCATATGCAGACCAGGAATCGGAACAGTCACAGAGAACATTCCTTCCGGCGTATGAATCCGGCAGGAAATACCTTTCAGTCCCTGGCTTTCCACCTCATCCGCATAAACCGGAAGTGCGGGATTCATACCGAAAAATACCGGCATCTTTCCTTTCACTTCTCCCACTCCGGCAAGCTTGTCGTCATCTCCATTCAGAATCACCGCTGCATTCTCTTTCAGATGATCAAAAACTTCCGTCTTTGCTTTCAAAACGCCATCCCTGTCTCCAAGATTTTCCAGATGACAGGTGCCAATATTGGTAATCACACAGGTATTCGGTTTTGCGATTGCTGCCAGCCGGTGCATCTCACCGAAATCACTGATTCCCATCTCCAGCACGGCAATCTCATGTTCATCCCGCAGACGAAAGACCGTCAGCGGAAGCCCCAGCTCATTATTAAAATTCCCCTGTGTCTTAAGAACATTGAACTTCTGAGAAAGAACGGCGGCAATCATTTCCTTTGTACTGGTCTTTCCCACGCTTCCGGTGATACCTACAACCGGTATCTCAAGCTGTTCCAGATAATATTCCGCAATATCTTTCACCGCCTGAAGAGTGGATACGACCTTTACATAGGGGAATCCGGCATCAGTCAGTTCTCTTTCAGACAAGGTACCCAATGCACCTGCTTCCATCACCTGAGGAATAAAATCATGTCCGTCTGCTCTGGCACCCACAATCGGCACAAAGAGACAACCCTTCTCAACTTTTCGGCTGTCAGAAGTCACAGCCGTCACACATATATCTTTTTTACTTTCCGGTCCATGATAGGTACCGCCGCAGACCTGCGCAATATGCGCTAATGTAAGATTCTTCATACTTATCTTCTTTCCACACTTTATGATTGATGTTTTTTGAGTGAAATACGAATCAGTTCTTCACACAGAGCAGGATAATCCATTCCCAGAACGGCAGCTTCCTGTGGAAGCAGACTGGTAGGTGTCATACCGGGAAGCGTATTCGCTTCGAGACAATACATTTCTCCATTTTCTTTCATCAGGAAATCCAAACGTGCATATCCTTCGATTCCCAGAACCCGACAGCCGTCCTCAGCATATTTCTGCATCCGTTTCGTCTGTTCTTCCGTTATCTCTGCCGGACAGGTTTCCACTGCTGCACCCGCCGCATACTTATTTTTATAATCATAAAATCCTTCCAGAGGAGCAATCTCAATCACCGGATAAGCTTTTCCATCCACCACGCCGACAGAAAACTCTCTTCCCTCAATATATTCCTCCACGATAATCTGATTTTCATAAGAAAATGCACCATCCAGGGCAGTTTCGTACTCTTCCTGATTGTGAGCAATATAGACACCGATACTAGAACCGCCGCAGCAGGTCTTTACAACCACCGGAAACTCCATTCCATAGTCTGTCAGAGAACGGGTACACTTTCCTTTCCAAAGCTCCACACCGTGGGGAGTGGGAACACCACTTACAGAAAATAATTTTTTTGTAATTCCCTTGTCCATTGCCATGGCACTGCTGAGATAGCCGGTTCCTGTATAGGGAATCCGATAAAGGTCAAAGGCAGCCTGCACCTTGCCGTCCTCTCCATTGGCTCCGTGGAGAGCCAGAAATACTACATCTGCTGCTCTGCACAGATCAAGCACAGCAGGGCCGAAAAAATCTCTACCCGATGCCACGGCTTCTTTTACCTGACCATTAAAACTTTTGATATATTCCACATCAGCTTCCAGATCGTATTCCTCGCAGAATGCAGTCTCTGGATCTGCTCCTTCCTTGCCGAAAAATACATCCACCAGAATTGCCTGATGACCTTTAGACCGAAGGGCTTTGCAGACATCTGTTCCTGATACAATGGACACATCTCTTTCTGTACTGGTTCCTCCCGCCAAAACAACTATTTTCATAATACCAACTTCCTCTCTTTCTGCCTGATCCTTCAGAAATTTTAGTATACAATAACCGGTGTACCGATTTCAACTGCATTAAAAATTTTCTCTGCATTGGCTGTGGGAGTATTAACACAGCCATGAGATCCATTTGTCTTATAAATTTCTCCTCCATATTCCGAACGCCAGGTATCGGCATCATGGATTCCCACATTTCCTACGAATGGCAGCCAGTAAGTAACGGGCTGTACATATCCTTCCCCTTTCAAAATCGCATCCTGCTTCTTGGCATCAATCGCCCAGACACTTCCGGAAGGAGTGTCATATCCTTTGGAAACATTTCCTGTAACCACAGGTGTGTCTACAATCAGATAACCATCCTTATAACACCACATTCTCTGTTCACCGATACTGATTTCCACATAAGTGTCGCCAATATCATTAGTATCTCTTGACATGGCTGAATACAGATATACCGGTTCCAGCGTACCTGTCTGCCCCTCTTTGATGGCCTGAATCAGTTGATCAGCAGTCTCCTGCTTTTTAATGACCCACCCGTAATCTCCGCCTTTCAGCGTAATCTTCTGTCCTGCGGAAGTTGTAAATTCATGTGTCAGTCCAAATGTATCATACTTATGCTTCAACTCCTGCACATAATCCAATGCCTTACTTTCATTAATCGTCCATTGACCGTCATCTCCTTTAACGATCCAGCTTTTAATGGTAAGTGCATTCACCACTTCCGTGCGATCCCCGAAATCATAAGTAAGATTAGTCTGCAGATACTTATTCAATATGTCTCTCTCAGCAATCAGTTCTGCATTATCCTGATAGATTGTAGGCTTCAGATAACAACCCAGCTGTACCAGATTAATCTCCGTTTTTCCGGAATCTATGGCATCAATCACGGCTGCCTTCACTTTTTCCCTGTCCAGCTGATTACCTTCTACCTCCGGGATAATCTCATAGCTGCTTCCCTTATCCTCCAGATAGGCATCCTGTGGCTCCGTAATATTCACTGGCTGAAAACAGTCCATCTCGTCCAGAATCTCATCAATCCGTTCCTTATTGTAAGTCGTGCCGGCAGCCACTTCCAGTGCCTTCTTATCAGAAAGTGAGGCAATCCATGACCAACGTTCCTGTTCCTCCATAAGCTGATCCACTTTACCGTCATCCACATAAGTAAGACCTATCCGTTCTGCTGAAATTGTCTCTGTCTTATCATTCATCTCAACAATTTTCAGTCTGTACTCACTGATTCTTTCCTGAATATCCTTCTTTACCTGGCTGACCGTTTTTTTGCTGCAGTCTATCCCATTAATCGTTGTTCCCTTTAAAAAATGACTGGAAAAATAATACACAGCTCCCGTATAGCCGATTCCAATAATCACCAGCCATGCCAGCACAATACCCAGAAAAATAAGCAGTAATCTTTTCTTTTTTTTCGTCATACAATTCCCTTGCTTTCTATTTGCTTATAAGCTTTAATACCAGTTCATTGTAACATTTATTCTTCCTACGGTAAAGATATTTAGAAAAAAGTAAGAATCCTAAAATGGAAAAAAGTGCCGGATTCAGCACTTCTTTTCCACCATTTTATGCATTTAATAATTTATCTATACTTACAAGTTTCACACTCAGTACAAAAATCTGTGCAGCCACTTCCAGCTCCTCTACAGTCGGGAAAGAAGGTGCAATACGGATATTACTGTCATGCGGATCTTTTCCATATGGGAAAGTTGCACCGGCACCTGTCATAACCAGACCGGCCTCTTTTGCTTTCGCCACGATTGCCTTCGCACATCCGTCCATAGAATCAAAAGAAATAAAGTATCCACCCAGCGGTTTTGTCCAGGTTCCGATTCCCAGTCCTCCCAGTTCTTTATCCAGAACCTCCAGAACCTTCTCGAACTTAGGGCGCAGAATGTCCGCATGTTTTCTCATGTGATTGTACATTCCCTGCATATCTTTAAAATAACGTACATGACGCAGCTGATTCAGTTTGTCGTGACCGATTGTCTGGAACTTCATATATCTTTTTGCATCTGCCAGATTGGCCTCAGATGCCGCCAGGGCAGCAATACCGGAACCCGGGAAAGAAACTTTAGAAGTAGAGATAAACTTCAGTACCATATCCGGATTGCCTGCTTTCACGCACTCATTCAGCAATTCCAGAATCACATCCCTCTTGTCATCATACAGATGATGAATGGAGTATGCATTATCCCAGAAAATACGGAAATCTTTTGCCGCCGGTTTCAGATGTGCAAATCTTCTTACTGTTTCATCTGAATAGGAAATACCTGTCGGGTTCGCATATTTCGGAACACACCAGATTCCCTTTACTGCTTCATCTTCTGATACCAGTTTTTCTACCATATCCATATCCGGGCCGGTTTCCAGAAGCGGTACATTAATCATCTCAATTCCGAAAAATTCTGTAATAGCAAAATGACGGTCATATCCCGGAACAGGGCAGAGAAATTTTACTTTATCCAATTTACACCAGGGAGTACTTCCCATAATACCGTGTGTCATAGCACGTGCCACGGTATCAAACATAACATTCAGACTGGAATTGCCATAAATCAGAATGTTTCTTTCCGGCACTTCCGACATATCTGCCAGCAGTTTTCTCGCATCACTGATACCATCCAGAATGCCATAATTTCTGCAGTCAACTCCGTCAGAACTTACCAGATCCACTTTACTGTTCAAAATATCCATCAATCCATTACTCAGATCCAGCTGTGCTTTGGACGGTTTACCTCTGGACATATCCAGTTTCAATCCTTTTGCCTTTACATCCTCAAACTGTTTTTCCAGATCACTTTTCAATGCCAATAATTTTTCTTTACTTAACTGACTATAGGCTTTCATGAGTTCCTCCTGTCATGCGTATAAAATTTTTTCACTAAAGCATATTTTATGTAGGAATTGACTAAATGTCAAGATATACTTGCATTTTCGGCAAATTCACATGATGTTGAAAGAAATAATTTGCAGTTTATGCAATTTTTCAGGTATAAACTTGCATTTTTTAGTTTCTCTTGAATTACTGAATCATCCTATGGTATTCTATGATACAAGGGTCAAAAGGTCATGTTTTTCATGCTTGCATGAAAAACATGACTTTGGGACCCGCAAAAACATGAGAAAGTAGCCCTAATAGGGCGGATTTCGAATGTTTTTAGGATTTCGAGAGCACAAAGTGCGGAGAAATCCGTGTATCATAGGGGTCAAAATACCTTTTGACCCCTACATCATTCTATTATGTGGATAGAAAGGACTCGATTGTTTATGTGGATAGCAGACGGCTGGAAAGAGTATGAAGTCATAGATACTTCCAAAGGAGAAAAACTGGAACGTTGGGGAGATTATCTTCTTGTTCGCCCGGACCCACAGGTCATCTGGGATACTCCCAGAAAGCATCCGGGATGGAGAAAAATGAACGGGCATTATCACCGCAGTAAGAAAGGCGGCGGCGAATGGGAGTTTTTTGATCTGCCGCAGCAGTGGTCAATCAATTATAAAAATCTTACTTTTAACCTGAAACCTTTTAGTTTTAAACACACAGGTCTGTTTCCGGAACAGGCAGCAAACTGGGACTGGTTCGGAGAGAAAATCAGAAATGCCGGACGTCCGGTCAAAGTACTGAATCTGTTCGCCTATACCGGCGGAGCAACCCTTGCAGCAGCGGCAGCCGGTGCTTCTGTCACACATGTGGATGCCTCTAAAGGCATGGTAGGCTGGGCAAAAGAAAATGCAGTCTCTTCCGGTTTGAAAGACGCACCGATCCGCTGGATCGTAGACGATTGCGTCAAATTTGTAGAACGTGAAATCCGCCGCGGCAATCACTATGATGCCATCATCATGGATCCGCCATCCTACGGACGCGGTCCCAAGGGAGAAATCTGGAAAATCGAGGATGCCATCCATCCTCTGATCAAACTCTGTGCACAACTGCTCAGTGACGATCCTCTATTCTTCCTGATAAATTCCTATACCACAGGTCTGGCTCCGGCAGTGCTTACCTACATGATTGCCACAGAACTGAAACCCTTTGGCGGTCATGTGGAATCCCAGGAAATCGGACTGCCCGTGACACAGAACGGGCTGGTACTGCCATGCGGGGCGTCCGGACGGTGGAGTAAGGAATAATAGTTGTTGTGTTGGAGAGGGACGGAAACTTCTTCGCATTTTTTCAGAAGAAGGCCGTTCCTCCTCAACTCTGCACTAAGCGCGACTAATTGACGCTCAGGAAAGCCTTCGCGCCAAAGTCTTGCTAAGTGCATATTTTCGGACTCACTTTCCCCAATGCTTCTGAAAAAATGCGAAGAAGTTTCCTGTTCTGTTCCAACTTGATGTGAAATTTTGTGATATCAAGTTTTCAATCTCCTTTTTCATAAAAGAGAACATAAAAAAGTCAACATGGACAGATTCTTTTGTCTAACGCTTGATTTGTTCCGTAGTATGATTTCACTGACGCCTATACAACATTAATTTCATTGTCAATTAATCCTTTATTTCGTATAAACTGCTACAATCTCTGCGATGTACATCGTATGGTAATCTTTCTGCGGATACCATTTTTCGTCTTCTTCATATCCATAAAAGTTTTCCGGTTTGATGGTATCCTGATACAGTTTTTTGCAGACCAGTACCTGTGATGCTTCTTCGAATGTTGGATATCCATCTACATGCTGTACATGAAGTCCGGCTTTCTCGATTTTATCTGCTTCATCTCTTCCGGATACCTTGCCCAGATATCCCATTTCTTTTTTACACTCTCCATCAAAAAATGTCAGTGTAAAGGTATCTGCCGCATCTACAAATTCTTTTGTATAACGCTGAGGACGGATGTAGACAGTTGCCACGTCTTTGCCCCAGAGAACTCCGACCCCTCCCCAGGAAGCTGTCATTGTATTTACTTTACCATCTTTTTCTGCTGTGATCAGCATCCACTGAGAACCTATTTTTTCAAACGGATTCATTTGCATTACCTTCAAATCTGTTTTAACCATTTCCATTATTTCACTCCTTTTTGACTTTTATAATCAGTGACAGTATAATTCATTTTTTGAAAAAACTCAATCATATTGACTTTTTTCATTCCATCTTTCATAATGTAATCAATAAGATTGGAGGGAAATGATATATGTCGGATACCATGCACGAGAAAGTAATAACAACCGATTCCCTGCCCGCACGGTCATTTTCTTATTCCAGTGCTGACCAGCTGATTACCAACCACTGGCACAACAGTCTGGAAGTTTTATATATAGCATCCGGAAAAATGGATACAGGTATCAATAATTCGATTTATCACCTGAAGCGGGGAGATTTGATTATCATAAACTCCGGGGACATTCATTTTACACGATGCCGGGACTATGCTAAAATTTATGTGCTGCAGGTTCCCTATCCGCTCCTGAACACCCATATTCCCAACTACGATTATGTGCGCTTCCAGGACAGTGACGGGTCTGTTGTATTTTCTGATCCTGCAAAAGTAGACGAACTCAGCAGGCTGATGATTCAGATGTATGAAATCACCTTAGAACAGAAACCCGGATATACCCTGCTGTTTTCCAGTAAACTGTATCAGTTTCTATTTATTTTATTCCAACGCTATCATACGGACATCAGTTCCCGTACCAAGCAAAAAAGTGACCGGAATCTGATCCGTCTGGAGCAGGTTATGAATTATGTCAAAAGCCACTATACGCAGCCGATTTCCCTGGAGGATGCCGCACAGATTCTTTCTCTGAATCCGGAGTACTTCTGCAGGTATTTCAAGAAGTATATGGGAATGACATTTTTGGAATATGTGAACTCCATCCGCCTCTACCATATTCATCAGGACCTGCTCAATACGAATTATTCTGTATCAGAGCTTATGGACCGGCATGGTTTTACGAATTATAAGCTCTTTTCCAAAATGTTTCGCAATACTTATGGATGTCCTCCGGGCATGTTCCGCAAGCAGCAAAAAACAATGAATCAATAAATTACAGGAGAGAATGTATGGATGTAAGATCAATCAGTATGAATTGTCAGAGAACTGAATTTGTCGGGACAGCTGTTCTCGATACCATTGGTCTCGTGATTTCCGGTGTGAATCAGGAGCTTCTGGAAACTATGAATATCGGTACCCGGTATCGCGCCCTTGGCCTCTTCAGTTCCCGTACCGGTGCTGCCGGTCAAATGACTGCCATTGACGATGCAGTCAAAGCAACCAATACCGAAGTGCTCAGCATTGATTTTCCAAGAGATACCAAGGGATGGGGCGGTCACGGAAATTACGTTGTCCTGGGCGGCAATGATATTTCTGATGTACGCCATGCCATCCAGCTTTCACTGGAACTGACAAACAAATACGCCGGCGAGCTTTATATCAGCCAGGCCGGTCATCTGGAATTTGCCTATTCGGCCAGTGCCGGAACAGTTCTCAGCAAGGCATTCCATGCAGTACCGGATCAGGCTTTCGGATTTATGGCAGGCTCTCCCGCAGCAATCGGTCTGGTCATGGCAGACACTGCAATGAAAACTGCACCTGTTTCTATTGCCCGTTACATGACTCCCAGTATCGGCACCAGCCATTCCAATGAAGTGATTCTGGCTATTTCCGGTGATGCTTCCGCTGTTAAAGAATCTGTTCTGACTGCGCGGCAAATTGGTCTGGAACTTCTGATTGCCATGGGAAGTTACCCCGAGATTCCGGGAACACCTTATCTTTGAAAAATACCCCGGGGACTTTTAAAAAGTCCCCGGGGTATTTCTTACAATTTTTTATATTTTTTCACCAGATTTCTTACCCTCTCAGCAGACACATTCACCATATCTGCAATTTCTTCCGCGGTAAAGGCACCCTTCTCATATATATGAATAATAATTTCGTTTTCACGATTCTGTCTTCCAGTCTGCATGGCTTCTTCCTGTAAATCCTCAATTGCTTTACACATGTCAATTGTTTCCTCACTTTCATCCATTTTAATTCCTGCTCCTGTGATTGCGTTGATGACTCTTCCTGCCTTTTGTTCTATGCTGCTGAATCTGGAATCATGACTTACCAGATCATATAGTTTTTCTTTATCTTTTGAGTATTTGATAAACAGCAGAACTTCTCTCAGACTGGTATGAAACTGATCAAATTCTTCGACTTCTAATCCTTCCGGAGTGATCAGGTTTATCCTGTAATCAGGAATCCAGCATAAGATCTGTTCATCCTGTACAGCCATCATTTCATGTAAGTGTACAGGACCATCCCATTTATCAGCCCCAAAATATAATATCAACGTGATAACCGGTATTAACCTGTCGTTTTTATAAAATCCGGACAGGTATTCTCCTGAACTTATCATATGCGGCGCATCCATATAATCTTCCGAAACATTCTTTTTACTCTTTCGTTCTTTTCTATGGGCTTTTGCCGTTTCATCCACCTGTGACGCATACTGCAAAGCATCATATACCATGGCCTTTACCGGCATTGCATAATGTATCTCCGATTGAATTTCCAAACCCAGGAGAAGATATACAGCAGAATGATCTGTCATAGCCGACAAATACTTCAACTTGTCCCGATATTTCTGTACTGGGGTTCCTGCCCATTTCGAACCGTATGGAATCGCAATCTCCGTTGTATCCAGAGAATGCAGCTTTTCCGGTTTGATCACCTCTTGACCCGCATAAATCCAGTAATTGAATACATCTGCAAATATGTACGGATCTTCCATATAATCTTTTGTAATTGTGTCTTTTACACCCATTCTTACACCGCCCATCTTAAGATATTAAAAATAATTTCATATTCATTTCATCTTAAGTATTAGAATTCTCCCCGGGAGTATACGTATCCGCCATTTTTGCAAAGTGTTACACTACATTTATTATAGTGTCCAGTAGTGCAATCGTCAAGTGGATATACTCACCAATTTATGCCTTTGGTAAAAACTAGAAATATTGGAAATACGGCGAAACGCCTGAGATAAGAATTGTTTCCGGATATTTGTAGAATTATCGTAGCATAAAAAATCCATTCATGCAACGAAAAGTGTTCGACAAATTATGTTTAAAAATACCCCGGGGACTTTTAAAAAGTCCCCGGGGTATTCCTTAATTATTTTTCTACAACTTCCAATACATCCATCGGACAGGCTTTTGCACAGATTCCGCATGCGATACATTTGGAAGAAACCGGTGAGTCTTCAGCCTTAACTGCCAGACCGAACGGACAGGCCTCTACACATTTTCCACAACCGGTACACAGTTTTTTATTCACCATGTATACACCTTTTGCATTCTGTGTGATTGCTCCGGCCTCACAAGCCTGTGCACATTTTCCGCACTGTACACAAGTCATTGGTTTCACACCGCTCTTCTTTTCTACAATCTGAATACAGGATTTTCCCGGATCAAATACTTTGTAGAAACTCATGGAACATGCTCTTACACATTCCAGACACGCCATACAGGTAGAACCTTTTTTAACTGCTAATCTTTTCATCTGTATTATCCTCCACTTTTACATTTGATGACATCTGCACCAGCAGACATTTCTATAGTATTAGTGTACCATTAACAGACATATTTCGCAAGCAGATAGTGAAAGGTCAAACCATATCACCTATATTCTTTTTCTTCGGATCATATAGACTGCGATAAGTGCCAATGCCATTCCTCCCAGAAGCAAGTAAACTTCAATCGCAGAGGTATCCCCTGTCTTTGCAGGCATGATTCTGGAATTGGATACTGTAAAATCAATCTTCTTTACATCAGTTTCATTTTGGAATACCCAGTTCTTTCCATCATAAATCTGTTTCTGGAAATGAACCTTCAACTGGTAGTCTCCCTCACTCTTCACGTTAAATGTCACCTGATATGGCGTCTTGCTGAACCTGTAATATGTGGTTACTTCCCATCCAATCGGTATGTAACGAACATCATTGGCAATCGGGTCTTTAATATCCATTCCAGCTCCGATTGCGGTAATACTGTACAAATGATCTGTTTTATAGATTCCTTTATTCTGTATTCCTGTTACACGGTTGTCTTCCGGTTTGCCGATAATATTCAGCCGGGGAATATCCCTCTGCTCTGTAGTTTTGCAGCGTTCGCAGATTCTCTCCTCTTTTCCTCCTTTTTCCGTTGTCGGTTTTACTGTTACTTTCCATTCGCCCCACTGATGACCCAGTGCTGTTCCTTTTGTCTCTTTACATCTGGAACATGTTGTCGGCTCTGTACAGGTCGCTGCAATCCAGTCATGTCCCAACGGCTCACCTTTCGTCTCTTTACAAATCTTACAGGTTGCCGGCTCTGTACAGGTCGCAGGCGTCCACTCATGTTCACAGACAATATTTACAGTAACCGTATATTTATTTTGTGTTCCATCTTCTGCAGTAACAGTATAAACTACTGATTTGCTGAAATCCTGTTTTTCTCCGGATGCCGGAGCAACTTTCGCATAAATACTTCCGGTAGTAATCTCAGGGGCAATCGCAGTCACATCAGTTCCGTAAGGCACATCAACCGTAATAGTTCCGTCTTTACCTTCTGTACCATGCTTGATAACACCCTCATAACTGCCCAGTTTAAACGTCTTAATTGTTGCATCGGTATCAGGAGCAACACTCTCACCTTTCAATACTACAGGAGAATTCTCAGCTTCCGCACAGGTAATCTTCACCTGGAACTTTCCTTTATCCAGAATGGTCAGCAAACCTTTTTCATCCACAGAAACAATCTCTTTGTATTCATTCGGAACTGTATACTCTGCCACGGGACTGGAACTGTTCTTACCATCCGTCTGTTTTTCAAATGTTACAACAATCTGATACGAGTTTCCCTTCACCATTCGCTCAGGCAGTTTTTCCACAATCATCTCATATTCCTTCACTTCAGGTTGAGGTTCTTCAGGTTTGGGGTCCTCCGGTTTCGGTTCTTCTGGCTTCGGTTCCTCTGGTTTGGGCTCCTCCGGTTTCGGTTCTTCTGGCTTCGATTCCTCAGGTTTGGGGTCCTCTGCCTTGGGTTCCTCTTCTTTCGGTTCCTCTGCCTTAGATTCCTCTTCTTTCGGTTCCTCTGCCTTGGGTTCTTCTGTCTTTGGTTTTTCCTCCGGAGTTGTTATTTTTATCAAAATCTCAGGAATCTTGACATCTTCTGCCAGCTTTATCATACTGGAAAGCACAGGAATAAATTGATACTGACCTTCACATGCTTTTTCTGTATACTCCGTTTTTTCTTCCGTTTCCGTAGATTCCTTATCCTCTTTCAGGAAACCTTCCCACTTCAAATCTGTCAGTTTCTTCTCAATCAGAGTATCCGGATCTGACTGCATATAACCAATCACCTTCCACTCTGTAGGAAGTTCAAAATCTTCTACTTTGGTTCCTTTAGAAAATGTGTCATCTTCCAACACATCTTTCTCCACCTTCTCAAAGGAGGTAATGATAAAAACATCCTGAGTGTTTTCATCAGCACGTACCTCCTTTACAGAGAAGGAAACAACCAGCAAGGCAAAAATAACTAACAACGACAGTAACCGGGATGTTCTTTTCTTTTTCAACATAGCCATCACCTCCAAAAATAGCACAATACCATTAAGTTTCTTTTCTACTATTGTAACATATTATTCACATAAAAGCTTTAATTTTTTCTTACTTTTTAATTATTCTTTATATTATTTCATAATATTTTTCTCAAATATTTATAGTTTCTGAAAAATAAATTATTGTGGTTAAAGTTTACCACACCCTTTTTCCGGGCGCATTTTGTTACATTTGGAAGATAACAGGAAACTTCATATCATTTTTTCAGAAGCATTGGGGAAAGTGAGTCCGAAGATAAGACGCTTACGGAGACTTTGGCGCGAAGGCTTTCCTGAGCGTCAATATAGTCGTAGTTAGCGGCTAGCTGAGGAGGAACGGCCTGCTTCTGAAAAAATGATATGAAGTTTCCGTCCCTTTTCAAATCAACAAAAAAGTATACTTTTTTCCAGTCATATGGTAAAATCATAATTATTCCGGCCTGTAGTCATGCCCAAAAACAGGCTATACTTAGTATAATATCGGGCACACAAATATAAACAAAGGAGAAAAAAATGTTAGACATCATCAAACAAATCAATGACAGCATCAACGGATTTGTCTGGGGTGTTCCTGCCATGATCTGTATCATCGGCGTCGGCCTGCTGCTCAGTTTCCGTACCCGATTTTTACAGTTCCGGAAGTTTGGTTATACCTTTAAAGTGACCATCGGCAAAATATTTCATAAACGGCAGGCTTCAGACGGTTCTATCACACCTTTTCAGGCAGTTTGCACCGCTCTGGCCGGTACGGTCGGAACCGGAAATATTGCCGGCGTAGCAGGAGCCATCGCTATCGGTGGACCCGGAGCAGTATTCTGGATGTGGATGTCCGCACTTCTGGGAATGTGCACCAAGTTTTCCGAAGTGACTCTTGCTGTTCATTTTCGAGAAAAGAATAAAGAAGGGGATTGGGTTGGCGGTCCCATGTATTACATCAAAAATGGTTTGGGCCACAAATGGCAATGGCTCGCTGTTCTTTTTTCCATCCTGGGAGTACTGACTGTATTTGGAACCGGCAATGCCACTCAGGTTAATACGATTACCACCGCCATTGATTCTGCATTGCTGAATTATCAGATTATCAAACCGGAATTTGTTCCGACATTTAATCTCATTCTGGGTATTATCATTACCATTCTGGTTGCGCTCGTTCTTCTCGGCGGAATCAAACGAATCGGTCAGGTAACAGAGCGTCTCGTTCCTTTTATGGCACTGCTCTATCTGATCTTCGCCATCGGTGTAATCCTCCTGAACGCCAATCGGATTCCGACTGTATTTGCATCTATCTTTCAGGGTGCCTTTTCACCCTCTGCGGTTACCGGAGGTGTAATCGGAACCATGTTTACCAGTATGAAAAAAGGCGTTTCACGAGGTATTTTTTCCAATGAAGCGGGCCTTGGTACCGGCTCCATCGCTCATGCAGCCGCTGATACATCAGATCCGATTCAACAGGGATTCTTTGGTATTTTTGAAGTTTTCACAGATACCATTATCATTTGTACCATGACTGCGCTGGTTATTCTGTGCAGCAATATTCCAATTGCATACGGCGTCGATGCGGGAGCAGAACTTACCATCCAAGGATTCACTGCCACATACGGCAACTGGGTATCCATATTCACTGCGATAGCACTCTGCTGTTTTGCTTTCTCAACGATTATCGGATGGGGACTCTATGGAACACGATGCATTGAATTTCTCTTTGGAAGCAAAGTCAACCGCCCATTTATGCTGGTTTATTCCCTGGTGGCTATCCTGGGAGCAACGGTAGATCTGGGACTGCTGTGGAGTATCGCAGACACATTCAACGGCCTGATGGCAATACCTAACCTGATTGCATTATTCCTGCTGTCCGGAACAGTTGTACAATTAATCAAAAAAAATAAATTTCTATAATTCTTTTGGAGAGGGACAGGAGATTATCCGTCCCTCCCAAAAGGACTACAAAAATTTATTCTTCTCAGTTGCATGATATCGTTTTTTCTCTATATACATTTTTTCATCGGCTTTTTCAAAAAGTTCCTGCATCACTTCTTTACCATTTGAAATTGTATATCCGGCCGAATAACTGATATCTGGATTATCTCCTGACTGGTTCATTTCTTTTACTGAAGCTGCAAGTCTTTCCAAAATTTCTTCCATACTTCCAGTATTGGTTTTTCTCACAATTACTATAAACTCATCGCCGCCATATCGTCCCATGAAACATTTCCCAGGGATGCTTTTCTTAAGAGCAGTCGCAAAGCCACAGATTAAGTAATCTCCAACCTCATGACCCATAGTATCGTTGACAACTTTCAGATTATTTAAATCGAACATGATCAGCCCTACAGAAGCCTTGAGCGGACGGGGATCTGCAAGGACTTCATTGCATCTGCTCTGGTTATACAGACCCGTTTTATCATCAATATAAACTTTTCTGCGAATCTGGACGGTAGAATAAGCTCCCATCACTACAGCATAAGCTAAAAACACTCCCACCGTATTTAAAAGTCCATCCGAATTACCCTTGATATAGAAACCTAATAAATCTGCAACGGTTCCCGCCGTACACAGGACAAAAAAGACTATGGTAATCCACATTTTTACATCATTTTTCTTTTTCCGCCATCTACCGACAATAACACAAATAACGGTCAGAACAGTGACTGCGATCGTTATATGACTAAAATACAGGCTCTCCCGCATATCAGCAAGATCAGTAATCTGCAGAAACCATACCACATAGCCAGAAACAATCCCCAGGATACAGGACACCCTGCACAGTTTCGGAAAACTATCCGAAAACTGCCTCTGAATAAAGACAATAAATGGAACACAGACCAGTGCAAGCATTCCCAACGTAATATAGGAGGAAACCAGACTACTGTCATCGAGAAGCCACGGAGAAAACCGGATATCCGTAATCCTCCAAATTCCAATCATAATAATCGAAAATGCCAGATATATCAAATCCGGCTTTTCACCTTTTCTGTGATAACCGAGAATGGATATGAATCCGAAGATCATTCCCACTATAATAATAGCAGCACTCAGGAAAATCTGAGAAAAATCCTGCTTCAGTTGTTCAATAAAGATAGAAAAGCGGGAACCCATATGAAACTCAGGTACTCTGTGTCTGACGCTTGGATATATAGGAGTGATATGTACCGATATCTCTTTGCCCTCATCTTCAGAATATAGAGGTATCACAACCCAATGGGAACCCACCGTTTTTCCACCCACATTCTCTTTGTCAGGCACCAGTTGATACATCAGCTCATCACCAAGAGACACTTCTACATACTGATGTACGGTATAAAATGCGAGACAGTAATCACCCTTCCCTATATCATTCAATGCCCATTGATATTCCATCGATACCCCCAGAGGATCATCGGGATTTTCAATTTCGGTATACCTGTAATTCTGTATCTCGTTACAGGCGCTTTCTTCTCTTGCCTGATATATATTCACATCATCTTTACATCCAATGAAAATAAATAGAGCCAGGAATAAACACATCAGAACAATATAGCTTATAAAAACTATCTTTGGAAATTTTTTCTTTATATTCATATTACTTTGCTTTTTCATCCCAGTACCTGCAGTCATCGCGCCCAATAACTTTGGATGTAAACGGTGTCCCGTCGTTTTTCTTGTAATGGCGTGTTGCACGGAACACATATTTAGCGCCCACATATACAATTGGCACGTTAAAGTACACGATCAATATATTTCCAAGATCAGAAAATGCCCACAGATTTCCCAGTTCCAGACCGGCAATATTACAGAGAATTCCAAAAGCGGCCACAAAAAGGGCAATGCAGCGGATGATATTGATAAAGCCTCTGTCTTTTCGGATACGGTTTGCCGCAATTTCTGAAAAGCTGATCATACCCAGCAGACAGGTATAGGCAAACATACAAAAACAAAGCGTAATCAAAAATGTGATGATTGCATTTGCTGCTGTTCCGGGTGTAAGTGCAGCTACAGACTCCGTAAACTTAGGAAGCTTATCCAGCCCTGCCCATGTCTCACCATTCGGACCGTCCCAGCAATGAGCCATAACGACTACAAAGCCTGACAGAGTACAGATTACAATCGTATCAAGAAAAACACCGATGGATGCCAGAATTCCCTGTTCACAGGGATGTTTTGCGTCAGATGCTGCTGCTGACATGGTTATGGTACCCTGACCGGCTTCATTGGACATCAGACCGCGCTTGACACCCTGCGCAAGAACCGTTCCAAATACACCTCCGAAAAATGCTTCCGGCTTAAATGCACCGGTAAATACTGCCTGGAAAAAGTATGGGATACTTCTCACATTCAAAACAATCAAAACCAGAACGGTCAGCACATAAAGAACTGCCATGACCGGTACCATTTTATCCGTCCATTTTGTTACTTTCCGAATACCGCCAAATGCGATCACTGCTGTGGCAAGAATAATAACTGCACCCACAATATAATAGAAAACCGAATCACTTTCTATAGAGGCTCCGGTAACAATCTCTGCCATTCTTCCGACAGAAGATACCACATTAAATCCCTGAGCCGGGAGGCAGCAAAGGGCATACAGAATATACAGAATGGACAGGAATACACCGATCCACACCTTATTTCCCAGAAGTTTTCTTCCATAAAACGGAAGACCTCCAATAAATTCATCCCCCTTCTTTTCCTTGAAAATCTGGGCGAGTACACCTTCCATATAAGCTACTGCCATTCCAAAGAATGCAGAAACCCACATCCAGAAAAGAGCTCCTGGTCCACCCACGGCAATGGCACCGGTAACACCGATAATATTACCGGGACCTACACGCATGGCAGAACTTAAAAAGAAGGCTGCCAGAGGAGAAATACCTGTTTTAACTACTCGTTTCTCTGTCATGACACGAATTCCCTTTTTAAAATGCGTCACCTGCATAAATCCCAGCCGGAAACTGAAAAAAATACCGGATCCCAGCAACAATATAATGGCAAAAGAAAAATTACCCAGCAACGGAATTGATGCATACCAGGAAAAATTCGTGGGAAAATCCCACAGAAAATCGGACAAAGGTCCGATAAAAGAGAAAATACCATTGATTGATTCAAATACTTTTTCCATATTTACCTCCCAATTTGAAATGACATTTATGATTTTGCTTTACGATTGATATATTTTGCTTTGTATTTTGAATATACAATCGTCTGGGTTTTATATAGGCTATAATACCCTGAAAAAGCATAACTTACAGATACTGCAATCAGGTAATAGGGAACACCTTCAAAACCGAACAGTTCAAATGCAATCAATACCGATGTAATCGGACAGTTGGTAACCCCACAGAAAACCGCCGCCATTCCTGCTGCCGCACAGAGAGAGGGCGATATGCCAAGGATATTTCCCGCCACACATCCAAAAGTCGCTCCGATACAAAATGAAGGTACAATCTCTCCACCGCGATAACCAGCTTTCATGGTTATCGCGGTCAAAATGATTTTCCATAGGAAATCAGATGGCCGTGCCTGTTCCTGTTCTACAGCTTTCATAATCAGTCCATTTCCAGCACCCATATAATCACTGGTTCCCAATAAAAGACTGATCAGCGCAACTGCGGTACCTGCTGCAAGAACCCGAAGGTAAGGATTAGGAAGAAAACGCTTATAAAATCCACCCATTCCCTGAAGCATCATACAAAACAGAATGCTGACCACAGCACATCCCGCTGCTGCCAGACCCATTTTCACTCCATTCATAATGGTGAGTTCCGGAATATGCAGCACCTCAAAAGCTTCTGCATGTACCTCAAAGCCAGCTGCCAGATGAGATGCTATTAATCCTGCGATTACGCTTGGAAATAACGCAGCATAGTACATAATTCCTACACTTACCACTTCCATTGCAAATACCGCTGCTGCCATTGGTGTTCCAAAAACGGCCGCAAATGCTGCGCTCATCCCGCACATGACAATGACATGACGGTCTGATTCGTCCAAATGAATCCATCGGCCCACCTGATTACCGATACTTCCTCCCAGCTGAATAGCTGCGCCTTCGCGCCCTGCCGAACCGCCTCCCAGATGCGTCAGCATCGTGGAAATAAAAATCAGCGGTGCCGACCGCAGAGGCACTTCGTCCTTAGAACGAATCGTCGACAACACCTGATGGGTCCCTCTGTCTTCCTGACCAAATGTCTGATACAGGAAAACAATGACCACACCTAGAAATGGAAGGAGAAAAATTGTCCACGTATGTCCTTCCCGAAATCCTGTAACTGCCCCCAGACAATTTGCAAATAAACTGCTG
The DNA here is from genome assembly GCA_051879355.1 of Oliverpabstia sp. Lineage (GTDB taxonomy): Bacteria > Bacillota > Clostridia > Lachnospirales > Lachnospiraceae > Oliverpabstia. Next base: position 42,887 of record JBJELU010000062.1, read on the forward strand.
ACCCCACCTACGACACATCCCACGATAACGGCCAATAACAGCCATTTACACAGATTGACCAGGTCTCTCCGAATCCTTCTTGTATAATACCGCAGCATAACTCGAATCCAGCGAACATTTATCTTTCCAGAATTCTTCATAGCTGTTTTCCTCTACATCTCTTCCTTTGCCTGAAATACCTCATACTGACGACTGGGTCCTCCGCAGACAGGACAACGCTCCGGGATATAATCCCCTGCCATCACATAACCGCAAATCGGGCAGACATATATCGTTTCTTTTTGGAATCCCTCCATATCTGTCGCTTCTTTCAGCAATTCTGCATGAACCTTTTCCGCTGCCGCTGCACCTGAAAACGCCTGCCTGGTCAGCAGCACATCATTTTCATCCGCATACTCTTCCATCATTTTATACGTACGCTGGTATTCAAACTCTTCACCCGGAACAAAGGTCTTTACAGTTTCCCCAAAGGGATTCGGATTTTCTATGACAGAATAGAAATTTCTAGCATGATGATATTCCGAGGCAGCCAATGCCTCAAAAAGATTAGCAATTTTCTCCATTCCTCTTCTTCGTGCACGATCAGCGAACGTCAGATATTTCAAATGAGCCATCAATTCACCGGCCACCGTCTTTTCCAGATTTTCCTTCAGTATAGAATTTTTTCGTTCTTTTTCATAACCATTTTCAGAAAGATTATCAAACCTGTATTTCAGCACACCATTTTCCATATAAAAATGAACAATATGATGCTCCACATCACAGGCCCGGATATCTTCAGATACATCTTCTATCAGTGCACCTCCGCCACCGGTACAAATCAGCGGAATATCATCCACCACATCCTCAAATCTGGAATGTACATGACCACACAGGAAGTATTTTACTTTTTCTTTCCATGGTGCATAAGCTTCTTTTAATCGTGTAAATTCTTCTTCTGATACAGAATTGCGAATAAAATGATTGGGAACCGGAATATGGAACGCAATCATCACCTGATGCACCTCTTCCATTTCCAGAACTTTTCTCAGAAGATCCAGCCCTTCCTGTTCAAATGTACGCAGCGCATTATCCAGCACAACCACAGAAAAACCATCGGCAAACAAGGCATAATTTTTTCTTCCGAAATAATCTGTATATTCTCCTGTATCATGATTTCCTCTCAGTACATATATATCATTATGCGCAATTACTTCTGTGAGACTGCTGATTTCTCCATAATAATGTGCATTACCTGCAGGAACCAGATCTCCGGCAATCAGCGTGATATCATCTTCACTGGTTTTTTCCAGGGCACCTGCATATACTTTCATATTGTAGGTACCCAGTCCCTCACATCCCGGATCACCAATGACTCCCAGAGAAGTCACTCCGGAAAGATATATAATCGGTTCATTTACTTTCTGAATTTTATTTTTTTCCATAATATATCCACCTTAATCATGGCATATGCCAGCAGCACACTGACATATGCCATTCTTTCTATTGTTTTTTAGTTAACATACCTGCTTCTATACAGGACTCAGTCGATTGGTGCTCCAATATGTCTGATTCCCGTAAATTCGGCAATATCACGGTCAACAGTCACAAGATCTTCCATGGAAAGTTCATGAACAGAAGAATGACCAGTCACCCGTGCAAATGTTTTCAGTTCCTTCAATGATACATTCAGGAAATTCGCCACTCTCTGAGCAGAAGCATCGACTTTCATTCTTGCCCGCAATTCAGGATTCTGGGTAGCTACACCTACCGGACAGTTTCCACTTCCGCAAATACGATATTGCTGACAGGCTGCTGCGATCAATCCCGCACTGGCAACGGCAATCGCATCGGCACCCATTGCAAGAGCCTTTGCAAAATCAGCGGAGACACGAAGTCCTCCGGTGATAATCAGAGAAATATCAGGGTTTACGGAATCCAGATATTTTCTTGCTCTGGCAAGTGCATAAATAGTCGGTACAGTGGTTGCCTCTCTCAAAAACAGAGGGCTGGAACCGGTTGCGCCTCCTCTTCCATCAATCGTAATAAAATCAGGCTGTGCATACACACAGTATTCCAGATCTTTTTCGATTCTTCCGGCAGCGATCTTGATACCAATAGGTCTTCCCCCGGAACGTTCCCGCAGCATAGCCACCATATCCCGCAAGTCTTCTTTTGTATTCAATTCAGGAAATTTACTGGGGCTCTGTATATCCTCGCCCGGTTTCTTCCCACGTATGGCAGCTATCTCCGGAGTCACCTTTTCTCCAGGAAGATGACCGCCCATTCCCGGTTTGGTTCCCTGACCGATTTTAATTTCAATTGCATCTGAGGATTGCAGATTCTCATCCGTCACACTATATTTGTTGGGAATATATTCAAATATGTATTTATAGGCAGCTTCTTTTTCCTCCGGAAGAATTCCTCCCTCACCGCTGCACATAGCTGTTTTCGCCATTGCGGATCCTTTGGAAAGTGCCACTTTGACTTCTTTCGACAAAGCGCCAAAGGACATATGAGAAATATATACCGGATTCTCCAATATCATCGGTTTCTTTGCATGCTTTCCGATCACAGTGGTTGTATCTACCGGATCATCATCATTCAATGGTGCCGGATTGAGCTGTGCACCAAGCATCAGGATTCTATCCCAGTCAGGTACAGGCATCTGAGTTGCCATAGAACCTCCTATTGATTTTCCGGTCACCGCCATCTCATGGATTTCTGCCATATAACGGCAAGAGGAATCGTGCCTTGCCGTCGATGCATCATAATCCAATTCTCCCATATAAGCGGTTGGTTTCACTTCAGCCGGATCCGGTTCCACCAGTTCAAATCTGGAAATCGGCTGTTTGCATATCGGACAGCCGGACAACTCAGACAACGGTTTCCCTTCTTTTGTCTCATCATAAATTGCACCACAAATGCTGCATTTGTAAATAGCCATAAAACACCTCCATACGATACGGGAATGTCCCCACAGTCCCGCCTTCTCTTTCGTATATTGTAATATATTTTTTTCATTTTGAACACACTTTTGTGCAATTTTTCAAAAAAAGACAAAGCAGTATGACAATTTTCATACTGCTTTGCTTCGTAATTTTCTTCTATTTTTCTTCCATCACACTCATATAAGCCGGACGAATGATCTTGTCGGTACAGATCAGCTCTTCAATCCGGTGTGCACTCCATCCCACGATACGGGCAACAGCAAACATTGCCGTATATAGTTCGGTCGGAATTCCCAGCATATCATACACAAAACCACTGTAGAAATCCACATTGGGGCTCACCCCTTTAAAAATGCGTCTCTTTTGAGCGATGATCTGTGGGGCCAGTTCCTCAATATTCTGGTAGAGATGCAAATCTTTTTCCCGTCCCTTTTCCACTGCCAGTTCCTCTACATATTTCTTGAAAACCCTCTCTCTCGGATCGGACAGAGAATAAATCGCATGTCCCATTCCATAAATCAGACCTTTTTGATCAAAAGCTTCTTTATCAACAATTTTGGTCAGATACGATGCCACCTCGTCCTTATCTTCAAAATCACGGACATGTTTACGAATATCTGCCATCATCTCCATTACTTTAATATTAGCTCCGCCATGTTTTGGTCCTTTCAAAGAAGACATCGCTGCCGCCATAGTAGAGTAGGTATCTGAACCAGAAGAAGTTACCACTCTTGTAGTAAATGTGGAGTTATTTCCTCCGCCATGTTCCATATGGAGAATCAGTGCGGTATCCAGTACTTTTGCCTCTGTTCTTGTATATTTTTGATCCGGGCGCATCAACATCAGCAGATTTTCTGCAGTAGAAAGCTTTGGATCAGGCCGATGGATAAACATACTTTTTCCTTTTTCATAGTGAATATATGCATTGTATCCATAAACTGCCAGAAGTGGAAATTCACTGATTAGCTGGATACATTGGCGAAGTGCATTACTGACACTGGTGTCTTTTGCTTTCTTATCATAAGAAGCCAACGTCAGAATACTTCTGGTCATGGAATTCATGATATCCTCTGTCGGTGCTTTCATAATCACATCACGGGTAAAGTTTGTAGGCAATGTACGACATTTTCCGATATATTCTTGAAATTCCTGTTCCTGTTTTTGATCAGGCATCTCTCCCATCAAAAGAAGATAAGCGATTCTTTCAAATCCCAGATGATCTTCTCCCAAATCATCAATCAATTTTTCCACTCGATACCCACGGTACCAAAGTTCGCCGTCACATGGCATTTTCTTTCCATCTACAACTCGTGAAGAGACGATTTTGGAAATATTTGTAAGCCCTGTCAGCACTCCATTGCCATTTTCGTCTCGAAGTCCCCGGTTAACTCCATACTCCTCATACAACCGGGGAGAAATATTATCATTCTTACGGCATATTTCTTCTTTTTGTTTTGCATATTCAATGATCTGATTTCTCATAACACCCTGCCTCCTCCATTTCTTCCATCTCGCTGCTCATAATTGTCTCTAACTGTTTCATCATCTGAAGCAGCTGAATCATGTTTTCTCTTCCAAATCGCTCAATTACTTTCTCATAATATTTTTTCAAAATTTCTTCCTGCGCCTGCAGCAGCTCTTTTCCATTATCTGTGATTGTTACATACGTACCCTCACTGCCATTTCCATCGTGTGACCATAGTATCAGCCCCCGATCCCTTAATTCTCCTGCCATACGTGACGTCTGCCTGACAGTTAATTGCATTTTTTCTGATAAATCCTGCAAATAAGTTCGACCGGAATATATATCTGAAGTCTCATTCTCCATAGCAATGATATGTAAAGCTATATATTCCTGTATGCTGATATTCCGAAAGAAATCTCTCACCTGACCTTTACTCATCAGATATCTGCGGTATGTCAGCTCATGTGCCAGTTTTTCAATATCTCTTTTTTGTTCCATAAATTTACTCCTCCTTCTTAATTTGGTAACCATCCACACTTTCAGATCATTTTTTCTATGTTCTTTCTGATTTTTTCTGAAACAGCTCTGAAGATCTCCAAATCTTCTTCCGAAATTCCTTCAACGATTCGTCGGTCCATTTCCAGTCTTTTTTTTGCCATTTCTTCTACAATCTGCTGAGCAGAATCTGATAACTGATAATGAATATACCGTCTGTCCTGCTGATCTGGCGTTGCAATAATATAGTGACGTTTACATAAACTGTCAACTGCCTGGGAAATATGTCCTTTGTTCATCATCAGCTGATAATGAATATCTTTTGATGTATTATGGCTGCCACACTTGGACAGGAAATACAAAATCTCCAGTTCTGCTTTTTTCATGTCATATTTTTGACGTAACTCTGCGATCTGCTCTTCCAGTAATTTTTTAAATGGGCCACCCTGCAGCATTGCTTCCATCCGTGTATCCATATCGATTCCCCTTATTTCTTTATTTTAAGATAATCCACATATTTTGTTATTTCTTCCCATACCTTTTTTCTGAGTGATTTTGATTTTTTCATTTCTGCTTTCATATAGACTTCGATATCACTCACCTTCTGCGAATTTTCCGCTTCGCAAATGTCTTTCATGATTTTTTCTATCCCTTCCTGCACACTCAGATTTTTCTTTTCCAGCAGATACGGTGAACAGCATCGCAACACATGATAACCACGCTTTTCCAGATGATTAACTGCCAATTTCAACGCTTTCATCTCTTTTTTTCCTCCCGTAACTATGAGAAAGCATTTGCCACGCTTATTCATAATCATTCTGGAAATAATATGGCTGATTTCCGTCGGCATATCTCCGTCATTACTGGAAAAAACAAATCCCACGATATCCTCCGGCTCATAAATAAACATCTTCTCTCCATAGTAAGATGCTTTTTTACAGCCGACATTGTCATACTGATTGAGATATCGAATATATTCCCTGCATCGTGAATCTCTATCATCATAATACACACTGATCTGTTCCATCTTCCACATTCACCTCTGTATCAAACTGTTCTATTTTAAATTGTTCTATTTTAAATTGTTTATTTTCAAACTATTATACTCAAAAATTTTGTCCTGTCAATATTTTTTTACATATTTATTTTTTATTTACAAATCCTACTTCTGAAAGGATGGTGCTAAAGAAATGAACAAAATTGACAATGAAGAACTCCCGATTGGTTTTACGATGGAACTTGCCCAACATTCAGATGTACTCAACCAATTTTCGCAATTATCAAAAACTGAGCAGCAATCTATCATTGACAGCGCCCGTTCTGTTCAGTCTCATAACGAAATGCGTCATTTTGTAGAATCGCTTTTCAAATAATAAATACCCCGGGGAGAATGCAAACTTCCGGGGAAATCTTCGCATAACAGAAAAAAACCGCCGAAATTCGGCGGTTCCAAGCAGGGGATGAGAGAATCGAACTCCCGCTAAAAGTTTTGGAGACTTCTGTCATACCATTTGACCAATCCCCTTCATATACCTTCAAAACTGCATATACGCTGCATCCTTATTCTACTGCTTTTTTGCTGCGATTTCAACCACTTTCTTGACTCAGATTCACTTTACTGTCGGAAGTTCAATCTCGCTTGGCTCGATTGAACGACCTTCCGACTA
>JBJELU010000063.1:0-1155 GCA_051879355.1 Oliverpabstia sp.
GGAAAAGTGGCAAGTGCCTATCAGTCTTTGACGGAGGAGGTGCTTGGCAATGAGTAAGACAGGAAGTGCAGCAAAGGTAAAGCTAAACAGTTTTGATGATTTATTCGGTGCTTCTGATATTACAGCGGGCACCGATCAGGTACAGGAGATACCTCTTTCAGAGCTTTATGAGTTCAAAGGACACCCTTTTAAGGTGCTGGATGATGAAAAGATGCAGGAAACAGTGGAGAGCATCAGAAACTATGGTGTGCTTATGCCGGGTATTGCAAGACCAAGGGCAGAGGGCGGTTATGAGATAATCGCCGGACACCGCAGAAAACATGGCTGTGAGCTTGCAGGTCTTTCCACCATGCCTATGTTTATCAGAGATTACAATGATGATGAAGCTACAGTGATTATGGTGGATACCAATATCCAGAGGGAAGATATTCTCCCAAGTGAAAAGGCAATAGCCTATTCCATGAAGTATGAAGCCATGAAGCATCAGGGCCAAAAGGGAAAAGGAAGCAGCCTTGATGAAGTGGGAGAAGCAGCCGGAGAGAGTGGCAAGACGGTTCAGCGTTATATATGGCTTGCCCGTCTGTCAGATGAATTGCTGGATATGGTTGATAAGAAAAAAATCGGTCTGGTACAAGGTGTTGACATATCTTTTCTGACAGAACAGGCGCAGGAATGGGTGCAGGTCATTCTTGAAGAAACGGGAGCATCTATATCGACTACCCAATCATCAAAGTTAAAGGAATATGGGAAAAACGGCGAGCTGACTCTGCCAATGGTAAGACTTATATTGACAGAGGAAAAGCCAAAGGAAAAAAAAGTTACAATTAAGGCTGATAAAATCAGCAGATATTTTACGGAGGATTATTCCAGTGAGGATATAGAAAACATTATCTATCAGCTATTGGAAGAATGGCAGAATAAGCAGTAAAGGAGGCACGGTAAAGTGGGCGATACAATAAACTTTGATTATTACTACGGAATTGAAGCAGAGCAGTTCTCTTTTTATCGTGTTCCCCGGCTTTTGATTAAAGACGAGAGATTTAAGGGGCTTAGCAGTGATGCTAAGCTCCTCTATGGGCTGATGCTTGACAGAATGTCATTATCCATGAAAAACGGATGGCTGGATGATGAAAACAGGGCGTACATTATTTATAC
>JBJELU010000063.1:1255-2979 GCA_051879355.1 Oliverpabstia sp.
GTGCAGCACGATATGTATGGAGGTGGCTGGCATGAAAAAGGCATTGTTTAAAATAATTATTCCGCTGTGCGTTCTTGTTCTCTGGATGATTACCTGTTATCCGGTTTGCAATAAAGCCGATGGGTTTGATTATTTCCTCTATTGGATTTTGATTGGATGTCCTTATGGTATCAGAAAAATGTGCATGTTCCTTGTGCCGAAGAATTTTGGTATTGCAGGAAGTATGGGAATACTGGCACTGAATTGTATCGTTGGAGGTCTGATTGGTGGTATTATTGTTCTTGTGAGGATTATCGTTATATTTACGGATATAATAAAAGTAATAGCAGGACACTTCTGGACACAATGTCCAAAGGTGTAAAAGAAAAAAAAGCAACAAAAAAGGCATTGTCAATCAATCATAAACAATACCTCTACTTGTCATCTGGAACATATTCCATAATATCTTCAATCCGGCAGTCAAGTATCTGACATAGCCTGTTCAGAATAATGGTCTTTACCACCATATTTTGCCGGAGCCGCTGAAGCTGTGCTTTGTCAATGCCATAATCTTTAATGAGCTGGTACTGACTGATGTTTTTAGCCTTAAGCGTTTGCCAAAGGGGATCGTATTTAATCATACTGGCAACTCCTTTCCTACCTTGTATTTTAATGGCAGGGAACTTATAATAATATGGTGCGTGTATGCACCATAAAATATGTAAATGGTAAAGACGATAATGGATTATTTCTAGAGATTGAGGATATAGATGCAGGTAGTGCGGAATTGAAACAGGAGGATGGTTAATTGTGAAAGAAAAATACATTACACACGATGAAAGGGAGAAATGCAGAAAAGTTGCAGATGCTTTTGCAGAGCTGTATGAGATTGAGAATATACTTGTTGTGGATGCTGGAAGATACGGTTTTGTCAAGTTGCAGTATTATAGACCGCCACAGGGTTTTGAAGATGCAATTACCTTTACGGATAGCCGGAGCATGTTTGAAAACTTGTGGGAGGAATGGCTTGACACGCAGCTTTTTCTTCTGGCAAAAGGAACACCGATGGCAGGAATGGGATATAATGAGATATTCCGGTGTCTTCCAAAGGAGAAACAAGAGGAACTTATGAATAGAAAAGCCGGATTTGCAAAAACGGCAGGAATAGAATAATCAGGTAACAGCGTTAGGGCAGTTATGAGTGAAATACTTGTAGCTGCTTTTTTTTGCTTTTGGACACGATGTCCAGAAGCGGGAAGGAGAGATATATAGATGGAATCAATGAGAGATATTAACAGGGTAATGGAGCGTGAGATAGCGAAGGGGAGTTGCCCTTTGAAGCTGGATCATATTGAATTTGGAGATTATTCGTATCAGGAGATAACAGCAAAAGAGAAACTGCTGGAGGTGTTATCGTATTTGTTGCGTATAGGTGATTTCAAGCAGTATGCCGGAAAAACTATCCTAAATAATGTTTATATGGACCTGCGAGGGAAAAAGCCTGTATTTAAGAGAACCAAGACGGCTATGGAAAGAAATAATATATTTGCAACAATCAGAAGGTATGCCAAAAAGCTCAAGCCGCAGTATAATGGAGATGTATATCTGGAAACGGTCAGATGTTATTTGGATATACCGCAAGAAAATCTGGAAAAGTGCCGATATACATATCAAGGGAACGAAACATACGCCTTCCTTATGTCTGACAAGTATATCATGGCATTGTATACGCATTGTCTGGTGGC
>JBJELU010000064.1:0-2977 GCA_051879355.1 Oliverpabstia sp.
TAATCCATGTTGATATCCATGGGATTGATATAATCCTTACTGGTCGGAGAAATGTGGATAACCTGACCCCCGAGGGCATGGACCAGTGGATAATATTCTCCCTCCGGATCTCCGATGATAATATCGTCATTTGTCACGAAAAATGCATTGGTGATTTCCCGCTTGGCAGCAAAGGATTTTCCGGATCCGGGAGTTCCGAGAATCAATCCATTCGGATTTTTCAGCTTCTTTCGATCTACCATGATCATATTGTTGCTGAGGGCATTCAATCCGTAATAAAGAGATTCTCCGCCCATGAACAATTCCTGTGTTGTGAACGGAACAAAAATAGCAGTGCTGGTAGTCGTCAATGCCCTTTTGATCGGTACATGATTGACACCAAGGGGAACGCTGCTCATCAGTCCTTCCTCCTGCTGATAATCCAGACGCCTTAACACACAGTTATATTTCTGAGCGATACCGGCAGTCTGGAATACTGCATTTTCCAGATCCTGTTTACTTTTTGCTGTATTCAAAAAGAGCGCAGTTACCAGGAACATACGCTCATTTCGTGACTGCAGATCTTCCAGAAGTCTCTTTGCCTCTCCGCCATACGTGTTCAGGTCTGACGGGATGATGTCCATATCATACCCGGAACGAACTGCCTTTTTCTGTTCTTCAATTTTCATACGGTTGATATCCGTTACCTTGCTTTTTACAAGCTTGATGGCTTTCATCTGATCCACCGACTGCACATGCAGGTTTACGATCAGATCTTTATCCATATCCAGAAACTCAGCCAGCATCTTGTCGGTAAGCTCCGGAGCCAGGATCTGCAGATAGGAGACTGCGCCAATCGTTGTCCCCATCTGGAATGTTTTTCCTTCTTTAAATACAAAGCTGGTCGGTGCCACATAATCCTTTGTACTGAGACCGGTCCGGATCATGGATCCATAATCAAACTGGAAATCGGCACTGGCATCCGGATTAAATGTTTCATACATAATCTGAAGCCGCTCCACACCGTTCAGCGGGTATGCCGGTACACCAAGCACCTTGAAGTTATTCAGGATATCCGACTCAATACGCTCCAGCTTCGGTTTCGCCAGCTTGATATTCTCCGCTTCGATAGAAAATGTGATATATTTTGACTTCACCAGACCGTTATTTCCCTTTGCCAGCTGATGCTTCAGCATCTGTGCATATTCCATGCGGACATCATCAAACTCATCATGCTGAGGACGGATACGGATCACATTCTCAAATTCCTTCATATTGCTTTTGTGATTGATAAAGCTCAGCTGGAAATGGATGCTGCTGTCAAAATAGTTGAGAAAATCACACCAGTTTTCAAAAATAGCATTCTTATCCTCATTCTGTGCCAGCTGATAGTTGATATCATAAAACCGGATACATTTGGAATATGTATTTCCCTGTACCCGGCAGATTCCATCCTTTCCCATCTCTTTGTATCGGATCGTCTTTTGTACCGAAAGCCGCTTTTCTTCTTTTTTCTTTAACTTTTTGGTGCTGTTATTTTTTCTTTTTGACACCTGTCTTACCTCCCTTCTTTTCTCTGACTGCATTTTTCGAACCGGTTGTTTCCGGATTCGATTCATAATAATTCTCTGTTTCATAGGTTCTGACCGGTGGCCGGAACACTTTTACATTCAGGATGTGCAAGATCACATCCTCCAGATGCATCCCATCTTTTTCATACATGGCAAACATAAATGCCGGTAACATCAAAATCACCATAACAGTAGCCGCATTTGACATCCCAAGTATTCCTCTTGTGAGGAAATAAAACGGAATACCAATCGCAGCACCGATCCCGATGCAGATGATCTGTCTCTTTGTCAGATTAAAAGCCACTTTATTTTTTACTTTTGTCAAATCTTTTGGAACACTGACATATGCCATGGTTTATCTCTCCTTCCTGTGATTTATTTAATGGGCATTAAAAATGGACTTGCTCAGGGATCCTGTCTTAAACAAACTGAAACACAGGATGACTGTATAAGCCATTACGCCAAATAATGAAGAACTCAGATTATCTGAATACTGGATACCCGCTACCAGCACAGCATAGATAGCGACGCATACCATCATCAGAAATGCCTGGAATGCCAGGGCAAAGAGTCCTCTGAAATAATTGGTTCCGATCTGTCCCCACTCTCTGTTGCTCATCGTGGCGAACGGGATCGGTGCGACCGAAGTATAAAGGTAAATCTCAATCATACGTCCATATAGAATTACTGTGATCAATACGGACATGATTCTCATACAGAAGCTGACGATCAGGGTTTCCAATGCCAACACTACTAATTCTCCAATCTCCATGGCTTCCAATGTAGCCTCCAGATCAGTCAGTGCAGAACTGATATCAATAGCTGTACTTCCTGTGACCACACCGGATGCAGCATTTACTACATGCTGGCCCACATCAAAGACAGCCATTGTAATGGTAAAAGTATTGCTTACCAGATACACTGCGATCCACATCTTCACAAAATATTTGAAGAACATCCATGTATCAATATCATGCATGTTGTTACGCTCAGTAAGCATGGAAATCAGTTCATAGCAGAGCACAAACGTAATGATGATACCTGCAATCGGCAGAATTACCGAATTAGACAGGTTCTGGATCATACTGAATATGCTGCCATTCCATCCCTGGGGAGTCTGTCCAACCTGGCTTGCAATCTCGCCTGTTTTCTGATTGACATCAGTAAACATCTGATCCAGGTTGGAATTGATCATCCCTGTCAGGAGCTCCCTCATCCATTCTTCGATCGCATCAAAAATCTGATCGAACATGGATAACTACTCCTTTCTCTTAACCAAACAGTCCACTAAGAAGCGGAATTAACTGAGTACCGATGAGGATTACACCACCACCGCTCATCAGCTGTTTAATCCCCTGAGACTTTGCCCCCGGGTTGTCATTGCCATAACCTTCCATCAAATTGATCACACCCCAGACCCCAAGGCC
>JBJELU010000065.1:0-2963 GCA_051879355.1 Oliverpabstia sp.
TTGGGACATTTTCAAAAATGCTTGACACAGGTTTTTTCATTTTTTATATAATTATTTGTCGTAGAATAGTAGTTATCTGAACTATAACCAATCCTTTTATTTTGCCCATACTTGTGTCTGTGTCTCTACCTCTTCCCGTTTCTGAATGGACTGATCCATCATCAGATATAGATACGCATCCTGAAGTGCTTCTTCCAGTGAATAAACATCCTTTCCTGTATCCAGGTAATATCTCATTCCCTCCAGTATTCCTGCCATTGCGATTTCATCGTCACTCAGCCGGATATCCTGTCCTGCAAAGGGATTCTTATATATGTATTCTCCATTTAGTGAAAGCCCTCTGAGTCCATATCCTTCCAGATTGGAATACTGTCCTAATTCATCTCTCATAATCCTTCCCTGTACCGGAATACCATCACTGCCCATCCATGCAGCCTGATCATCAACAACCTCACCTTTATCACCGTCTACCCGTATATGCCGGGTACGATAATAATTGAAGTACTGTTCTCCAGAAAAATCAAAGAATCCAACTTTCCCATTTTCAAATATGAAATCTGCTCTTTTCTGATTATCTGAAATAACAATTTCTGTATTCGGATGCAGCCCTTCTCTTCCACAATGGTAATTTACCGGAAAACTGTATTCTCTTCCAATGATTTTACAGTTTTCAAAACCAATCCCCATATATTTTCTCATGATACTGATACCGTGATAATCATGAATCATGGAAATATCCATATGACTGATTTCTCCCAACCTTTTATCCTTAATCAGATCAATGACAGCCTTATGGTATGGCTGGAGGAAATACTGCTCTGCCACCTGAATCTTTCCATTATACTTTTGTTTCAGTTCCCAGCATTTCTTTAATTCTTCAACACCATCTCCCGGCGGTGTTTCACAGAGAACCGGTATATGATTTTTCAATAATTCTTCCATATAATACAGGACAAATTGCCGTGGCACAAGAAGCATGACAAAGTCATAACCCTCATTGGAAAAGCTTTCCAGATTCGTATGTACTTTTCCCGGAAATTCCCTATTCAGAGTTTCTTCGCTTTTGGCTGAATGTGCCAGAACCCCTGCCACTTCCATGGTATCTTTTAATTCCCGGATGACACGCATATATCCATGGGCACGCCATCCAGTTCCAATAAATCCTATTTTTGTTTTTGTCATTGTGTTTCACTCCATTACATCTGAAATGTTTCAATCTAACCCAATATACGTTTTTCTATTCTTCGAATAATTTTTTCATTGATTGGAAGGAAAATATTGGCCACCGGGCCTACACAGCCTGCACAAATAATTGTCCCCAACCCGAATGAACCACCTAAGAGGAAGCCCACCAACACAAAAGCCACATCTACGATGACACGAACCACACCAAAACTGCGGTGCATTTTATCGCTGATGACAACTGCCACAAGGTCATTGGGACCGGTTCCTGCCTCAGACTTAATAACAATAGTCATTCCGTAAGCCAGAATCACACATCCAAGTGCAAGCATGAAAATCTTATATGGCAGAGGACTCTTTTCTGATACCACAGGCTCCAGGAGCAGTGTGAACACATCAATGATCGGACCACCAAAAATCATACACAAGATTGTACCAATCTTGATATAAGTTTTATCTACCAGAAGTAAAACCAGAATGATCAGGAAACACATCGCAATATGTACACGACCATGAGTCAAAAATGTCCAGCCAGTCATACCGGACAAGGTGCGGTATACCCCCTGAACCAACACATTGTAAGGATCAGAACCCAGATTTGCAAGTAAAAATAAAGTAACTCCCAGATGGGCAATCGTCAGACCCACCAATAAAATTAAAACCCTCAATATCATTAATTTTAAATTTTTTTTCATCATTTCCCCCATATGCAAAAGGAGCATTGCTCCTCAGATAATTTCTCATCTGTTTCGCAATGCTCCTGACTGTCTTTTGTATTTAGATCTGCGGACCAGCAGAAACCAGTGCTTTACCAGCTTCATTTCCTTCGTATTTAGCGAAGTTCTTGTTGAATCTTTCAGCAAGATCTTTTGCTTTTACTTCCCATTCAGCTGCATCAGCATAAGTATCGCGAGGATCAAGGATTGCTGGATCTACACCCGGCAGTTCAGTCGGAACTTCAAAGTTGAAGTATGGAATTTTCTTTGTCGGTGCATTCAGGATATCTCCATTCAGAATAGCGTCGATGATTCCACGGGTATCTTTGATAGAGATACGTTTTCCTGTTCCGTTCCATCCTGTATTTACCAGGTAAGCTTTTGCTCCGCTCTTTTCCATCTTCTTAACCAGTTCTTCTGCGTATTTGGTCGGGTGCAGTTCCAGGAATGCCTGACCAAAGCATGCAGAGAAGGTAGGAGTAGGCTCAGTAATTCCACGCTCGGTACCTGCAAGTTTTGCAGTAAATCCGGACAGGAAGTAGTACTGTGTCTGTTCTGGTGTCAGAACAGATACTGGAGGCAGTACGCCGAATGCATCTGCAGACAGGAAGATAACGTTCTTTGCAGCCGGTGCAGAAGATACCGGACGAACGATGTTATCAATATGGTTGATCGGATAAGATACACGGGTGTTCTCGGTTACGCTCTTATCAGCGAAATCGATTGTTCCGTTTTCATCCAGAGTAACATTCTCAAGAAGAGCATCACGTCTGATTGCATTATAAATATCCGGTTCGGATTCTTTATCCAGGTTGATAACTTTTGCGTAGCATCCGCCTTCGAAGTTGAATACGCCGTTGTCATCCCAGCCGTGCTCGTCATCACCGATCAGGAGACGTTTCGGATCTGTAGAAAGAGTTGTTTTACCTGTTCCGGACAGACCGAAGAAGATAGCGGTGTTTTCACCGTTCATATCTGTGTTTGCTGAGCAGTGCATGGAAGCAATGCCTTTCAGCGGCAGATAGTAGTTCATCATGGAGAACATACCTTTCTTCATTTCTCCGC
>JBJELU010000066.1:0-1912 GCA_051879355.1 Oliverpabstia sp.
GAAATATCCACTAATTCACTAGAAGTAATACCCTCTTTCACGCTGCAATCCAACACTGTCCCAATATGCATTGGAAAAACTGCGTAATTTGAATACTGCAGAAAGAAGAACATTAGAAGAATACCAGTCAAAACTCCTACAATTCGGAAAACTCTTTTCATATGCACTTATCCTCTCAGGCACAAAGGGAGGCGGTTACCTTCCGCCTTCCCTTGTACCGATGTGTTTATTTCTTTACAGCAAGATTGGGAAACTCAAATTCCGCTTCAAAGGAGGATGGCGCGGTCGTATCCACCCGGTATGCTTTTGAAAACAAAAAATAGCTATCAACCAATGTCCTTACCGCTGATAGCCTACGGTAAGTTTTCACCGACCTCCAGATGCGCGCCGTTCCGGAAGTCCAGGACATATATGAACCGTTGATCAGACGTTTCATATCCTTCGTCCCGGAAAATCGGACTTTTCCCTAGGACAGTATACACTTTGTTTACAAGTTGCAGAGAGATTCATCTCCGTCACAAAATGCAGAAAACCTTCCGGTATGTCCGACATTTGGTGACCTGACGGGGTACCCGATAGGTCATGGCATCCCAGAAATCCCTATGCTGCTCTGATCCCCACGCCAAAGACATTTTGCGACATCTCCACAAACCAATGCGCAGCCTCACTGTCAGAAGGAAGCATTTCTGTTGCTATGCTAAATATCATTCCGTGTTTTCCGAGTGAGCGTTTTGCTGGTTTATTGTTCCTGCCAAGAGGAGGATTCCCTCCAGAGTGGCAGATGCTGCTATGGGGTAAAGAACGAGCCAACTAGCAGCCGCAGCGCATACGCCGAGAAGTGCATATGCTACCACCAGCCTCCGGGATATTCGCCGGTAATACCGCCAATCATCAGCTGATAGTCGTTTTTCTGGGACATCTAGGGGACTGAAAAGAAACACTGCTGCACATCCAACGATCAAGAACACCATAGCAACGGTTGAAAGTTCGGCCTGCATCATTTTTCGGATTCCAATGATGGACAGCAGCAGTGCTAGGATAGTACTGAGCATACAGCCATGTTCCGTCTTCGAGTGGATACCACCTGCATATTCGCGAAGAATAGAAAACAAGAAATAGAATAAGATACTTTCCCATAGGATACCAAATGCGCTGCCGAATATGGCAACCACAACCAGATACAGTGCCGAGGATAGCAAAAGGAAAAAGCCATAACCGTACAAATCGATATCCTCAGATGAAATTGCACCGGAAGCTGCCAGTTTGTGGGCGATTTTCTCTCCCAAATTGGTAATCACCGTTTTTCCTTTTTGAAGCGGTACAGTCCATTGGGAATCTTAGGCTGGTAAATCAGGTTGCAGCTGGTGCGATTGGCGTCCCTGCGCAATGCTTTTTCAGCCGCATGCTTTGCCAGCCTCGCTACCATCTCTTTCGCGTTCTTCATGGTGCTCACCTCCCTTCGGGGGGAACCATACCATAAATGAATTTTTGTTTCAAGAGGTTACGCAAAAGTGTGGGAAAATCCTGCGTAATTGTCGTTTTTCCTACTACTATCGAATTTTCCTGTTTTTTCTTGATTTATAATGCTGTTACCGGATTTATCGGCTATAGATTGTCTACTTTTTGAGCAATATATGGTATCCTTTCAAGAAAGTGAGGGGATGCGTGTGGAACTGGATCAAAAGCGTATTGGTAAACGTTTCCGGAATGTTCGGAAAATAGCAGGGCTAACCCAGGAGGCATTTGGAGAGGCTCTGGATTTATCTAAAAACCACATTTCTGATATTGAACGGGGATGTTCCCTGCCTACAGTCAAAGTACTGATTAGCGTTTATTCCCAGTTTGGTCATACCCCAGATGAAATACTCTTAGGTGCAGTTACGCAAGCAATATCAAGAACAAATGTTCGCAA
>JBJELU010000066.1:2012-13103 GCA_051879355.1 Oliverpabstia sp.
TTCGCAAGACTTTAATTTTGAAGTTTCGTTATTGCGTGTATCCAGAAAGTGTGTTCACATATGTCATACAAACGCAACGGCAGACCTCAAAAGCAAGGTCTGCCGTTTTAGAACATATGAGATTATAGTGCTGGTTCTGCCAGCCTACAGTTAATTTTGCAGAATTACCGTCATTGTAAATATCTGATTGTCTGGGTCATAACTCCAGTACTGATCACCATGGTATTTTTTTACGGCCTTTGCAACGCTTTTAAGCCCATAGCCATGGAAACGAGGGTTTTCTTTTGTGGAGAGGAGCCTTTCTCCTTGCGCCTGGGGCGGTACATCGCAGCTGTTTTTTATCACAACGACATTATAAGTGTTTCGCACCGAGGTGGTTAAAGATACCCACTTCTTTTCTGATTCGCTTGCGGCGGTAATTGCATTGTCCATCAGATTGCCTAAGATCGCAACAAGATCCAAATCTTCCAGGCAACGCAAAGGGCACTCTCTCACACTATATTCAAAAGAGATTTTCTTTAATTCACAGTCCAAAACATATCGATTGATCATGACATCCAATAGCTTGTTGCCACTCTGGCAAGATTGCGTATAGGTTGTCAATTCGCCGCAGAGCTTGGCGACATATTCATTGATGTCGGGGTCTTGGCTCATCTCACGGATAGCGTTTAGATGTTTTCGCACATCATGTGCATATAACATCAGGTTTTGATTTTGCTTTTCCAAAATGTCAAAATATTCTTTTTCCGTTTTGAGGTGTGCGTTTTCCTCCTGAGCAATTGCAAGCATTCCATCCTTTTCAATTTCATGTTGGAAGGTACTAAATAGAAAGATTAACGACAACAATAATGTTCCACTTGCAACAGCAAGAAGTATCTGGCCGCTTTTTGTTAGTATTTCGGAAAATATAAAATATGAGAAAACGAGTAAACACGCTGTTACGCAGGCCGGATAGATAAACAGGGATGATGGGATCTTATGCGCTATATTTTTTGATGTCCAATTTGAAAGCATTAAACAAACCATAAAAAACACAGACTTGCAAGAAATTGTTTCCATGAAGAGAACTGCAAGATTGTCTTGATACTTCGACATAGAAATTCCCATCAAGAATGAAAAGGCAAAAACAACGACGAGTTCTATTGCAAAATTGAGTCCGGCAAGCATAAGGCTGTAGAGAAGAGATACTTTTATGGATGGCTCAAAACAGCATTTGAAGAATACTGTAACGATAAGTATAACGACAGATGTATTTACGAAAACGTCATTGTGGGAGAGAATATTGAAAGCAGAGCCAACCTCAAATAAGCAAAGACCAATCAGGATACACTTCCATTTGCAGAATCGTGGGTTGCTGACCCGAGAGAGAAAGATATAGTAAATCAGTGTCTCCAATGCATATATTACACATGATACGAAAGGATTCAGCATTTTTACCTCCCGATATACTCAAACCAGGCACGCCTGAATTCCGGCTGCTTTTTGGGAGCGATTGGAATACGGGCTCCATCGGACATTTGCACTTCCGAATAGGCATACCGTTCAACATGGTGAAGATTCACGAGAAAAGATTTATGGGGTTGTCGGAAGAAAGTGTGGGGAAAGTGTTCTATCCATTCTTCCATTTTTCCCGTGACTAAAAATCGGCTCTTGACTGTCTGAATGGCAACCTTTCGCCTCTCCAATGTGAGGTACAGAATATCATCAACCGGAACCCGTTGCTGAACGCCGCCGGAATAAAGAAAAACATCTATATACGCCCCATCGATATATTCTAAAGCCTTATCCAATCCCGCAGTCAACCGCTCCTGCTCAAATGGCTTCTTAAAATAACGAAGGGCCTGAAGATCCATAGCATTGTCCTGATATCCTTCGTAATTCGTAATGAAAAAAAGTGCCGTCTTTCGGTTGCGCTGACGCAATTCTTTTGCCAGGGTCAAACCGTCCACGCCCTCCATCTGAATGTCCAGGAAAGCAATGTCATAGACATCCCTTGAAAAGAGAACCATCTGAGGAGATACAGCTTCTGTTATTTCAGCGGGAATATCATGTTCGGTCATGTACTGCTCCACATATTTTCGCAGAGGCTCTATATAACACACTTCATCGTCACATATCAGAATGCGCATACAAAACACTCCCATATCCAAAGATTTACAAAGCATAATATACCACACAGCCGATACAGCGTCAATTTTTGCAATTCAGTAATTTTCAGTAATTTTACGCATTTTAGCTATATTTTTGCAGTATTTTGCAGTATTTTTGCAGTTGAAAGCCCACGCCGTTTTTGGCGTGGGCTTTCAATCACAGATTTTCATCCAGAAGATTCTCTAATTGCTTTTCCAGGAGCCGCCGTCCAGTGGGAGTAAGGGCAGAAATTTTCTTCATTGTTTCATCCAAATTCTGGGGCTTTGAACCCAAGAGAATTTCATCAGGCGTATGGCCAAATCGTGTATAAACACTGATTAAAACCTTGACTGTAGGCAGGGAACATCCCCGTTCTATATCAGAAATGTGGTTTTTAGACAAGTTTAAAGCTTCACCAAATGCCTCTTGGGTCAATCCAGTCATTTTTCGAACATTTCGGAAACGCTTTCCAATACGTTTTTGATCCAGTTCCACGCACATCCCCTCATTTCTTTGAAAGGATACCATATATTGCCCCAAAAGTAGACAAGCTACAGCCGATAAATCCGATGCCAGCATTATAAATCAAGAAAAAACAGGAAAATTCGATTATAGTAGGAAAATCGACAGTTACGCAGGATTTCCCTACACTTTTGCATAACCTCTTGAAATGAAAATGCATCCATGCTATGTTTGCGATGAGAGGAGGTGATTGCCGTGAAGAATGCAAAAGAAATGATGGCTGTTCTGGCGAAGCAGGCTGCTGAAAAGGCATTGCGCAGAGATGCCAATCGTACCAGCTGTAGCCTGATTTACCAGCCCAAAATTCCCAATGGCCTGTCTCGCTTCAAAAAGGAGAAGCAGTGATTACCAATTGGGGAGAGAAAATTGCCCGTAGACTGGCAGCTTCCGGCACAATTTCATCTGAGGATATCGATTTGTATGGTTATGGATTTTTCCTGTTGCTGTCATCTGCACTGTATCTGTTTGTGGTTGCCATATTCGGCAGCGCATTGGGTATCTTTTGGGAAAGCATTTTATTCTATTTCATGTTTTCAATTCTTCGCGAATATGCTGGCGGTATCCATGCTAAGACAGAACGTGGCTGTATGCTCAGCACTATCCTAGCACTGCTGCTGTCCATCATGGGAATCCGAGGGATGCTACAAGCTGAACATTCAACCATAGCTATGATGCTTCTGATTGTTGGTTGCGCAGTAGTGTTTTTTTTCAGTCCCATGGATGTCCAAGAAAAGCCACTATCGATTAATGACCGATTGTATTACCAACGAATTTCCCGATGGTTGGCATCAGCGTATGCACTTCTTGGAATATGGGCCGCAGCTGCTGGTTGGCACATCCTTTATCCCATAGTGGCTTCTACAACTCTGGAGGGAATCCTTATCTTTGCGGGAATGGTTAATTCTGGAAAAGCACTCCCGGAAAGAACGAAATGAGATTTAGCAAAACTGTAGTTTAGTTTGGCAGCATAACCAACTGACCGATGGGGCATTAACGGGTATCGCAATGTCGACAACCATGCTTATTTTTGCCACAATTTTTGCATATGCTCCCAAAAGAAAAGGTTCAATGAAAAAAGTGGTGTGATTTACATTTTGTTACCAAATAGAATCTTGCAGCCAATGTGTTGAATTTTGCATCCTGCGCCCAGAGGGAAAGCAGACAAGGGAGTGGAGTGTTCAGAATCCAGCTCATGTTGCATGATGCTGTTTGGCTTCGGAGCACACAAACTTTTTCATTGAGGCAAAGAAAATAAAGAATTAAAAAACTTAAAAGAAACATGCAAGAAGTAATTTCGAGGATGATTCTTTTATAGTAACTTAGCACTCTTCTTATAAGAGTCAATAGGAGGTGAAAATATGAGTAAACAAACCAGGCGGTTGCAAATTCGCCGTATCTACGTTGGCGCTCATGGCGGCTAACAAGATGTATTTGTACATATTGAGTAGTACAAAGAGCTGGCTGATGATAAGAGCCATTTTTTGTGTTCTCTAGGCATAATCTTACCTCTCTAAAGAGCAACGGCTTTATGCCTACCGCTTTGCGCAGATAACTGCGCAAAGCGGATATGTTAAGTTTTCATGTAGGTATGGTGAATGTTGCTCGAGAACACTTAACAAGTCTGCTGTTTCCCTGTGTTGATTGTGCTGCTGAGTTCATATGATTTCAGCATACAATATACGCACTTTATTTATATTGTGAAACGTTTGTTGCCATGAATAACACGATAAAGAAAGGAACGACTATGCTGAACCGTTTTGTTGTTCGCAAGGAAGCGTTTGGTGGAATAATCTATGATACAGAACAATTCTGTTTCTATGCCATCGATAACGAGGGAATTGGAATCCTGAAAGAAATGAACTTTAGCGGATTAAACGAGGCAAAGAGAAAATATGCTAACGACCAGGAGATACTGTCCTATATAGACAATTTGGAAACCATTGGTTTTAATTCGGAAGTCTGTTCTGAATTAAAGATAATACAGAACCCTATTGTCTCTAATTCGTTAACCGCCCCAGTTAAGGCGTATCTTACAGTAACAGACAGGTGCAATCTCAGGTGTAAGCATTGCTTTGGCACTTTTGGTGTTGGCCACGAGATGTCACTGGAGCAGGTTGAACATGTTCTAAATCAGCTCGAGGAAGTTGGCGTATGTGAAATAGGCTTGACTGGTGGAGAACCCTTTTACCACCCTGATATTTACACTATTATTACAATGATAGTAGATCGTGGATTTACGTTGCAGACTACAACAAATGGGACATTAATCAATCAGGAATTCATTGACATATTCAAAAAATATGGAAAAAAATGCTTCAGATTAAGCATATCCTTCGATGGAATCCCCGATTTTCACGATTCTATTCGAGGACAAGGTTCATTTGAGAGGGCTATAAGCGGAGCAAGACTGTTAAAGGAAAACGGAATTGAATTTGCATTTAACACTGTAATAAATGCATGTAATATCAACTCTCTGAATGATTTTTTGCAAATAATGTTTAATGAAGGCATATATTCTGGGTCATTTAATATTATCCAGCCTGTTGGTCGAGCAAAGAATAATGCAAATTTACTTTTATCAAGTGATCCTGCTACCATGTGCCAGCAAATTCATTTTGTAAAGACCTGTATCCATAGATTTGCTGAGATGACAGGCAGGTCACAATATATGTATGGTCGATCCATCCAACCGGATGGCACTGAGACATACGGGGACATGGGATTTCTTGCGGAGATTGGTCTAAAAGGATGTGGAGCAGGAGCCAATATTGTTACAATATGTTCCGATGGAAGACTGTTACCATGCATCTTTATCGAAGAATTCCTAACTGAGAAAGGAATGCAATTTGACTCAATTTTTGATAAACCACTCCTTGAAATCTGGAGAACAAGCACACCATTTACATACATGAGAAATCGAGATGTGGATAGTCAGTGCAAGAAGTGCGAATTCTACCAAAAGCAGTGCACAAGTGTGTGCCCAGCAATGGCAATGTACTATTACGGGAATCCTAATACTCCTATGCCCTACTGTCAATACAATGTACCACGCTATTTGAATAAATGTGCTTGCGTTGAACGGTGATGCCTTTGATTTGTGTAAAAGAAATTCGTAAAACATATACGATTCGCAGCCTGAAAAAAGGGAAACTCCTGTCCTATGAGAAGAAAATCGTACCAGCCCTGGAAGATATCTCCTTTTCCATTACGGACGGTGAAAGTGTCGGCTATCTGGGGCTGAACGGCTCCGGAAAGTCCACGACCATCAAGCTGCTTGCCGGAATGCTTTCCCCGGATCAGGGTCTAGTAAGGATCAACGGTCGGGACCCCTTTCGTGATAAATCCCTCTGCTACGAAATCGGAGCCGTATTCGGCCAAAAACAGCAATTATGGATGGACCTTCCCGTAGGAGACTCCTTTGAGATGCTTCGCAGTATCTACCGTGTTTCCAAATCAGATTATTCAAAGCGCATGGACATGCTGGATTCCTTTTTGGATTTTACCCCTTTTCTTTCCTTCCCCGCCAGAAAGCTCAGTCTGGGGCAGCGGATGAAATGTGAGTTTGCGGCCAGCTTGCTGCATTTACCCAGCATTCTTCTGTTGGACGAACCGACCATCGGTGTGGATATTCATGTCCGGCAGCAGATCCTGGCATTGCTGCAATATCTGCGTAAGGAATACGGCACCACCATTCTTCTGACGACTCACAATCTGTCTGAAATGGAAGAACTGTGTGACAGAATTATTCTGCTGAACCGTGGCAGGATTTTTTATGACGGCGCCAGAGAGGGAATTGCAGGGGTGACGGGTCAATCGGATAAAATCGTGTTTGATCTGGGCCGTCCCTTGGATACCTCGGCCAGAAATAGGCTCACTGCCAGTGGATTCCGCTTTACGGTCAGCGAAGACGATCTATTGAGCGTGATCTATCCCCGCTCCCAGCCAAATACCGCCATTGATATTATAAATATTGTAAGTGCCCTTGTACCCATCAAACACCTGGCCATAGAGGAGTGTAAACTGGAACATGTTGTCCATGAACTATGCAGCAACGGCTTTCAGCAGCGTTAGAGATACATTTAAGAAATACGAAGCCATCTTCCGTGTAAATGTAAAAGCCCAGTTTGCCTATCGGGGGATCGTATTGGAAACCGTCTTTTATTACGGTATGGAATGCGTTCTTCTGGTGTTCCTATGGAGGGCTATTTATTCCGGGAATGCTTCCCTCTACGGGCGAACATTTCCCCAAATGAAAGGGTATCTTTTGGCAAGCACCGCCTTTTCCTCCTTTTATTGCTATCCCAGCATTCATTTTTTGTCCCAGGATATTCGTAACGGAGAAATCGCCTACACGTTGTTGCGGCCAATTGACTTTCAGGCGCAATTCATTTTCAAAAACCTGGGGCGTATTCTTTCCACCATGCTTGTGATCCTGCCCATCTATCTGCTCTTTTCGCTGATGTTCAGAACGCTTCCCGGCGGAAATCTCTATTTTACCGTTTCTTCCCTGGCCATGGGGATTTTGTTGTGCGTCAGTTTTGATTTTCTTCTCGGTGTGTTGTGCTTCTGGACGGAAAACAGCTGGGGTGTTTCCTTGATCCGGCAAATTGCGCTTCAATATTTGTCCGGTGCCTTCGTGCCGCTGGACTGTTTTCCTCCCCAAATCGCAAAGGTTCTTCTGGATTATTTTCCCTTCAGCGGTATTGTATTCTTCCCGGTGCAATTTGCCACACGGCAGTTCCCTACCACCTATTTTCTGGATAGAATGAAAATTCAAGCGGCATGGTGTCTGGCATTTCTCATTTTGGGGAGAATCCTATACCTGCTTGTCCGGAAAATCACCACAGTGAATGGCGGCTAATATGATCTATCAATATCTGAAACTCAATATAAAGAGGATCGTGCAGTACAAAGCGGATTTCTTCATCGGTGTACTGCCCCATTTGATCGGACAGCTTGCGAATCTGGCGTTCTTCAAAATCATTCTTGGGAACACCGCCAGCATAAAAGGCTGGGACATCCATGAGCTGTTGTTCCTTTTCGGGTTTTCCACCCTGGTCTACGGCGTGTATTCCTTAATATTCGGAAATTTCCATAACCTGAAAAGCTATTTGTTTCAGGGCCAGTTCGACATCATGCGGATCCGTCCCACTAATCTCATTCTGCACATCATGGTCATCTCCTTTCGCTCTGAAGCCCTCGAGCAGATCCTTTTAGGAATCGCCATTGCCGCCTGCGCCTGCACCGAGCTATGTGTAAGCATCGATATTGTTCTCCTTGCCGCCGCCCTCTACTTTCTGGTCTGCGCCGTAACCATTCTTGGAGGACTGACCCTTTTTGCATCTTCCTTTTTGTTTATCACCCAGGGAACATTTACGCCCATCGGGGCCATTTTCAATCTGCGGGAATATACCAAGTATCCCCTGGATATTTTCGGGAACTTCATGCAATTCCTGTTTTCCTGGATCATCCCCATTGGCTATGTCAGCTTCTATCCATCCCATGCCCTTTTAGGCCATCCGTCCGCTCCCTGGTTTTATGCTGGAATTGTTGCGGCGGTATCCTTTTGGGTGGGATACACAGCCTTTCAACGAGGACTTTATCATTTCGATGGTGTCTCCGCTTAAGTAAGGTGATAACTGTAAGAGAAGTGCAAGACTGTGGAAAGAGTCAATTAATGTTTACTAGGGATTGGCATGTCTTTGCCAGTCTCAGTGCGGACTTACAGGCCTTGAAAAACACTTCAACATTCCGCCGCATTACATAACAGATATCAGGAGGACTCGAACAACTGTCTTATTTGTGTTTGAAAGACGATGAACACACTTATTCCTTTACTGCCTTTTGCGGATGGAGAATTGCGTGCAGTTCCTCAAACCGCGCTTTGTAGTGTGCCTCTCAAAAACAGCACATAAGAAAACGGGGAATTTCGCGGCTTCCGTTTTCATTCCTATTTCTGCCAGTGCCGCACCGGTATGGTAATTATCATGAAGAAACGTAAATTGTCAATCATTTGCACAATAATCGCTATAAGCCTGATGTTTAACAACTTTTCGGTCATTTGCTCAGCAGCAGGTAAAACGGCTGCGGGATATAAGAGTACCTATTATTCAGGTACAGCTGATGCCTATGAAATGGTTTATGGCGTAAAAGGCTACGATAGTGGATATACGACGACTTATAAAGAGGCTGGGCAGGTCTCTAATAGCGATTTCTATGATAAATCTAAAACAATAAAATATCCGCAAAGAAATGATGGATTGAACGACTATTGGCAGGAAAAGCATGTTATTCAGCGCACAGGAGATAGGAGAAGGGCGTAAAATCCCCCTCCCCAGAAAAGGGGCTTTCTAAATGACTATATAGAACTAACCGCAACAGCGGGCGGGTCTCTGGAAAGAAAGCCATTGCCGCAGCAGGGGCAGACATTAAAATTGCTGCCCAGAATTTTTTGTAGACGCTCTGTCGTTGTTGCGGCAGGCCTTGGTTGAGGAGTATTGGTCAGTTTCCTGCAAAGTGCCAGACGGCGGCCCTTGTCCCGAAGCGAAAAGAGGCCGTAATGCCTGATTTTGCGAAATCCAGAGGGCAGAATGTGCAGAAGAAACCGACGAATAAATTCTTCTGCGTCAAGTGTCATAGGCTTCACCTTGCTGCCATGGGCATAATCCCGCCAGAGAAAGGTGACCTTTCCGTTTTCTAAGGATAATATCCGGTTGTTGGAGATTGCGACCCGATGCGTATATCGTCCCAGATAAGCAACGACCTGTTCAGAACTGCCAAATGGCGGTTTGCAATAAACCACCCATTTTTTCGCATAACACACGTCAAGAAGTGATTTGTCGGTATTGGGAAATTCCTTTTTCAGCAGTGCCAAAAACTTACCGCGGAATTTGGCGGAGAGAACATGGATCGGCAGGAAAAAATCTCGTTTTGATCTGCGCCATTTGGCTCCCAATGTCAGGCCACCACCGGTGACAATCATATGAACATGCGGGTGAAATTGGAGGTTCTGCCCCCAGGTGTGCAATACCGCAGTGATTCCAGGCTTTGCGCCGAGATATTTTCGATCTGCGCATAACTCCAACGCAGTTTCTGATGATGCCTGAAACAGCAGAGCGTATGCTGTTCTCTGATTATGCAAAATGGTTTGATCCAGCTCCGAGGGAACTGTAAACACCACATGGAAATAATGCGTATTGAGCAGAGAAATGTGCTGCTGATCGATCCAGACCTCTTTGGCAAAAGTCTGACACTTGGGACAGTGACGGTTCCGGCATGAGTTGTAAGAAATCCTCATATATCCGCAGCTGTCGCACACATCCACATGCGCACCCAGCGCCGCGGTTCGACAGTTCATAATTGCGTTTGCCGCTTTCTGCTGTATCGGACTCAGTACGCGTTTTTTCGCATACTCACCAAAGTGAGCGGAAAAAATATCCTGTACTTCAATTGCCATCATGCAAAAAGCAATCTGCTGGGCTGACGGCCCTGGCACTGATGTTGGCGAGATGCAAATACACAGTAGTGGAACTGATGCTGCTGTGGCCCAGCAATTCCTTGATCGTGAACAGATCGGTTCCATCCTCCAACAGATGCGTGGCAAATGCATGGCGCAAACTGTGTATAGAAACATCTTTGTCAATGTTGGCGGCACGCAGCCATTTCTTTAGTGCCAATCCTACCGCATCGGTCGTTGTTGGCGATAAATTCCTCCACCCAGGAAAAAGCAGTCCATCCGGGCTGCTAGGGCGATCTTGCCGCCAGTAGTCCCGCAAAACTTCCAGCGTATACCGGGACAGGAGTGTATAGCGATCCTTACTTTGCTTCCCACGCTTGACGAAAACCCGCATTTCTTTCGAGTCAATATCCTGTACCCGAAGTGCACAGATTTCTGATACCCGCAGCCCAGAGCCATATGCCAGGGCAAACATTGCCTTGTGTTTTGGATTCTTACAGCATGCCAGCAGCCTTGCAATTTCTTCCCGTGATAGAATTTCTGGAAGATACTTATCCTCTTTCAAACGGGGCATTTGCAGGTAGTTCATAGTACGATTCAGTGTTACGCCAAAAAAGAAGCGGATAGCGGACTGGTATGTGTTGATGCTGCTTTTGCTCAGTGCTCCCCTCATAAGATGCAGGATGTAGTTCCGAACATCCTGCTCGTTCAGTTCATCTGCCGGCTTCCCACTAAAAGCCAGGAAATCCCTTACAGCCCTCCCATAGACATTCTGTGTGTGATCCGAGTATGACCGAAGCTGCATATCCTGGTACAGCTTCTCCAGATAGTGATTTGTGTGCATTCTTTCAGCTCCCTGTAAATAGTGTTGGCATTTTCTGCCGCACTATCAGTTTACAGGTCTGCTGACCAGTTTGCAATGCCCCCGCGCCAGCGGGTTCGTTCACCTACTAGTATCCGGAATTCTGGATACTACCAGTTAT
>JBJELU010000067.1:0-48449 GCA_051879355.1 Oliverpabstia sp.
GTATCACATAAACCTCATGGGAATTGAGTGAGAACTATCTCGGGAAGTTCAGGATCATCCTCCTGCGGATTCCTTGGTTCCAACATAATATCGTATCTGCCAAAACCGCTTTCTCCATTGGAAGTAATCACATATCTGCTCTGCAAATCTACAATCATACCCAGCACAAATCCATGATAAAAACGTTCCGGTTCTGCACCTGACGGACGATTCCCCGTATCAAAATAGCTGAAAGTTTTCAAAGCCACACGATTCATATACTCATTCATGGCATCCAAATCATCCTGCAGCATTGCTTTGACAAAATCATTATAATCCAACTGTGCATCCTGAAACCAGCCTCGCACCATCGCATAAAACATACGCTTGACTTCATAATTGGTAAGTGTCAGCTCGTATTGTGGGGCCTGTCCAAATTCCATCAAATCTTCCCGTTCATAACTCAGTACCTTCAGATACCCACTGGCAAGAAGCAGACTCCAGATTGCTGAATCATCATGATCCAGCTGATTATACACAATCTGCTCATCAATCGGTGACTGAATCACTTCACCCTGAATCAAGGCCTCAAATTTTTCTTTTATTCTGCGGTTTCCTTCCCGAAGAAGTTTGCCAACCAGACTATTGGAACTAGTATTAGCCCAATATGTTGCAACTTTTCCTGTATCTAAAAGATTCAAAATAGACCAGGGATTATAAATATCCTTATGGGTCCCAAAAATGAAACCATCATACCAAAACTTCACCTGTTCTTTTTTATCAGACAATTCACATTCTTCCAATGCCTCAAAAACTTCCTTCTGCGTAAACCCAAAAGACTCAGCATACTCATCAGATGTGGTGGTCACTACTTTCAGATTGTTCAAATCCGAAAAAATGGATTCTTTGCCGACTCTGGTTATTCCCGTCATAAGCGCCCGCTCCAACCATGGATTGGTCTTGAAAGTTGAATTGAACATACTTCTGGTAAATGAAACCAGTTCATTCCAGTATCCATTCACATACGCCTCCTGCATGGGTGTATCATATTCATCCAACAGAATAATCACTTTCTTCCCATAGTAGCGATACAGATAATTTGAAAGCTGATGCAATGCAAAGGTGGCATCTGTTTCACAAATATCCAAGGATAAAATTCTGTCAAAAAATGCCTTGTCTGCGTCTGTTAAAACATCACTTTCTTTCAAAAAAGAATATTTCACAAACAAATTCGTTAAAATCTGACCGATTCTTTTCTTTGTTGATTCATAGTCTTTTTCCTTTACATTTGCAAAAGAAATATTGATGACTGGATATGTTCCCTGTATGCTTCTATATGTTTCTTCCCTCCAGATAGAAAGTCCCTCAAATAAATTGCTTCTTCCCGCATAATCTACAGAAAAAAAATGCTCAAGCATACTCATATTCAAAGTTTTTCCAAAACGCCGGGGACGTGTAATGAGTGTCACGTCATCGCCGCTTTCCCACCATTCTTTAATAAATGACGTTTTATCTACATAAAAGTAATTGTTATCCCTGATTTTATCGAAGCTCTGTATTCCGATTCCAACTGTCCTCATCATAACAACCTCCTAAAGGCCGAAAATATATTTAGCTAAGTTCTTACTACCCTTAGTATATCGGATTACAGATCAAATTACAATTCCCATTGCCAGATAAACTCTCTACACGGTTGAGCTATAAAAAAACGGGATTCGGTACTCATCTCTTTCGTACCGCATCCCGTTTTTTGGGGATATGATTATTCATCTACTTCTGCGAATTCATCTTTTCCCATTCCACAGATCGGGCAAACCCAATCTTCCGGAAGATCTTCAAATGCTGTTCCCGGTTCAATACCGTTATCCGGATCTCCTGCTTCAGGATCATAGATGTATCCACATGGTCCACATTCATATTTTTTCATGATGCTGTGACTCCTTTCTTTGAGCGGACAATTAGAATATTTTCTCTGCCTGCTATTTTATACTTTATAAAATATACCATATTTGTATCTATTATTCAAGACTTACTCGTGAATCGAAACACAAGATTAATGAGCTGCAAAGAAGACAGCATTCCAGGTCTTATTTTCTCAGATAAACTGATTTCCAGAATTCAATCAGTTTTCCAAAATCATCTTCCATCTGCTCCATATTCAGGCTGCCCTGCTGTACTTTTTCCCACAAATAGCCTTCCGAAGCCCAGTACATTTCCCGATACATCATCTGCAGATCAAGTCCTGGCACAAACTTTTCTGATTCAATCTTCATCAACGTGGAATTAGCTTTCATGTTCAGGTACTTCTGATAGCTTTGTCGAATATCATCGCATACCGCAGGATCTTTTTCATAGTATGCTTTAATTACAAACCGTGCCATATCCGGATATTTTCTGATAATCTCCATCTTAGCCTGCATACCATGATACATCATTTCAAACAGGTCCTTTTGTTCATAACACTTGTATTCTGTCAGATATTGAACCGTGGTTTTTGCACAATTATCCCAGAGAAACATGTACAATTCTTTCTTATTCAGAAAATAATGAAACAGCAGTGACTTACTGATACCCGCGGCATCCGCAATTTCACTCATGGGACTTTTTTTGTAGGAGTTTTGAGAAAACACCCGATAGCCGGCATTGATGATCCGCTCCTGTTTTTCTACGGGAAGATTGAAAAACTTTTCGTTCATATGTACCTCCACAGTTCAAATATTACTCTTCAATCTTTCAGCCGGACTGCCGTTCCGTAAGCCAGCACTTCAGCCGCGCCCTGCATGACCGCTGAAGAACCATAACGCACACCGATAATCGCATCTGCTCCCAGTTTTTCTGCCTCGTCTACCATTCGTTTTGTGGCAATCTGTCTGGCCTCATTCAACATTTCTGTATAAGAAGTGATTTCCCCTCCCACTAATGTTTTCATTCCAGCCATAAAATCCTTGCCAAAATTTTTTGACTGTACAACAGTTCCTTTTACAATTCCAATCGGTTCAAACTCCATTCCCGGATACGTTTCAATACTTAGAAGCTTCATCTTCTTCTCCCCCTTCAATTTCTTTTAATCTTTGTTTTAACGCCAGAACTACACCAACCACCACGACACCTGGTATTGCCAGAATAATCAGCAGCACTCCAATCGGCAGCGGATCTTGGGTATTGCCCCACAGCACCAGTCCCATCAACAGGAACATGAGAAGCGTCATGATCACAGCAGCAATTACCGGTCCCTTTTTCCTCTTTCTGGTATCCTTTTTTTCGATATTCATAAAACGCATGCCTCCTTCCTCCAGCTGCTTCATTTCCTGAAGATACCTGTCAGCATCCAAATTATACATGTGGAAACCATTACGGACAATCTCCTGACAGATTTCTTTTATCCTGTCAAGATTCCTTTCTTCATGCGACAGATAAATCAGATGTCTTTCCATGCAGTCAGAAAGCGTCAAATGATTGGTTTCCAGTTTTCTGATTTCTTCTATCGGTATGGACAGTTTACGAAGCAGTTTAATTTTCAGCAGAACTTCCACATCATCCTCCGAATAATTCCGATAGCCGTTCTCCTGGTTTCTCTCCGGGTGAATCAACCCCTGTTCTTCATAAAACCGAATATTCTTTTTCGTAATTCCCACCCGGTTTTCTACCTCATTAATCTTCATCACTGGTTTCCCCCCGTTTCATTCCTGCTGCTTTATCTGAAGCTTACACCCTCCACCAGGGGGAAGGTCAAGCATTTTCGTATGAACCGTTCAGATTTCCTGGTTTCCTGCATTCTCTTGTTTTGAACTATATCATCAAAGCCAGAGAAAGTCTACACAATCCTTTCTTTGTTTGACACCATTCTATGTACACTCTATAATATAATGATACAAAGGTTAGAAGAATCCGAAAAATAAAGGAGACACCTCATGGCAAATATTATAGAAATTACTGATTTTATGTCACCGGAACTGGATGTCTACGCCCGCCTCACAGAGAATCAGCTGCTTAACCGGCATGAACCTGAAAAAGGACTTTTCATAGCAGAAAGCCCTAATGTAGTGGAACGCGCACTGAATGCCGGCTATACACCGGTTTCTCTTTTGCTGGAACGCAAACACATCACGGGACAGGCTTCCCATATCATTGATCGCTGCGGGGATATCCCTGTCTATACTGCTGATTTTAATGTTCTGACACAATTGACCGGTTTCCAGCTGACCCGGGGAGTTTTATGTGCTATGCGCAGAAAGCCTCTGCCGGATGTACGGGAAATTTGTTCTGGAGCACGCCGTGTCGCCATTCTGGAAAATGTAATGAACCCAACCAATGTGGGGGCAATTTTTCGCTCCGCCGCAGCTCTCAACATGGATGCCGTTCTTCTCACTCCTGCCTGCAGCAATCCTCTTTACCGCCGCGCCACCAGAGTCAGCATGGGAACCGTATTCCAGATTCCATGGACCTATATCGGAAACGAAGACTCTCTCTGGCCTGAACAGGGAATTCCTCTTCTGAAAAGTATGGGATTTAAAACCGCTGCTATGGCGCTGAGCGAGCAGGCGGTCAATATTGACAACCCTCATCTCATGGCAGAAGAGAAGCTGGCTGTCCTCCTGGGAACGGAAGGAGATGGTCTGGCCTCCTCTACCATCGCAGACTGTGACTATACAGTGTGCATTCCCATGGCGCATGGGGTAGACTCACTGAATGTAGCGGCAGCTAGCGCTGTGGCATTCTGGCAGTTGGGGAATCGGTAATTAACATGGATTATACTTGTTTTCCAGTTGTCTGAATGAGGGAAATATGATAAATTGAAACTGGCTGTTATGTTAGAGACAGTTCACAGAAAATATATTTATACAGGAGGAACTTATCATGAAAAAATGTAGGAAATTGTTTCTTGCCCTGTTGGCAGTTGCTTTCCTGCTGCCACTCTTTCCCAGGGTATCTCAGGCTGCTGAGATGAATTCGCCCGGTTTGTCTGCTGATACTTCCGTTCAAACAACGATAACCTATATCAATCCGCTATACGCTGACAGTATCGATGAATCTGATCTTAACAAACCGGCAGACAATGATGCCTCTCCCTATGCCATATCTGAATATTGCACATCCATTGAGGATGCTGGTTCACAGATGCGCGAGCAGATGAAAAAACGTCAGGAATCCATCGAAGTGGGACTGCAGACCAGCGGTGATGAAGAACTCAGCACAATAGCCACAGCTATTTTTCAGGAATCTATCATACATACGGGCAAACCGACAGAAGGCGATTATCTGGGCTGGCAGTATGGAGGATGGAATTGCAGCATAAGTCAAAGTACCCAGAATGGTATACGTTCGATTACCTTTACCTATACGATGACGTACTATACAACCGCTGAACAGGAGGCTGAAGTTGATACTGCCGTTAAAAACTTACTGAATCAACTTGATCTGGACACAAAAAATGATTATGAAAAAATATCCTCTATTTATGAGTATATTTGTACGAATGTAACCTATGATCACGAAAATCTGAATGATGATGACTACAAATTAAAATTCACGGCCTATGCCGCTCTGATCAATAAGACAGCTGTTTGTCAGGGATATGCCACACTGCTGTATCGTCTGTCACTGGAGACCGGCATCGATGCAAGGCTAATTGCCGGCAAAGGAAATGGCGAAAATCACGGCTGGAATATTGCCCGACTTGGAAACTACTATTATAATCTCGATTCCACATGGGATGCAGGAAAAACAGAATATGATTATTTCCTGCGCTGCAATGATAATTTTTCCAAACATGAGCGCTTTGATGAATATCAAACAGATGAGTTCAACCGCAATTATCCAATGAGTGAAAAGGATTATGACCCATCAGAAGTAGAACCCGATCCAGATCCAGAACCCGATCCAGAAAACCCTTTTGTGGATGTGAATGAAGACGACTATTACTATGATGCCGTCATCTGGGCTTACACCAATGGCATCACCAGCGGAAAAGATGATACTCATTTTGAGCCATCATCTCCCTGTACACGGGCACAGTCGGTAACCTTCCTGTGGAGAGCTTATGGACAGCCGGAACCGGCAATCACAGAGAACCCGTTTGTTGATATCAATTCTTCCGATTATTACTATAAATCCGTTTTATGGGCTTATGAAAACGGTATCACGAGCGGCATCGATGACACCCACTTTGGTCCTTCCCATACAGTTACACGTAAGGAATTTGTAACATTCCTCTGGAGGTCTGAAGGTAAACCTCAGGCAAATACCACAAAAAATCCATTTGTGGATGTACCTGATGGAACATATTACACTGAAGCCGTTCTGTGGGCTTACGAAAATGGTATCACACGTGGAAAAGACGATACTCATTTTCAGCCCGATGCAAAATGCGTACGTGCACAGGTTGTTTCATTCCTCTACAGATTTTTCAATTAATCTTTTGGCAATCCACCGGAAGCTTTATTTTCTTTCAAGATAAAACGGGCGGCGTTATATTAACCAACGCCGCCTGTTCACAATGAGTTATATTTAAACTTTTAATTGTACTTCTTATACAATTCTATATAACCCAGCGAATTACTGCTGAGTTTTTCAAAAATCTGTTTATCTCTGTACTTCAATATTCGAGCAGGGTTTCCTCCAACAACCGCACATCTGGGCACGTCCTTCGTCACAACAGCACCTGCTGCTATAACAGCACCATCGCCGATTGTAATCCCGGGAATAATCAATGCACGAGCTCCTATCCACACATAATCTCCTATATGAACTGTTTTATCAACGATCCTCTCATCATATGGCAAATACTTCAGATCTTCTGCATCATACATGTGATTCTGAGAAAGTATCTGAATGTCATGAGCGAAAATAGTTCCTTTTCCTATCTCAATCCCACCGCCTCCAAAGAATTTACATCCGGACTGTATATGCACATAATCACCAATGGTAATATTTTCAGGATATCGCAATACCGTAGAGGCATCGACATATACTTTTTGTCCACAGGATTTCAAGCTATTCTGTAGTTTTCTTCTCTTGATTTTTTCTTTTTCTTTTTTTATATATTTCCGTAACATAGTATCCTCACTGTTTACTTATCTCTGCTTATCCTCATACAGCTCGTTTTTTTGTGAGTATTCTCTTCACCTTATCTGCCAGATATCGAAATTCCTCACTCCGCCCATATACCAACAGATATATACCATTGGTGATCACCACGCATAAAATACCTTTTATTACGATAGCAACCCATGATACCTGCTGCCACGGTACAGCAATTTTTTGAATCAACACGGTACTCAGTACGGTCAATAACACCGTAGCCAGAAAATTTCTGAAAAATGGCCACGATGATGTATGGAATCCATATTTGTATAAAATCCATGCGTCAAACCACCAGGTTGTCACCATCCGACTGATAATAGACCCCAGGAATACACCTGCAAGTCCTATTTTTTTTACCAGAATAATGGAAATGACCAGGTTCATGACAGCCGCCAGCACTGCACGATATTTGCCCCGTACAAACAATCCACTGGCATCCCTGTAGATTCGAACCACATTCTGCATGAAATTAGTAGCAAAATTGATAATGATAATAATTACCACCGTATCATCCAGCAAATATTCTGAACCAAAACAAAGCTGGATAAAAGGCTGCAAAAGCACTGCAAAGCAGACAGAACAAAACGCGATCAGCCAACTGTTGGCAAGGTTCAGAGCCCGAAACAGGAATTCATTGCGTTCTTTGCTTTCAAGCACATAAAAATTCCCAAGACTGGATGTGAACGCCTGAAAAATCCCCGTAAGCATTTTCTGGATAACCTGAATAATCATATAATAATTATCATAGAGTCCCACGGCAATGACGCTGATGTTAGCCGAAATAATCAAATTATCTGTAGATGTGCCAACAACATTACAGATACGATACAGAGACATGGCATATACTCTGGAAAACACATCTTTATACTGCTCTCTGGAAAGTTTTTTTGAGGTTTCTTTCAGGTACGGATATTTTCTATCCACCACAAAAGCCACTGCCATATTATAGATAATGTTATAAATAATAACTGCCACTGTGTAAGCAAAAAAAGAACGCCATACAAATAGAATAACAATCTGCACTGCATTCATCACAATCTGCAGAATGTACATTACAACATCCGCGATATATTTTTTCTGATCTGCTGTCAACAGTATGGACTTATAAGCAAAAAACAAATAGGATACCACTGTCTGTGCAAGATACAGCAAGTAGTACAGGTATATATTGATAACATCCGTTGAACCGGTCATCAGATACGGTAAAAACGGCATCAGACATAATCCCAGAATCAGCACTGCAATGCCGATCCAGCGATAAGCCTTTTTGAAAAAGGCCATCAATGACCGGATCGTCTCTGTATCATTCTCAGCAAGAGGTTTATACAGACTGTACGTAATGGCCGACCCCAGGCCAAGTTCAGATAAACTGAGAATCGTCAGTATATTCGTATACAGGCTGGATATCCCCAGGTATTCTTTGCCCAATGTATAGATAAATACCATTCTGCATATCCATCGCAGCACATTCGTCAAAAGCTGACCTCCGATAGATGCCATGATATTGAAAAGGGAATTTTTTGTTCTGCTCATGCCTTCATTCGCTCCATATCTTCACAGATTGCCTGGTACAACAGATGATCCGCATATTGTTTCTGTTCTTCTATCAGTTTTCTGTCATATCCTTCATGCTCAGCTTTTTCCAAACAACTCATCACTTCCCCAGGCTTCACATCAACCGTCATACACCGTTCTCCATATCCGATTTTTTCAAAGTATAACCTCAGTTTCTGATCCCATACCAGTGCAACGGACGGTACATCCAGGGATGTTGCTATAATATGGCTGTGCAATCGAAAAGAAATAATGCTTTTAAACCGGGCAATCAATGCTACCAGCTCTTTCGGCCGTTTCGGAACTGGCATGCAATAATCATCCCAGGAGCCATTCAGCTCCGGCATCTGCAAAAGCACATATTTGACAAAAATAATGTCATCCTCCGAACCATTCACAAAAATCTTCCACTTTCTTCCATTTTTTTCAAACTTCCGAATCAACTTCATCCAGAAATTTGCTGCTTTTTCAGAATCAATACTTCTTGTATACATCATCCCCAGACCTGTCAGATCCGATGCCCTGTCTTTTTCTATCCCATAAACATCGCTGCACCAAAGGGCCGGATCATAGGTCTCTTTTACCATTTTTTCTGTTCCTGCCATAAACTTCTGCATCTGGGCCGCATCATCCCGACAGGATATCAATCTGACATACGGACTCATCAGAGCCTCAGCAAAACGCTTCCTGACAGTTTTGCTGTACATCGGTCCCGTTCCGCAGGCATTCAGATAAATCGGTATTTCTTTTTGGGACATTCTGTCAATATAATCTGCCAGAAACAGAAAATACCTGTCCATAAAAAGCTGCCCACCCGCAATCACAACCAGATCATAAGAATCCTTACATACCTCTTCCAAATGAGACTGGCATTGACTCAGCCGGTGTTCTTCATGAGTTAGTATTTTATCCCATCCACATTGGCTTACCAGCCTTCGGAGTTTTTCCCTTTTTGTTCTGTGCCTCAGTTCCGGATAAGAAACACCTTCGAATTTCTCAAAATCCTCTCTGTCTACAATATCCCTCACATTTATCTCTGCAGTCGGAAAATGTACTTTTAGTCTTGACGCCATACATTCACATATAACACCATCTCCAAGATTATTAGAATAATAAGCACCTAACACCAAAATCTTCATCTGTTTTTCCCTGCCACTTTATTTTTCATACACTGATTTTTCAGGAAGGACCGACTCAAACGCTCCATTAATCAACTGTTTCGTCTTCTCAAAATCAATCTGGTCAGAATCATTGATACAAATAAATTTATACTGATGATTCTGAATCACCTGACAAATTTCTGCTGTTTTTTCAGACACCAGTAGAGAACGTCCGGATTTTCTTTTGTTATAGTTATAAAAATTACCATTGAGAAGCTGCCAGAATTTGAAAACACACTGACTCACATCCCGCTCATCCCGAAAACGATGTGTACATGTCTCTGCCAGCAATTCCGGTTCAAGTTCCCACACCTCCTGGAATGTCTGTTTCAGATATGCCTGTGGAAGATGATGGATATTAAGGCCAAGAAAAGTTTCATCATTAAAACATGATAAAATTAAATTTTTAACCAGTACATGTGGATCTTTCAAACTATACCATTTCCGCCACAATTCTTTTCTACATTTTTTACGCTGAAAATGTTCATTAGCAAAAATTAAGTCATTGACAAATACGCTATTGGTAAGAAGGTGGGTGGGAAATGTCATTGGCTTTTCTTCCAGACTGTCACAAGGTAATCCATGAACAAAAAAATCCTCCGGTTTAACGGGAGCATTTAGAAAGAAATCATCATTAAAATACACAAACTGCTCACTCAATCCCGGTATCCGATGCAGATTCAATTCAATGGGATGGGAACTGAATGTAGGTAAATATTTTTCAGGAATATAATCACTATGTTTTACCAGATGCAGCTTTGGTGCATCTGTATTCAGCCACTCCGGTTTATGTCCGCAGGTAATAAAATGAATCCTGTGAACCCATGGAGCATATTTCTCCACAGCCCTGAACCAATACTTCAGGTTATCCCAGTCCCGATAACGCACAGTACTTGCATCAAACTGAGAATCATCATCAGGATGGAGATAACGATTTTTCTCTTTCTGCCATTCTTTATCATTCCCATCCACCCAGGCAATTACAAAATCTATAGATTGCTGCATTTATCATCATCCTTTCGTCTAGCACTTACAATTGCTGATGCAGCCAGCACAAACCATATGATATAGGCATTCTCCGATCTCAGCGAAGCATCATACCATATATTTATGACTGCCAGCAGACACATAATCAGAACTATCTCATGTATCCATTCATCCTTTTGTTGTTTTCTGCATTTCCACGCATCATACAGCACAGTCGCCAGTATTCCTATGTAAGAAAACAAACCTGCATACCCAGTCTCCAGAAACAAAGTCTGATGCATAAACCATCGATAATGATACTGACCATACTCATGATAGAACGGACTTCGTAAAAAAGAAACGGCAGAATACTCACAGTTCCCAAAACCCAGTCCAAACAAATTCATCAGCAAATTGTCATGGAAAATCAAATCATTAATACTGGAGAATGCATGAAGACGGCTCAAAGAGTATCCACCCTCTTCGGTATTTGCATACTCAAGTAAATTCACCGGATTAATCATCACCCGGAAGTGCCTCGGGGCAATCATCATCAATACCAGAAGACCAATGGCAATAACAGCAACACCTGTGACCGCTATCGTCCTCATGCGTTTGGAATCTCTGTTCATTACCCATATACATCCGATTATCAAAATAATCTCAATAAAAGCAATCTTCAGTTCCGCAAGACCAGCAATCAGCATAGCACTGCATAGTATAAAAATCATGTATCCTACAGATACTTTTTCTTTAAGATACTTGTAAATCACATAAAGCAGAACGATACACAGATAAATATTTAGATAGGAATTACACCCTTTGGAAATTCCAAAGATGCCCCCCAGATAATCTCTTGTTTTTCCAAGAATAAAATATTCTATCAGACAAAATACCAGATTCAGGTAATATACAATACAGAATATATCAAAAATCCGAATCACATCTGCTTTGTCCAGAAGAAAGACACAAATAAAATAAAATGCAAAAAAGCGATAAATATTCCGAAAAGCCCATAAAATCAGCGGAAACGCCCCACCATGAATCATCAGCCCCGGCAACAACATAAGGCTAAAAAAAATGATGGCTTTCGCGACATTCATATTCACAAACTGCCTGATCTGTTTCCGGCAGACAATGAGCGATATAACAATAAGAACATCATTCAAATAACGAATAGCCGTGGGAAACTTCAGAAAATCTATCCACAAATTATCAAAAAAAACTAACAATATGATAACATAAACCAATATCTTTTTATACTTTGCCATTTATGTATTCACCATATTCTTCACACATTGCAGTAAGCGATAACCTCCATACATACACACAGCCAGGCGATGCCGCATCAGAAAACAAAGCCATTTTGTCTTTAAGGAATCAGCCTGTTTTTTGTTGTCCCGCAAATATTTCTGCAGCTGCTGATCTCTCAGCAGTTCTCGAATTGCTGCAATGGAATCAAATCTGCTGCGATAGCCACTACATTCATTCACTACACAAGCATAAACACAGTCAATATAGAAATTCTTTAACCGCATACACACATCTCTGTTCTGTGTATCCACACTCTGACAATACTTTTGAAACAATTTTTTCTTTCGCTCCAGCATATTCTGCCGATAAGACATGGTAATCGAACCACTCCGTGTATCATAACAATAAAAATTGCTGTCACTTATATACACAGACTCTGCCGCCATGAAAGTCTGTAAAACAAAGAGATAATCCTCATTTAAAATCTCCCGTTCCGTTACAAACCGGATGCCATGTTCTTCGATTAACTCTTTCTTATAAAAGTTAGTACATGCGGAAAGAACTCTGTTTTTTTTATAATCCAGAATATGTTCGTTGCTAATGATATCCAATCGCTGAGGATTTAACATTTCTCCCTGATAAAATCCTTTTGGATAAGACATTTTACGTTCCGCTACAATCTTACCTGACTGCATTTTCTTAAATCCAAACCGAATCATATCCGGGTGATATTCCTCTATAATCTTATGAAGCCGCATATAAGTATTTTTCTCTATCCAGTCATCACTGTCAATAAAACTGATGTATTCACCGCATGCCGCCGCCAACCCTGTATTTCTGGCTTCACACGGCCCCATATTTTCCTGATGAATGACCTGTATTCTGGAATCCCGGCAGGCATACGCATCGCAGATACTTCCGCTTTGATCTGATGAGCCATCATCGACCAGAATCAACTCCATATCCGTATAGTTCTGGTTAATGACACTGTCAATACAACGTTCCAGATAATGCTCTACATTATAAACGGGAATAATTACACTAATCTGTGGCACTGTCATTCGTCTTTCCTCCATATACAGCAGAAACAACAATTTCTTTTACTTTTTCAAAAAATTCTGTTTCATTGAACACCTGCTCCGCTATTTTCCTCGCCTGGCGGCTATATTCTGACCATCTTTCCTTATTTTCAATTACATCTGCAATAGCATCTGCAATTTGCTCCGGTTCATGTGGCTTTATCAGATGTCCATCGATGCCATCTCTGACAGCATCACAGATACTTCCCACATCCGTACTGACAACGGGCACACCATAACTAAGTGCTTCCAGAACTGCCACTGGCAGCCCCTCGTTGTATGATGGCAGAATCAGACACTGACTGCTCTGCAGCAGTTTTTTCTTTATCTCACCGTCCACCCATCCGACAAAATCAATACATTTTTCCAGATGCAGCAGTCGGCATTGTTCCTGCAAAGCTGCCATCTCATCACCGGTTCCACCGATTACCAGGCGGATGTTCCTGGGGTTTTCCGGTTCACGTTCCTTCAGTATATGCATGGCATCGATCAAATCTCTGACACCCTTACGGGGAATCAGTATACCCAGATATAAAAGTTGTACCTCCTGTGTATTCCAGACAGCCATCTGATTCGGTATAGCCACAGCATTCTGAATCACTTCAATAGAGGCTTTCGGGGCAATACTGCGAACGAACCTGCTCCAGTATTCCCCCAGAACAATAACCCTCTCACTGCTTTCAAAAAGTTCGCAGATTCTTTGTTTACGTATGGAGGGAGAGTATTCATAGTATTGGCGAAATTCTGAACCGTGAAGATGAATGATAACCTTTTTTCCAAATGCATTTGCCAGTTTATAAATCAGATATTTTCTTGTAAAACTACCCTTATATGACATATGAAGGTATAAAATATCTATTTTTTTTCTTTGGAAAATCATTAAAAATAATATATGTAAATAACCTTTTATAAAAAGACAGCACCTTTTGGCCGCAGAACCGGACATATGAGTTGCTATATAGCAAATATCCATCTCTGTACCCCAGTCATGCTGCAGCAGTTGTTTAACCACACTGCTCATCCCGCCTTTTAAAGAAGGGGCGGATCCCATCATATATACATGGATTTTATGTTTGTCAGGCATATTCAAAGCTCCTGTTCCAGTATATCGGCAATCCTCATACATGCTCTGCCATCTCCATATGGATTACTGGCTTTACTCATCCTGTCATAGGCTTCAGGATTATCCAACAACTCAGTAAAATTACGGTAAATTGTTTCTTCATCCGTTCCCGTCAGTTTTAGTGTCCCAGCTTCTACACCTTCCGGGCGTTCTGTAGTATCCCTCATAACAAGAACCGGTTTTCCAAGAGCAGGCGCTTCCTCCTGTATGCCGCCGGAATCCGTCAGAATAATATGACTCCTTGCCATAAAATTATGAAAATCCAGTACTTCAAGCGGCTCAATCATATGCAGCCGGCTTTCCCCTCCCAAAATGGCCTCTGCTGTTTCCCTTACCAAAGGATTCATATGAATTGGATAAATGGCCTTCACATCCGGATGCTCATCCAATACACGGCGAATAGCAGAAAACATATGCTTCATCGGTGTACCAAGATTCTCGCGACGGTGAGCTGTGATCAGCACCAGACGACTGTCTGAGGCCCACTCAAGTTCCGGATGCCGGTAATCCTCTTTAACTGTTGTCTTTAAAGCATCGATAACCGTATTTCCAGTCACATAAATAGTATCCGTACTTTTTCCTTCCGACTGCAGATTAGCCTTTGCCAATGTCGTAGGTGCAAAATTAAATCGGCTGATAATACTGACAGCCTGCCTGTTAAACTCCTCCGGATATGGACTTGCAATATTATAAGTACGAAGTCCTGCTTCCACATGTCCAACAGGGATCTGCAGATAAAAACAGGCCAATGCCGTCACAAAGGTTGTGCTTGTATCCCCATGGACCAATACAACATCCGGCATTTCCTGCTCCAAAACATTTTTAATCTTCTCCAGAATGTCCACCGTAATGCTGAACAGACTTTGCTTATCTTTCATAATGGAGAGATCATAATCCGGCGTCACCCGAAAAGTCTCCAGTACCTGATCCAGCATTTGTCGATGCTGTCCTGTCACACAGACACAGGTATTGAACACATGACTTCTTTTT
This sequence comes from Oliverpabstia sp., assembly GCA_051879355.1. Lineage (GTDB taxonomy): Bacteria > Bacillota > Clostridia > Lachnospirales > Lachnospiraceae > Oliverpabstia. The sequence continues at coordinate 15,189 of JBJELU010000067.1, forward strand.
TTTAGTTCATTCACCAACGGGCACATCTTGATTGCTTCCGGTCTGGTTCCAAACACTAACATAACTTTTTTCTTCATAACTGTTTCTTCCAATTTTTAAAGATAATAGACTCCATCCTGACGACAAATATGTCTTGTATCAAAAACAATTTTATTTTCCAGCTTATCCATGTTCTCTTTAATCTCCTGATGATCCACCAGAATAACAACCAGATCAACAGCCTGCAAAAATTCATCCAGATTATGATATTGGTTCGGAACAATATCTCTGTCCACCATCGGGTCATAGATTTTCACCCGGTTTCCGCAAAGATGCCTTTTCAAAGAGGACAACATCTGCAAGGTAGGTGAATCTCTGACATCGTCTACATCAGCCTTGTAAGTCAACCCATAAAATCCCACCCTGCTGACATCTTCAATCCCGCATTGGTTCATAACTTCAGACACTCGGCCAAGCACATATTCTGGCATGGAATCATTCACTTCGCGGGCTGCTTTAATCACATGGGTCAGGCTTGGAAAATCACCTACGAGGAACCACGGATCAATAGGAATACAATGTCCCCCGACGCCTGGCCCGGGAGACAGGATATTCACCCTTGGATGCTGATTGGCAATACGAATAATTTCGTAAACGTCCAGATCTTGTTCATGACATATTCTGGCCAATTCATTCGCATAAGCAATGTTGATATCGCGAAAAGTATTCTCAACAACCTTACTCATCTCTGCTGCCCGAATACTTGTCACTGTAATAGTACCCTGGCAGAAAGAACCATAAAGAGACTTTATTTTTTCTCCTATCACCGGGTCATCTGCACCAATGGTACGATCATTATGCAGTAATTCGCAAATCATATTTCCCGGAATAATTCTTTCCGGTGCATGAGCCAGATGGACATCCTCGCCGATAACCAGACCATACTCCTGGATCACAGGCCGTATATAGGTATCAATGGTACCAGGTGATACGGTCGACTCGATGACAATCACTGCCCCTTTATCGCATACCGGCAATACTGCTCTGACTGCATTTACTACATAAGAGGCATCTACTTTCTTCGTTATTTCTTCATAAGGTGTCGGAACCGAAATAATATAAGTATCCGCCTTTACATATTCTGTTGTAAATGAAACACCATTCTTTCTGGCTTCATGATATAGTTCTTCCAGCCCCTCTTCTTTTAATGGCAGCTGTCCGACATTCAGAGTCTCGACCCGTTCTCTTTTATAATCAGTGCCCACCGCTTCTACGCCATGAGCAGCCATCATCAGAAGCGTCGGCAGCCCGATATATCCCAGCCCTACTACATTTACCATGATTTTCCCTCATATCTCTATCTTTTATTTTTGAACATTACCTTAAGCTTATATCTTAACACATACATCATAAAACTTATATTTCCAACCATATACCGATTCCAGAGGCGACATGGTTCCTGCATAAATCGATAAAACCATTCCAGACCGCACTTCTGCATCCACAGCGGTGCTCTTTTTGTTGCTCCGGCAATGACATCAAAACTGCCGCCTACTCCCATGACAAAAGGTATATTTAATTCTTTCAGATGCCGTCTGATCCAGTATTCTTTCTGCGGCGATGAAAATGCAACAAACATCATATCTGCACCTGATGCTGCCATATTTTTCACAATTTCCGGTTCCTCTTCTTTTGTAAAATATCCGTTTCTATAACCGACAATCTGTAGTGACGGATACTTTTCTTCGAATACTTCTTTTACTCTTTTTACCACTTCTTCTCTGGCACCAAACAAATAAATCTTGTAACCTCTGACAGAGGATTCTTCGACAAGACGCATAAACAGATCGCATCCGGTCACACGTTCTCTGACAGGTACATTCAGCAGCCATGCCGCCAGCAGGATAGAAGCTCCATCCGCATTGATAAGTGGACACTCGTTCACAATCTTCCGAAGTTTCTCATCCTTTCGCATGAGATTAACCTTCAGAGCATTGATTACTACATGCTGCACCGGCACCCGACGTTCGATCATCTTCTCAACGGCATCCACCGTTTCATCCATTGACATAGCATTGACATATGTATTCAATATCGGATATCTTTTATCGACTAAAGGTTCCATTTTTACGCCTTTCCTTCTACCCCAGTTTTACAGCAAATCTGCTGCACATACATACTTCAGCTTGAATTGTAACATATTCTTATTTTCTTGTAAAATATTATTTACAAATAAAAAGGCTGACGTATCAGAACCTTACTTCTGATACGTCAACCCCTTTCACATCTGACAACTACGTATTATAGTGCTAAATTACTCTTCATCACCATATGCACGATACAGGAATGTTACAACCTGAGCCCGGGTACAGCTTGATTTTGGTGCGAAATGAGTATCATCCTTACCTACGGTAATTTCGTTCTCATATGCCCAGAGAACTGCATTGTAATAATAATCACTTTCATTCACATCAACGAACGGATTCTCTGTGGTCTTCGGTTTCGGTTCCCCTTCATTACGATGCAGGAAAGCTACGAATTGAGCTCTCGTAACTGTAGCACCTGGGGCAAAGTGAGTATCATCTTTACCTACGGTAATACCATTCTCAGAAGCCCACAGTACCGCTTTGTAATAATAATCATCCTCAGTAACATCAACAAACGGATTTTCTGTTGTTTCCGGTTCCGGCTCATCCATCGTTCTCCACAGGAATGTTACAACCTGAGCTCGGGTGCAGGCAGCACCTGGGGCAAAATGAGTATCATCTTTACCTACGGTGATGTTATTTTCTACAGCCCAAAGTACTGCGTCATAGTAATAATCATCTTTGCTCACATCTTCAAATGGATTTGGATCATATACTCTGGAACTGATGTATTTGACATCATCAACAGTAACCGTTGCAGTATACTTGATCAGACCATCTTCTGTCTCAGAAGACTCCATATCTGCCTGTTTAACTGTTTTCTCAAGAGTTTTTCCACATACATCACACTTGAATGTAGCTGTTGCAGTAGTACATTTATTATCCCATGTCCACTGAACTGCTGCCTCCTGTGTTACAGCCTGAGTTGCTTTATCTTTCTCTTCCTGATTCTGGTAAGAATGCTTGCCAGCTGTAACACTTGCCGTTGAAGTCTCACCGTTGGAAAGTTTTGCTGTAAATTTACCGTCTGTACAGTCTCCTGAAACAGTCGCCACTTCACGGCTGCTCAGAGAAGGATTCTCCCAGATACAGTCAAATTTGCGATCTTTCAAATCAGTCGGTACTGTATACATAGATGCTTCTGTTTTATCTGTAGACCAGGTCCATACTTTAGTGGTATTTCCTGCATAAGATTTCACTTCATCATCTGTAAGTACTTTATCATTACTTCTGAGATGATCTTCTACAGTTTCATCATCTTCCAGTTCAAATGCATGACCGCAATTGATACATACATAACTGGTACCTGTCTGCCAGCTGCCATTGCTGTCCTTGGTGTAGTATGTTTCATTAAACTTGATGTAGGTGTGTCCTGCACCGGTCGGAATTTCAGTTGCGGTAACTTCTACAGCGCCGGCTTCTCCACCATAAACAGCAGTAGGATATTTATCCTCTGTTGGAAGGCTATCCTCATCTAAAGTGTAGCCGTCAATTTCGCCTATAGCTTTTTTGATGTCATCTGCAGTAAATGCATATGTGTCACCTTTCGGACCTTCTTTTGTAGCCGTTGTTTCAAGAAGAACTTTCTTGTCTTCTTCGTTTTCTGCATCATAAGTTTCGGAATCATAAACAGTGATGTTCAGAGTTGCTGTTGCCGTTTCTTTTGATGCTGTCAAAGATACTGTCTCTGTTGAACCATAAGCAACTTCTACATCTTTGTACTCATATGCATCCAATGTATAATCATCAGACAGTTCTTTTGCCACTTCTTCTGCTTTTGCTTTGATATCCGCTGCTGCAAAAGTATGTTTCTCATCTTTCACACCTTCTGCTGTTAATGTCCCTGACTTCAAAAGCTGTGCACCTTCTCCGGTTCCGTCTTTTATTTCAATGGAAAGTGTCGCTGTTACCTTAACCTTTGATGCTGCCAGAGATACTGTTTCTGTTGAACCATAAGCAACTTCCACATCTTTATACTCATATGTGTCCAGTGTATAATCATCAGACAGTTCTTTTGCCACTTCCTCTGCTTTCGCCTTGATATCTGCTGCTGCAAAAGTATGTTTCTCGTCTTTCACACCTTCTGCTGTTAATGTCCCTGACTTCAAAAGCTGTGCATCTTCTCCTGTTCCATCTTTTATTTCGATAGAAAGAGTTGCTGTTACCTGTTCTGGTTCTGCTTTTGATGCTGTCAAAGATACTGTTTCTGTTGAACCATAAACAACTTTCACATCTTTATACTCATATGCATCCAGTGTATAATCATCAGACAGTTCTTTTGCCACTTCCTCTGCTTTCGCCTTGATATCTGCTGCTGCAAAAGTATGTTTCTCGTCTTTCACACCATCTGCTACCAATGTTCCAGACTTCAAAAGCTGCGCATCTTCTCCGGCTCCATCTTTTATTTCAATAGCAAGGGTTGCTGTTGCCTGGACCTTTGATGCAGTCAATGATACTGCCTCTGTTGCACCATATGCAACGTCTACATCTTTGTACTCATATTCATCCAGTACATAGTTCTCAGACAGTTCTTTTGCTACTTCCTCTGCTTTCGCCTTGATATCTGCTGCTGCAAAAGTATGTTTCTCGTCTTTCACACCTTCTGCTGTTAATGTCCCTGACTTCAAAAGCTGTGCATCTTCTCCTGTTCCATCTTTTATTTCGATAGAAAGAGTTGCTGTTGCCTTCTCTGCTTCCTTAGTTGCCGTCAAAGTAACTGTCTCAACACTACCATATTTAACAGTTACATTTTCAAACTTGTAATCATCCAGTGTGTAGCCATCTTTCTCGCTGATCATCTCCTGCTCTTTAGCTTTAATCATTTCACTCTGGAAAATATATTCTGCTGCCTCTGAATTTTCTTCGCGAGCAACTTCTATTACATCATTGGTTAACGGTTCCTGTTTACCATCTACATCCGTTGTTATGTCAATTTCAAGAATTGCATAGCCTTCTTTAGCGTCAGCGGCATTCACTGTCTCTGCAACATTCGTTACCATTGTAGTCTCTTCCAGAAGTCCACAAGTAGAACAACGGCTTACAGTATATTCATTTTCTGTACAGCTTACCGGAACTGTCACTTTTTTATAGCTGTGGCTTGTTCCTGCCAGATGGCTCATATCGATCGTACCAACAATATTAGCACTCCACATGAACTCATCGTTATCGTTCGGTTCACTATTATTGTAGTATGTATTATAGGACGGCTCATAGTTGGTCTCTGCAAACTGATAACCATAACTGCTGTAGTCTTTTAACTGCCCAAAATCCTTACCGGAAATAAATGCATAGTTTGTTGCAACGGATACATACATATTTCCGTCTTTCTTAATCGTCATATCAGCAATCGGAGGATTCTCAACGGTGATGCCGTTAGTTCCCGGATCTCCGCTGGTCATTGTGAAAGCAAGTCCGCCAAGACCTTTAGACATATCACGTTTACCGCTTACTTCTGTGTACTCGATCAGTTTTTCTACTGTACCGGTTCCAATATCATATGAAAGAACACAGTTAGAAAGGCTGAAATAAATCTTACCATCATAGTATGCACAGGAAATTGAAATAGAAGGATACTCCTGTACATATTCTTTATGTTCTTCATACAATTCAGCAAGTGCAGCATTATCTTCCATCTCTTTGCTTGTCGGATTATATACCTGACCATTATTAAAATCAATCAAAGTGAAATACTCATCACTGGTATCAGTCATAGTAGCATTATCATGGTACACAATCTTATATTCTGTATCGGTAAACAATCCTTCATAATCTGTAGCGGAACCATTATTGTCAGCTGCTCTGCTGCCAGAACTGCTTCCATTTCCATAACTTCTCATGATGTCCAGCAGATCTGTAGAATCATAGAGATAATAAATCTTATCACCGACTTTATACGGCTGACTCTTTACAAAAGCAACCCATGATTCTTCATAAGTCGGGTCAGTAGCAATCCCTTTATATAATGTACGGATTTCCTTAAAATTATCCTTATACATCTCACGGCAGGAATCATCACTGAACATGAAGTACATATGATTCAAGTTGCCATCTGTCTCCACACGGTCACGGTTCATACATTCAATGTAGATATCTACATAACAAGGATCTACATAATACCATTTGCCGTCAAGTTTTACTGCATTCCAGTAATGACACTCACCAAATGAAGAATCCTGGCCGAACATGGTAACATCGGCATCAAAGATAATCTTTACATAGTCAACCATTGCAGCGGAATCCTTGCTCCACTTGTAATTTCCATCCTCATCCTTCACCGGATTGCCTTCTTTATCCAGTTCGTAGTTCAGCTCTTTGTAGGATTTCCAGTTAGAAGCATCGTCCAGACCTGCTGAGGGATCTTTCAGATAAATCTCCGGATGTGCACACTGCTGCAGATATGCATAAACATTGGCATATCCAAAACAAACGGCTTTCTTATTCACAAACACGCCAACCGGATTGGAGCCCCACATACCGACGATCGCAGAAGCTGTGGAAGCAGCCTGCTGTTCACCGCTGCCGCCTTCTTCCTGTACATCTACCATAAAAGCTTCTGACTGCTGGGTAGCAATCGCCTTTGCCTGATCTTCACCATACACATCTTTCAGTGCATTATATGTACCATCATATACCTGCTGCTTAATCATATTGTACATACAGTTGTATGCATATGTATAAAGCTGATTCTCTGCCGGTTCCGGCTCAACCATCTCTGGCATGATGTAGTCCATGGCGAACTGGCAGTTATCAGCCAGCCAGTCATTCAAAGCCAGATACTCCTGCATCTCTGTCATACCGTCTTCCAGAACCTTTAATGCTGAATCTCTTCCTGCTTTAATCTCATCTGCATATTCATTAACCGCAAATTGAGTACCCAGATAATACAACTGAACAATACCAGACAGAGTAGCATAATCAATACCACCGGCCTGAGCATATTCTTCCGGAATACTTGCAATATCCAGAAGTGATCCAATTGGGCTGGAATTGGTATCTCTGGTTGTGTTATAAGGCACCTGAACGCCAAAGATGTCTGCGTTATCTTCACAAAGCTGCAGATACTGTGCATACATGCCCAGCAGTTCCTGGCTCTGTTCCTCTGACAGATTATATACGGTCTTTAATTCTTCAGCCGCCATAACAATCATAGGATCCATCTCAACTTCAGCAATGGTAACCTGACCTTCGTCATCTGTCTCATATGTAACATCGGCAGCATCTTCCATACCCGTCTCATCCAGAACCTCTGCAGTAGCGTTATCCATTTCTTCAGAAGTAATACCAAAACGTGACAAATCCAGACTGCCATCGTAACCATTAAAAATCCAGTTTTTAATAGCATCCTTCAGCTTACTCTCAGGGGTTTCCTCCTGAACTTCATTTTCTGTACTCTCAATCATGTTGCCCATAGATCCTATAATCCGGGCGGCTGCTAAATTATCCTGAGCAGTCTGACTAAGTACAATTTCACTCGAGCTTTCCGTGCCTTCCGCTGTATTAGCAGGGGCCGCAAAAGCAGGAGTCAGTGAGCTTGCTGTCATCGCAACGGTAAGTAATCCGGCAGTAAGCTTCGTACCATATTTTTTCATTCTCTCTTCTCCTCCTTCAATATATAAAGTTTCTTTGTTTCACTTTTTTTCCTTATTAATCTGGAAAATAAAGCAGGAACGCTTATTCCTGTATATCCATCATGATCCTCCCTCTCATGAATAAACGATGTTGTTTCCGGACCTACAGTCACAGAAAACAAGCGCATTATCCTAATGAAAAGCGTACCACGAACCGTTCCCAATATCAAGTAATATTTATCCAAATATTGTACAAAATAAATCCCAAAATGATATATAAACTCCCCAAAATGCCTACATACCCATTATAAAAATAATAAGGTCACTCAATTCCCCGACTGTCCTCACATCTCTAATGTCTGCTGCCGGTATATCAATACCAAACGCATCCTCCAGATCACCCAGCATTACCACAACTTCTACCGAAGAAAGCCCCATATCCGCAAAAAGTTCTGTCTCTGGAGTGAGTGTAATTTCCGTCTCTGTGGATTCTTTAATCACCTCAATGATTTTTTCCTTAACATCCTGTATTTTCATATTCTGTTCATGCCTCCTGTCACGCTTTTCCGTATCATTTTTCCAACTGCCGTTTTAGCAAACGGTTGATCCATAAAATGGACTTTCCGGATTTGTTTATACATGGGGACTTCATAATTATACTGCTCGATAAACTGTTCAATTTTTTTCCGGATTATCTCCTGTTCGTATTCACCACTTTGCAGTGGATATTCCGGATAAACAGCTGCCATCAACATATCCTTTTCCGCACCGACCATGACTTCACATATTTCCTGGCAGCCATACAGTTTTGCTTCAACCTCTTCGGGACTTACATTCTCCCCATTAGAAAGTATAATTACATTTTTCTTTCTTCCTGTCAGATACAAATATCCTTCTTCATCCTGACAGCACAGATCACCGGTTGCATACCACCCTTCACGAATTACCTGTGCAGTTCCTTCTTCATCTCCGTAATAGCCCATCATAAGAGATTCACTGCGGAGAAACAATTCTCCATCCACGATCTTCACCTGCATCTGAGCAGGTGGTTTTCCAATGGTATCCGGCCGTTCCGGAGTCATTTCCCACATAAATCCAATGCCTCCGGCTTCAGATGCTCCATATCCCTGCAGCACAATAATGTCATGTTCCAGCAGCATCTGCAGAAACTCAGGACGAAACGCAGCACCACCGCAGTGCAGCATGCGCAGGTTCCACCCCAGACGTTCTCCATGAATTCCCCCATTTTTCAGTTTTCGGGCAAGAACCGGAAGCATGGAGGGAACCACCGGCACATAATCCGGTTTCATATCTTTCAGATATCGATAAAAATATTTAAGATCGCCCGCCAGGCAAATCTCCGCCCCCAGATATATGGCATTCAAAATCATAACAAACCCTGACATATGATGAAAAGGCAGTACAGCAAGCAGCGAATGAAAGGATTTGTCATTCACATTGCTGCACACACTGGCTACAAGTGCGTGGGAAGACATCATGACTGCTTTACTCCTATTAGTAGTTCCAGAGGTAAAAAATATGCAGGCCAGATCTTCAGGGTTCTGCATTACATGCATATCTGTTTTTTCATATTTTTCATTTTCTGCAAAAATTTCCTGCATGGACACTGTAGTCACATGTTCCGGAAGGATGGCCGAAAAAACCACATCTTTCGTCGAAACATCGTAGAGAATCGCATCAATATTTACTCTTTCGGCCAATTCTTCTACCGTCCCAGCATCAGACTGCCAGTTCAGGAGAACCGCAACTGAACCCGTCCAGAAGATTGCACAGAAATTCACCAGCCACTCATAGCTGTTTTGTCCCATAATACCGATGTGTTTCCCACACAACTTTCTGTTTTTCAGAACACAGGCATGTTTCTTCACCGCACAGAAGAATTCTTCTGTTGAGACATCTATCAGCTGCCCGTCCACGATATAGCGAAACAGACGTCTTCCCGCCATTTGATTTTCCAGCATTTCCAGAACCTGGCGCATATTATTCAAATCACACATCTCCTCTTCCTTCTCCACTTTCTATAAATTCCCGACACAAGCAAATAGAGCACGTACATTACCGCACACCGTCCGAAAAAGCAGAGTACCACAGCAATCCATGGATTTTCCGGAAACATCCTGTTCAGACGATACCAGGGAAAAATAATCTTCTCATAGGCATGAAGACATACAATCCAGATTGAATAAAAGCCCGCCTCTTCCAGCAGCCTGACAATTTTTCCATTCCAGTCACGCTGCATCACACGGGCATAAAACCGTAGCAGCAAAAATCCGGTACAAAATGTAGCTGCCACATCTATCAATCCCAGACGCCATACACAGGCTACAATGTTTACTTCCCCAAATGCAGCTGAAAAAAGGACCAATGCTATGATAATAATCCACCAGCCCACATGCAGCTTCTCACTCAGTAAATGTTTCTTTCTGATCCACTCTCCCACTGCCAGATATCCTGCTGCCAACAATGCCATCGGAAAACAAAAGGGCCATACAACTGTAATTCTTGTCAGAAGATACCCCGCAATTACACACCCTGCCGTCAAACACCTCTGAAGCTGCACCGACTTTATCCATGTAATGGCATTATAAATATTCCATCCGCCAAACAAAGCCAGTATAAACCATAAAATGCTGACTGATTCCACGGGAATCCCCATAAAACGCCCGCCGCCTTCTGCATTCAGCCCCAGAAAATAAGTCAAAATCAATTCCCTGCCATTTTTCAAAAAAGAGCGTTTTTTCAGAATTGCCAGAAGAACCTTCGTCAGAAGAGCCGCTGCCGCTACCATCGCATAAGGTTTCAACAGGATTTTTTTCTGTATTTTAAAACACTTTTTCGGAGTCCGTTTATAAAATCCAAACCCACTGATCATGAAAAATGCGGCAATAATGCCGCCTCCCAGAACCGTTCCGGCTCCTTGAAACGGGTAACTGCTGTTTATTTTCGGCAAAACCGGGTTCACCGAATGTCCCAATACAATCATCATCATTCCCAAACCACGAGCCAGATTATAATATCCCAGACTTTCACTATTATCCGATTGTTTCTCCACTTTTTTACTCCTTTTATCCCTGTAAGGACATGATCTGATAAAGCTGCAATACCAGAAGTGCCATAAGAACAACACTCACAGCTATCAGCAGAAATGCCTTCTCCGGAAATAATTGTTCTCTTACCTGATGCTTTCTGCAGACTCTTTTCATCAGCAAATAATGCAGCAGCGTCAAAAGCATATAACACACAAGGGTTGTCCAACCCGCTGCAACATATCCATAAACAGGAATGAAAATCGCATTCAATATCAGATTAGCAGTAGAACAAATAATTGAAACCAAAGGAATACCCTTTGTTTCATTATAATACATTTCAATATTAGCAAACATCATATAAAGAAATATAAAAAAAACACTGGAAGCCACCGGGGGAATGACCCAGATTGCCTGTCTGTAATCACTGGTTGCCATAATTCTGACTAAAACAGGAGCAAACAGACTCATTGCCAGAGTTGCCCCTGCGACCATGAAACATAACAACCCGGAAATACGACGCACTTCCGACTGACGGCCGGCTTTCAATTTTTTATACATCCAGGGATTAAATGAACCATTCACGGCAGATACCAGCAAAAGAATGATGGTGGCAGCCGAATACGCCACACTGTAAATCGCAGCCTTTCCACTACCCTCATAATAATTAATCATAATCCTGTCTGACTGATTCAGTATTGACTGGGAAATGTAATAAAAAATCAATGGTAGATTAAATCGCAGAGCAAAACTCCAATATTCTTTTTTATAAAACACCTTCCCCTTCCTAATAAGGAACAGTAACAAAATCAGGCCAAAAAAGCTCTGAACTGCTACAGATGCAATAATCCTGGCTTCTGCCCTGTAACTTGTATTCAGCACCGCCAATACCGCAATCACCGGATTTAATATTGTGCTGATCAAAGTAATTGCTGTCGGCCAACGATAATGGAAATCAAAGCGCTCCCGATTTGTCCACAGCATTAATGGCGGATTAAAAAACAATTGGACAAACATCAGCCCCATAATCAGACTGCTCAAACCGGTAATCCGGTTAATCTGCCGATGAAACAACAGGTACACAATACCCACACTCAGGGTCATCACCACGATCAGCCCTGCCGCTGAAGAGGTATACCCATCCTTATCTTCTTCATGGCGAATCAGCCCATTATTCAATCCTTCATACGGGATCTTCAATGAAGTAATCAAAAGAAATATTTCGAACCAGGCAAAATAAACATTACACACACCGTATTCTTCTGTGGTCAGAAGCCGCGTGAATACAGGCACGGTAATAAAGGCTGTTCCCCTCTGTAAAAAGTTACAAATTGTAAACCAGATGGATGTTCGTACCGCCGGCGACATCTCCCGGTATTTTTTTATCAAATTATTTTTCACCGCATTATCTCCTGTTTTCTTTCTTCACCCTCTGTTCAGCAAACAGGAAACCAATCAAGAAGGCCAATGGCACCGACACAGGGCTGGCAAATGCCGACTCACTTGTACTGGATACCAGAAGATACAGAATGGGAATCAATGCTGCCGCAAAAGCACTTTTATCGTTCTTCATCGTCCACACTTTTTGTACAAACAGTATCAATACTCCGATACACGCAGCAAATCCCACAAATCCGCACTGTCCCATAATCATAGGCCAGTATGTATCAGCAACAAATTTATGATATTCAGGTGAAAGTCCCCATACACCCTTCATCTGATACATGCCATAGACCGGGGAATACGGTTCTACAGAAAATGCAGAGCCAAAAGTCCCCCATCCCGTTCCGAAAGGAAAGTGATCTATCGCCAGAAATGGAGCAGCAATGGTAAGTACCGCCCGGGCAGATCCCACTCCCATGGTATAATAATAGCTGATCAGCTGATATAAGCCTCCTGCAACAGCCAGACCAACCACACATCCGGCAAAGATTTTAACTTTTTTACTAATCTTCTGTTTCTGCCGAAACACCAGCAGATATACCATCAGAATACAGGCTGCTGCCCCCATGGCCTTTGCCCTTCTTGTGCTAAGCATTACAAAAGCCAACATCACCAGAGGCGGTATAATCTCTTTTTTCTTTTCTTCATAAAACCATAGATACCAGGCACTCAGGAATACACACTGTGCCACCAGATATGTATAGGCGGAATAGAACAGTTTAACCGCACGCATACCACCTCTGGTCTCTGTTGAGAAGATTCCAAACCCCAGATCAAGCAGACACAGAATAAACAAGATTACTGTAATCACGTTCAGCAGCAGCCATAAATTCTTTCTGATTTTCTTAAAATCCAGATTACTATCTGCGAATATCAAAAAGGTACCGCCAACTGCCAGGAAAAACTTCAGATTCACATAAGAATCTTTGGCCGCACTGATAAAGGTCTGATACTGGTACATGAAGTGTCCTCCCCAACCCCAGCACCAGAATATCAGCAAAAGAGCAAGAAAAATAATTTTTTTTCTTGTCCATACAATTTTATTCTTCTTTTTGAAAACCCAAAAAGCCAAAGCAGGAAAGAACACTACAGCAAACACCTCATCCAGATACTGAAAAGGTTCAAACCACTGCTGCAGCCGATTCTGTATCACAAAAAGAATTATCCAGAACAAAAATAGATACGTTTTTCCCGAAGTAACTGTCTTTATCATATTCCATATCCTCTTTACACATGATCCGTCTGTTCAAACTCTGATAAATCCGGCAGAATGTGAGTAAAACTCTCTTTAAGCATTTTCTTCATATCTTCAAACGCTATATCTGCCTTACTGTCATTCAGGCAGACCACCGGATATGCCTGTTGCTCTATACTTCTGCAAATCTTCTTAATATCATCTTCCCACAATTCGTAATGGTGCCCCCATCCTGTACTTCGTACAGCAAAATTTCCTTCACAAATCTGCCAGCACTTCATCAGCCAATGCGTATAGTCCTGTTTGGAGCGAAACCTGTTAGTTCCGCAGCTTTCCAACAGTTTCCCTTCCTTTTCCCATACCTTTGTAAAAGTACTTTTCAGATAAGAGGAAGGAAGATGGCTGTCCCTGAAACATGAAAAATACTGAAAAGGTGCCAGCAGGAAATTTCTCAAAAGATCCCCTCCATACCGTACAGTAAAGAATTTAGCAAAATTTTTTTTAAGGACTTCCCTCTTATCAAAATGTCGGTTCAGTAATGAAAAATTATTTATTTGCATATGGGGCAAACAGTCTTCCGGTCCGGGAGCTGTCGCAATATCCATTAAGGCCGACTCCCGGGGAACACCATCTTTAAAAAAATCAGATGGTGTTACGGGAGCAGTCAAAAACATGTCATCATTAAATAATACAAACTGCTCACTCAGATCAGGAATCTTATGGAGCCACAATTCAATCACATTGGAATTAAATGTAGGAAGGTATTTTTCCGGTATGTATTCCCGATGATTCACCAATCTGAGCTTGGGATGCTCCACATTCAGCCAGAATGGAATCTGTCCGTTCGTCACAAAAAATATACGATTCACCCAGGGGGCAAATTTTTCAGTTCCTCGAAACCAGAATCTCATCAAATCCCAATCCCGGTAACGATTATCACTGGATCCATTATTTTGACTCTGCGGGCAGTACAGACTCCTTTCTTTCTGCCATTCCGGATCACTCCCATCCACCCATAGAACTACAAAATCTATCTTCTCATTCATTGTTCCATACACCTATATTTATTCTCCCCGATATAAAGGAAGAATTTTTCTTCCGTATTCCTCCAATGTATCAAATGTTTCCTTACGACAGGCGGAACGAAATATTTCCGGTTCGCTGCTATTCCAGATTGTCTGAATCATCTCCTGCAATCTTTCTCTGTCTCCACCAGGAAATAGCCAACCCGTTCTTCCATCTTTGATTAATTCCGGAATTCCACCCCGATCAGAACCCAAAACAGGGATTCCACACATTATACTTTCAATGACGGAAAACGGACAATTCTCATGGCACTCCGAAGGGCATACGGAAAACCTTGCTCCGCCAATCAGATTTGTCAAATCATCTCCGGTAAGAAAACCGACATTTTTCACATTTGCAATCCCCCCCACCAAATCGGACAGAGGACCTTTTCCTGCAAAAACAAAGGGAATCTGCGGCAGCTTCCGACAAACATCCAGCAACATACGAATACCCTTTTCATCAGAATAGCGGCCAAAATATAACACATATTCACCCTTTTTCACCGATTTTACTTTCAAAGGCTCCATAAAATTACGAAGCATTACCGTTCTGCCCGACAGCACAGAATTCGTATCCAGTTTTTCTTTCATAAAAAAGGAAGGACATATAATCACATCCATCATACTGTAAATATTTCTTTTTTTCCAGTATACTCCCTCCATTGCACCCACACAACTCCTAAAAAAAGAATTGTGAATACATCGTCCCGAAACACAATTCCAGTAACTTCCATACAAACATTTCTCGCATACATATCTCTGACTAGGGCTGTACATATAATGGTTCGGACAGACCAGCTGTGAATCATGTGCTGTATAAATCACCCGTATTTTCTTTCCGTATTGTCTCCGGTACTCCTTTACCGCAGTTAAGATCGAAGGCGTAAGCTGATAATTAAAATTATTGATATGCATCACATCTGGCTGAAACATATTTAAAATATATCTGATTTTCCGTTTTGCTTCTGCAGAATAAATAAGTTTAAAGGGATTGGTCAAATTGGCTCCAATCCCTTTTTTATGAAAGTCCTTCGAATCACAATAAAGATTCCATCGATTTCCTACTATGTTTTTCGGATGGTACATACCAAAATATTCCACTTCGTGTCCATGCTTTTTCCAATATTTACCAAGTTTAAATGCATATGTTTCTGCTCCTCCTGCCGGATACAGAAATTTATTGACCATTAATATTTTCAAAACAGACTCCTCATCACATTTTAATCACTCGGCGTACAACATCAGTGTCTTCCTGACAGCCTCATCCCAATCATAATTTTCACACACATAATCGCTTACCTGACTGCGGCTGCGTTCAATCAGTTCCGGCTCTCTGCAAAGTCTCTGCAGTACATTGCGCAGATCTTTCCTGTCACCCTTCCTGAAAAAGAACCCGTACTGCCCAAGAACCTCTGTGCACTCTGGTATATCAGAACAAAGACAGCAGTTTCCGTAACTCATAGCCTCCAGCAGACTGATCGGCATTCCTTCCACATCAGACGGTAGACAGTACAGATAACTATTAGAGTATAACTCATCCAACAGTTCTCCCTCTACAAATCCGGTAAACAGAACCCTGGAATCCCGTTCTGCCATTGCCTGAATTCTCTGGTAAAAAACATCCGCGTCAGACGGCTCTCCTGCAATCACCAGTTTCTTCTCCGTTTTTATCTCTGCAAATGCTCTGATCAGATTTTCCAGCCCTTTTTCAGGTACAATACGTCCCAGATATAAAATATAACTGTCCTTTTTGAGATTCCACAACTGAATAATCCTCTCAGCTGCCCGCTTCACTGGTTTCTCAATGCCATTGGGTATCAACGTTGTATTTCTGTCATATACTTTACGAAAATATTCCTGCATCGCTCTGCTCAGCACAATAATCTCATCTGCACATACCGCAGCCATCTTTTCTCCACGTTTCAAATACCAGGAAGCAAATCTTCCCCACTTGCTTCTCTGCCAGTCAAGGCCATGAATAGTAACCACGGTACGAATCCCCAGTGCATGGGTTAAAAATGCCATAAAAGCTGGACCTTCCCCATGAAAATGGACGCAATCATACCGCCCGCCTGCCGCACACAAGGTTCCCAGCAAAGATCCCATCATCGTGGCTACTCCTTTGACATTAACAACCGGGATCTCATGAATATGAACTCCCAGATAATCCCACCGAAGTGGCTTCATTTCTTCTCTTTTTTCTCCCTTACAGCATCTGCGGCAGTTATACAATGTCACTTCATGTCCCCTTGCTGCCATTCTCACAGACAATGCCTCAACTGCAACTTCGATTCCTCCTTTTCTGGACGGAACCTGCTTCTGCCCGATCATTGCAATCTTCAAACCGGAACTACCTCTCTACAATAATTTCACATAATAAACAGTGTACGTGATTCTGTCTGTTTTGTCAATCTGACTCTGCCATTTTCCGGCCTCATCGCATCACAGAAGCAAAGAGACGGATAGCATCAATTTCATGCCATCCGCCTTATCTTTTATGTAAAAATCATATACAATATATCAAACTGCCACCGCACGTTTTACTGTTCTGCTGTTCTTTCTCCATGTATTTCTCGCTGAAAGAATCTCTTGTGTCAAACCAATACGGTTTGTCTTAAAATGGAAGAACGGACGTTCCGAAAGTTCCACAATCTCAACCGGCTGCATATAATCATCCAGACAGTCACGAACTTCATCTTCAATATCATCCACTGTATACCCATCTTTCAGGATTACGAACAAATATGGGAGAAAACATCCCGTATGCTCATCATCCGGAACTACAACAAAGAACTCATCATTGATTCCTTCAATCTCAGCATCTGCCAGACGATTTTCCATCGGCAAAGTAGCCAGGTCGCCGCCACCGTGACGAGGAGATTTTCCACGAGTCTGCACATAGACAACGCCATCTTCATCCATATAACCCAAATCTCCAGTATGCAGCCATATCATACCATCTTCATGCATCTGGAGAACTTCTGCCGTTGCTTCCGGAGTGTCATACCCCAACATAAGTCCAGGACCACTGACACAGATTTCACCCATCTGATGATATGTAAGTTCTTCCTGAGTACCGGGTTTGAAAACACTCATTACATTACAAATCATTGGTATTCCTACATTACCATTTTTCACCGGATGTGGAGACATCGGCAATGTCATACTGGAGCCTGCCTCACTGCTGCCATATCCGGTAGTAAAGCGTGCATTACAGTTGTGTGCTTTCAAAAATTCCTGAGCATTTTCCAGCTGTTTATTGTTATACGCCTCACATCCAAGACCTGCTGCCAGAAGATAAGACATATCATAATCATCAGCAATTCGTCCATTATGCATGATATTTTCAACAAACCACGGAATCATCATAAAGGAATTAGGACGATAACGCATCATTTCCAAATCTATATCCATCGGATCACAGAAAGGATTTAAAATCAGCAGTTTATTGGATGACAGTGGCATCAGAATTCCGGATACAGTAACAGCAATAAGTGCCGGCGGAAGACATGCAATCATCCAGGAAGGACGGAAACCATCTGCCCCTGCATAGAAATTCAACTGATGAATAACGCCAATCATCGTATGGGCGGAATGAATGACCTGTTTGGAAGGGCCTGTAGAACCACTGGTATAAGCACGAAACAGCGGACGATCCACATTAGTCTGTTCTTCTGCTTCTCCATCAAATTTTTCGCCCAGTGCCAGGAATTCATCCCAACCTATCGTTGCCGAACCACAAGCTTTCACTTTCGGATAACGGCTGTCCAATGTCTTCTGAATATAATCCGGCATATCCTCACGTTTGCAGGAATAGCAGGGATCCAGAAGTACTACTTTTCTTACAGAACTGTCAGACAGATATTTTTCTAATTCATTCTGTCCCAGATAGTCATGAGCAAGTATCACCTCTGCTCCGGACTTTCTGACAGCTTCCACATTCTCTTCCAATGTATTATCACGGCACAACAGAGATGCACCAATCTTTTCAGCAGCCAGAAGAACATAAACCATCTCTGGAACTGCCTGAAAGAACACAGGAATCTGATCGCCCTCACCAAAGCCCATGGCTTTCAGTGCACGTGCAGTCAACTCTACATTTTCAAATACAGTACTCCACTTAATATCATTGCCATAGTAATGCATGGCAACCACGTCCTCACCCGGACAGTTCATTTTCAGATATTCCATTAATGTACATGCAGGTATCTGCAGGTTTCTCAATACTTCCGGGTATAATTTCATCCATGGGCGATCAACACTTGCTCTGCCCGTTAAATTATTCATATTCATGACCACATTACTCCTCTCAATGCATCAGGTATTTTTTTCCATCCATCGGATTGGCTAAGTGTATCACAGTCAAAAATGGAATACACGGGAGTAAAATGGTCAAAAAATGACTGAATATGATTCACAGGGAATCATTATTGATTTCTACGCTAAAAATGTTCTATTCTATGCGGGATATCAGCTTAACTCCCTGAAGGATATGCTGCATATATGAAAGAATTGCTTCTTTATCCGAAATAACAACCGCATCACCATAATTCCAGAACTCCTCAAATGACCGTTCGAACACCCTTTGCATATCCGTCCGGTTGATAATCAGCATGTCATTTCGATTCGCAGAACTTTTCAGACGTAAATAGGATATGGTATCCGTCAGGAAAATACACTGATTATCAATATATTCAAAATCAGAAACAAACTGACCGTATACCAGCCTGAAATTCAGGTTTTCACATTTTTCACAAAGTTCAATCAGATGTTCCATATATCTGATTTGCTGTTTCACAGAAAGTTTTATCTTCAAATTATAAAAATCTAACTCATTTGTGACCACAAAACTCGAAAATGCAGATTCATAAAGCATAAGTCGTATAGGTGATTCCCTCATAACAGTCCTGAGCAGTCGGTGAATGCTCCTCAACTCCTCGCTGCTTACCGATAATTTCCCGGCAGCTTCCAGATCCCGCACGATTTCCTCAAACAGGTCTTCCGGCAAAAAGTGTTCCGTCATATGACCCATCAGCCAACGAATATTGGGAGACAGCAGCGTATGAATATAATCATGATTACGCATCATATCCCGGGTATTGGCACTTCGGAAAAGAAGTCTTTCCCTATTACATAACACCTTAAGATTTCTATATAAAACATTACAGTTATCCTTATCTTCGCTCACATTTACAGACATACATCGATCCCGACTGATCAGCATGGCTGAAATAGCGAAGTCATCTTTCACTGCAAATACTGCTCTGCCTCCTGCCTGCACATCAGCATACAGCTGAAAATCTATCAATATATTATCAGTCAGCATATTAATCAAAAATATCGTATCATAAATATAGTCCCACTTTTCCGGCCGTAAACTGATCACCATCGAAAAATGAACATCTGGATATCCTCTCTGACCACCCTCATGTTCGTTCTCAATCCGGGTAAACTGCAGACGATACTCATGTCCCATAGACATCAGGTCCATCGAGGCTACTATGTCCAGAGATTTCACCCTCCTAAGCACCGGATGCCTCATCTTTGAAATAAACTGAGGCAGAGTAAGTTCTGGATAATACACCGTTTTCGCAGCCACATTTGTCCCTGTATTTTTCTGCAGACCACGCACATAAAAATACTCAGCTTCCAGATTATCAAAAATAGCCAGTTTTAAATCTTCACAGTCATCCACAGAATATTCCTGCAACAAAGTGTTTTTCCCCTCTTCTGTGGCTGATTCTACAATACAGCAACTGATTCCCTCCAGAATCTTTTTCTCCATTTTCTCTGCCGGAAGCATACGGCCGCTTACCCATTTACTAATATAAGAAACATCATACTGCAGTTGCTGTGCCAGGGTATAATTTTTCAGTTCCGCAACTGACATCAAGTATTCCAACAATTTACTAAATCGATTTTTTTCTTCCATTTTATTCTTCTCCACGCAGAAAGTGAATTACGTGAATCATTTTTGTCATTTTCCCCGGTGTTTTATTCATTTTATTCACGTTTTTTCTGTGACCCATTCATATTTTCATGATTATACCATCTATGTCTCAAAATGTAAATTATCAACACCTTCTTTACATGTTTTTTTACTCGACATTTTTATACATTCTCATGTTTCTTCTGAGTATCAGCATTTTTCTATTAATTTTGTAAATCAAATATTTTTCAAAGTTGACATTCGTCATTTTTCTGTTATACTAGTGTCAACTTATTTTAAAGAGAGGTTAACAAATGAACAAAACAAAAAATCTGATTAACTGCAGCCTGTTCACGGCGCTGATTGCCGTAGGAGCGTTCATCAAAATCCCCATTCCAGTAGTCCCTTTCACTCTGCAGTTTCTGTTCACAACACTGGCCGGCCTGCTTCTTGGATCCAGAAAAGGAACGATTTCTGTTGTCGCTTACATGCTGCTGGGACTGGCAGGGCTCCCTATTTTTTCTGAAGGCGGAGGCATCTGGTATATTTTTAAGCCCAGCTTCGGGTATATTATCGGCTTTTGCCTGGGAACTTTCGTAACCGGTCTGATAGCAGAACGAATGAAAGAAAAAACAATCCCCCGATATCTGCTGGCCAACTTTGCCGGTCTGCTGATTGTCTATGCCGCAGGCATGGTTTATTACTATGTCATCTGTAATTATGTTATTGACACACCCATTGCTGTCGGTCCTCTGTTTTTGTACTGTTTTCTGCTGGCTGTTCCCGGAGACATATGTCTGTGTATTCTTGCAGCAATTCTTGTCAAACGGGTAAAACCCATTCTGAACCGGCAGTTTTCTTAACCAACAAGTAAAAATACCACCGAATGAAAAGGAGTAATTATGAATGCATTAGATTTGGCACAGGAAATTATCAATGGCAGACGAATAACACGGGAGGATGATTTATCCTTCTTTTTAAGCTGTGAGTTAAAGAACCTTTGTGAGGGAGCAGATCTCATCCGTGCCCACTTTATCGGAGATAAAGTCGACCTTTGTTCCATCATCAACGGACGCAGCGGCCGTTGTCCGGAAGACTGCAAATACTGCGCACAGTCTGCCCACAATCATACCAACTGTGAAATTTATGATTTTCTTCCGGAGGAAAAAATCGTAGAAGCCTGTAAATTGAATGAAAGCGAAGGTGTGGACCGTTTTTCTATTGTCACGGCTGGAAGAGCTCTGACCGGAAAGGAATTCGAAAAAGCTGTCCATGCTTTTGAAACCATGCACAGGGAATGCAGCATAGACCTATGTGCCTCCATGGGATTTCTGGACGAAGAACAGCTTCATCGTCTTCATGAAGCCGGGGTTACCAGTTATCATCACAACATTGAAACTTCCCGGCGTAATTTTCCCAATATCTGCACCACACACACCTATGACCAGAAAATTGAAACGCTGAAAAAAGTGAAAGCAGAAGGCATGTGTGCCTGCTCCGGCGGCATTATCGGCATGGGAGAGACCTGGGAAGACCGGCTGGACATGGCAATCAGCCTGGCGGAACTGGGAATCGACTCCATTCCCATCAACGCATTGATGCCTATTAAAGGAACGCCACTGGAACATCTGCCCCGGCTGACCGAGGATGAAATCCTGAGGACTATTGCTTTTTTCCGCTACATCAATCCAACAGCCAACATCCGTCTGGCGGCAGGAAGAGCACTACTGACCAATGACGGCGAAATTGCATTTCAGTCCGGTGCGTCTGCTTCTATCACCGGAAATATGCTGACTACAGCTGCCTGTGCCACCATCCGCAGTGACAGAGACATGCTGAAAAAGCTGAACCGTGATGTAACACCAGAATATTGGAGGAATAAATAAGATGAGCCGAGCGTTATTTATCACAGGAACCGGAACCGATATCGGTAAAACGTATGTCACCGGTCTGATTGTCAAAAAACTGGCCGAACACAAAAAAAATCCCGGTTACTACAAAGCAGCCATGAGCGGCAATATACGCCGTCCGGATGGAAGTCTGATTCCCGGAGATGCCCTGTTCGTACAGCAATGTTCCGGAATCAGTCAGCCACTGGAGGAAATGTGTCCTTATGTATATGAAAATGCCTATTCCCCCCATCTGGCTTCCCGTATTGAAGGCAATCCTGTTGTCATGGATGTGGTAAAACAGGGATTTTTCTCTGTCTCACAGAGATACGATTATGTAACAGTGGAAGGCAGCGGCGGAATCTTATGCCCCATCTGCTTTGATGAACATAAAATACAGCTGGAAGATATTGTGAAAGAACTGAACCTACCCTCTATCATAATAGCAGATGCCGGTCTTGGAACCATCAACAGCATGGTTCTGACTGCTGAATATATGAAAGCAAACCATATGCCTGTCAAAGGTATTATTTTTAATCACTTCCATCCCGGCAATGTCATGGAAGAAGATAATATCTTTATGTGTGAATACATGACCGGACTGCCAACACTGGCAAAAGTTACAGATCAGGCCACAGATCTGGATATCGATATTGATCTGTTAACATCACTTTACGAACAGGAGGAAGCCTTATGATCTGGTATCCCTATGAACAGATGAAAACCATGAAAGACCCCTATAAAATCATTGATGCAGAAGGTGTATACCTTTATACGGAGGATCAAAAGCTGATTGATTCCGTATCATCCTGGTGGTGCATGATTCACGGCTACAAGCATCCGGAACTGACCGCTGCCATCAAAGAACAGGCTGACCGCTTCTGTCATGTTATGCTGGGCGGGCTGACCCATGAGCCTGTACAAAAACTTTCTCAGAAACTGCAGACATTCCTTCCCGGCGACCTGGATTATTGTTTCTTTTCCGATTCCGGCAGTGTTGCCGTGGAAGTTTCACTGAAAATGGCACTGCAGTACAACACGAACCAGGGACGAAAACGTCCCATGGTGCTTGCCCTGGAACATGCCTACCATGGAGACACTTTTAAGGCAATGGAAGTGGGCGATGACGAAGACTATCATTTTGCTTTTGATGAAAAGCAGGATGTTGTGCACATTCCCACTGAAATTCCCGCTCTTGAAGAGGCTTTTGGGAAATATCACGACCAGCTGAACTGTTTTATTGTGGAACCACTGCTGCAGGGAGCGGGCGGTATGCGGATGTACGATATTTCTTTCCTGGAACGGGCAAGGGAGTTGTGTACTCAATATGACGTGCTGTTAATTTTTGACGAAGTGGCTACCGGATTTGGCCGTACCGGAAACCGGTTTGTGGCAGATCTGGTTCTGCCGGATATTCTGGTATTGGGCAAAGCCCTCACAGGCGGTTACATCGGTCATGCCGTGACTGTAGCAAACCGCAAAGTATTCCAGGCTTTCTACAGTGATGATGACCGCCATGCCCTGATGCACGGTCCCACCTTTATGGGAAATGCACTGGCCTGCGCTGTTGCCCTCAAAGGTATTGAAATTTTTGAGCGTGAAAACTATATGGACAAAATCCGGCGGATTGAAGAAATCTCCCATCGGGAAATGGACGGATTCTCCGACCCACGCATCAAAGAAATCCGTATCATGGGCGGCTGCACCTGTATCGAAGTTCATGATTCCAAAACACTGGAGGGATTCCAGCAGTTCGCTTATGAACGAGGTGTATTCAGCCGCCCCTTCCTGAAATATATGTACGCCATGGTTCCCTATATTATAGAAGAAAATGATCTGGTAAAGATATTTGATACCATGAAAGCATGGTTTTCGAAATAATTCATTCTTTTTTGCCGGGGGCGACAGGTAATCCATAGGCAGGCTCTGCAGCACGAACAGCCCGCAGAATGGCTTCTGCCATAACCTGAGCCCCCAGTGCACCTACAATATCCTGATCCGCAGACACTTCACCTAATGACACTGCATAAATACTGTCGCCATCCGCTGTGGTATGAACCGGACGAATAGCCCGGGCATAACCGTCATGTGCCATACCTGCAATTTTACACAGATTGGACTTGGCAAATCTGGCATTCGTCAATACCACACCAATTGTCGTGTTGCCCACAAATTTGTTATCCACAGGCTCATAGCTGGAGAAAGCTGCCGTTTCTGAATCAATAAATGTGGTTCCATCTCCGGTATGCAGACCGGCTACTTTTTGTCCGTTGTGCCAGTCAAAAATATCACCCAAAGCATTTACAGCTACCACTGCACCTACTTTCAGATCCCCTATCTGTACTGCATAGCTTCCAATGCCGGACTTCATGCAGTGTTCCATACCCATCAGTTTTCCTACCGTTGCACCGGTGCCAGCGCCATAATTGCCGTCCCGATAATTTCCGATTTCCGCATTCTGGCAGGCTGTATAAGCCATGGATGCATCCGGGCGGGTATGCACATCCCCCACCGTCAGGTCAAACAGGCAGGACTGGCAGACCAGAGGTACTTTGGTAACCCCCACATCGAAGCCAATGTCACGTTCTTCCAGATAACGCATCACACCGCCGGCGGCGTCCAGCCCGAACGCACTGCCGCCGGATAATAAAATTGCATGAATAATCTGGGCATTTGCCAGCGGTTTAAGCAGCTCACTCTCCCGGCTGGCAGGGCCTCCTCCCCGCACATCCAGACCGGCAGGAGCACCATTTTCACCAAATAATAACACGGTACATCCTGTACCAGCCTGCACGTTTTCAGCATTTCCTATTTTCAGTCCCTCAAAATCTTTGATTGAAATCTCTTTCATCAATTATTCACCTCCAAAATAAATTTCTTCCTCTATCAACATTTCCTGATACCCGGCAGTTCCATATTTCTCGATTTCTTTTACAACCGGTTTCAATCGTTCATCAGATATTCGCTCCAGTATTTTCATCCGCTTTGATGATATTTCTTCCCCAGACCTGCACTTTTCATAATCGGATACTTCCATATGCCAATAGTGAAACTCTCCCTTATAATACCGGGATAATTTCTGTGCTATCAGAAGTCCTTCCGGATCCAGATCTCCCGCATAATATATCCTGTTTCCTGCTTTAGCAAGTAAATCCAACACCACCAGTCCCGCAAGCCTTGGCTGTCCATTCATACACATGTAAGATTTTTCGATTTCTTCATCTTTTCCACATAACATGGCAAAAATAGATGGATTTTCCACAATGTAAATTTCTTTCTGTGGACAGCGAATTTCTTTCCATTCCGTCATAACCGCCAATGGAACCTGTACAATATGATGCTCCTCTGCAAATCCTTCCATCCCTTTATGCAGGCTTCCATCACGTTTTACCGCCTGTACCCGATACAACATGGCATAATTTGAGATATCATCCAGCATAATTCCTGCCATCAGATAGCTTTTTTGCCGTTTATAAGCCGGAAATATATCGGATGACTCCACCATAATCTCCCGCACTTCCAGATCCATCTGTATCACCTGATAAAGAAATGTTCCTCCTGTTGTTCCCTGATCAAACGCATGTGGATTTCCCGTCAGCATTGCAGAAAATACTGCCAGGTACATATTCCTGTTCTGACGATATGGCAAATGATTATAAATTTCCGCCCCCAGCCGCAGCATCTGATTCCACTGTGCAAGCTCCTGATTTTCACTGTCTTTGGCAATTTTCTGTAAGTTCTCAACCTGTTCCTCTACAGGAGTTCCTTCGTAATCTTTCAGGAATTTCTGTAAGATTTCCTGTTTTTTCTGCTCTCGCAAAGCTTTTTGCTCCTGTTTTCCGATCAGCGGTTCTCCAAAAAAATTTTCCAACAGATACTCTGGTGTTACGTCTTTATATCTGCTGTCCTCCAGTGCCTGTCGGAATCGGTCGGCAGACACTGTCACGGATTTCTGACCATGAAAATTCTTTCCAAAAAATCCTTCCAGTTCATCGATCTCCTGGGATTTCAGATTTTGCAGTACTACTTTTCCTCCAAATCTTCCGTAAGAACTATACTTTTCTCGAAACCCTTTCAGCACTTTCTTCCAGACCGGATTCTGATGGAAGTATACCAGGCAGTCTTTTCTGATTTTTTCACATTCCTGTTGACTGCTCAATCTCTATTCCTCTCTGTTCTACTTCGTCTTCATGTTCCAACAATTCTTTCTTATGCCCATTCCACAGATACGGCATCACGGTTACAAATTTTGCATTTTCCGGTCGGATCAACTGATAGATTGCCAGTGCATCCAGCGTATCGCAGTCCCCCCACAGCACCTGTGAATTGATAATAAAGTCGAACTGAAACTCCGTCATTAGGCGGAACATATCACGGATATTTCGGTTATCTACTCCTGCAAATGCTTCATCCAGTGAAATCAGTCTTGGAGCATCTTCTCTTCCTCCCTGATATTTTGCCACAACGGCTGAGAACAGCGGCACGTACATGGACATGGCTTTCTCACCTCCGCTGAATGTCCCAAACACGCTGTTTGTCAGCTCCTTCTGTCGTTCCCCGTTCTTCTGCGAGAACAACTGGAACTCAAACCATTTACGGTAATCCAGTGTATCTTTCATAATCTGATAGAAAGATACCATTCCCGCACTGTCTCTTGCATTTCTTCTGGCTTCCGCCACTTTTGAACGAAAATGTGCAGAAAGTCTGGATGCTTCCGCTTCGCTCATCAGACGGTAATCTTTCTTCAATAATTCTACCAGTTCTTTTGTATCCAGCTGATCTTCCTGTTCTGCTGTTTTACTTCTCCATCTGAGACTAAGTTTCAAACCGCTGGAAGTGTTCATTCCGTTCATCAGGGAGTTCATTTTCTGCACCCACATATTGGAAGCATTGATCTTTCCACGAATTTTTCTGCTCACAGTATTGGCCAGGATGTCTTCAAACAATTCCCGGTCACCATCTTTAATCAGATTCTCCAGTTCCTGAATATCCTCCTCCAAATGCGTTAAAAGACTTGCAAATGATATCTTAACTCCCTGGTATCTTGCAGAAATATCCAGTCGTTTTGCTGAAAATCCATCTGGTCTGTCTGACGAATCTTCCTCTGCAAATAATTCTTTCTGTGTCAGTTGATAATCGGTCAAAAATCCCCTGTTTTCAAAATAAACCTTGTTCAGATCCCTGATCACACTATCTTTATCTACGGTTTTCACATCGGACTCCAGGTATGCACGGATATGACCGGCATCATCCGGAATCGTCTCCGGAAGTTCTACATAGCCAAGATTCTTTTCTCTCTCATAACAACCTGCAAAATATTCTGTTTTCTGTTCGTAATCTTCAATCTTTTTCTGGCTTTCTTCCAGTTTGATGGTAAGCTGTCCCGCCTCATCTTCTTCGTGGGTCTGTCTGCTGGCACAGGAATGCAGCCTAGCCGGATATGCATGCAGCCAGTTGATACAGTAATCCAGTCTTTCTTTGATTTCTTCGTAATCGGTCAGGTGCAACTGTTCCTGAATAGAAGACTGTTCTTCTGTCTTTCTTCGGATTTCCTTTTGAATTTCGAACAGGTCATACCGAATCTGTTCCATATCCGCATCCAGATCTTCCAGCCTTTGCCTGCGCTCCCGCAGATATTCAAGACTTCTCAGAAACATCTCATGGGCTGCCATCAGACCAACCAGATGCTTTCCATATTCTTCGGCTGCTGCTTTTGCCTCTTTGAATACTTCATAAGAACAGGCCAGATACAAGTCTTCTGCGATTTCCAGTGCCTTCTTTTTCTTTTCTTTCAAAACTTCCACAAGATCACTAATCTGCTTCTCCAGCTTTTCACCTTCTCGTTTTAACTGTTCACATTCTCTTTCTTCTGCGGACAGCATATGAAGTGCTTCCCTCATATCGGTGTCTTTTGGGAGATTTTCATATTCTTGTCTGAGAGCATTTTTTCTTCCTTCCAATTTTACCTGCACTTGCTCCAACAGACGAAGCTGCTCCTCCAGCTCAGCAATCCTGTTTCTGCATTTTTCAATCTGTGCAAGTCTGTGCTTTTCCCGTGCTTTCGTTCCAAGGAAACTCGCCTCGTATTCTCCGGTAACTGTTCCGGTAAGCACTCCCATATGATAGGTTCCATTTTGCGCAATTGCGATCGTACTTTCATTATCATAAGCAATACTTGCGAGAATTCCCGTCAGTCTCTGGTTGGAGAAAATATCATTGACTTCTTCATTCAGTTCTAATATGTCCAGAAGACTTTTTCCCGGTACAGGATGTCCAGTAAAGAGATAATGATCCTCACACCCTTTTTCCTGTTTTAATACCTGCTCTTTATACTGTTCATCAATTACAAGAGCATCCAGAATTCCCATCTTCAATAATGCTTCTTCCAGATAATTGCAGACCTGTTCTTCCAGATTTTCTCCAAATTCAATGACTTTATAGAACTCCTGATAGGGAATCTTCTGTTCATCCAGCCTCTGTCGGTTGCGGATGACTGCTTCTGAACGCTCCGGCTGAGGCTCTTTTTGATTCTCCCATTCATGTAATTCTGCTTTTACCTCTGCCAGCTCGGTTTCCGCTTGCTTCACCTCTGCTCTTTTTGCTGAAAGCTCAGATTCTATCGCATTTTTTCCTTTGATCCAGACATCTGCAATTTTCTGACGTACTTCCGTAAAATCTGATGTTTCCTCATAGGAATCTGCAAAGGTACTCAGTTCTCTTAACAGTTCTTTTTCTAATACCAGCTCCTGGTTGGAGCCATTCCACCGGTACAATGCTTCTTTCCACTCATTCTGGGTCTGCACGAATACCGTTTCTAATTCGGATATTTTTCTCTGCAGAATATCCAGTTCTCGGACACGTTTTTCCCGTTCTTTTATCAACTCATCTTTTTGCCGTTCCAGATGATTCGTTTCCGTAAGAATCTCTGTGCCCTCATTGATTTTCATTTTTGTACGTTCAAACTGCTGCTGAAGCATTTCAAATTTATATGGTTCTTCCAGATGTTTCTCCAGTTCCTCTTTCATAAATGCATGTTCTTCAAAGGACATGGTATCTGCCTCATCCTGCATCTCGTCTATGAGTTCTTCCAGCTCTTTTTCTTTCTCATACTTCCGGTCTTCTTCGACCTTAATCTGGTTCTGGGCATCCTGGTACTGCTCTTGTTTAGAATCAAGAGACCTTTGCTTTTCTCTGAGATTTTTCTGCTGTTTTTCCAGCTCCGTGACCAGTTCTGCCTCTCGGCGTTTTAGTGCAACAGCATTGCTTTTATTCAGGGATTCCCGTTCTTTTTCCAAAGATTCCCGCTTTGCATCCAGTTCCTGATGTTCATTTTTCAGTTCTTCTATTTTCTGCCTGCACTCTGCCAGTTTTCTTTCCTGTTCCTTTTTATCCGCCCTGGCACTTTCCAGTCTGCATTTTGCCTGTTCGTAGCGTTCTGCTTTTTCATATAACAATTTCTGATTATATTTGGTAAATACTGCCTGAATCTTTTCTGCTGCCTGCTTTGCTTCCTTTCGGCTTTTCAGATTCATGTTCATTGCATCCATATTTTCGATTGCCTCTGACATCGGACGCAAGTCATCATCGGATAACGGCTGCAGAGAATCACTTAAGATTTCATTGATCACCGATGGTTTAAAATCCTTGGAAAGCTTGGGTGTTCTAAGCTGTATCAGAAGATCTACCATCTCTTTATACTCTTCCGCTGTCTCGAATCCAAAAATCTGGCGGTTCACATATTCCATATAATCTGCCTGTCTATCAATCACGCGACCGCCGTTTCCAATTCGATTCTCCAGTTCTTTTTTCGACAGTGTTACTTTTTCTCCAGCTTCTTTATACAGGAAAAAATCTTTTCCAACCCGTCTTCCATCCGACAGGCTGAAATACCATTTGTCCAGATTTTTTCCCCTTCTTGCACGGATTCCCATTCCAATTGTCAGATAAGTCTCACTGTCCTGCCTTTTAAATTCCAGATAGAGATAACCTGTCCGCTCTTCACGTCCATCATCCTCTTCCAAAAGATAACTGCTCATCTTACGATCTCTGGAACCGAACGGATCCAATCGTTCCGGACTCATATTTCCATCCAGAAGAAGTGGAACCACGCTCTGCATGGTAACTGATTTTCCCGATCCGTTGGAGCCACGGAGCAGCATTCTTCCTTTTACAAATGGAAATTCCTGCTCGTCATAATACCAGAAATTAATCAGTCCGATTTTATTCGCCTGCCATCTACTGTTCATCTTTGCTTCCTCCCGCATAGTCTTCTGGATATCTTCCCTGAATTTTTCCGGCAAGTGGACAGATTCTGACTTGATGAGATGCAGCTTCACTTTTTATGAACATCCACAACTTCATCTCTTCCATCACGCTTCTGACAAATTCACCTTCCGGCATCTCACGGTAATTTTTTGAAAATCCACTTCCATATTCCTGCTTTACTTTTTTTATCAAATTTTCAAATTCAATCTGATCAATCAGGCACATTTCATCCTGCCCTGTCTTCCATTCACCGGATTCAATCTTCTTTCGTATTTCTCCAAAACATAACAACAAAATATCGGATATTGAATTATTACCAGGAAAGTCAGTTCCCATTCTACAGTCTTCCCCTGACAATAAAAATGCACTTCCTCTGTGAATATGCACATGACAGTCAAATATCTGTTCCAGTTCTTCACTGAGTCTGCGTCCATA
This sequence comes from Oliverpabstia sp., assembly GCA_051879355.1. Lineage (GTDB taxonomy): Bacteria > Bacillota > Clostridia > Lachnospirales > Lachnospiraceae > Oliverpabstia. Next base: position 46,152 of record JBJELU010000067.1, read on the forward strand.
GTATTTTAAATATTCAAAATCCTCCGGCGACCCATCTTCTTTATACATGCCAGGTGCAAAGATCAGCCTCTTATAAACTCTGTGTCTTCTTGCAAATCCACGGTCTTCATCCACCTCAAACCAGTCGCTTTCCTGAAAATCTTCCGGCTTTGTATACTCCATGATATCTTTCGAAAAACTTTTCATGAAATATCTGGATGCACCTGTGTTTTCATAAAGCACTTCACCTGCTTCATCGTCCATAAACGCCTCGTCTTTTCCATCTGTAAGCCCTACAATTCCCTGATCTACTGCATACCTCAGCACCCGGATCAGCTTTCGCCGATTTGTATACAATGTCCAGTCAGACAGTTCTCCCGGCATATTCGCTGTGATATATTCGGTTAACTGAGATAATATGAACTGCTCATTCGCATCTTTGTCTTCCAGAAACATAAGAAATATGCAAAGATAGGCATATTCTTCTTTCGATGAAAACTTCTGTATTCCCATGAACGTTTCTGGTATCACAGGTATCTTCTCCATCTTAATCAGGAGGGAATTATCAATAATCTGGCATCCCATCTTCTCAGTGGTAAATTTTCTCAGTTCACCAAGAGCATCTCTTACTTTGTAATACAGTTCTTTGTCTTTTGACTTTAAAATCCATCTGTTGTTTAAAAGGACTTCCAGCTCCTTCATTGTCATTCTTCCTCCTGAAATACAATCGCCATCTTCGGCATTGTAAAGTTTCCGTCCTCACAGTGCACAACACATTTTTCTTCTGCACAACTTCTATCTAAAATGTACCTTCTTCCGTCATCAGTTCTTGCAGAAAAATCTGCGGATTCCATCGCATCCGAAATCCATTTTAAAAGAATCTCCCTGATTCTGGGCTCCAGAACCGGCAGGTCTGCAAAGTCTATCTTTCCATCTTTCTCAAGCCTGCGGAGTTTCTCCATCTCTTCTTTTTGCTTCTGAAGCATTTTCCGCCTTGTTTCCTGCTTCTGTTCTGCAGATTCCCGGATTTCACTTCTCCTGGATTTTTCTCTATATGTACGCACACGGGGTTTTAAGTATACTTCTAACGGCCGTTCTTCATACACTCCGATATTCATACTGTCTGTCTCACGTACCAGTTCCCCGGACAGATGCTGCGGACATTCCATCCCGAATACCATAGCCGACATCTTATGTGCCTCTTCCACATCCTGACATCGAAGGAACAATTCCGCCACTTTTCGGTACTCTTCTTTTCGGTTCGCACCAAGTGCATTTTTTTCACTTAACTGTGCAGCGTATCTTGTAATCCTGCGAATAATATCATTGGTCGCATCGAACAGTTTACCGGCTTCATTCTCCTGACCTTCACTTCCCACGAACCAGTCATAGATACTCTGAAAACGCCCCTGGATTTTCTGCTGAATCATTTCTTTGGAAACTTCTACATCCATTCTCGGAATAGAAAGTTCATAATCAACCACTTTTTCGAACACCTGATGTTTTATCTTTTCATCCTGTAATCGTAAATTTTCCTCGATCACACCTACATTTCTCTGCAGACCTTTGATAAAGCTGCGCAGATATTCAATCAACCGATCTTTGAATACCAGGAATTCTTTTGTATGCATCATCTCTTCCGCCCGGACACTGTTCAAATCCCTGATATAATCCTGATAATTTTGATTCAGACGCACAAAATCATTATTCAGATCGGTCCACCATGTATATACCGCACTCTTATCTTTTCCTGCCATATCCGGAAACTGTTCAATACTTCTTCGAATTCGTTCCAGTAGAGTCGGCTCCAACGATGCACCTTCAATAAACAGATTTTCCAGCCGAATAACCAGTCGTTCAATCTCCACACTATACTCTGACATCTGATACCGGTACTTCTTATTCTTAAATTCCTCGATCGATGCCACCTTCTTCGTATCCTGAATCGTGGTGAGATTCTTCCATTCTGTCAACATCGCCAGGTCCTGCTGACACTGTTCCGGTTTGTAGTCTGTGAAAAACGGATTCCGGATCATTTCTTCATATACTTCTTCCTGGTACAGCCAGTATTTTAATTTCTCATAATGTTCAAAAAAGATACGCATAATACATCGGTATCTGCTTACATTGTCTGCATTTAGATACTTTGCTTCTGTTAATGGCTTGATTAATTTGTCTGATACCTGCATGAATGTTCTCCTTTTTTGGCTGTTCTTAGTATAACATAATTATTCTTCTGTTTGTAAATATTCTCTATACATTACTTGTATGCGATGAATAACCTCCCGGTTTTTCATACTGTATAAACTATGAGATAAT
>JBJELU010000068.1:0-2882 GCA_051879355.1 Oliverpabstia sp.
TAATTGATTATGTGGTAGAATCCGTAAATAACGATATGGAGATGTTAAGATGACAGTAGGACAGAGAGTATTCGAACTGCTAAAACAAAAGGGTATGACCCAGAAAGAATTTTCTGAAAGAACCGGTATTGCGACTACAACGATCAGTGATTGGAGGAAGAAGAACACCAATCCGGGATCGGACAAAATATTATTAATATGTGCTGCATTAGAGGTTACCCCGGAATACTTATTGTCTGGCGTTTCAGAGGATAGCGATCGGGGGCGTAACAAAGAATACATTGTTATTCCCCAAAATACAGAGGAAAGGCTATTAATAGAAGTATTTGGGAAAATGGATTTTGAGGAGAGAAAGCTGCTGCTTGCGTATGCTAAAAAAATAATGGAACATTGATTTCCATTAAAAATCCGTAAATAACGATATTGAATAAAGAGAATGGGAGGGGTGAAACATAGCGAGAAGATTAAGGGAATGGTACAGGGGAGCTATATATCATATCATGCAGAGAGGGATCCGGAGAAAAGAGATATTTTCAGATCAAAATGATTACCATATGTTTTTATCAATACTATCGAAGGAACTAAAGAGAAATGAGTGTAAACTCCATGCATACTGTTTAATGACAAATCACTATCATCTTTTGGTGGAAACATCAGAATATGAGGTATGGAAATTTATGAAGAATCTGGCCCACAATTATGCCCAGTATTATAACAGCGTGAATGCATTTCAGGGACATCTGTTTGAAGGACGATATAAATCATGTTTAGTTCAAGATGATGCATATTTTTTGCAGACCAGCCGTTACATCCATCTGAATCCGGTAAAAGCACGTATAGTTGCACATCCCGAGGATTATAAGTGGAGCAGCTACCGCACAATGCTCGGCATATCGGATGACCAGATTACGATAAAGGAAAGGACGCTGGGATATTTTAAAGGGAAAAGTATTCACAGATATAGGGATTTTGTAGAGGATATCGGCCACAAATACATGGTTACGGAGTCTGAGATACATAAAGAAATTGAGGAGGATGAAATATGGCTACCTTGGTAAAGAGTTTTGCGATCCAGGGAATTGATGCATATCCAGTAGACATCGAGACTAAGACAATGGAAGGCCAGCCGATGATATCGATCATCGGGCTGGGTGATCAGGCGGTAAAAGAGGCAGCAGAACGTATCCAGTCAGCGATCGATGAGAGTGGGTATGAATTCCCGAAAAAGAAAGTGATCATCAGTCTGGCTCCTTCTGATAAAAAGAAGTGCGGCTCCCATTTTGATCTGGCAATGGCTGTTGGGGTGCTGAAGCAGGCGGAGCTGATAGATGCAAAGAATCTTCTCCAGTATGGACTGATCGGGGAACTTTCCTTAGATGGAAGATTAAGGCCCAGCAGAGGGATCCTGCCAATGATCATTGCAGCAAAGAAACATGGATATAAAAGTGTGATTGTTCCCAGGGAAAATATGGTGGAAGCCAGATTGGTGCAGGGGATCCAGATATTGGGTTTTGGAACGCTTTTGGATGTATTGCGTTATCTGGAAGGGAAAAAGACATGCGAAAGTGTAGTTCTGGAAGAAGAACATGCGATCTGGCAGGAAAATCTGTTGGATTTTGCAGATGTTAAGGGACAGGATGAAGTCATCGATGCGGTGACACTGGCTGCAGCGGGGGGACATAATATGCTGATGATCGGAGAACCCGGGTGTGGGAAAACCATGATAGCTCAAAGGATACCAACGATACTTCCGCAGATGACAGAGGAAGAATGTCTGGAGATCACCAAAATATACAGTATATCGGGACTACTTCCTAACGGACATGCGCTTATGAAACAGCGCCCGTTCCGAGCCCCGCACCATAATGCCTCATTAAATGCCCTGATCGGAGGAGGGGTAAATGCCATGCCTGGTGAGGTCTCGCTGGCCCATAATGGAGTGTTGTTTCTGGATGAGCTTGCCGAGTTTTCAAGACGTACATTAGATGCTCTCCGCCAACCTGTAGAAGATAAAAAAGTCTCCATTTCACGTGTCAATGGTACCAATACCTTCCCTTCTAATTTCATGTTTGTTGCCGCAATGAATCCATGCCCTTGTGGCTATTACCCCAGTTCCAGATGCAGATGTACAGATTATGAAATAATCAAATACAGGGGAAAAATATCCGGCCCCATCATGGATCGGATCGATATCCAGAAAGAAGTCCATCCGGTCGATTATTTCAGTTTAAACGAGGCAACTCCCGCAAAGTCCTCCTCGGAGATAAGAGCGCGTGTGGAGAGAGCACGATCGATCCAGCAGATACGCTATAAGGGAGAAGAGGGAATCAATTGTAATGCACAGATGTCGACATCACTTATCCAGAAATACTGTGTTCTGGATAGTGAATCACTTAAGCTGTTAAAAAGTACAAGTGAAGAATATGGATACAGTGCTCGTGTTATCCATAAACTGCTGCGGCTTGCCCGAACGAGTGCAGACCTGGATGGAGTGGAAAACATACGATTGGCTGATGTACAAAAAGTCTTATCCTGTAGAGATCTGGATAAGAGCAACAGTAAGATGATGGTGGTGAAATGATATGGAATACTGGATATGGCTTTCATCTGTTCCTTATATCGGCCCCGTTACATCCCGGAGATTGCTGCAGGTATTTGGTGAACCGGAAACAGTTTATCGGTCTGATGCATCTGATCTGTGCCAGATAAAAGGAATTACGCAAAGGCAGATCAATAGCATCATAGAAAATAAATCGCTGGATCGTGTGCATAAAATCATGGAAGACTGTGAGAAACATCATATTTCTATTCTGACTCAAAATGATCCGGAATATCCGGAACGTGCGAAAGAGCCGGAGGATTCACCGGTCATCCTATATTAT
>JBJELU010000069.1:0-2834 GCA_051879355.1 Oliverpabstia sp.
TTGGTGAAGCACTGCAATCAAGATGAAGTATAAAAAATCAGACCTTCCATGTAATTTCACAGGTGTTTTCCGTCGCTTTTATGACGGCAATGAGCTGATCCACGACTGCTCTTTTATCGTCAAACTCCAGTTTTTCCCAATGCTGCATACAGTTTCGGATTTGCTTGACATTCAGCTTCGGCTGAATGATTGCTTGTTCCAGTTCGTTCATCTCGCGCTTCAGTTCTGATGACTGATTGTGCAGCTCAGACACTTTTCTGTTGATGTATCCCATCAGAACGGAATCCGCTTCTGACACACGATCCAGAAGCTTTTCGATTTCTGCCTCAATTTGTTCGATTTGGGCGCCTAATTCCAGAATCCGTGGGTTATTCTGCATTTGAGGCGGGGCATTGAGTACATCAAACTGCTCCACCTTTCTTTTCATTTCGGACAGGATGAGATTTTCAAAAGCGGTTGCGTCAATGCCGCCGACACCTTCGCAGAAATTTGTCTGCATCCTTCTGCTGCAGATAAAATAGCGCCCGATCTGCGTATTGGATTTTCGGATGGTCAGCGCATAGCCGCATTTGCCGCACTTGATTTTTCCTGCCAGCCATGTATTTTTGGCTTTCAAAGGCTTTGCAACCTGCTTGTTATTCAGGCATTTGCGGCGTGCTTTTAACCAGATGTCAGAAGGGACGATTCCTTCGTGGGGGGCCAGAACCACATGCTGCCCTTCCAAATGGATGGTTTTTCTCCCAGCACCCTTCTCTGAATAGAGATAGCATCCATTTGTACCGATAAACAAGCAAGGATCGTCATGTACAATGGAGCCTTGATCCTTATAAAACTGGTAAATATCAAGGTCCGCTTTGACATAAATCGGGTTCTTTATCATATCAGAGATTCTCGCACGATCCCAAACCTGCCCCTTCCCTCTTGCGTTTGGAATGCCATTATCCACCAGATAGTGAACAATATCGCCAAAGGAGGTCTGAGGCACGGCATACATTGAGAAAATAACCTTCACGATTTTGGCTTCTTCTGGAACGATGGTATATCGAGATGTTTTTTTACCGTCAATCGTATAGGTTTCCAGTTGGTATCCATATGGAACTCTGCCACCCATATAGAAGCCCTTTCTGCTTCTTGATATATAGGCATCCGTCACACGCTGCTGTATTGTTTCCCGTTCAAGCTGTGCGAACACAATACAAATATTGAACATTGCCCGCCCCATAGGGGTAGAAGTATCAAACTTTTCTGTGCAGGATACAAACTCAACACCATTATCCTGAAACTCGGCCATCATAGTGGCAAAGTCCAGAATGGAGCGACTGATTCTGTCGAGTTTGTACACGATGACACGCTTTACTTCTCCCCTGCGGATGGCCTCCAGCATGATCTGGAAATTTGGCCGATCTGTATTTTTACCACTGTAACCTTTATCCTGGAATACTCGGTACTCCCCTCCCCTGGCTTCGTATTTGCAAAAATCAATTTGGCTTTCAATGGAAATGCTGTCCATTCGATCAACAGACTGTCGCGCGTATATCGCATCATATTTTAACATAAGCTCTCCCCTCTATGTAGAAAGAGCCACCAACAGCATGATTATACTGTGGCAGCTCCATATGCTCAAATGTGCGAATACTTCTCAAAAATGCTGAATAGTCCGTATTCGATCTTTTCTTTGTTTTTTCGCTTTTCCAGTTCGTCGGAGAAAACAGGCGTCAATCCAATGACTGTAATTGCTTTTGATCCGATATAGGCCGTATGTGTTTCTGCCTGATACGAAGCAGTACCGCTCACAAACATCACTCCCGGCTGCGCATGATACTTACTCTATGATTCAAGAACTTGTCTGTTTCTCTGTATCGAAAAAAATTTTGAAAAGCCCTTGTATATCACAAAATTCAAGTCATTTCCCTCTTTGATTATTGCGGGGAGAAACTTCATATGTGAATCCGGATCTCTGATTACAGTAGGTGCAAAGCTCCTTTTCAACCTCGATAGGATTCACCCGCCGCAAATAGTAAGCACCTGAGCCGTAGAAGTTCTCGACGCAGGTGCTGCACAGGCACAATGTGAGTTTTCCGGGCGTGGTAGGAATCAGGCCAATGCTGATCGCCAGCGCATGATTCAGCCCCTTGATTTCCCCGTCAGACAGCTTTCCGATGTACTGAACCAATCGGGTTTTGTCCACGGTTCTGATTTGCTCCAGCATCACCATGGAGGGCTGCAGAAGTCCGCTCCCCGGCTTCAAATGGTAGTGGGTGGGCAGATTCGCCTTTGTCTTAATCTGCGTGGAAATCGCCGCCACAATGGTGGTGGGACTATGCCGATTACCAACATCGTTCTGGATGATGACCACCGGACGATAACCATTCTGCTCGGAACCAACCCCGGTACCCAGATCTGCATAGTACAATTCCCCTCTAAGATATGTGTTTTTCATATGTGTTTAACCTCCTCAAAAGATATAGGCAGAATGCCTATGTAAATACCGCCAGCGCCCTTTTCTGGTTGCTGGCGGATTTATTGTTTGAAGAAGCCTATTTGTCCTCGACACCCCGGCTATTATGGGAAGTCATCAAACGGCTGGCAGCGTACCAGCTCCACGGGTCGAAGCGCCCTCGCATGGTTCTCATGTGACCGCCCTCATTGCGTTCCTAGCTGTGACTGGACGGGAGTATCATTGTCCCCACTGCCTGTCATCGCCCTTCTGGGTGCTGCCCAGAAGTCTTAGAAAAGCTGTTTCTCGCTCCGTGCCGGGGAAGAAAGCCTGGCAGACCGAAAAAGAAAAGTGATGTCCTGTTGCTTTCATCCCCGGCACATCCCGGCGCAGCTTC
>JBJELU010000070.1:0-2818 GCA_051879355.1 Oliverpabstia sp.
GCACCTATCGTATAAATAATGGTATTCCGGTAACCGATCCAGAGCTGTTTTTCTTTCAGGATCAGTTTGTATGCATCCAGGGTGAACTCTTTGATCCAAAGCAGAGTGTTGCCTGCAGCTACCTCTGTCGGATTAGACAGGGAGGCAATCACACAAAAATACAAGGGATATGCAACAATAAACGTAATCAGAATCACGAGCAGCGTATTCACTGAATCAAATACAGATATTCTTTTTCTTGTTCCAAGTCGTTTCACAGTCAAATCCTCTCCTTACCACAGGCCGCTGTCTGCCACTTTTTTCGACACCGTATTCGCAATCACAAGCAGAATAATATTGATGATGCTGTTGAACAAGCCAATGGCGGTCGAATAACTGAATTCATGCATTCCAATACCTACCTCGTACACATAGGTAGAAATGACATTCGAGACTTCCATGTTCAAAGGATTCTGCAGCAGGAATACCTTCTCAAAGCCAACAGAGAGCATCTGTCCGATCTGCAGGATGAACATAGTGACTATGGTGGGCTTCAGATGCGGCAGATATACATTACGGATAATCTGCATCCGGCTCGCTCCGTCAATCTTTGCCGCCTCAACCAATTCCGAAGAAACACCTGACAGAGTCGCAATGTAGATAATCGTTCCCCAACCCAGTTCTGACCACACACCTGACAGCGTGTATGCCCAGGGAAACACTTTCGGGTTGGCCATGAAATCAGTAGCCTTATAGTTGTCCCCGAATAAGATTCCACCGATGATGTTGAACAGGCCCTGACGGTTCAAGAACAGCATTGTCATGGAACAAATCAGCACGGTTGAAATAAAATGGGGGGCGTATGTAATTGTCTGGCAAGTTTTCTTCAGCTTTCCGTCCCGCATCTCATTCAGCATGATTGCAAAGATGACAGGCACTGGGAAGAAGAGGAGGCCCATCAGGCTGAGCCGAAGCGTATTCCACAGAATCGTCCAGAAATAAGGATAGTCAAAGAATTTGATAAAATGCTTGAATCCGACCCAGGGGCTTTTGAAAATACCCAGGCTTGACCGGAAGTCCTTAAAGGCGATCTGAATACCATAGATGGGAATGTATTCAAAAATGAATACTGAGATGATTGCCGGAAGGATCATTAGATACAGCGAACGATATCTGTTTATGTCCTTCAGCAGGGTGCGCGTTTGTTTACTTTTCATAGAATTACCCTTTGCCTCCTTCTTTTTTATATTTCAAGTTTACCAACAGAGCATTACAAAGGCAATGACTCCTTTGTTGAAAAATTGCTTTTTCCTAAGAATGCGGCCCATTGTGACCTCCCTCCAAAATAGTAATTTCCTTAAAAAATAACAATTTATTTATTACATCTTTCGGCGTCCTCTCATTTATTGTATAATATAGGCAAATGCAAAGGGGCGTAGTTGGCGAATCTGATAACAGAATGTATTCAGACACAAATAGGCAATCGCGATGTTAACCAAACGGATTTTTCATACTATAAGTAAGATCCAGTTTTCAATGTACGCTAGATAACTGAATACTGAAAGGAAAGGTAAACAAAATGAATGTGCGGGTGATTAAAACCGTAAAAGACCATTTGCCTATGCAGGAAGCCGTTTTGGTTTCCTTCCCGGATGTGCGTGGGAAGGAATCAAAGCTGATTTCCCTCATCCCAGAGGTTGAATATCAGGAAATCGAAGGCTTTGGCGGGGCTTTTACTGAAGCCGCAGCGGTGACACTAAAAAAACTAAGTCACAAAAATCAAGAGAGAATATTGAGGCTGTATTTTAGTGATAGCGATGGAATCGGCTACAATGTAGGTCGGGTTCACATGAATAGCTGCGATTTTTCCGTGGGCAATTACGCCTGCGTGGAAGATCATGATGAAACGCTTGACAGTTTCAACATTGTTAGAGATCGTCAGGCCGTGATTCCTATGATCAAGGGTGCTATGGAGTATGGTGATTTACAGCTCATTATGTCTCCCTGGAGTCCTCCTGCCTATATGAAAACAAACGGAGAGATGAATCACGGCGGCAAACTGAAAGCCGAGTATCGGGAACTTTGGGCCATGTGTTATGTAAAGTTCATAGAGGCTTACAGGGAAGAGGGTATCAATCTTTGGGGTGTGTCGGTTCAGAACGAGCCGAAGGCAACTCAAACATGGGATTCCTGCATCTACACAGCTGAGGAAGAACGGGACTTTGTCAAAAATCATCTCGGTAAGAAGATGGAAGATCTGGGCGTAAAATTGCTCTTTTGGGATCACAACAAAGAACGAATCATGGAGCGCGGCATGGTCATGCTATCTGATAAGGATGCGGCCAAATATATCTATGGACTGGCCTTTCATTGGTACAGCGGTGACCATTTCGAACAGTTGGATATGTTCAATCGGAAATATCCGGATAAACGACTGGTTTTCACCGAAGGCTGCTATGAATATAGCATCGGACAGATGGACACCCATAAGATTGGGGAAAAATACGCCCATGACATGATCGGTAACTTCAACAACTCCTGCAATATGTTCTGTGACTGGAATCTGCTTCTGAATGAACAGGGTGGTCCGAATCATGTCGGCAACTTCTGCGATGCGCCAATTATGGCAGACACAGAAAAGGACGAGATATACATCCATGAGTCTTACTATTATATTGGCCATTTCAGTAAGTTTGTACAGAAGGGTGCTAAAAGAATCGGAAGCAGCAAATGGACTAAGGATTTGGAAACCGTAGCGTTCAGGAATCCGGACGGGAGCATTGTATCTATTGTGTTGAACCAGTCAGATACCGACATCCCATTTCATTTCCGTTTGAAC
>JBJELU010000071.1:0-12494 GCA_051879355.1 Oliverpabstia sp.
GCGGGAACGATTTATTTTTTGGGGCATCGATACTATTCGAAAACGAATTTCCTGTCAGATGAAGAAGCTGTGGAACAGATTGAAAAGCAGAAAGCAGAACGGAAGGCAGAACAGGAAAAAGCAGGAGCCACGGAAGAGACCGAACCGGAAGAAGAGGAAGAAATAGATCCAGAACTGTTGGAAGCTCAGCGGAACATGGCAAAGTATGCGTCATCAGAACCGATTACCACGGATGGTAATGTCTACAATATTATGCTGGTAGGTCTGGATACTACAAATGACGATTTTGTGGGAAATTCTGACTCTATGATTCTGATATCAATCAATTATCGCCTGAAAAAGATTTCTATGATTTCTTTTATGCGGGATTTACATGTTCATATACCGAATGTAGGATATCGAAAACTGAATGCGGCATTTCCCAACGGCGGGGGACCTCTTCTGTTGGAAACCATTGAGGAAAACTTTAAGATTGATATTAATCGCTATGCTACTGTTGATTTTGGAAATATGATTGATATTGTGGATGCGATTGGTCCTATTGAGATTACTTTTACGGAAAAAGAGGCGGAGAATGCCAATAAAAGTATCAAACAGCAGTGCAGAATTTTAAACCTTAAGTCTAAGAAGTATCTGATTCCCGGAGAGGGAACATATCTGTGCAACGGTATGCAGACAGTGGCTTATGCCCGTATTCGTAAAGTCGGTAATGCCGATTATCAGAGAACGGAACGGCAGAGAGAAGTTCTGATGAAACTTCTGGAGAATATCAAGGCAATGGATCTGAATGAACTGGATAAGCTGGCGACAAAACTTCTTCCTATGGTGACTCATAATGTGTCGGAAAGTGAGTTCTGGGGTCTTCTTGCAAAATTACCGACTCTTCTTACTTATAACATTGAACAGGACAGAATTCCTTATGATGGAAAGTTCCACAGTTATAACGGCAATCTGGTTCCGGATTCGGAGAGTACTGTTCGCAGACTGAAAGAAACCCTTTATGGCGAAGATGGTCTTGATGATGCGGGAAATGTGATTGTAGAAGAAGAACCGGAAGAAGTTGACTATACCGTGAATGATGAAGATGAGTATGCACTGGAACATGCGATTATGAAGAAAGCAGATCCGTGGCAGGTCTGGGGATTTGATAAAAATCAGCAGATTCTGAAAGAACTGCAGCCTGTGCGGAAAGCGGCAGTAGTTGCAGATCGTATTTCGTTTGACAACCTGGTGCTGCCCAAAAGCAAAGATGGTGTAAAAAACCCTTATATTGAATCTAATTTTATCATTCATGTGCCGGATGCGCCACAGGAAAAGAATTATACACTGGTGCAGGGCAGTTATCAGTGGAAAAAAAGAATAGTGGGAACGGGAATTCGGTAAAATAACCCGGAAAGTATGAGAACAAGAACATACTTTCCGGGTTTTTATCTCCTTCCAAGATAAAGCCACCGGCGGATCGCCGAGGCGTACTTGTTAAGATAAAAATTGCAGTAAATCTCTCAGCCGATAATTGAGTACCAGATGCTGCGGAAAGTTTATTTCATCTAGAAGTGCCAGTCCATATGGAAATTGTCCTACTTTTTCCGGACCGTGGCTGTCACTGGAAAGGACAATAGGATGCCGGAAAGTACGGCACCACTTCAGCATTTCCAGATTGTTTTCTCTCGTATCTCCCCGGTAGCTTCCTGGGGTCAGGGAAGCTTCATTCAGCTCCAAAAGTACCTGGTGTTCCCGGGCAGCCTGAACAAGTGCCTGATAATCTACCGGATAACGTGAATCATCACAGTGACCGATCAGTCTGACTTTTGGATGCTTCATGGCAGCAATATAAGCCTCTGTATTCTCTTCTCGGGTTCCCGGCTTTTTGTTTTTTGTGTGCATGCTGGCAATTGCATAATCCAGATGTGATAAAATCTCATCATCCAGATCAACATTCCCCTTATTATCCAGTATATTTAATTCCACACCGTAAAGAAGACGGATACCGCAGCGGTGATGCGGTGCCATAGCCAGGCTTCTGAAATAAGAGGGAGTTCCGGCTCCCATGGTGGCAGGACCATGATCTGTGATTCCCACAAGGGAAAGCCCTGCTGCCCGGCCGGCCTTTGCCATATCGGCTATGGTACAGCTGGTGCCGTGTCCGGACGCAATCGTGTGTGTATGAATATCAAATTGCATAGAGCACCTCTCTGAAAGTTCTTACGAATAGTATGATAAAAATTGGTTATATTGTCAAGTTAAATACAGAATACCACATAAAACCAAAGAATGAAATCATAAAATTGCTATATAAAAATGTTAAAACAGACTTTGGTTTCGTTGACTTTGTACAAAAAAGAGAGTATAATAGACGCAAATGTAATGCGAGTGATATTTGTAGTTCTGTTTTCGGTGCGAGAAAAATCTAAAATGATTACTGAGCTTTGTATTGGAAACGGGAAAGTGGATGGGAGGAGATTGGAAAACAACAAGAAACAACATTCAAAACTACAATAAAACAACAAGAAACCACAAAAATGTGTTGACGTAATCGTGGAATTGGGGTATAATGTCAACATAAACCAACAATGACAGGAATCATATACCTGTCGAATCAATTTGTTTCAGGGAGGAAGAAAACAATGATGAACGAATTTGAAATCAAGAAACTTATGTGTGACATCGGACGCAGAGTTTACAACCGTAACATGGTTGCAGCAAATGACGGTAACTTCTCCGTTAAACTGAATGATGATGAATTTCTGTGCACACCGACTGGTGTTTCCAAAGGATTTATGACACCTGAGTACATCTGTAAAGTTAACAGAAAAGGTGAAGTAATCCAGGCAAATGCAGGATTCCGTCCGTCATCCGAAATCAAGATGCATATGCGTGTATATGAGAAGAGACCGGATGTTGGCGCTGTAGTTCATGCTCATCCTACTTTTGCAACAAGTTTTGCAATCGCAGGTATTCCACTGAATCAGCCGATCATGCCGGAAGCAGTAATCGCTCTGGGATGCGTTCCGATCGCTGAGTATGGTACACCTTCTACTACAGAAATTCCGGATAATCTGGAAAAATATCTGCCATACTTTGATGCAGTTCTTCTTGAAAATCATGGTGCTCTGACCTGGTCCGGTGACCTGCTGTCTGCTTATCTGAAGATGGAATCTCTGGAGTTCTACGCAGAACTGCTTTACAAGTCCAGAATGCTGGGCGGACCGAAGGAATTCGATCAGGCACAGATCAAGAAACTGTATGAAATCAGAAAGAAAATGGGTCTGCCGGGTAAACATCCTCTGGAAATCTGCCAGAACAGAAGCGGCCTGAACTGCCATAACTGCAGAGGCTCTAATATTTGTGATGAACCAGCAACTAATGCAGATGTAGTAGCTGAAATAACAAAGAAAGTTATGGAACAGCTTGGGATGAAATAAGGAACAGTCTGAGTGACTGTAAGAGAAAAGGGAGGTAATTCTCGTGCCTATAAATGAAAGTATGGTACAGGATATCGTGCAGGAAGTGCTGGCTAAGATGCAGATTCAGGAAGCACCGACCGGAAAACATGGTGTTTTCAAGGATATGAACGAAGCCATCGAGGCTGCAAAACAGTCCCAGAAAATTGTCCGTAAGATGTCCATGGATCAGAGAGAAAAAATAATTTCCACCATCCGTAAGAAAATCTGTCAGAATGCAGAGACTTTTGCACGTATGGGTGTGGAAGAAACCGGAATGGGAAATGTAGGAGATAAAATCCTGAAACACCGTCTGGTGGCTGAAAAGACACCGGGAACGGAAGATATTACAACAACAGCATGGTCCGGTGACAGAGGACTTACTCTGATTGAGATGGGACCATTTGGTGTCATCGGAGCGATCACTCCGTGTACAAACCCAAGTGAAACTGTGCTGTGTAATACCATGGGAATGCTGGCAGGAGGTAATACAGTAGTATTCAATCCTCATCCGGCTGCGATCAAGACATCTATTTTCGCAGTAAATCTGCTGAATGAGGCATCTCTGGAAGCAGGCGGACCGGATAATATTGCATGTACAGTTGAGAATCCTACACTGGAGACCAGCAATATTATGATGAAACATAAAGATATCCCGCTGATTGCCGCTACAGGCGGTCCTGGCGTTGTTACCGCAGTTCTCTCTTCTGGTAAGAGAGGAATCGGAGCCGGCGCAGGTAATCCTCCGGCACTGGTGGATGAGACAGCGGATATCCGCAAGGCAGCACAGGATATTGTGAATGGATGTACCTTTGACAATAACCTGCCTTGTATCGCCGAAAAAGAAATCGTGGCAGTTTCTTCTGTTGTAGATGAACTGATGCACTATATGGTAACGGAACAGGGATGCTATCTGGCATCAAAAGAGGAACAGGATGCGCTGACAGCAGTTGTTCTGAAAGGCGGACGCCTGAATCGTAAATGCGTAGGACGTGATGCAAAGACACTTCTTTCCATGATTGGTGTGGAAGTTCCGAGTAATATCCGCTGCATTACCTTTGAAGGACCAAAGGAACATCCTCTCATCGCTGAAGAGCTGATGATGCCGATTTTGGGTGTGGTTAGAGCAAAAGATTTCAATGATGCCGTAGAACAGGCTGTATGGCTGGAGCATGGCAATCGTCATTCTGCTCATATCCATTCCAAGAACATTGATAATATTACCACTTATGCAAAAGCAATTGATACAGCAATCCTGGTAAAAAATGCACCGTCATATGCGGCACTGGGATTCGGCGGTGAAGGTTACTGTACATTCACCATCGCAAGCCGTACCGGTGAAGGTCTGACAAGCGCAAGCACATTTACCAAGAGAAGAAGATGCGTAATGTCCGACAGCTTATGCATTCGTTAATCGGGAGGAAATAGAATGGACACAAATAATATCAATATTGAAGAGATCGTGAAACAGGTTCTTGCCGGAATGACAGGACAGGGCGCTGCTCCGGCAGCACCGGCTGCACCGAAATGCTGTTCATCAGCAGCAGGAAGCATTCCGAAAACCGCACATGTTGCCATGCTGACAGGTCTGGAACACTTTGATGTGAAAGAGTTCCCAATGCCGGAAGTTGGCGATGACGATATTCTTGTTAAAGTTGAAGGATGTGGTGTCTGCGGTACAGATGCACACGAATTCAAGAGAGACCCGTTTGGACTGATTCCGGTAGCTCTGGGACATGAAGGAACCGGTGAAATCGTCAAAATGGGTAAAAATGTGAAAAAAGATTCAGCAGGTAAAGATCTGAAAATCGGTGATAAAGTTGTTACCTGTATGATCTTCAAAGATAACCCGGATATCACCATGTACGATCTGAACAAACAGAACGTAGGCGGCGCTGATGTATACGGTCTGCTTCCGGATGATGATGTACATCTGAATGGATGGTTCTCAGATTACATTCTGGTTCGCGGTGGTTCTACTGTATTTAATGTAAGTGATCTGGATCTGGATTCCCGTATCCTGATCGAGCCCTGCGCAGTTTTGATCCATGCAGTAGAAAGAGCAAAGACCACAGGCATTCTTCGTTTTAACAGCCGTGTTGTTGTACAGGGATGCGGACCAATCGGTCTGATCTGTATCGCAATCCTGAGAACGATGGGTATTGAAAATATTACCGCAGTTGACGGCAATGAAATGCGTCTTTCCTTCGCTAAAGAGATGGGTGCAAGCAAAGCTGTTAACTTTATGGAACATAAAGGAATCGAAGCTCTGACAGCAGCTGTGGAAGCAAGCTTTGACGGACATCCGGCTGATTTCGGATTCCAGTGTACCGGTTCTCCGGTGGCTCATGCCAACATTTACAAGTTCATCCGCAACGGCGGCGGACTCTGCGAACTGGGATTCTTCATCAACGGCGGAGATGCAACCATCAATCCGTATTTTGATATCTGCTCCAAAGAGCTGACACTGGTTGGTTCCTGGGTTTATACTCTGAGAGACTATGCCACTACTTTTGACTTCCTGAAGAGAGCAAAAGGAATCGGACTTCCTCTGGAAAAACTGATCACTCACAAATTTGCTTTGGAAGACATCAACGAAGCACTTCAGACAAACCTGGCTATGAAAGGACTGAAGATCGCCATCGTTAACGATGCAAAGAACAGATAAAACTCTGTAGCTAAAGGAGAAAACATATGGCAGAAGCTGTAGGTATTCTTGAAGTATTTGGTCTGACCACCGCATTCGTTGCAGGAGATGCCGGATGTAAGGCAGCCAATGTGCGGATGGAAGTATTTGACAAAAACAAACCTGCCAATGCAGACAGCCTGCCGGTTCCGCTGCTGGTAACCGTCAAGTACCGCGGCAGTGTGGCAGATGTGACAGCAGCAGTTGAAGCAGGAGAAGCAGCAGCGATGACTATGGGCGGTGTGGTTACCAAACATGTAATCCCGAACCCGGAGGATGGAACGCGGAAAATGCTGAAAATCAGTGCTCTTGATAAGAATTAGTAAAACTGAATTTTTCGTGAAGCTGTTATATAATTTGAATTTTTATTTTTCAATCTAGGAGGATATATAAGATGGCTAAAGAAGCATTAGGAATGGTAGAAACCAGAGGACTGACCGCTGCAATCGAGGCAGCAGATGCTATGACAAAAGCAGCAGAAGTTACACTGGTTGGAACAGAAAAAATTGGTTCAGGACTGGTTACTGTTATGGTTCGCGGCGATGTAGGAGCTGTAAAAGCAGCAGTAGAGAGCGGAAGTGCAGCTGCATCCAGACTGGGTGAGCTGGTAGCTACACATGTTATTCCGAGACCACATGAAGATGTAGAAAAGATTCTTCCGACCGTATAATAAAGGAGAAAATCCATGGGAAATTCGTATGGCTTTGTAGAAATCACGGGTGTGGTTGCTGCAATTGATGCACTGGATATCATGTTGAAAGCAGCAGATGTACGCCTGGCTACATGGGAAAGAAAACTGGGCGGTCGGCTTGTCACCATGGTAATCGAAGGTGATGTGGCAGCGGTGACGGCAGCAGTCGATGCAGCGGTTGCCGGCGCAATCAAAAAGCCTGTGCTGCATGCAGTCATTGCTCGTCCCCATGAAGAAACAGTACGAATGGTAGAATTGAGTGCTAGTCGCTGGAAAAAATAGGGGGACTTACGATGGCAGAGATCAAAAAGACAACATCCAAAGCTCCGGCACCTAAAAAGGCAGCAGCCCGAAAAACTACCGGAACGAGGAAGTCTGCTGAGGTAAAGACCGCCGCAGCAGAAACGAACACGGAATCTGCAAAGATTACTGAAGAAATTACAGGTACAACTAATCATATAGTCCATAAGGAGGAAAAAAGAATGACACAGGAAGCATTGGGAATGGTTGAAACAAGAGGTCTGGTAGCAGCAGTTGAAGCAGCAGACGCTATGTGTAAAGCAGCTAACGTAACATTGATCGGAACAGAAAAAATCGGATCCGGACTGGTAACCGTTATGGTTCGCGGTGATGTCGGAGCAGTTAAATCCGCAGTAGAAAGCGGAGCAAGCAGTGCATCCAGACTGGGTGAACTGGTAGCTACTCATGTAATTCCAAGACCACACACCGATGTAGAAGCAATTCTGCCTCAGGTAAAATAATAACAGTTCTTCCGCAGGAAGGTAGGTGTTGTACTTGGATACACAGAATATTGAATTGATTACCAGAATGGTTATG
Source organism: Oliverpabstia sp. (assembly GCA_051879355.1). GTDB lineage: Bacteria > Bacillota > Clostridia > Lachnospirales > Lachnospiraceae > Oliverpabstia. Next base: position 7,655 of record JBJELU010000071.1, read on the forward strand.
GAAAGTCTGAAAAAACAGGAACAGAGACAGGAAGCAGGATATATGGTTCCTATTGGTGTTTCTGCCAGACATATTCATCTTACCCAGGAAGATCTGGAAATCTTATATGGACCGGGATATCAGCTTACAAAGAAAAAAGAACTGATGGGTGGTCAGTTTGCATCTAATGAACTGGTTACCATCGTAGGACTGAAGCTGAGAGCGATTGAAAATGTTCGTATCCTGGGACCGTGCAGAAAAAAATCACAGGTAGAGATTTCAGCAACAGATGCCCTCAAGCTTGGTGTAAAAGCACCGGTTCGTGAGTCTGGTGATATTGCAGGATCTGCTCCGATCGCACTGGTAGGTCCTAAAGGAGCTCTTTACCTGAAAGAAGGATGTATCGTTGCAGCAAGACATATCCATATGTCTCCGGCTGATGCAAAAGCAGCAGGGGTACATGACGGTGATTATGTGTCCGTGAAAGCAGACAATGAACGCGGAACCATATTTAATAATGTAAAAATCCGTGTGGATGAAAGCTTTACACTGGAGATGCATATCGATACAGACGAGGCGAATGCTTCCCAGATTGCTACTGGCAACACAGTAAGGATTGTCAGATAATCAGGAAACTTAACGGAAGCAATTACATGGAGGTTAACTATGATTGTAGGTAAGGTTGTAGGAAGCATTGTTTCTACAAGAAAAAATGATAAGTTAATAGGCAACAAATTCATGATTGTAGAACCGGTGCACCGGATGCAGGCTGAGAGCAGTCAGATTGTTGCCATCGACAATATCGGTGCAGGTATTGGAGAGTATGTGTTAGTTGCTCAGGGAAGTGCAGCCAGAATTGGCTGTGGTTTAGAAACAGCGCCAGTTGATGCAGCGATAGTAGGTATCATTGATGATGGTGCAGGATTGGAGTAATCGCATGGATATCAAAGAGTTACAAAAAATCATACAGGAAAATGGTGTGGTTGGTGCCGGTGGTGCCGGTTTCCCTACTTATGTAAAGGTAGATGAACGTGCGAACACCATTTTGATGAACTGTGCAGAATGTGAACCTTTGTTGAAATTACATAGACAGCTGTTGAAGGTATATGCGAAAGAGATTATGCAGACATTTCACATGATTGCTGAGACAGTTGGAGCAAAGGAAGCCATTATTGGTGTGAAAAAGTCCTACAAGGATACGGTAAATGCTTTGAATCAGTATCTGGGTGAATTCCCCGAGATGCGTCTGGCCCTTTTGGATGAAGTATATCCGATGGGCGATGAAATCGTATTGATTTATGAAGCAACCGGGCGTGTGGTAAGACCGGGAGGTCTTCCTATCGAAGAGGGTGTTGCAGTATTCAACGTAGAGACTGTTTACAATATTTATCGTGCAGTTAATCACAATCAGCCGGTAACGGATAAGCTGGTTTCTGTAGTGGCAGAAGTAGAACATCCGGTAACGGTTCGTGTCCCCATCGGAACACCTCTCTCTGAGGTAGTTGCCATGGCGGGCGATACAACAACAAAAGATGCAGTATACTTTGTGGGCGGCCCGATGATGGGAAATATCGGAAACGGCAGCCAGCCCGTGACAAAGACGACAAATGCAGTACTGGTTCTTCCGCGCGATCACACGATTGTTCAGAAAAAAATCAGAAAATCATCCATTGACATGAAACGTGCAGCGTCAATCTGCTGTCAGTGCCGTACCTGTACCGATCTGTGCCCGAGAAATAATCTGGGACATCCGATCGATCCGGCATTGTTTATGAGAGCGTCAGCAAATAAAGATTTTCAGGACATGAATCCTTATCTGAATGCAGCATTCTGCAGTTCCTGCGGAGTCTGTGAGATGTTCTCCTGTCCGCAGAGTCTTGCTCCCCGTTCTCTTCTGGCAGATATGAAGGGCGGTCTGAGAAAAGCAGGCATCCGTCCTCCGCAGGGAGTACAGCCGGCTCCGGTGAAAGATTCCAGAAAGTACCGCAAGGTTCCGGAAGAAAGACTGATGGCCAGACTGGGACTTACCAGATATGATAAAGATGCTCCGCTGAATGATAAGGTAGCAGATGTGAAGAAGGTTACCATCAATCTCAGTCAGCATATCGGGGCACCTGCACAGGCGATTGTCAGCATAGGAGACAAGGTAACAGTCGGACAGATGATCGCAAAACCTGCTCAGGGTCTGAGTGTGGGAATCCACGCATCCATTACCGGTGTGGTTCTGGATGTCACAGATCGTGCAGTAGTAATTGAGGCAAAGTAGAAAGGACGTGTACTGTATGAGTAAAGCAATCGGTATGATTGAATTTAAAACCACGGCAACTGGTATCACGGCAGCAGATGCCATGGTAAAAACTTCAGAAGTAGAGCTTATTGAGGCGCAGACAGTATGTCCTGGAAAATATATTGCTATTATTTCTGGAGATCTGAGTGCCGTAAAAGCGGCAGTAGATGCAGCTTCCACCCAGTATGAAGATCAGCTGATCGATAATTTTGTGCTGGGTAATCCTCATGAATCTATTTTCCCTGCTCTTTACGGGGCAGCACAGATTGAAAAAGTCAGTGCACTGGGGATTTTGGAAACATACGATGCAGCTTCCATCATTGTGGCAGCAGATGCGGCAGCGAAGACAGCAATTGTAGACTTGATTGAACTGCGTGTAGCCAAAGGTATGTGCGGTAAATCTTACATGCTCATTACCGGAGAAGTTTCTGCAGTCACAGCATCCATAGAGAAAGCAAAAGCTGTTGCAGGAGAAAGAGGAATGTATCTGGATTCTTCTGTTATTGCACATCCGGATGCAAAAGTAATCGAATCTATTTTGTAAGTAAAGGGGACGGAGGAAGGCAGCTTTCTCCGTCCACGTTCGTTTTTAGGGAGAAAACTCCCACCCGACTGATTTCTAAGAAGGAGGACAAGTTGTATGCTAGCATTGGAAAGAAGAAATCTGATTCTTGAGAAACTGCAGGAAGAAAAACGTGTGGTTGTCAGTGAATTAAGTCAGTTATACAACGTGTCAGAAGAAACCATCCGGAGAGATCTTGATAAACTGGAACACGAGGGTTATGCCATAAAAAGCTATGGGGGAGCGGTTATCAATGAAAATAACAGCATTGATATGCCCTTTAATGTTCGCAAAAATCGAAATGTATTGGGAAAACAGAAGATAGGTACGCTGGTTGCAGATCTGATTCATGACGGAGACTGCATTATGCTGGATGCCAGTACAACAGCGGTATTTATTGCAAAAGCGATTAAAGATAAAGAACGTCTGACTGTAATCACGAATTCTATCGAAATCATGATAGAATTGGCTGATGTGTCCGGCTGGAACATTATTTCCACTGGTGGAATGATGAAGGAGGGTTATCTGGCACTTCTGGGCACGAAAGCAGAAGATGGCATGCGTTCCTATTATGCGGATAAAGCTTTTGTATCCTGTAAGGCGCTGGATCGTACCAGGGGGATTATGGATTCCAATGAACTGTTTGCCCATGCAAAACAGGTGATGATGGAATCTGCCAAAGAAAGTATTCTGGCGGTCGATCACAGCAAATTTGACAATACAGCATTTGCCCGGGTAACTAATACACAGAATCTGTCAGCGGTGGTGACGGATATGAAGCCATCACAGGAATGGCTGGATTTTCTGGAATCCCGAAATATCAAATGCTATTATCCGGAATAGAAAGGCGGAAGTTATGGACAGTTTTGGAATAAAAACGCAGATTTATTTTGGAAATGGGGCATTATCCCGTCTGAAAGAAATTCCTTATCGTAAAGTTCTCATAATTACAGATCCTTTTGTGGTACAGAGCAAAATGATTGATCTGATCACAAAACCTCTCAGTGAGGGCGGGATCACTTATGAGTTGTTTTATGATGTTGTACCGGATGCACCACTGGATAAAATATCAAATGGTGTGAAGAAATTCCTTGAGTACAAACCCGAGGCAATTGTGGCAGTAGGCGGAGGATCCGCCATTGACTCCTCAAAAGCCATCAGGGAATTTGCCCTGAAAATAGAACCTTATGGGGAAGTGGGATTGATCGCCATCCCGACCACCAGCGGAACCGGTTCGGAGGTAACATCTTTTGCAGTTGTCAATGATACAACAGCAAAGGTGAAGTATCCCCTGGTTTCAGAACGGCTGACTGCTGAGGAAGCAATTCTGGATGCAGAGTTGGTAAAAAGTGTTCCCCCCGCAATCACTGCTGATACCGGTATGGATGTATTTACTCATGCTCTGGAGGCTTATGTGAGCACCGCACACAATGAATTTTCTTCTGCTTTGGCAGAAAAAGCCATTGAGATTTGTGGTGTGTTCCTTTTACGGGCTTACCTGGATGGCAGTGACATGCATGCGAGACAGAAAATGCATGTGGCTTCCTGCCTGGCTGGTCTTGCATTTAATTCGGCATCTCTGGGTATTACCCACAGTATGGCTCATCAGCTGGGTGCATTGTTCCATATTCCTCATGGAAGGGCCAATGCAATGCTGCTGCCGCATATTGTAGAATTTAATGCAAACATCAATAAGCATTCCAGAAGCCAGAAGGAATATCTGCCATCGGTGAAACGGTACGCGAATATTGCCCATATTCTGGGGCTCAGTAACTACAATGAAGTAATGAGTGTCCGTTCGCTGGTGAACTGGATTCAGTTTATGCAGAAAGAGATGAATATTCCGCTGACTATTCAGGAAATCGGAACAATCACTCCGGATGCATATTTTGCAGCAGTGGATAAGATGGCAGATGCAGCTCTCGCAGATGCATGTACTCCAACGAATCCAAGAGTTCCAACGAAGGAAGATATTATAAAAATTTATACCAAATTATGGTCATTCTGATATG
>JBJELU010000072.1:0-2802 GCA_051879355.1 Oliverpabstia sp.
TTTATTCTGCATGGAAAGTTGAAAATGAGTTTGTTATAAAGTGGTTGTTAATAGTAAAAGAAGCAAGAAAAAAGAACAAGAGATTATAACTATACAGGGAGCACATGAGCCGATTGTATCTGAATCGTTATGGGAACAGGTGCAGGAAAAAAGAACGGCTTTGTCCAGCAGATGCAAAAAAGTGGATAATCCGGAACGGATCAGTATCCTGTCTGGTTTGGTAAAATGCCCGTTGTGTGGAAGAGGCATGATTGCTACGAAAAGCAATCATGTGAATAAGAATAGAGGCGGTCATTATAAGACTATCCATTATTATTCCTGTGGTCATCACCGCAAGGCTAATGGTCGTGAATGTTCCTTTAATCGCATATTAAATCAGACAAAGATTGATTCCAGCGTGTTTGAAATCTTTTCCGGGATCACAGCATTACCGGAATATCATGAGATGATTGAAAATGTGTTAGGAAATCAGCCATCTGTTGAACAGCTGGAAAAAGAAATGAAAGCCCTGAGGAAACAGCTTAGAAGTTATGAGACTCAGAAACGAAAGTTAGGGGAAGAATTGGATGGGCTTGACATCCTGGATGATGACTATGACAAAAAATATGACAAGGTACAGGCGGAGATAGATGAAATCTACGACAGAATGGATGATGCAGAGTCTTCTATATTAAAAGTAAAAAAGAAACTGTCTGCTATAAAGAGCGGGATACGTTCTATAGAAAAGGTCAAGGAATTGGTGGAGAATATGCAGCTGCTGTTTCCGAAAATGACCTGTGAAGAGCAGAGGGAGATGTACCGGCTGTTCATTGAACGGATAGACGTTTATCCAGAAAAACAGGAAAGTAGGAAGATGATCAAAAGCATCACATTTAAGTTCCCTGTCTATTATGAAGATTATGAGACAGCACCTGCCAAAAGTCCGGATGAACAGATTGGATTTGTATTGGATTGCAGTTCATTAGGTCTGACCGTGGCAGAGGCGAAAGCTACCTATGTGGAGATAAAAGAGTATATAATGGAAAAATTCGGTGTGAAAGTTTCTACTTTATTTATTGCCCAGATAAAAAGGAAGTACGGATTGGATTTAGGCAAAAATTACAATCTATCAAAAAAGGAAAACGCAAGAGTTCCAACATGTCCAAAAGCGAAAGAGGCATATATCATGGATGCCCTAAAGCATTTTCGGATGTTGGATATGTCGGTAGAGATGGAGGCATAGTTTGTGAAAAGTAAAAGATTAAAATGTTATATATACATCAGGGTATCCACCGCAATGCAGGTGGATGGATACAGCTTGGAAGCTCAAAATGACAGACTGACAAAATATGCAGAATTTCAGGGGATGGAAGTTGTAAAAGTATATTGTGATGCCGGTAAATCCGGAAAGAGTATCACAGGCAGACCAGAGTTCACACAGATGCTTCAGGATGTTGCAGATGGTAAAGACGGAGTGGATTATATCCTTGTATTCAAATTATCACGTTTTGGAAGAAACGCAGCAGACGTTCTGAACTCATTGCAGTATATACAGGATTTTGGTGTAAATCTTATCTGTGTGGAAGATGGAATTGATTCATCAAAAGATTCTGGAAAACTTACCATTACAGTATTATCCGCAGTTGCGGAAATCGAGCGAGAGAACATTCTGGTGCAGACAATGGAAGGGCGTAAACAGAAAGCCAGAGAGGGAAAATGGAATGGTGGTCAGGCTCCATTCGGATATACACTGGATTCTAAAAACAGTACGCTGATTATCAATCCGGAAGAAGCAGAACTGGTAAAACTCATTTATCAGAAATATGTGTATGAAGATATGGGTTTGGATACGATTGCAAGTTTCTTGAATAATCGTGGGTATAAAAAGAAGAAGACCAGAAGACGTGAGTTGGATTATTTTACAAGAGGAACGGTAAAGAACATTCTGGATAATCCGGTATATGCGGGTAAAATTGCATACGGGAAAAATGTTACCGAAAAGGTTAAGGGTACCAGAGATCAGTTCCGAAGAGTAAAGAGTGACGATTACCTTTTGGTAGATGGTATTCATGAAGCCATCATTGACGAAGAATTGTGGGCAGAGACTAAAGCCAAAAGGAAAATAACCGGTGTGAAATGGAATAAGACCCACAGCTTAGAGCATGAGCATATTTTGTCCGGCATCGTAAAATGTCCGATATGCGGACACGGGATTAGCGGTACAGTTCGTCGCCGTACAAATAAGAAGACCGGAGAATATGTTGATGATTTCTATTATCGCTGTCAACACAGACACAAGATTGATGATGAGCACTTTTGTAATTTTCGACTCTCTCTTAACCAGAATGAATTGAACAGTGAAGTGGAGCAAGTGATTCTGGATATGGTAAATCATGAGAACTTCCGTCAGTTTGTTATGGATAAGGTAAATACAAAAGTTGATGTAAGTGCTCTGGAAGAAGAACGAGAGAGAATCCGAAAGTTGGTCAGACAGGTAATGGGGGCAAAAGCAAAGCTTACTGACATGCTTGATAAACTGGATGTGATGGATAAGCATTATGACCGAAAGTATCAGGACATGCATGACAGACTGGATAATCTATATGATAAGATTTCCGAGTATGAAGATAGTATTGCTGATATCACAGCGAGGATTGAAGCAGTATATGGAAATCAGATTACCGGAAAGCAGATTTATGACATTCTGGTGCATTTTGAAAAAATGTACTATAAAATGACGGACCTTGAAAAGAAAGAATTTATGAAAGCCTGAACTTCCCGAGATAGTTCTCACTCAATTCCCATGAGGTTTATGTGATACGG
>JBJELU010000073.1:0-2757 GCA_051879355.1 Oliverpabstia sp.
ATTTCCACCTGCATTATTTCAAGCCCTTGCAGGGCGCACTACCTGACCCCAATGTATTTTAACTGAATATTTATTGAATTGACAGATAATTTGCATCTGTCTTTTTGGCATGCCCTTTTTTACAAATTTTCTATCACAAGGCTATAATAACATCGATTTTTCAATGACCGAACAAAAAATCGAACATCTGGCTAAATGGCATTGCCAATGTGCTCACACCATCTATGGAGATGATAAAAAATGCGATGAATGCTGCAATGAATATTATGGTGCGGCGGAGCCGCCAGTCCGGTGTGGCGAGAGCCACCTGTCCGGACTAACGGAGCCACCCCATTTGTTTTGCTATTAGGTTATTTAGCCAGAGCTGGATCTAACCCGTATACTTCTCTCATTGAAAAATCTTTGGATGGATCTATACACTCAATGTTGATTTTATATGAATCATAGGATATGCGATCCATAATGGCATCTGCGAGGGTGCTTTCACCACTGCAGATCTGCTGGTACCATTCGCTTTCACGAAACTGGGAACAGAAGATCGTTGAAGACTTTTTACGTCTTTTGTGTATAAGTTCAAAAAGGTTTCTGGCTTCCGCTTCTGTCAGTTTGAGAAGCAGCCATTCATCGATGATCAGCAATACTGGCTTGGTATATTTTTTCAGAATAGCAGTAAATGTACCGTTATCTCTGGCTGCCTGTAAATCCAGCAGCAAATCAGGAAGCCGCACATACCGTACTGTATAGTAATGCTTACATGCTTCCATGCCAAAGGCACAGGCCATGTAGGTCTTGCCGCTGCCAGTTGCCCCGGTAATGAAGATGTTTCGATATTCTGTGATATATTCACACGTTGCCAGACGGTTGATCAACGCTTTGTTCAGCTTTCTTCCAGAATGATAATCAATTGCTGCAATGCTGGCATCAGGTTGTTCAAACTCAGCCTGACGAATCAGTCTTTTCAAACGATTGTTTTTGCGGTTGGTGTATTCTACATCAACAAGCATGCCAAAACGATCCTCAAAAGGAATTTCCTTCATTGTGGCATCATCCAACTGGATCCGAAATGCATCGGCCATTGATGTCAGACGCATTTCAATAAGTTTATCGATTGTGCTTTGATTTGTCATGATCTTTTACCTCCATAGTATCCGGCGCCCCTTGTGATGCCGTGTGGTTTTTCTGCTGTTTTGTCTGTTTCCCTTTCATCTGATATGAGTTCCGGGTTATCTTTCATTGTAGCCAAAAGATTTTTGATACTTTTATAGCTGGGTTTGCCGGAATAAGAAAGTGCTTTGGCACAGGCTTGTTCCAACTTTGCTGGTGAATGTTTTTCTGCCAGCTTCAGCAGCCCCATACAGCTTCTGTAAGACTGCTGTTCGACCCTGCCGGAGGTAAGAATTGCATCGACAACCTTACTTGTGTTAATTCCAATCGAATCTGCCCAGCGACGAAAACGGTCCCCGTTCCATTCCAGATATTTCTGGTGTTCCTGAGGCATATGTTCCGTTACCGTAGAATACTGACCGCTTCTTCCATGAAGCCGTCGGTGCGAGGCAATCCGATTGTGGTTATAAAATATTTCAACCGTTGTATCTGTTATTCGCACATCAACCTTATTTTTGATATATTGATAAGGCACGGAGTAGTACATCTTGTCTACTGCGATGTGGTAATTGAACTGAACAGTGGCCTGTTTCCACTCAGCCAGTTCAAAAGATGTGGCAGGCAACGGAGCCAGTAATGGCATTTCTTCCCCAAGAAATAAACTGAGCCTGCTACATTCCTTTTTTTGGAATTTACGAGCATTAAAGGCATCCAGTTTTTCTTTGATAGCAGCATTTAATTCTGTAATTGAGAAAAACTGTTCATTGCGAAGAGCTGCAGTGATCCAGGTAGATATCTTACCCACAGATCCTTCTACATTCGGTTTATCCTTGGGTTTCCGGACTCTGGCCGGAATGATTGCAAGATTATAATGTTCTGCCATTTCATGATAAGTAGTATTTAAAGCAGTGGTGTACCAGTCGCTTTGTGAATGATTTACTGCAGTGGTACAGTTATCAGAAACAAGCATTGGCGTAACACCGCCAAAGAATTCAAACATCTGAATATGTGCTTTAATCCAGTTGTTGGTTTTCTCATCCATGTATGCCTTTACAAAAGCGTATTGGCTGTAAGTTAAAACACCTACAAAGATCCATGCATCTGTAATCTCACCAGTATCCGGATCAATGATGTGTGCAGGATCCCCTGCCCAGTCTACTTCGATCTGCTGACCTGGTTTTCTTGGGATATGCATGGTAGCCCTGCGTTTTTCTTCATCCTTTTGGATATAATAGCAGAACTGAGAATACATCAGAGGCGCCTCGCCATTCATACGGCATTCCTCGCAGTATTCTACCCAGAGAAGTTTTTTGTTGACCCCATTACGCAAAAGTTCTTTGCGGATGTAATCAAAGTCAGGCATACGTTTATTTGTTGCTAACTTTTCCTTGGGAAACATCAGTTTCTCAAGTGCAGTGTCGGTCATGTCAAAATCCAACGGCCATGATAAATTCATTTCCGTTGCTTTTTTCAGGACCTTGGCAACTGTGTTTCGGGACACACCGCAGCTTTGTGCGATGTTCCGCTCACTGAATCCTAAGCTTTTCAGGCGCAGGATTTCACGATACTTGGTCATAATTGTGACCTCCTTTATCTGTATTCACACCAGAGGTGTGTATTTACAGTATAAAGGAATCTATATAACAGAGCCTT
>JBJELU010000074.1:0-12185 GCA_051879355.1 Oliverpabstia sp.
GGGATGTGCTCTACTATGTGGGGCAGGTTCTTGGTGGGTTTTTCTGTATCAACCGGGCGGGGAAGCTAGAACTGCGGAAGTATGGGAACAGTCCGGTGATGACGGTGCAGAGTAAGCACAGGTTTACGAGCAGTTTTTCGGATTTTATTACCAGGTACACGGCGGTTAGTTCTACGAATATGAAGACGCAGACGGCGGAGTATTATGCGCTGGATCCGGATGACGGGCTGACCATGAATCTGGGTGTGAATCCGCTCCTGCAGTTTGGTGTGAAGGAAACCAGGGAGCAGCTTTGTACCAATATCCTGTATAATCTGGCGGTTGTGGATTATGTGCCGTTTGATTCGGATACGATTGGGAATCCGGCACTGGATCTGGGGGATGTGCTGCAGTTTACCGGCGGGCAGGCGGATGCGGATCGGATTTCTGCCATTACTTCCATGACTTGTAAGATCGGCGGGAAGCATTCCCTGAAAGGGGTGGGGAAGAATCCTAGACTGGCACAGGCGAAGAGTAAGAATGATAAGAATATTTCTGGACTGCTCAACCAGATTGAAGCCGGGAAGATAGGGATTCACACATTTACGAATGCTTCTGCTTATACGGTGGCAGAGACGGATGTGAAGATTATTTCCATTGAGTTTGCCACCAGTGAAGAGAACCATGCCCAGTTCTTTGGACAGGTGATTGTGGATGTAAAAGCGGATGCGGTGGAGAAAATGGCTTCTGCCAGAGGTGATGTATTGATTCCGGCAGTGGCGGTGAATGGACAGGGTGAAAGCAGCGGCAGTGAGGGTCTGGAAAAAGTTTTACAGATTGGAAATACTGTGGAGCAGAGGGTTTCTGTGGAACTTCCGGTGGTGTGGTCAGAGGATGGACAGGTTCTGGTGCATTTTACTTTTGAGATGAATGATGAGGTAATCTTGATCCATCAGCCGGAGGAGACCTGGCATTCCGGGAAGCATACGATTTTGCTGTATTATCCGATTGAAAATGTGGTACCGAATATTACGAATACCTTCAATGTTTATATGAGGGTGAGCGGTGGCACTTGCAGTGTAGATACAGGAAACTGTATTGCATCCATCAGCGGTCAGTCTATGGGAGCGGCGGCTGCATGGGACGGCAAGATTGAGATTGAAGAAAGAACAGGACGGTTTGCTCTTGGCGGAGGTCTTGCTGTCAGGGCGTTTGCCGGGGAGATGAAGATGGAGACGATGGAACTTGTGATCAGAAGTTATTCGGATACGATGAGCAGAAATAGTATCGGTGCTTTCTGCAGGCCGGTAGAAATGGAGGGAAACGGAGCATGAGATTAAAGGGAAGTATGGTGATGGAACTGACGGATGTGAATACCGGGGAAGTCACCACGATCATGGAAGAAAATATGGTAACTAATGCGGTAAATGACATCCTGGGAACGAATCCCATGGGTGTTTTTTATTGCGAGGCGGAGTATTCCACGGGGATGGTATGGACGGGAAATCTTCTGCCAATCTGCCCAAATATGATCGGCGGAATTTTATTATTTCCAAAGGTACTGGAAGAGAGGGCAGACAATATTTACCCGCCTTCGGATAACCTGCCGGTGGCTTATGCGTCAAATGACGTGAATTCTACGGCTAATACGGCAAGGGGGAGTTTGAATCTGACAGAGAGTAAAGCATTGGATAAGGGTTATAAGTTTGTCTGGGAGTTTACGCCGAGCCAGGGGAATGGGACGATTGCAGCGGTGGCACTTACCAGCAGGCAGGGCGGTGAGAATGGGTTTGGCTGCCTCGTGGGGGATGCCAGTGCATTTCTGCTTCTGAAGGAAGTGGATATTGGTTCCATGTCAAAGGAAAGGAAGCTGGTGCTCTTTGAAGCGGTGGAGATGGATTTTGAAAAGGATCTGGTGTATTCCCTGACTTATGAGGATTCGGCTGTGAGGATCCGGAAGGTGAGGATTCCAATCTTCAGTGTAGGTCTGAATGAGAAGCTGGATGACAGTACCTATGTGGTATTGGAAGACACGGCGGTCAATACACAGACGTTCCAGTTCCTTGGTGATTACACGTTGTATGGGGAATTCATGGATGGGCATGACGGCTACTGGTATGGATTTTCCAATGAGGGCAATTCATCGGGAAGTGCTGAGATGGTGTGGGTAAAGATAAAAAAGGATGACTATTCCATGGAGGAAGGGCAGTGGACTCTGTCCAATGCAAAACTGATGGCTGTGGGGGAACGGGATCCCAGTTCCAGTTATCCGGAACGGATCATTCGGTGCTGTGTGCGGAACGGTTATCTTTATGTGCCTGCTTATGATAAGAAGGGGATTTATAAGATCAATCTGGCGAATTCGGCAGATGTGACGCTGATCGATTTTGGGTTTACGTCAAAGTGGAAGCCGCTGTGTGCTGCAGGTTCCTGTGAGGTGTATCTGATGCTGATCGGGGATATCATCGTGGGCGGGGATTTTCAGGTCCTGGCAGATGATACGGTTGTACACACAGGGAAGTGAGAGGCTGAATGATTCTGCTACGCCGCTGTTCCAGTATAAGGAGTTTCTGGTTGGCTGGGGCGGCAGTTATGGGAATGAGTACCGAAATGTGTATCTGCTGACTCCGTATCTGGCAACGATCAATAATCTGAGTTCGGCGGTGGTGAAGACTACGGATAAGACGATGAAGATCACGTATACGCTGACGGAGGAGACAGCGGTCTGATGGGAAAAGGTAATAGTTTATGATTGATGAGAGAGCAGTTGTTTCTGAAATGTGAGACAGCTGCTTTTTCATACAAGAAAACACGAAAAGGAGGATTTTTCGATGAGGGAATTTTGGAACATGATCCAGGCGGTATTTACGATGGTAGGGGGATGGCTTGGGTATTTTCTGGGTGGATGTGACGGCCTGCTGTTTGCACTGGTGGTGTTTGTCGCGATGGATTATATCACCGGGGTGATGTGTGCGGCGGCAGACCAGAAGCTTTCCAGTGAGGTCGGCTTTAAGGGTATCTGCCGGAAGGTGCTGATCTTTATGATGGTGGGCATTGCCAATGTGCTGGATGTGCTGATCATTGGCAGTGGAAGTGTGCTGCGGACGGCGGTGATCTTCTTTTATCTGTCCAATGAAGGCCTGAGTCTTCTGGAAAATGCGGGGCATCTGGGGCTGCCGATCCCGGAAAAGCTGAAAGCGGTTCTGGAGCAGCTGCACAGACAGTCTGAGGAGACAGATGAGGACGATGGAAAGGATGGTGAGTAAGATGAAGATTGTGGAGAGTATTTTAACGAAGAATCCCTGTTATAAGGCAGGGAGGAAGATCACGGTTCAGGGGCTGATGCTGCATTCTGTGGGATGTCCGCAGCCGAAAGCTTCGGTGTTTATCAATAGTTGGAACAGTGTGGATTACAGGAGTGCCTGTGTGCATGGATTTATTGATGGAAATGATGGAACCGTATACCAGACACTGCCCTGGGACCACCGGGGATGGCACTGCGGTTCCGGGAAGAATGGTTCCGGGAATGACAGGTATATCGGGATTGAGATGTGTGAACCGGCATGCATCCGGTACACTTCCGGGGCAGGATTTACCTGTTCGGATCCTGAAACTGCTGGGGCTGTGGTGAAGAGGACTTATGAGGCGGCGGTGGAACTGTTTGCCATGCTTTGTAAAAAGTATAAGCTGGATCCGTTGGAAGACGGTGTGATCATTTCTCACAGGGAAGGACATACCAGAGGAATCGCATCCAATCATGGAGATCCGGAGCATTTGTGGAAGGGTCTGGAAATGGGGTATACGATGGACACGTTCAGGAAAGCGGTGAAGGATGCAATGGGAAGGGATTCCGGTTCGGATGTTTCTGGGGGACTGCAGGCGAAGGCATTCAAGGATTTGACAGAGGAACAGGTAGTTGAATTGGTTGGGCCTTTGTTTACGGCTGATCAGAAGAAGAGCGGGATCCTGGCATCGGTGTCTATGGCGCAGTTTATTCTGGAGAGCGGATACGGGAAGAGTGAGTTGGCGCAGAATGCCAATAATTGTTTCGGGATGAAAAAGAGTTTGTCTGGAAACAGCTGGGGTGGGTCTGTATGGGATGGTGTTTCTGTTTACAAAAAGGAGACACAGGAGCAGAATCCGGATGGAAGCTATGTGACCATTGAGGCAGAGTTCCGGAAATATGGATCTGTAGAGGAATCCCTTGCTGATCATTCCGCTTATCTCCTGGGAGCCATGGATGGTAATGGATTGCGCTATGGCGGATTGAAGGGCTGTACGGATTACCGGAAGGTGGCTGGGATTATCAAGGATGGTGGCTATGCGACCAGTCTGACTTATGTGGAGAAGCTTTGTTCCATCATTGAGAGGTGGGATTTGAACCGGTTTGATTATAAGGATACCACATCGGATGATGTCTGGTATCGTGTGCGGAAGTCCTGGACGGATTCCATGAGCCAGAAAGGTGCTTTCCACAGCCTTGAAAATGCTAAGAAGTGTGCGGATGAGAATAAGGGGTATTCTGTTTTTGATGAGGATGGGAATCAGGTGTACTCCGCAATGAAGTTTAGTCCATATCAGGTAAAAGTAAGGTGTGATGATCTCAACATCCGCAAAGGTCCCGGTACAGATCATGAAAAGTGGGACAGATACACAGGGGCGGGTGTGTTTACGATAGTGGAAGAAGCGGATGGTCCTGGTGCTGCTAAGTGGGGACTTTTGAAAGCTTATTCAAAAAAACGAAACGGCTGGATTTCCCTTGATTTTGCTGATAAATGTTGATTAAAGTTGGCTCTGTATTGCGACGTTAAATTGTAATACAGAGCTTTTTTTATTTTCTTCTGTAATTTTCTACTCTGGCTGTCCAGAGAAAGTTATAAGAAACCACCTTCAAACAATAAAGGAGGCCAGATGATGACAGATAAAAAGAAAGAACAGATTGCGGAATATCGTGTCCAGGCATTGAGTTACACCAGATTTCCAAGGTGATGGACATTTCCATCAACAGCGAAAAACCATATTGCAAAAGGAATCGACTCGGTGGGACGGTAGCATTAGATACCGACTTGTGTGAGATGCGTAAAACGCCTGTTGATTAGAATCGCGTAAGGAAGCATAAATGCTTCTGCTCAGATAAATGTTGGATGAAGTGGTGGAATTCTCACCAGGATCAGGTGAAGAGAAAGGCCAACTACGAATAGAATACACGTGCCCGCATTGTGAAAAGAAGTATCTTTCCTTATGATGTATTTGGAAAAGGGTTTGCTATTATATCAAAAGGCACGTATACAGTCGGTTATTTTTTGCATGATTGCATCCTATTGAATAACCGAGTCCAAAGGCTGTTAAGCATAAGTTGATAACAGCAATCAAACCTTCGAGAGTCAACATTAGCATCCCCTCTTTTAGCAAGATTTTCACAGATAGTCTGGGGATTTCTATGTAAGCAGAGGGTCACAGTCCCTTTGGAGAAGGACTAACCGCCTACCATGAATGGTAGCACCATGGGATGATTATATCAGAATGAAGCAAAGGGTACAAGATTGTTTGAAAATATGTGGTTTGAAATGGCTTTATTTATCTTTATTCTTGATAATTTATGAAGTATAATATAAAGAAAGGTTTAAACGGTTAGTATCTACTTTAGATTAGTGATTTGGAATACAGTGTGATGTAGGAGGAACTAATGGAAGAACTTGAATTTTCGCAAAGAATAGTAAAGGTTTTGAATAGGAAAATATTACAAGATACGTTGAGAAAGGCAGGGACACAGGGTTTTACTGTACCGGGATTTGCAAAAAATGTTTGCCAAGCACCACTATCAATATTAGCAGCGGCAATGACAAAAAGAAAACATGGAAAGGGTTTTCAAAGTGGGATTTTTTTAAAATGCTTATCGGAATTGGATGAAGATATTCCGGAGAGTAGACTTGCAAAAAAATGGTTAGAAGGAGGAGTAAGTAGGGATGAAGCTGAAAGTGAACTAAAAGATATTGAGACTTTTATATTAGAGAAACGAAAACAAAATGAGAATGGTGAGAATGTGTCTGATGTTGTTGAAGTAGAGGACAGCGTTAAAGAGCATAAGGCAGAAGAAAATACGGAAATTATAAAGAAACAGCAAGAACGGATAAAAAAGTTACAGGATACGATACAAAGCTATAAAATATCAAATGATAATTACAAAAAAGAAATTGAGCAACTGAAAAGAGAAAATAACAAATTAGAAAAAAAAAATATAGAAGAAATTAGAAATAAGGCAGCACTTGAAGATACTATTAAAAATTTAAGAATTAAAATATGTGAACAACAACAGCAACTTGCGGAAATGGGAAAAGAAATAGAAGAGTATAAAAATATTCATGAAAATGCACCCAGAATTTTATGCTTTTCCAAGAAAGAAATTAATAAAGATATATTTCCGTTTTACAATATCGAATGGATTAGTGAATGGAACAAAGATTATGTAGAAATAATTGACTGGATGAAATACCGCGAGATTTGGATTGCGGAAAGTGATTTTAGCTATTCAGAAGTCAAGATGATAAAGGATATGGCAAAAGGAAAAGTAATTGTTGCACGTAATACGAATATGCTAATTTCAAAAGTAGGAGGAAATAACTAATGGATATTCAAGATAGACAGCATATTGGAATTTTAGCAAGTATTGATGAAGCCGGTGGACGAGATACTGTTTTTATAAATAAAGGATCTTATATTCAGTATAGGGTGAAATCTCTTTTATTACCACAGGAGAGCCCTAATTTTATGTCTGGTTTTATTAGTTCGTTTGAAGATGACTCTGAGATAAATGACGATGAATACTCATCAGAAGAAGAGAGAATTAACAATTTTGAAGAGGCAGTGAAGGATAAGCTGTTTGTTTATTCGTACAGGGTAAATGGAGAGGGTCATGCCAATTTAGGAAACGGAAAAACAAATTTGGTAAAACGTCCTGAAAAAGTTACTCGCGATACTTATTTTTATGCGGTACCAGTATTTAGTTCAAAAAATAATGATACTTCACGTGAATGGGAATTAGAAAGAAAATGGAGTTTATTTCGAGAATATGAAAGTAAAGAAGAATTTATTCAGTTTTTAAAGAATAAAAAATCTGTTGGTAGTACATATGGATATTATCCTGATGCATTTACACCTTCTTTTGTAATTTGGTTAAATGATGATGGCACGATGTATGCTATTGGCCATGTTATTGAGAATAGATATAATATGCAAGGTGGGTTAATTATTGAATGTGATAAAATTGCAATTGTTAATATTGATGAGTTTGATGAGTTTTGGGTCTATCAAGCATCATTAAATCCTACGCTTATGTATATACCGGAAAATATATATGCAAAAGTGGAAGATAAATTATCGAAAGCAATCTCTGTTGAAAAAAATGGAGAAAATGTAGAAACAGATTTACAAGATAGCACTGATAAGAAAGAAAGTACTTCTGTAAGCACACAAAATATCAAACAAGAAGAACAGTTGATAGAAATAGATGTCAGTGAAAAAACAGATGACCTAATAATTAAATCTATGGATTATCATAGTCAGAAACGTAATTTGTTTTACAATATGAAAGATTTTGTAAATATCCATACGGCGCTTAAATGTAGCAGCTTAGTTATATTGTCAGGATTGAGCGGAACAGGAAAATCTGCGATTGTAGATATTTATGCACGTGCATTGGGAATTAATAATACAGCCAATCCAGACGAGAACAGATTGTTATTTATTCCCGTGCGACCATCATGGAATGATGATTCAGATCTTTTAGGATATGTTGATTTAGTCCATATGGTATATCGAGCTTCGGATTCAGGTTTTGTCGACTTTTTAGTAAGGGCTCAAAAAGAGGAAAATAAAAATAAGTTATTTATAGTTTGTTTTGATGAAATGAATCTGGCAAGGGTAGAGCATTATTTCAGTCAATTCTTGTCGCTTTTGGAACGTCCTGCAAATCAGAGAGAATTGCAATTATATGATAAACAATACAGTGGTAGATTGTATAATTCGGCAGAGTATCCAAATAGAATTAAGATTAGCGATAATGTTAAGTTTATTGGAACTGTAAATATTGATGAATCCACATATCATTTTTCAGATAAAGTGTTGGATCGCGCAAATGTAATACAATTAGATGTTTTGAACTATGCAAGTATGTGGAAAAAAACGAAATATGGTTCGTTAGTAAATGTCAATTGGACAATGGACGATTATAATGCTATTACAGTTACCAATTCGGATGAGGATATGCAGTTAGTGCATCAATTATTATGGGATATACATAATTTATTACATTCGGCAAATTCAAAATATGGTGTAGGACCAAGAATAGTAAAAAGTATTGAAATGTATTTATGGAATTTGCCGAAATCTGGAATAGGTAATTTTTCCTATTCAGATGGAATAGACTTACAGATTGCGCAAAGAGTTCTTACAAAAGTTCGTGGACCAGAAAATCAATTAGGAGAAATTTTAGATGAAAAAAGTGAAAATAACATTCATTTGATTTTTGATAAATATCATGATTTATCTGAGTTTAGCATTTGTAGAGATATAGTGCAGCAGAAACAAAAGGAGTTAGAGTCGTATGGATATTGTATCTGATTTGCCATTTAAATTACAAGTTATTAAGCGATTCCCTGAAGTATCTTATCAGGATGCAATAGTTTTCTTCGATAAGCCGAAGAAACTGTGGTCACAGGGAGAAGTAACGTTGTCAATTGAAGAAAATGACGAGATTGAGATACTGTTTGACTCTGAAGATCCAGAGGCAAAATTATATTTAGAAGCATTAGATATCGTTCCGATAGATGATAGAAAAATTGCATATGACGAAAAAGGACATATATATAGAATGCCAAGTAAAGAACCGTTTACGCTTTATAAAGTCAATAGTGGATATGATGCACTATGCGTAGATACGTTTCAGATTTCTATATATTGTTATGAAAAATGGTACTATGGTACTTTTCAAGTTTTACCTAAACCAATGAGTGTTGGTGAATGGACAATGATGAAAGATGAACTTGAAAAGGAAATGGTGGGATTAGCACAAGATATTGTGCGAAGAAATATAGGGGTTGGTAATCAAAAATACGGCGATGTACCGCCTAAGGTATTATACAATTTTATTATAATAAAGAAATATGCACAGACAGTTCTTGCTGCATTAATAGATATTGCAGAGAATCCACGATGTGAAATTATGACACAATATAAAAATGTGGGTAATAATAGAAATTGTAGATTTGATGAAGAGAGTATTCGACGGTATGCAACCAGAGCCGGATCAGAGGCTACCTATAAAGTACCAGAAAAAGTTATCAATTATGACATTCAAGACAATCGGTTATTAAAAATGATTCTTTTAGATTATGAAAAAAGATTAAATCAATTTTTGGAATTATTGGATGGAATAGTTGATTACTCAAAATCTTTTGATTTTGGACAAACAGAGCAATATAAAAATGAATGGGAAAAAAGCATATTAGGATTCCGTATGGTAGCCAGAAAATTAAAAAAAATAACATCACTTCTAAAAACAAAAGATTGGTATTTTTTAGTTGGCGATGTGACAAAGGCGTTCATTCCGCATTCGTTTATCATGGATACAAGATATAATACAATTTATCAAATGTATCTTGAATTGAAGAAAGATACATTTCAAGTGGAATTTGATTCGGAGTTTTCATATACATGGAAAAGAAGCAGTTATCTGTATGAAATGTGGTGTTTTTTTAGAATATGCCACTTATTGGCATCCAAGTACGAACTGGATGTTTCGGAGTGGAATAAAATATTTGAGGGAAAAATATTATTTCCATTTCTTAAGCCGGGGACAGCGATGCAATTTACAGATGGAGAAACTCTGCTAAAAGTAATTTTTGATCAACCACTTGCCTTTAGTAACAAAAAAACTACGCAAGAAATACCACTTTATATAGCAAAAACGCAGGAATCTTTAAAAATTCATAATAGACCGGATATATTGATTCATGTATATGATGTAAGAAAAAGGTGGTACTTGGGGACAATTGTATTAGAGTGTAAATACAGAAAGATTAATTCATTTTGGACAGAAAATGGTGGGAGATCTAGTATTGGACAATTACAAGCATACTATAATAATACGCGATCAGATTATCATTTTGGCGGTAAAGGTAAACGTTTAAATATTCGTCCAGTAAAGAAGGTGATTGTATTGACTCCGGATGAACACGGAGATGGAAAGAGTCAAGATGATTTTAGTATATTAGTTAAAGGATTTAAGCCGACGGATACTGATGAGTTGGTCAAATCAGTGACTGATGAATTAAATACTGTTATTTCTGAATTAAAAGAAATTAGTCAAGAACTGTAGAAGCAACTAAGTTCCATGCGTTCATGTGAGGATTTGTTAATATTAGCAAGAAGCATTGTGAAGGTGTCGGGTAAAATAATGGGGAAGCTTAAAGTCCGGGATGGTTTTTTATAAGCATTGATTACTGTCAGAGAGTATGATAACTAAATAACGAAATGTTATGGAGCCTGTGGGTATTTGATTTATTTCAGATATCTGCAGGCTTTATTTTTTTGACCTTTTTAGGCGTAAGGGTTTAAACTGCCGTTTTTCTTTGACTGGGATTTGGGAGGAAATTTAAGGGCTGTATGGATCATAAGAAAGCTGCTCAGATCATTAAGGATGGCGAGTATGCGACCAGTCTGATTTATGTGGAGAAGCTTTGCGAGATTATCGAGAGGTGGAATCTGACACAGTTTGGTGTGAAAGAAAATGCTGCAGAATAAGAGAAGTGGTACCGTGTCAGCTTCAAGAATCTGAATAGCATACAAGGTCTTGGTACGGATTATGATAAGACAGGCAGATATATCGGTATCGGTATTTTTACGATTGTGGCTGAGTCTGATGGAGAGGGGGCGACGAAATTGGGCAAGCTGAAAAGCGGTGCTGGATGGCATAGTTTGGATTTCCCTTTGAAATTCAAAAGTATCATAATCTATATTCCAAAATGTCAATTTGATACTTTGGGAAAATTTTTGAAAGAGGTTAAAAATCAGTTTATTTCTTTTGCCTGTGCCATAGGAGGGAATCTCTTACTATGTTTTGGAGGTGGCAGGTATGAGCAACCATGAAAATGTGAGTATCAGTCAAGAGGAAATTGATAGAACAGCACGTATCAATATGGAAGTGTGTGCTGCTTTTGTGGCAAGGATGATTCAGAAATATGGGAATGAAGTATTGGCGGAGATTGAAGAAATGAAGGCAAAAGAGAATACGAATGAACAGTGAGAGGAGCCGGTTACTTTTTTTGTAATCGGCTCATTTTACCCGCTGACGCAATCGAAAAAGTGCGTTATATTTAAATTCCAGCACGAAAGACGAACAATTATTGAGCAACCAAAAAGGGGGATATAATGAGAAAGAAAAAATGCTATACATACACCAGGGTATCCACGGCGGCTCAGACAGAAGGTTACAGTCTTGAAGCACAAGTGGAAAGGCTCCGTGAATATGCAGAGTATAGAGATTTACAGATCGTGGGAGAATACTGTGATGCGGGCAAATCTGGAAAAAGCATAAAAGGAAGACCGGCATTTCAGAAGATGATGGATGACATTGTGAACGGGAAAGATGGTATTTCTTATGTATTAGTTTTCAAGCTATCCAGATTCGGAAGAAACGCTGCGGATGTTCTAAAGTCTATGCAGTTACTGAATGACTATGATGTGGATTTGGTATGTGTGGATGATGCGATTGACAGTTCCACCCAGGGTGGAAGACTCACTTTGGCGATTCTCTCAGCAGTGGCGGAAATTGAGAGAGAAAACATAACCGTCCAGTTCCATGCGGGAAGGATGCAGAAGATCTTTGAGGGCGGATGGCCGGGCGGACCAATTCCGTATGGATACCGGAACATAAAAAAGCAGATGCAGATCGAACCCAAAGAAGCCGAAATGGTTAAGAAAATCTATGAAGTATTTCTTATGGATGGAATGACAACCACATCAGCAGCAGTTTATATGAATGAGCATGGCTACTATAGAGTGGTTAAAGGCAAAGAGAGACCGTTTACTTATGACTTTGTTGCTAATGTCTTGGATAATCCATTTTATTGCGGAAAAATCATATTTGGTAAAATGTAATCCAGCAAATTAAAAATGGTTTTGATAGTTACTTTATTTTAGGTTATTTA
>JBJELU010000075.1:0-2723 GCA_051879355.1 Oliverpabstia sp.
TGTTACTTCTTCCTGCATGAATTTTCCTCCTTTCAGCGTATTACGTGCTGTCCCATGTCAAAATCATGATAACCACCACCTTTCCAATTATTTCTCTTCCGGATCTTCAAACAATGCTCGGAAATATTCTTTTCCTTTCGGAGTAATCAGCGTCTGAGAACCCAAGTGTCCATTATTAAAAAAATCCCTGACAATAAACAGGGATTCATTCTTAGGTACCGCATAAGGAAGAAGTGTACCCGACGGACTTCGATATAAAAAACTGCCTTTTAAAAGAAACTTCACGAATTTCCGCTCAGGTACTCCAATTTCTTTTGCAGTTGTCCGTATATTTGAGCATTCTCCTTTGACCATAAAGTGATCAAAATAATTTGCCTTCGGTTGAAGGTCATTAATCTGACTCTGCAGTTCTCTATTCCTATTATTCTCATCCAATAACCTTTGCGCAAATTCCAGAAGTATCTCCGGATTATTGCGTACACTTTCCAAAAGATCACTGGACATATATCCGCCTGTCTTTCGTATTGCTGGTAAAATTTCATCAAATACCCAACTTTCAAAACGCTGTGCGGAAGGCAGATGGCTCTTTGTAATCAGTCGATACACATCTCCTTCAGGAATAAATGTCATCGTTTGTACTCCACCTGCCGTAAGGGCGCCCTTTTTCAGGGCTCCCTTGCAATGCATATTTATTGCATTTCTTGGTTTGGAATAACCCAGGGCAAAAGCCACATCTGTACCACAGAACAAAAGTCTTCCCTGATCTTCAATTACTCGAATTGCACCAAACTCGGTATTATGAAATTCTGTTACTTTACATGTCTCCTGCTCCATCTTCCGATCCCCCAGTCATAAACCTCATAAAATTATCAATGATCTGATCTCTTGTCGCATTTGCTACTTCGACAATCAATGCCATAAGATACTCGGACAGATAATCGCTAAATTCATCATCATCCAGAGCTTCGCCCACCATCCATAAGTGTTCTTCGACGCAGGCAGCCTCTCTTCCAATGACATACGTAATGGATCTTGAAAAATTCGTATCTGAATAAATCAGCCATGCACAAAATATCCGGTTTAAATGAGATTCCATTTCCCATGTGTTGTCCATTTTCTCTTTCATAATTTTTGCTGTCAGTGCCGCAGTTCTTTGTGCATCCCGGAGGACATTCTCCTCCACCAGGTTTCCTTCACTGTCAACAAATCCCATTGCAAATAATTCCATAAAATATTTTCTCATGTTCTAAGTCCCCCTTTCTTTTCTTTAACGAAATGGCATTTCCTGTTCCATTTCTTCCGGTATTTCAAAAGGAATGCTTGCCCTTCTTGCAGGCTCAAATCCCTCACTGCCAGATTCTCTCTTTGATTTGGATTCAGCAAATTCCATTGTATCCATAATGATTTCTGTGAAATAAGATACGGTTCCATTTTCCTCATTTTTCACCTGAGAGATGACCAATTCACCGCAAATAGTAACCTTTGTCCCCTTTTCCAGATACTTCTGTACAAATCCTGCGTTGCCTCCGTATGCGGTAATCATAACGACAAATGCTTTATTTGTACGGTTTCTTCTTACTACCAACGGAAACCTTGCCACTTCTGTCTCTCCCTTTTGAGTCGTGATTTGCCGGATCTCCGGAGCTTTGGCAAGTCTTCCAATTAATGTAATTGAATTCATAAGCTTTTCCTCCTAACCTTAGCGCATTCTATGCACCAAAAAATGAGGAACGGAGTCGAACCGTTCCCCACTCACGCAGGATTTCTCCTGCAATATAGGAAATATAGTATTCGCATTTTGGCTTGTCTGTACATATACATCTGATCGTCATCATTTCAGATGACCCGGCTGCAAAATAAGCAGTCACAGTCCCCTGTTTCGGCAGAGGTCCTGCACCTTTCTGGTGGTCTCATTATAAGCTTCGCTCTTCCTGTATCCGATACGGAGTCTTCGCCTGCACGAGCCGGTCAAAAATAGAACCGGTAAGCCTGTTAATCAAGATGTATCAGCTCCTTTAATTGTCAAGGTGCAATCGGAAGAACAATGAACCTCTTTCATGTTTGGATTTTTTTCAAATCGGAGGAATCTCTCTGTGCCTTCCATATACACTGGATTGGGGATTTTAAATTCGGACATGATTTTCAAAGATTTTTTTGATTTGGCACATTTTCGTGCAAAGAAAAAAGAGAGCCAATGCCCTCTTTTCAAAGAATAGTTTTCTTATTAAATATGAAAGAACGTAATCCACATTGGAGCAGCTTTGTTCCAGTTATTATCCACATCCCAATGTTGGGAATAAGGATAAATACAGCCGCACATAGTAAATGCATTTTGACTTCCTGCCATGTATATAACTGAAACCCAACGCAACCTAACGCTGCAATTACAGCTACACCTGCAATCAAATAAAATATCCAGGATGCAAGTCCCACTAAAAACATCCCAAGCGTATTGATTACAGAAACCACCAGCCAAACCGGGAATGCCAAAACTCTTAAAGGTAATTTAATCAAAAAGTGCAGCATTTTTATTCCTTCCTTTCTTGCCATCAGGCACATGTTTTTTGTCTTACTTCATGCCCAGTGGGCACAAGGTTATTCTACATCTTGCTTCGTGCCCACTGGGCACAAAGTAATTAGCCACAGTCTCATGGCAGAATAATTTTATCCTCCATACATATCATGACGTACCTCTGCATCATAAAACTGGTTAATCGTAACGG
>JBJELU010000076.1:0-45415 GCA_051879355.1 Oliverpabstia sp.
ATGGCAGGACTTGAAAAAGCACTGTATCTGAATGATGGGAAGAAACTTCAGGAATACCTTCGAAAATACATGATTACCTGCATCAGCTGTTTTGATGGAGCAGCAGAAAGCTTTTACCATGGCATGATGCTGGGACTGGCAGCAGGTATGTCCTCAAGATATTACATCAGATCAAACCGGGAATCCGGAGAGGGAAGATTCGATCTTGTGTTGGAGCCTAAGGTACATTCTCTGCCGGGCGTTATCATGGAATTCAAAGCGACAAAGGATGATGCCGGTTTATCTGTATCTGCCGCTGAGGCGCTAAAGCAGATTGAGGATAAGCACTATGATACAGATATGAAGGACCGTGGAATCATGGAAATCGTAAAGTATGGCATCGCCTTTGCAGGTAAAAATGTAGATATTGCAAAAGGCTAAAAAAGATAATTTCTGGTGGTGTTTATTGTGTCAGATAGTGTATTTCTGACAAGACAAAAGGGCGCTCTTCGAGACAAAAGCTCCGTCCCCGAATAACAAGCAGAGTAAATATTCGGGAATTGTTCAAAATGTTATTTTGGGGGATGACTTGTTTGATGTATGATTACTAATCGGAAATGAGCAAGATCTATGAAGGATTGTGGAATTAAGGAAATTGTAAAGGATGGGTAAAAACATGAAGAATCTGAAAATAGCAAATGGAAAATTGGAAGTATCTCAGATTGCACTGGGATGTATGAGAATTGCTGAACTGGGAACAAAGGAGGCAGTCAGAGAATTGGTGGATACCGCTATGGAGCAGGGAGTTCAGTTCTTTGACCATGCAGATATATACGCAGGCGGAGAAGCAGAGCGTTTATTCGGAGAAGCGGTACAGGGTATTCCCAGAGAGCAGATGGTGATTCAGACAAAGTGTGGAATTCGTCCGGGAATTTGTTATGATTTTTCCAAAGAGCATATTCTGGAGTCGGTGGATCAGAGTCTGAAACGTCTGAATACAGATTATATTGATATTCTTCTTTTGCATCGTCCGGATACTTTGATGGAGCCGGAAGAAGTGGCAGAAGCATTTGATATTTTGGAAAAACAGGGAAAAGTGCGATATTTTGGAGTCAGCAATCAGAATTCCATGCAGATGGAATTGTTGAATCATTATTGCAGGCAGGAACTGATCATCAATCAGCTGCAGTTCAGCGTCGCACATTGTGATATTATAGATTCCGGGTTAAATGTCAATGTTCATAATGACGCAGCTTGTGTACGTGATGGAAGTATTCTGGAGTATTGCAGACTGAAAGGAATTACGATTCAGGCATGGTCTACCTTCCAGTATGGATTTTTTGAAGGAGTATTCCTTGGAAATGAGAAGTTTCCGGAACTTAATCGGAAAATAGATGAACTGGCGGAAAAATACCATGTGACGAACGGTGCGATCGCAATTGCGTGGATTCTGCGGCATCCGGCCGGTATTCAGGCACTTGTGGGGACTACGAAAAAACAAAGGCTTAAAGAAATCTGCAGGGCATGTGATGTGCAGCTGACGAGGGAAGAATGGTATGCGCTTTATATGGCTGCGGGGAAGATGCTGCCGTAAGCCTTATGTTACTGAAAAAAACATACCCACGTTGTATTTTCACAGATCATCCGTTATACTGATAACAGAGAAATATGTGGCAGGGAGGTCGTTATTATGGCAGGAAAAGTAGCAATTGGAATACAGGATTTCAGTGTTTTGATTGAAAATAATTACTTTTATATCGATAAGACTTCTTTTATTAAAGAATGGTGGGAGAGTGGATTCGGAAGATATGATGTGATGTTTGAACCGAAAAATTCACAAAAAGACGATGCAATTATCCTGGAGTTTAAAGTGTTTAATAAAAGAAGAAAAAACAGCCTGGAGGATACTGTGGAGGAAGCTTTGCGTCAGATTGATAAAAAACAGTATGCTGCAGGACTTGTTGAAAAAGGAATTCCAAAAGAACGAATTCGAAAGTATGGATTTGCATTTGAGGGCAAGAACGTACTGATAGGATAGAAATGGAGTACTATGAAATATAAATTTTGGGGATGGGAACAGGCAAATGTTCCGGCAATTACAAATCAATACAAGGGGATACACACACCGACAGATTTGTATGATGCACTTTCAGAAGTCTGGTGTGCAGATACCTGTGCGCCGAGGCTGAGACAGAAGTGGACACAGGAAAATAAAACACTTGGACAATGTTCGATTACAGCTTTTCTGGCACAGGATATTTTCGGCGGAAAGGTGTATGGTGTGCTGCGTCCGGGTGGAAATTACCATTGCTATAATGTGATTGGAGACTGCCGATTTGATCTGACCAGCGAGCAGTTTGGGGATGAAATTTTGGTTTATGAAGGAAATCCGGAGCAGTTCAGGGAAGTGCATTTTGCCAAAGAGGAGAAAAGGCTAAGATACGAATATTTGAAAAAAGAACTGGAAAAATTCTGTCAGGCTATGTATGATAATAAATAATTACGATTAAAAATACCTTAGATAAGTTCAGGGAGGATTTCTTATGCCAGTATTTGATTTTAAAAACACCCCACAGGACGCAAAAGCTCCTGTTTGTACATATACGATTTTTCATACTAATGAGTCTGTACCTTCACCGGAGCAGCCGATTCTTGTTCTTGACAGCAGGGGAAAGAATCTGAAGCATCATTCCTGTGGCATGTTTACGAACCCGGTTAAACGCACTGCGTTTGAGTTTAACGGGGAAGATGGAACTGTCAGTGCGGATATTCTGCAGATTGATGCCCGTTTTGTAAGCCTTTTGAAGTGGCTGGGGGAAAATCATATTAATGTAAGGTTGTCCGGTGCGGAAACGGAAAAGGGTTATGCGGTTTATAAAATCCGGGAAATTGCTTTTGGAGGCGGTTCGAAGCTTTCTGCGGAGGATGGTTTCCTGCAGTTTATAATAGAGCGTCTTCTTTCGAGCAATGCTCCCCTGGAAGAAGAGGAGGATGAGGATAAAGAAGAGACTGGTGACAGTATGAAACTGACCAGTATTCAGAGCATTACTGATTTTATGAATTGTGCAGGAAGAACGCTGCCGGACAATATACGTCTCTGGGCGAGAAGAAATCTTGCTGTGGCTCGTTCTCATGAAGTCTCAGCAGAAGAGCGGCGTCATGCACAGCGAGCTCTTTCCATCATGATGAATGTACAGTGGAAAAGTAATTATTTTGAGAATATTGATGTGGATGAAGCCCGCCGGATCCTTGATGAAGAACTTTACGGAATGGAGCGGGTAAAGCAGAGAATTATTGAGACGATTATACAGATTAACCGTACTCACACACTGCCGGCTTACGGAATTTTGCTGATTGGTCCTGCAGGAACAGGGAAGTCGCAGATTGCTTATGCAGTGGCACGTATTTTGAAGCTTCCGTGGACAACTCTGGATATGAGTTCTATCAATGACCCGGAACAGTTGACGGGAAGTTCAAGAATTTATTCCAATGCAAAACCGGGAATTATCATGGAGGCGTTTTCCATGGCAGGAGAATCTAATCTGGTTTTCATTATCAATGAGCTGGATAAAGCCTCTTCAGGAAAGGGGAATGGAAATCCGGCGGATGTCCTTCTGACATTGCTTGATAATCTGGGGTTTACTGACAACTATATGGAATGTATGATTCCTACGGTGGGAGTATATCCGATTGCGACGGCCAATGATAAAAATCAGATCAGTGCACCGCTGATGTCACGTTTCGCTGTCATTGAGATTCCGGATTATACTCCGGAGGAAAAGAAGATTATCTTTTCCAGATATGCGCTTCCGAAAGTAATGAAGCGGATGGGTATGCATGAAGAAGAATGTATTTTGTCTGAAGAAGGGCTGGATGCATTGATTGAGATATATAAAAATACAAGCGGAATTCGTGATCTGGAGCAGGCTGCAGAGCATATTGCGGCCAATGCGCTGTATCAGATAGAAGTGAATCGTGTGGATTCAGTAACGTTTGATGGCAGTATGGTAAGAGAACTTTTACCGTAAAAGGAAAGTGACGGGGGACAGGTACATAGTCACGATTGTGACTATGTACCTGTCCCCCCGTCACTTCCTACTTTCCAGAGAATCTTCCAGTTGTCTGACTGCCCCGGGAATTTCCGGAGAGAATTCAAGATACCAGTCAACAGTTTCCTGAATATACTTGCGTTTAAAAGCTTCATCGGTAACGAAAGCGGTGCGAAGATTATGAAGTCTGTCAGCAGCCTTGACTGCCCGGGCAATTGGGTTTGAAAGAATACCCTGCACATATTCGGACATTATGTAGCCTGGCTGTTTGGTTAACAGACGGACTGCTTCCAGAACTTCCGGTCCGCCCAGTTGTCTGATTTCATCTTCGGAAGCATCTGTATCTTCCAGAAGATCATGAAAAAGAGCGGTAATCTGATAGTCAGTTCCATACCCCTTATCTTTTACAATCTGTGCCACGGCTATAGGATGAGAAATATAGGGATCTCCTCCTATTCGTATCTGGCCTTTGTGTTTGACCGCCGCAAATTTTTCAGCGGCAGCTATACGTTCCTGATCAGATCTCATCATGGGATGCCTCGCTTATCTCATTGTCTTTATGAAAATCAATTTCATTATATCGTTTGTTTATTGTGCTTTCAACTGAAAAATATCTTTTGACCCAACCATTATAATATGGTACTATTTTTATATCAGTTACAGTGCGTGATTAAGTCTCAAATGGGGAAAGGTGAAATGCCATAAAGTGATATGGCTGCAATGTTATGGATGTATTAAAAAAATATGATGAGGAATCAGAACATTGGGAAAGAAAAGTTTTGATTGTTGATGATGAGAAAATCAGTTGTGATGTTCTCAGGTGTATTCTTCAAAAAAAATATGAGATATTGACTGCAGAGAATGGTCAGGAAGCGCTGGAGATTCTGCAGTGCTGCGGAACAAAGATATCTCTGATTCTGCTGGATCTTCTGATGCCGACGATGAATGGTTATGAATTCCTGACTACGATTATGAGTGACAGCAGATATTCTGCAATTCCGGTTATTGTTACCACAGCGAAAGACAGTGAGGAGGATGAAATCTGGTGTCTGGAAAATGGTGCGGCAGATTTTGTGTCAAAACCTTATCAGCCAGAGGTTGTCAAGCGGAGAGTGGACAGGATTATCCGTCTTCGGGAAACGGCGGCGATTTTAAATGTGGTTGAGAAGGATCATCTCACAGGTCTTTACAGCAAAGAATCCTTTTATCTGGAGGCAGAAAGGATTCTGGAAAAGAATCCGGACCGTCAGTATGATATGGTAGTTGCTGATATGGAGAATTTTAAAGCTGTAAACGAATGCCTGGGAATTAAAATAGGAGATCAGGTTCTCTGCTATATGGCAAATCGCTATAAAGAAGCACTGGGAGATGACGGGATTTGTACCAGAATGCATGGTGATGTGTTTGCCATGCTTGTTGCTCATGGAGATGGGAGCTGGAAAGAAAAAGTTTTGTGGCAGTGGAATGATGAGATTGAAGAATTTCCGCTGCACAATAAAGTTATTAAGTATGGAGTTTATGAGAATGTCAATAAGAAGGTTGCTCCGTTTAGTATTTGTGACAGAGCCATTCTGGCGTTAAACAGAATTAAAAACAGGTATGGTGTGAATGTTTCTCTGTATGACGATTCTCTGCGAAAAAATCTGCTGAGAGAAAGACAGATTCTTGATGAGATGGAAAACGCACTGACCAGTCATCAGTTCCAGGTGTATTATCAGCCTAAGTACGATATTTACAGTGACAATGTGTCGGGTGCGGAAGCTTTGATTCGCTGGGAGCATCCGAAGATGGGGTTCCTTTCACCAGGAGAATTTATTCCGATATTCGAACGAAATGGATTTATTACCCGGCTTGATTTTTATGTATGGGAAGAGGTCTGTCGGGCAATCAGTAAATGGAAAAAACAGGGGTGGAAAGTTGTTCCGGTATCTGTCAATATTTCCAGGATGGATTTTGGTATATCAGATCTGGCAGAACGGATCACTATGCTGGCAGAAAAATATCAGATAGAAAGAGAATTGCTGCATCTGGAGATAACAGAATCGGTGTATACGGATGAGCCACAGTATATTATTCAGACGGTGAAAGTACTGAGGGATAATGGATTCAAAATTGAAATGGATGATTTTGGATCCGGTTATTCTTCTTTGAATATGTTGAGTAAGCTTTCTATTGATGTCCTGAAGCTGGATATGAAGTTTATACAGAAGAATGAGGAGAATCAGAAGAGTATTCTTGGATTCGTCATCAGTCTGGCTAAATGGATGAATCTGGCTACGGTAGCGGAAGGAGTAGAAACTCAGGAGCAGGTAGAACGGCTGAAAAGTTTTGGGTGTGATTATGTACAGGGGTATTTTTTCGCAAAGCCCATGCCTATGGAAGAATTTGAGAATTACCTGATAAAGGGAACTACGGCTGGTGATGTAAAAGAGAAAAATCAAAGTGATGATGAGATGATACTGGAAATAAATTACCAAAATGCGGATACAGTTCTGGTGGTTGAAGATAATGAGATGAATCGTGAAATCCTGTGTCATATGCTGAGTTCCTGTTACCATGTAGTGGAGACCTGTAACGGCAGGGAGGCCTGCGAATATGTAAGAGAGCATCCGGGAGAAGTATCGGTGATTCTTCTGGATATGGTGATGCCTGTTATGGATGGCTTTCAGTTTATGAAGGAAAGAAGGAACGATCCTGAACTTTCGAGAATTCCGGTTATCATCACATCGGAATCGGAAGAAGAAAGTGAACTGGAAGCACTGCGCCTGGGAGCGGAACGTTTTGTAGGAAAACCGTACAGAAGAGAATTGTTATTGCTTTCCATTCAGAATGCTATTGAACGGTGGAGCTGGAGAAAATAAAAAAAGAGCAGTAAATCCGGGGGAATGCTTATGATAGAATGGTTTAAACAGAAAAAGAAGTATGCATATATACTGCTCATTTTGCTGGTGATACTGGTTTTGGGAGGTTCTCTGTATGATTTTAGTGTAAAACTAATAAATAATGAACTGAAACGTGGTTATAGAGAACTGAACTGGTCGGCGAAACAGAATTCTCTGATTATTCAGAATTATATGGAACAGTATTATGTTGTACTGGCAAAAGATGCGGCTATATTGCGAAATCGGTCTCTGACCGATGAAACATGTTTTGAATTGCTGAATCATTCGGGAAAAACGATGGGGATACGATTTGATCGTATGGGAATTGTAGATCATGACGGCAATGCTCTGCTGAGCACAGGGGAAGAATTTCAGATTAAAGATGAGGTATTCTTTCAGAAAGCGATAGCGGGTGAATATTACATGACAGACAGTGCAGAGGATGGTGTTTTTACTGCGATTGTTTCTGGTCCTGTCATAGGGTGGACCGGTGCAATCAAAGGTGTGCTGTTTGGAGAAATAAGAATAGAGGATATGGATTTGTTTTCTGAAATTGAGAATGAAGAGCATATTAAATATCTTTATCTTATGAATACGGAGGGAACATATATCCTGAAAGGTGGCACAATAACTCATAAAGATACTTTGCATAATATGCTGGCAGCAGCTGAACTTGATAAACAAAAACAGCTCATTACCAGTGAGGAAGATATTATGGAGGGTGTAAAAAAGAGGAAGTCTATGCAGTTTTCCCTTGACTGGTGGAACAGAGGGGAAATTGTTGTAATGATTCCTCTTTCGGACAGTGACTGGTACCTGTACGAAGTAACGGACAGAGAGTATATCGATCAGGAAATCCGTCTTTATCAAAAGGATGTGTTGCTTCTCACCGTTAAGATTATGGCTCTGGTGGTTGTGGTTGCCGGCATCTATATTTATTATTCGGGAAAAGAGCAGAAAAAAGTAAAAGAGCTTTATGATCAGATGTGTCTGAATGAAGAGACTTAC
This sequence comes from Oliverpabstia sp., assembly GCA_051879355.1. GTDB lineage: Bacteria > Bacillota > Clostridia > Lachnospirales > Lachnospiraceae > Oliverpabstia. The sequence goes on from JBJELU010000076.1 coordinate 7,919, forward strand.
AGGGTAACGGCAGAACACAGCAACCAGTGTGTGTTTACTTATGACAGTAAGATGCAGACTATTCATTTTATGAATGATAAGTATCAGGATTATGGTATTCCGAACGAAACCGTGGAACTATCCTGGGTTTATGATGTTTTGAAAAAGGATAATCCCTCTGCCTATTACAAAGCTGCACGGGTTGTCGCTTCTGTTGCTGACTATGAACCGGAGATTGAGAGAGAACTGTTTTTGAAAATTAACGGAGCTAATCGATTTTTAAGAGTACAGCTTGTTAATCTCTTTGATGATAAAAAACAGGTAGTGCGCTCTATCGGAATGCTTGAGGATATTACTGAACAGAAGGAAAGTACCATGATGATGCGGCGGGAACAGGAATTCCGTAAATCATTGCTGACTGACTGTCTGGGATATATGGAAGTTGATGTGACAGAAGACAGGGTGATGGAAAATTCTTTTAGTTCTCATGAAAAAGCGAACAGAGATGGTTCTTTTACCGAGATGATGGTAAGGTATGCGGAGCATAAAATTCTTCCTGAATATCGTGAAAAAGCAATCAGGTATATGTCGTCAGAAGGAATTCTTGACTGTTTTTCTGGAAAAATATATGATTCTGTGTTTGAGTATCAGTCATGGAATGATAATGGCGATGTTTTCTGGATTGTGTGTGAAATCCGGGTTAAGCAATCGGAGGACAGAGATCATGTGATTGCTTATCTGGTGTATCGGGATATTGACGAGAAGAAAAAAGAGCAGATGAAACTGGAAAAAGAAGCAACATTGGATATACTTACCGGTGCATTAAAGCGGATGACGGCAAAAGAAAGAATAGACCGCATCATACAGACATCGATATCAGATGATAATTGTCATGTATTTCTTATGCTGGATATGGATAATTTTAAGACATTGAATGACACGCTGGGACATATGTGCGGAGATCAGGCTTTGATTCATCTGGTAGAGGTCGCTAAGGAGAATTGTCGGCGTGATGATATTATCTGTCGGTTGGGTGGAGATGAATTTATCATATTCCTAAAAGATGTTCCGCGAAATGTACTGCACAGGAAAATTGAATTTCTCCAGCGACAGTTTGAGACAACTTATCAAAAGGATAATATAGCAGTGACGGTAACGGCTTCTATTGGTGCGGCCCTGGTTCCGGATCAGGGAACTACGTTTGAAGAGCTTTATGCAGCTGCGGATAAAGAATTGTATAAGGTGAAGTTCAGTAATAAGGGAAGTTATTCTATTGCGGAATCTGCTTCTGTTAAGGAGGAATAGCGATGAGCAGAAGGAGAAAATACTGTCGGGCTGCGATTATGGTACTGGGCAGTGTCATGTTGTTTCTATATTGTTCTTGTGTGCCTGTCTGTGCTCAGGATGAGGCAGGACTTCACAGAGTTTTATTTATCAGCTCCTATTCTTATACCTGGCCTACAGTTCCTCTGCAGATAGAGGGAATTCGCTCTGCACTGGATTCTAATGTAGAACTGGATATAGAATTTATGGATACCAAAACCCTGTCGATGGAGATTGCTCAAAGTGAGCTGCTGGAGCGTCTCCGATTTAAAAAAGAGCATACAGGAGCTTATCAGGCAGTGATCGTAGGGGATGATGCTGCACTGGGCTTTATTATGGAATACCGGGAAGAATTGTTTTCCGGGCTTCCGGTGGTGTTTGAAGGAATCAATAATATCGAGTATGCACAGGAAGTCAGTCAGGATCCTCTGGTGACAGGTGTAATCGAAAGTTTCTCTTATCAGGAGAATATTGATTTTGCTTTAAGTATTCAGCCGAAGGCAGATAAAATCCTTGCAATTGTGGATAATACGGTAACCGGTAAAGGGGAGCAGCAGCAGTTTTATGCACAGCAGGAACTATATCCGCAGCTTACCTTTGACGTGATTAATGGCTCGCAGCTGACCTGGAAGGAACTGCAGACAGCAGTCTCAGAAGTGGATAACAGCACGATTTTGCTGTATCTGATTCTGTCAGAAGATAAAGATGGAAATCTTTATACTAATGCTCAGGTATGCGGTATGCTTCAGCAATATGCAAAAGTTCCTGTATTTCGATTTGTACAGGCAGGAATCGGCGAAGGGGTTCTGGGAGGAAATATTGTTCTGCATGAAGAATCGGGTGCTGTTGCAGGCCGCATGGTTATGGAGATTCTGAATGGAGCTGATCCGGCATCCATTGCCATGCAAAGTGAAAGTCCCAATGGATTTTATCTGGATCAGAATGTGATTGAGCGATTTGGAATATCACGGAAGCTGATACCGGAGGATGCGGTTATTATCAATCGTCAGCCCGGATTCTGGGAGAAACATGGGAAAGTAGTAGCTGTAATAAGTCTTTTGGCAGTGGCTTTTATGGCGGTCGTTTTGATGATTATGCGAGCGGTTTATGAACGGCGCAAAAGTGTGGAACTGGAAGAGAAGAATCAGCAGCTTGTCAAGGCGGTGCAGGCGGCACAAACGGCAAGTGGGGCGAAGTCACAATTTCTTGCACAGATGAGTCATGAGATTCGTACGCCGATGAATGCGATTATCGGATTAACAGCCATAGCAAAGACAGAGACGGATAATCCGGAAAAAATCAAGGAATACCTGACCAAGATTGATAACAGTTCCCGTCTGCTTCTGGGGATTATCAATGATATTCTCGATATGTCGGCAATTGAACGGGGAAAACTGAAGATAGGAAAAGAGATATTTAACTTTCGGAAACAGCTTTCCGGTATTGTTTCTGTTTTTTATCAGCAGGCGAAAAATAAACAGATTACGTTTCGGGTTCATATGAACGGAGTGACAGAGGAGACTTTGATCGGAGATGAACTGAGGGTTAATCAGGTTATGATGAACCTGCTGTCCAATGCCGTTAAGTTTACTCCTTCAGGAGGCTGTATCGATTTTATTGTAACACAGACCAGTCGTTCTCTGGATAAAGTTTATATGCGTTTTGAGGTTCGGGATACCGGATGTGGTATGAGTGAAGATATGATGAAACGTCTGTTTTCACCCTTTGAACAGGAGGATGCATCGACTGCACGCAAACATGGAGGAAGCGGTCTGGGACTTTCCATTACCAGACATCTGGTGGAGATGATGGGCGGAACCATCCGGGCAGAAAGTGTACAGAATCAGGGAAGTACGTTTATTGTTGACCTTCCATTTCTGTCCAGCAATGAACCTCTTCCGCAAAATGATAATTTCCATGATATTCGGATTCTGGTGGTGGATGACGAAGAGGATGCCTGCCAGTACTGTGGAATTCTTCTGGACAGGTTGGGAGTTCGGTATGATTATGTGACGGACGGAGAGGCGGCACTGGAAGCACTGGGAGAAGCTGAGGATGCCGGCGAGCCGTATACACTCTGTATGGTTGACTGGCAGATGCCGTCGATGGATGGTCTGGAACTTACCCGTGAGATACGGTCTATCTTTGGTGATGAGTCTGTGGTAGTCATTGTATCCGCTTATGATATGAATGAGATTCAGGAAGAAGGAAGAGAAGCGGGTGTCAGTTATTTTGTAGAGAAACCCATGTTTCAGTCCAGCCTGTTCAATGTACTGCAGCGTGTGGCAGGAAAGGGAGCCGAAGATAAAGATAAAAAATCGGGAGAATATGATTTCTCAGGAAAACATATTTTGCTGGCAGAGGATGTAGAGCTGAACAGGGAAGTTGCGGTTAAACTGCTGAATATGGTGGGAATTGAAGTAAGCTGTGCCGAGGATGGATATGAAGCAGTGGAAATCTATGAAAAGGAACCAGATGGATTTTTTGATTGTATATTAATGGATATTAATATGCCTCGAATGGATGGATATGAAGCCGTGCGCGCAATCAGAAAAAGCAGTAAGCCGGATGCTTTGACGGTTCCGGTTTTTGCTATGACAGCAAATGCTTTTTCAGAGGATGTGTCTGCGGTCATGGATGCAGGTATGAATGGTCATATTGCGAAACCCATCGAGACAGAAATACTATATGAAACACTTCAGGAGGTTTTTAAAAGTCGTGAACAGGTATAAGCTTACAAAAGCAGGGGTTGATGTTAATCAGGGACTGAAACGCCTGGATAATAATAAAGAGTTTTATGAGGAACTGCTGGTGAAGTTTTGTGAAGATACTCATTTTGAGAAGATGGTCTGTGCGATGAATGAGGAAGAAGTACAGGAAGCATTTCAGTGTGCGCATGCAGTAAAAGGTGCGGCAGGTAATCTCAGCATGACTCGCCTTTACACGGAGCTGGTTCCCTTAGTGGATGCACTGAGAAAAAATGATTTGCAACAGGCACGGCAGCTGCTGCCGGCGGCACAGGAAGCTTATACAGCGGCAGTGAATGCGATTATATAACTGAAATAGGGGTGACTGGGTGACTAGGGGACGGGTTCATAGACACTATTCGTGTCTATGAACCCGTCCCCTAGTCATCGTTTTTTGTGTAAAATTTCTGAAAAAAGTATTGCATTATATATACAACTATGTATAATGAATTTGTTCACTAATTTTTAAAAAAAAGTATAGTATTAGTAACCTTTCGGCAATTGGTTTTGTAAGAATGTGGAAAAGATACTAAGTTATAATAGAAGATGGGAGGTGTAATTTTGGATATCGGTAAGAAGCTGAAAGAGCTGCGTCTTCAGAATGATCTGACGCTTGGGGATCTGGCTTCGCGAAGTGAACTTACAAAGGGATTTCTGTCTCAGGTGGAGAGAAATCTTACTGCTCCCAGTATTGCAACGCTGGAAGATATTCTGGAAGCTCTCGGAACGAATCTGTCGGAGTTTTTTCATGAGGAAGAGGAAAAGCAGATCGTGTTTTCCACACAGGATTTTTTTGAAGATGAGCGGGAGGACTATACGATTGAGTGGGTCATTCCTAATGCGCAGAAGAATAAGATGGAACCGATCCTTTTGACACTTCACCCTCATAAAAATAGCCAGGAGATGTGTGCACATCAGGGAGAGGAATTTGGTTATGTTTTGAAGGGCACTGTGACGCTGGTTCGTGGAAACCAGAAGTTCAAATTAAAGGCACAGGAAACTTTTTATTTGGATGGAACGAAGGGACATTATCTGTATAATCACGGAAGCAGTGATGCAAAAATTCTGTGGATTACCACGCCCCCGATGTTCTAGGAAGGAGGAGTGATATATGGAAAAAAAGAAACTGATCGAGTTTCGAAATATTGTAAAGAGCTTTGACGGACAGATTGTCCTGAAAGGTGTGAATCTGGATATATACGAGAATGAGTTTGTTACGCTGCTGGGTCCCAGCGGCTGTGGAAAGACAACTCTACTGCGTATTCTTGGAGGATTTCTGGATGCAGATGAAGGAAAGGTTATTTTTGACGGTGAGGAAATCAGTCAGAAGCCCCCGTATGAGAGGGAACTGAATACGGTTTTTCAGAAGTACGCTTTATTTCCCCATCTGAGTGTATATGAAAATATTGCATTTGGCCTGAAGATTAAGAAGATGAGCAAGGATATCATCGAACAGAAGGTTATGAAAATGCTGAAACTGATCGGTCTTGAAGGTTATGAAAATAAAAATACTACATTATTGTCCGGCGGACAGCAGCAGCGTGTTGCTATTGCCAGAGCTCTGGTTAATGAACCGAAGGTGCTGCTTCTGGATGAGCCGCTGGCGGCTTTGGATCTGAAGCTGCGAAAGGAAATGCAGTATGAGTTGAAACGGATTCAGCAGGAGGTAGGTATTACTTTCATTTTTGTAACTCATGATCAGGAAGAGGCACTGACTATGTCAGATAAGATTGTGGTTATGAAAAACGGAGAGATTCAGCAGATCGGTACTCCGCAGGAGGTATACAACGAACCTACGAACCGGTATGTGGCAAACTTTATCGGTGAGAGTAATATTTTGCCGGGTGTGATGCTAGAGGATTATAAAGTACGTTTTGATGACATTACTTTTGACTGCGTGGATTATGGATTTAAGGAAAATGAGCCGGTGGATGTGGTGATCCGTCCGGAAGACATTGACATCGTGGATGTGAAGGACGGCAAAATGACCGGTGAGGTTCTCAGCGTGCTGTTTAAGGGTGTCCATTATGAAATTATGGTGGAGACCGTTCCCGGTACCAGTGTGACGGTCAATATGCGAGTAATCAAGAATCATGATGTGACAAGTGAGGACGGCAAAGAAAAGATCAGTGCCAATAATTTCTATGTGGATCTGGAGGACGTGAAAGCTCTGGATGCCAGAGAGATCATTGCACGTTCCAATGCACAGGCATGGAATCCGGAAACGGATGATTATATTTCCATCGCAAAGGTGGAATACGACCTGAAAGAAGAAGAGGGGCAGTATCCGGTTACGTTTGCTACCGGTAATGGAACCAGTATTGAACGTATGATTTTTGTTGTCAATCAGCCATTTGTTAAGAATGAGAAGGCTAACGAAGCAGTTATGGCGTTCAACTTCCTGAAGACAGTAGATGAGATTCAGGAGTCGCAGGCACTGGATACCGATATTAAGACATGGGCTAACGCACAGGGATGGAAACTGAGTGATGAAGATCAGAGTGTGGATATCAGTGTAGATTATGATTTTGATCCGGAACAGGTGACAGAGGGTGTATACAAGATTACGTTCTCTACCACAGGACGTGAATTTAAGATACACACGACAGATTATTCGGAAGTAGGTCAGGAGGTCGGTCTGACATTCTTCCCGGAAGATATTCATGTGATGTCAAGGATGGAGTTCTGATGAAGAAGTTTTCACAGCTGGCATTTCCCTATATTATCTGGGCGGCGCTGATGCTGGTGCTTCCTATGGTTCTGATTGCTCTGTATTCTGTTACAGAACCGGGGAATACCATTATCTCCTTCACCCTTACCCTTGATCATTATGTCAAATTTTTTACCGACCCTGACTTTTTGATCATTCTGTGGCGTTCTTTGTGGATTGCCATTAAGACAACCATTATTTGTCTGTTTTTGGGATATCCTGTAGCTTATTTTATTGCCCGCAGCAGCGAAAAGGTACAGAATCTGCTAGTGCTTTGTATTACACTTCCCATGTGGATCAACATGCTGGTAAGAACTTATGCATGGATCGGTCTGCTCAGCGAGGGAGGTCTTATTCAGAGGATTTTCAGCTTTTTTGGATTTGGTGGAAGTGAGCTTCTCTATACGGAGGGAGCGGTACTCCTGGGTATGGTATACAACTTCCTGCCTTTTATGATTCTGCAGATCAATACGTCTCTGTGCAAAATGGATCATTCTCTGCTGGAGGCCAGTGCGGATCTGGGAGCCAATCCGGTGCAGACCTTTATACGGGTGACCCTGCCGCTTTCCATTCCGGGCGTCATCAATGGAATTACGCTGGTATTCCTGCCGGCAGTCAGTTCCTTCTTTATTCCGAAGCTGTTGGGCGGAGGAAAGTATTTCCTGATCGGTAATATGATCGAGAATCAGTTTATTACCGTAGGTGAATGGAATTTCGGAAGTGCGGTTTCTATGATTATGGCAGTGATTATGATGCTTCTGATGGTAGCTGTCCGTAAAGTAGAGATCCGAAACCAGGGCGGAAAGGAGGAGTAATCAGTATGAAAAAAAGTAAACGTACCTTTGGAAGAATACTGATGCTTCTGATGATTGTGTTCTTCTATCTTCCCATCCTGTATATGATTATTTTCTCTTTTAATGATGGGAAGTCACTGACCAGTTTTTCGGGATTTTCTCTTCGCTGGTACCGTCATATGCTGGAATCTCATGATATGATGGAATCACTGTACACTACATTTGCGGTGGCCCTGATTGCCACGGCGGTGTCCACGGTTGTGGGAACGATTTCTGCCATTGGTCTGAGCAAATCAAAAAAGATTGTGCGGGATGTGATGGAACAGATTGATAATCTGCCGCTGATGAATCCGGAGATCGTTACAGCTATCGGATTTATGCTGTTGTTCATTACCTTTAAAGTTGAAAAAGGTTTTGTGACCATGCTGCTGGCCCATATTGCTTTCTGTATTCCTTATGTTATTCTGTCTGTTATGCCGAAGATTAAGTCGCTGGATCCCAATCTGGCGGATGCAGCTATGGATCTGGGAGCAACACCCTGGCAGGCTCTGACCAAGGTTATTGTGCCGCAGATTACACCGGGAATTGTATCAGGTTCTCTGATCGCATTTACTATGTCAGTGGATGACTTTATTATTTCCTACTTTGTTACAGGAAGCGGTGTAAAGAACCTGAGTATTATGGTTTATACCATGAGTAAGCGTGTAAATCCAAGTATCAATGCTATTTCTACGTTGGTGGTTGTGATTATTACAGCAGTTCTGGTCATCATTAATGTAGCCCCACTGTTTGCTGCCAAACGTCAGAAAAAAGCGGAAATTGGAAAGAGAAGAAAATGGATTCCTGCGGCCGCTATGGCAGCAGTGCTTGTGGGAATTATTTTATTCGTTCGTATGGGAGAGGGAAGTTCTGCCCGTCCTTTCGAAGGCCAGACACTTTATATCTATAACTGGGGCGAATATACAGGTGAAAATATCATCAGTGATTTTGAAGAAGAGACCGGTTGTACGGTGGTTATGGAAAATTTTGATTCCAATGAGCAGATGTATATTAAAGTGGCAAATGGCGAAGCCTATGACATTCTGGTTCCCAGCGATTATATGATTCAGAGGTTGATAGAAGAAGGTTATCTGCAGAAACTGGATCATTCCAAACTGGACTGTATGTATAAATTGTGTGAAGATGTGCTCGGTCTTCCTTATGACCCGGAAAATGAATACTCTATTCCTTACTTCTGGGGAACCGCCGGCATCGTGTATGATACCACGAAGGTGGATATCGAAGATCTGGAAAGGGAAGGATATAATATTTTCCTGGATGAAAAATATAAAGGAGATATTTACCTTTATGATTCCGAACGTGACAGCTTTATGATGGCACTGAAGGCTCTGGGTTATTCCATGAATACGGAGAATGAAGATGAACTTCAGGAGGCTTATGGCTGGCTGATTCAGTGTGTACAGACCATGGAACCGGAAATCGTGACGGATGAGATCATTGATAATATGGCACAGGGAAGAAAAGCACTGGGTCTGATTTATTCCGGAGATGCCACTTACGTTATGGATGAAAATGAAGATATGGGATATTATCTGCCGGAGACAGGAACAAACCTGTGGTCTGATGCTATGGTAATCCCGAAAAATGCAAAAAATCCGGAACTGGCACACGCATTTATCAACTATGCCTGTGACTATGACGGTGCTTACGATAATTCCAGTTATGTGGGATATACCTCTGCCAATCAGGAAGTAATGGATGACCTGTCCGGAGAGGGCGGAGATTTTGAAGGAATCAATGCCTATATTCCGAGAAGCGGCAATGATATGGATGAGGTGTTTGTCTATAACGAATCCACCAGAAAAATGATCAGTAATCTGTGGAGTAAAGTAAAAATAGCGGCAAGTAATGCCAGCTAAAAGTGATCAAGGGTGGCCAGGGAGGGGTGACTACGAACCCGTCCCTGGCCACCCTTGTTATTATTCATCAAATATACTTACAATCTCGCCATCCAGAATCCGGTTGGTGTTCTTTACGGCACAGAAGTTACCGCACATACTGCAGGTGTCTTCTTTTTCCGGTTTGGCTTCTGCACGATAGCGGCGGGCTTTTTCAGGGTCCATGCTGAGGTTAAACATTTCTTCCCAGTCCAGACGTTTTCTGGCTTCGCTCATCTTATAATCCCAGTCGGCTGCTCCGGGGATTCCTTTGGCAATATCTGCGGCATGGGCTGCGATTTTAGCAGCAATAATTCCTTCTTTCACGTCAGCTGCGTTAGGAAGGCGAAGGTGCTCCGCCGGAGTTACATAGCACAGGAAAGCCGCACCTGCGGAGGCAGCAATGGCACCGCCGATGGCAGAGGTAATATGATCGTAACCGGGAGCTACGTCAGTAACCAGAGGTCCCAGTACATAGAACGGTGCTCCGTGACACAGTGTTTTCTGGATTTCCATGTTGGCTGCAATCTGATTCATAGGCATGTGGCCCGGTCCTTCGATCATAACCTGAACATCTTTTTCCCAGGCACGTTTTGTCAGTTCTCCCAGTGTGATCAGTTCTTCGATCTGAGCTGTGTCAGTGGCATCCGCGATACATCCCGGACGGCAGGCATCTCCCAGACTCATGGTAATATCATATTCTCTGCAGATATCCAGAATCTCATCATAATGCTCATAGAACGGGTTCTCCTCACCGGTCATTTCCATCCAGGCAAACATAATGGATCCGCCGCGGGATACAATGTTCATCAGTCGTTTGTTTTTCTTGAAACGTTCCGCTGTAGCACGGTTCATACCACAGTGGATGGTCATAAAGTCAACGCCGTCTTCTGCATGCATCCGGACAATATCCAGCCATTCCTGTGCAGTGATTTTTCCCAGTGGTTTGTGATAATATACTACGGCATCATAGATCGGTACGGTTCCGATCATGGCAGGACATTCACTGGTGAGTTTTCTTCTAAAAGTTCTGGTGTCTCCGTAGGAACTGAGATCCATGATAGCTTCCGCACCCATCTCAACAGCGGAGTGTACCTTTTCATACTCCATGTTTACATCTTTCCAGTCCCGGGAGACACCTAAGTTCACATTGATTTTTGTTGTTAACTTAGCGCCTACTCCACTGGGACTCAGGGATTTGTGATTCTTATTGCAGGGAATAATAATTTCTCCTTTTGCAATGCATTTGCGCAGTTCTTCCGGATCCCAGTGTTCTTTCTCTGCGACAACCTTCATCTGCGGTGTGATGATACCCTTGCGGGCGGCATCCATCTGTGTTGTGTAATCAGACATATCCATTTCCTCCAGTTTTGTTATTTTATCTTGAAAATCGGCAGAAAGTGGTGCTCCCGATCTGCCGGAGGCTTTATCTTCTTTTAAGACAAAAAACCTCCTTGACTGTGCGTCAGGAGGGGACTACAAAGATTCTGTGGTAAGTTTTGTAATAACTGATTCTATAAAAAGTTATGCTTCCTTACGCCGGCATCATCCGGATCAAGTAGTGAGGGTCAACGTAAAACGTACTCTCAGCCCGAAGGCTCCCCTAGCTGAAACACTGTTTTATTATCAAAAATATTGTAACATTGATGAGAAAAATGTCAAGCGAAAAGAGGAAGATTCTGGTGCAGTAACTGGGATGTCTTTACAAATAACTGTCAGTTTGTTAGAATAGTTACAGCTTTTGAAATATTTTGTGATACCAATGTTCAAAGGAGGAAGTTAGATGGAAAGAATAGATATGCAGACATGGAAAGAAAAAATCAGTGAGTTTAAAGAGAAAACAGATGCTTTTTATGCGGGAGATATGAGTAAAGGCGATTATAAAGGTTTTTCCGGTTTTTATGGAAGTTATGCACAGAGAGGCGGAAAGGCCAGTATGCTGCGTTTGCGTATGACAGCGGGCAGGGTGACAAAAGAAAAGCTGGCTTTTGTGGCAGATGCGATCCGAAAGTATCAGGTGGAGAAAGCTCATTTTACCACATGTCAGACCATTCAGCTCCATGATCTTCAGCCGGATCAGGTCTGCGGTATTATGGAAGAAGCTCTGGATTCAGGAATTGTGACGATGGGCGGCGGTGGAGACTTTCCGCGGAATGTGATGTGTTCTCCTTTGACAGGCGTGGAGAAAGAAGAGTTCTTTGATGTTCTTCCGTGGGCAGAGTGTGCAGGTGAGTATCTGATGCATTTTATCTGTGCAGAGAAAATGCCGAGAAAATTAAAGGTATGTTTCTCGAATTCTCAGGAAAATCTCACACATGCCACATATCGTGATCTTGGATTTGCTGCCAGAGAAGATGGTACTTTTGATGTATACAGTGCCGGAGGACTGGGTAATAATCCTCTTTTTGGCGTGAAGGTTGCGGAGGCCGTAGAACCGGAGAAGATTCTTTATTATATTAAGGCCATGTGGCTTACTTTCCGGGCTTACGGAAATTATACGAACCGGGGAAAAGCCCGTACCCGTTATATGCAGGAGGCACTGGGTGGACCGGAGGCATATAAAAAAGCATATCTGGAGAAATTGGAAGAAGTATTTGCTTCCGGTGAAAATCTGGATATTCACCCGGAAATAACAGCTGTATATAAAAAAGGTGACGGAATCTGTGTCAATAATGCCCGTGTCATGGAGCAGAAACAGGAGGGACTGTATACCGTAATCTGGCATCCTATCGGTGGGCAGCCGTCCATGGAAAGTCTGTGTGCGCTGAGTGATGCCATTCAGGATATGGAAGCGGTGGAGATGCGTCTGGCCCCGGATGAGACTGCTTATATCATCAATCTGACGGGAAAAGAAGCAGAAAAGGTACTGCATGTGACGAAAGACAGTGCAGAATCTTTATTTGAGACATCGGTAAGCTGTATCGGTGCGGCTATCTGTCAGGTGGGAGTTCGCGATTCTCAGGCATTGCTGGCAGCCTGTGTACAGGCTGTGAGAGAGGCAGAGATTCCGGACGGAGCACTTCCACAGATTCATATATCCGGTTGTCCTTCCTCCTGCGGAACACATCAGACAGGAGCACTGGGATTCCGTGGAGGAGTCAAATCTGTGGACGGGAAGCCTCAGCCGGCATTTGTTCTTTATATCAATGGAGAACAGCGTCAGGGACAGGAGACGATGGGAAAAGAACTGGGGACTATGCTTGAGAAAGATATTCCGGTTTTCCTGACAAAGCTGGGAAAAACTGTGTCTGACAGTGGAATATCTTATGAAGAATGGAATCACAGCCATCCGGAGGCTTTGGAGAAAATAGCTGAGCCATTCTTAAAAAGATAAAGAGGTTTAGGGGAAGGAACTGGTATTGTATGAATTATATTGTCTTTGATCTTGAGTGGAACCAGTGTCCTTATGGAAAGGAACAGGAAAATGAAAGAATTCCTTTCGAGATTATTGAAATCGGGGCTGTGAAACTGAATAGTGAAAAAAAGATAATTGATGAATATCATACACTGATACAGCCCAGAATTTACAAAAAACTGCATTTTCGTACGCAGGAGATTATTCGTCTGGATATGAAAGATCTGGAAAAAGGAACAGCCTTTTATAAGGCAATCCGTGAATTTCTCAAGTGGTGCGGAGAAGATTACTGGTTCTGTACCTGGGGCAATACAGATCTGCTGGAGTTACAGAGAAATATGAAATATTACGGTGTACTGCAGCTTTTGAAAGGACCGGTTGCTTTTCTGGATGTTCAGAAATTGTTCAGCCTGGATTACGAGGATGGAGACAGCAGAAAATCACTGGAATATGCGGTGGATTTCCTGCAGATTGAAAAGAAACGGGAATTTCACCGGGCATTTGATGATGCCTGGTATACGGCAAAAGTTCTGGAAAGAATCCATGATGATATAGCGGATACATTTTTCTCGATTGACTGTTATCAATATCCGGAGAAAAAAGAGGAAGAAATCAAGGTGGTATATCCCGGGTATGAAAAATATATTACCCGGGAGTTCCCTTCCCGAGAGGATATTATGGCAGATAAAAACGTGACTGCCAGCAGATGTTTTCTGTGTGAAAAGAATGTGCGGAAAAAAATCCGGTGGTTTGCCAGCGGGCAGAAAAATTATTATTGTCTGGCATATTGTCCGCGCCATGGGTGGCTGAAAGGAAAAATCCGCATAAAGAAGACGGATCATGGCAGTGTGTTTGCGGTGAAAACCATGAAGCTGACAGATGAGCAGGAAGCACAGATGATCCGTGATAAAAAAGAAGAAATCAAAAGAAAAAGGCGTGAGAAGCGCAGACAGGAAAAAAGGTGACCGGAGTCACCTTTTTTTCTTTTTTCTTCTTTTTTTGCGTTTTCGTGCCCGTATCATCAGAACAATTTCCATTACGATAAGAAGAAGCAGCAGGAAAGAAAGTAAGTAAAAGTACAGAGGCAATTCTTTCAGGAACTTCTTTATTGTCTGAAACGAGAAAGCCACATTTTTCGGTGTAAGTACTGTTGAGGCAGTGTCCTGAACAGTTTCTGTAATTGGGGTGGCGAGAATGGTTTGGGGCTTTGCAAAAAGTTCTGTTCGCGGGACGGATTCCTTTCCGATTGTCTGCTGATGGAACATGTAAGTTCTTGTATAGCCGGTGTCTGTCTGAGAATAAGCAATTTCCATCTGTTCCAGGCCGGCAGCGGCCGGAAGCGTGACAGCCACAGAGGGACGAGTCTGATCTATCGTGCAGAATTCACCAAAATAAAAAGAAGGATAAAGTAGTCCGCTGCCTGCATTGCCGCTGCGGGAATACAGCGTAATATTTTGAAATTGACTGAAACCATAATCCAGCATAGAGGCGGTATCTACATAAATCTGTGGGCCATTCGTCCTCAGGGAAACGCAGACAAGCCGTCGGCCATCCCGCTCTGCATAGGTAACCAGAGTATTCAGAGCCGCTGTGGTAAATCCTGTTTTGCCGCCGGTACATCCCTCATATGCATAGGGCCGTTCCGGAAGCATTTTGTGGTGATTGCCCAGCCATCGTTCTTCTCCGCACACATTTGTCTTTGAAATTTTGTAAACTTTTGTACCGCATACCTGGCGAAATGTTTTATTCTTATAGGCTGCCTGTGCAATCAGTGCCATATCATGAGCTGTGGTATAGTGATTTTCATCCGGAAGACCGTTGGGGTTGGTGAAATGCGTACCGGTGCAGCCGAGTGCGGCAGCTTTCTGATTCATCATTTCTACAAATCTTTCCACACTTCCGCCGATGTGTTCTGCAACAGCGAGACATACTTCGTTGGCAGATTCCAGCATCATACCATACCAGCAATCTTTCATGGACAATATCTCACCGATACGGATTCCGATGTGGGAACTGTTTCTTTCGATACCCCAGATTGCATGCTCGGAGAAGGTGACCCGTTCATTGGGAGAGGCATTTTCGATGGCAAGCAGTGTTGTCATAATTTTTGTGATACTTGCCGGGTATTTGGTGGCATCCATATTTTTTGAATATAGAAATGTTCCGGTGTCCATATCCATCACTACGGCAGATTCCGCCCATACCGCAGGTCCTGCAGGCCAGCTTTCGATACTGTCTGTCTGAACCGGTTCAAAATAGGCATCCGGTTCCAGTCGTTCGGGTTCTTCTGCATCGTCAGAAGACTCAGTAGATTCCTCCTGCCCCTCCACAACTGTGTCTGAGGATTCTGTATGGATCGGCTGTTCTTCGGCCCCCAAAACGCAGGTAATGTTCGCGGATAAAAGAACAGCTGCAAAGAGCAGAAGCAGCAGGCTGCGGCGTTTGTTTCTTTTGTTCATTTAGTTCTCCTTTTTCTTTGTTAAATCATGGGTCAAAACACCTTCCGACCCTTGTATCATGGAATCAGTATATCATAGATACCTGTGAACCGACAATCATATTTCGTTTTGCAGATGTTGCAGACTTTTTCGCCTGGATGTGATAGAATAGGGTATCAGGATTTGGAACAGGAGGAAAAATCAATGGCATTAGCATTCAGTTATGGAAATAACAGTACAATTGTGGAGACCCGGCAGGGTAAAGTAAGAGGATATACTTACAATGGGATGTTTATTTTTAAGGGAATTCCTTATGCAACAGCAAAACGTTTTCAGGCTCCGCAGCCGGTGGAACCATGGGAAGGCGTGAAGGATGCGACCAGCTACGGTTATGTCTGCCCGCTGCTGGAAATGGAGGAGCCTAAGGGAGAATTATTTGTTCCTCACCGTTATTGGGTGATGGACGAGAATTGTCAGAACCTGAATGTGTGGACACCTGCCTGTGACGGGGAAAAAAGACCGGTTATGGTATGGCTTCACGGCGGCGGATATTTTGCTGGTTCTTCTATTGAACAGGTAGCTTATGAAGGAGAAAACATGTGCAGGTATGGACAGGTTGTTGTGGTTTCTATTAACCATCGTCTGAACATACTGGGATATATGGATATGTCTGCCTTTGGTGAAGAATATGCTAATTCCGGAAATGCAGGAACAGATGATATGGTTGCGGCTCTTCAGTGGATCCATGATAATATTGAAAAGTTCGGAGGAGACCCGGATAATGTAACTTTGTTCGGTCAGTCCGGCGGCGGGTCTAAGATTACTACACTGCTTCAGACTCCGGCGGCGGATGGTTTATTTGCGAAAGGTATTATCATGAGTGGTATTGCCGGAATGGCGCTGGAAGACAGTACAGGGGACGGAGAAGAATTGGCGATTGCCATGATGGCAGAGCTTGGAACGGAAGAATTCCATGATCTGGAAACTATTCCTTATGCACAACTGGCAGAAGCATATCTGAAAGTAAAACCGGAATTTGAAGCAAAGGGAAAATACGTGGGAGGTAGCCCGCATCCCAATGCATTTTATAAGGGCGAACCACGTATCAATGGATTCCGTGAAGAAACGTCACAGATTCCGCTGCTGATAGGAACTGTATTCGGAGAATTTTCTTCGTTTGGTCTGCCTTCGTATAATAAACATGAGATGACGGAAGAACAGCAGGAAGAAATGATCTGTCATACTATTGGTGAGGAAGGGGCAAAGGCACTGATTCCTTTGTTCAGGGAAGCTTATCCGGAACGCCCGATTTCCGATCTCTTAAAACTTGATTTTATATTCCGTCTGCCTACACAGGAGTATATAAAACTGCGAAGCGGGTTAAATCCTTCTACATATTCCTATTTCTTTAATCTGGATATGCCTGTTGACGGAGGAAGTACCCCATGGCATTGTGCGGATATTCCTTATGTGTTCCACAACACGGAGCTGGTTCCGGTGACACAGGAGGAAGGCGTGACAGAAGTTATTGAAAACCAGATTTTTGAGTCAGTGATGGCATTTGCACGCACTGGAAATCCTGATCATGATGGAATTGTGCATTGGCCGGCGAGTACACCGGAGGAGGAAAATACATTAATAATTGACAAAAATACACGGTTGGTGACAAACCATGATCAGGAGCTGGTACCGCTGGCCGCTAAGTATGTAGGACCTGTATTTGCAAAAATGATGGAAGAAACACAGGTACAGCACTAAAAAAGGGGATTTTATTGTCAGGTTTATGGGAAAAATCCCTTGACAAGCCTTTCCTTCCCTGATTATAATGTTCTGTAATAAAAACGAAGACGGAGACAGTAGTCTGTATTCAAAAGTTACAGCGAGCCGGGGAAGGTGGAAGCCCGGTATGAGTAGGAGCAGATGAAGATCACTCCCGAGTTGCCATCTGAAATTATCCGTAAGGATAAGGTAGGAGCGGACGGCTTTCCCCCGTTAAAAGGAACGTGTATCGGTGTAAAAGCCCGTACGCTGTAAGAGGTGGTATAACGATGGCAATATATATGCTCTCGTCCTGTTGCAGGACGAGAGCTTTTTTGTATACCAGGGAAGTCCCCTGGTATACAAAAAGCCCTCCGGGCAGGATCGCACTGCGGCGGAAAGGAATTATGTAAAAATCCCCGGGGAAAAAATGTAAAAAGAAGGAGGTTCCGCTTATGTATCAGAAAGTGTCAACGAATCTGAATTTTGTGGAGCGAGAGAAGAAGACAGAAGAATTCTGGAAAGAGAATCATATTTTCGAAAAGAGTATGGAGCACCGGAAAGAGGGAGAAACTTATACCTTCTATGACGGACCGCCGACTGCAAACGGTAAACCACATATCGGTCATGTACTGACCCGTGTTATTAAGGATATGATTCCACGTTACCGTACTATGAAAGGGTATATGGTACCGAGAAAAGCAGGTTGGGATACCCATGGTCTGCCGGTTGAACTAGAAGTGGAAAAGCTTCTGGGCCTGGATGGAAAGGAGCAGATTGAAGAGTACGGTCTGGTGCCTTTCATCGACAAGTGTAAAGAGAGTGTCTGGAAATACAAAGGTATGTGGGAAGATTTTTCTTCTACTGTTGGTTTCTGGGCAGATATGGATGATCCATATGTAACGTATCATGATGATTATATTGAGTCCGAGTGGTGGGCATTGAAACAGATCTGGGATAAAGGTCTTTTGTACAAAGGATTTAAGATCGTGCCGTACTGTCCGCGCTGTGGAACACCGCTGTCTGCACAGGAAGTGGCACAGGGTTATAAAACTGTGAAAGAACGTTCTGCAGTGGTACGTTTCAAGGTTGTAGGAGAGGATGCTTATTTCCTGGCATGGACCACTACACCGTGGACACTGCCGTCCAACGTGGCACTTTGTGTGAATCCATCTGACACTTACTGTAAAGTAAAAGCCGCAGATGGTTATGTATATTATATGGCAGAAGCACTTCTGGACAAAGTGCTGGGTAAGCTGGCAACAGAAGATACACCGGCTTATGAAGTTTTGGAAACCTACAAAGGAACAGACCTGGAATATAAAGAGTATGTGGCACTGTATGAGTGTGCTGCACAGGAAGCAGAAAAACAGCATAAAAAAGCTCATTATGTAATCTGTGATGATTATGTAACCATGTCAGATGGTACCGGTATCGTTCATATTGCACCGGCATTTGGTGAAGATGATGCCCGTGTGGGAAGAGAATATAACCTGCCGCTGGTAAAATTTGTGGATGAGAAGGGATGTATGACTCCGGAAACTCCATTTGCAGGAATGAGAGCAAAACCATCCAAAGCAGAAATGGAAAAAGACCCGAATGTAAAGAGTGCCGATCCGGAAGTGCTGAAAGATCTGGAAGCAAAGGGTCTTTTGTTCGACGCACCAAAATTCGAACATGATTATCCGCATTGCTGGAGATGTGATACTCCTCTGATTTACTATGCACGTGAATCATGGTTTATCAAGATGACTGCAGTGAAGGATGATCTGATCCGCAACAATAATACAATCAACTGGATTCCGGAAAGTATCGGAAAAGGCCGTTTCGGTGACTGGCTGGAGAATGTACAGGACTGGGGTATTTCCAGAAACCGTTACTGGGGAACTCCGCTGAATATCTGGGAGTGTGAATGCGGTCATATGCATTCTATCGGAAGCCGTCAGGAACTGTTTGAAATGAGTGGTGATGAGAGAGCAAAAACGGTTGAGCTGCATCGTCCGTACATTGATGAGATTACAATCAAATGTCCGGTCTGCGGAAAACCGATGCACCGGGTACCGGAAGTAATCGACTGCTGGTTCGACTCAGGAGCAATGCCATTTGCACAGCACCATTATCCATTTGAGAATAAAGAACTGTTTGAGCAGCAGTTCCCGGCACAGTTTATTTCTGAGGCAGTAGACCAGACACGTGGATGGTTCTATTCCCTGCTGGCAGAGTCTACATTGCTGTTTAATAAAGCTCCGTATGAAAATGTTATCGTTCTGGGTCATGTACAGGATGAAAACGGACAGAAAATGAGTAAATCCAAAGGAAATGCAGTTGACCCGTTTGAGGCTCTGGAAACTTACGGAGCAGATGCGATCCGCTGGTATTTCTACATTAACAGTGCACCGTGGCTGCCGAACCGTTTCCATGGAAAAGCAGTGCAGGAAGGTCAGAGAAAATTTATGAGCACACTGTGGAACACCTATGCGTTCTTCGTGCTGTATGCAAATATTGATGAATTTGATGCAACCAAGTATGCACTGGAATATGATAAGCTGTCTGTTATGGATAAATGGCTGCTGTCCAAGCTGAATACTGTGATTCAGACAGTGGACAACAATCTTGAAAATTACCGGATTCCGGAAGCTGCAAGAGCTCTTCAGGAATTTGTGGATGATATGAGTAACTGGTATGTCAGAAGAAGCCGTGAGCGTTTCTGGGCAAAAGGCATGGAGCAGGATAAAATTAATGCTTATATGACTTTGTATACCGCACTTGTCACAATTTCCAAAGTAGCTGCTCCTATGATTCCGTTTATGACAGAAGATATCTATCAGAATCTGGTAAGATCTATCGATAAAGATGCTCCGGAAAGTGTACATCTGTGTGATTTCCCGGTGGCAAAACAGGAGTGGATCGATAAAGAACTGGAAGACAATATGGAACATCTTCTGGACATCGTTGTTATGGGACGTGCGTGCCGTAATGCTGCAAATATTAAAAACCGTCAGCCGATCGCAAAAATGTATGTGAAGGCCGCATACGAACTGTCTGAGTTCTATACCAGCATCATTGCAGATGAGCTGAATGTAAAGGTAGTAGAGTTTACAGATAACATTGAGAACTTCATTTCCTATACCTTTAAACCGCAGCTGAAGACAGTGGGTCCGAAGTATGGAAAACTTCTGGGAGGTATTAAAGCTGCACTGGCTGCTCTGGATGGAAATAAAGCTATGGCTGAACTTCGCTCCTGCGGTGAATTAAAGCTTGACATCAATGGCAATGAGGTTGTACTATTAGAAAGTGATTTGTTGATAGATACTGCTCAGATGGAAGGATTTGTGACAGAATCCGACAATAATCTGGCTGTTGTTCTGGATACAAATCTTACTGAAGAGCTAATTGAAGAAGGTTTCGTAAGAGAAATTATCAGTAAAGTGCAGACGATGCGAAAAGAAGCCGGATTCGAAGTAATGGATAAGATCAACGTGTATGTGAAGGACAACAGCGTAATTGAAGACATCATGAAGACACATGCCGATGAGATTCAATCAGAAGTATTAGCACAGAGTATCACGATGGATACTACCAAGGGTTATGAAAAGAAATGGAATATCAATTCCGAAGAAGTAATTTTGGCAGTTGAAAAAGTTATGTAATGCCATTGATTGAATGAGGAGGTAAGGATGTTAGACAAACATTTCAAGAAGGAAGAATTTAAACAGTCTGTAAAGGATAATGTAAAGATGCTTTACAGAAAGACCATTGAAGAAGCAACTCAGGAGCAGATTTTTCAGGCTGTTTCTCTGGCAGTAAAGGATGTTATCATTGATAATTGGCTGCTGACCCAGAAACAGTATGAAAAAGATGATCCGAAGATCGTATATTATCTGTCCATGGAGTTCCTGATGGGACGTGCACTGGGCAACAACCTGATCAACCTGACTGCTTATCAGGAAGTGAAAGAAGCTCTGGATGAACTGGGATTTGATCTGAACGTTATTGAAGACCAGGAGCCGGATCCGGCACTGGGTAACGGTGGTCTGGGAAGACTGGCTGCATGTTTCCTGGATTCTCTGGCAACACTGGGATATTGTGCATATGGCTGTGGTATCCGTTATCACTATGGTCTGTTCAAACAGAAAATTGAAAATGGTTATCAGGTAGAAGTTCCGGATAACTGGCTGAAGAACGGATATCCATTCGAACTGCGCCGTCCGGAATATGCAAAAGAAGTTAAGTTCGGCGGATATGTTAAAGTTGAATATGACCATGCTACCGGAAGAAACCGTTTCATCCAGGAAGGTTATCAGTCCGTAATGGCTATTCCTTACGATATGCCGATCGTAGGTTACAACAATAAAATCGTTAACACCCTGAGAATCTGGGATGCAGAAGCAATCAATGACTTCCGTCTGGATCTGTTTGACAAGGGTGAATATCATAAAGCAGTAGAGCAGGAAAACCTGGCTAAGAACATTGTTGAAGTTCTGTATCCGAACGACAACCACTATGCAGGTAAAGAGCTGCGTCTGAAACAGCAGTACTTCTTTGTTTCCGCAAGTATTCAGGCTGCTATTGAAAAGTTCAAAAAGTCTCACAGCGATCTGCATGATCTGCCGAAGAAAGTAACCTTCCAGCTGAACGATACTCATCCGACGATGACAGTTGCTGAGCTGATGAGAATCCTTCTGGATGAAGAAGGTATGAACTGGGATGAAGCATGGGATATTACCACTCATACATGTGCTTACACCAACCATACCATCATGGCAGAAGCTCTGGAAAAATGGCCGATCGAGCTGTTCTCCAAACTGCTTCCGCGTGTTTACCAGATCGTAGAAGAAATCAACCGCAGATTTATCATGGAAATCCAGGCAAAATATCCTGGAAATCAGGATAAAGTAAGAAAAATGGCTATTATTTATGATGGCCAGGTTAAGATGGCTCATCTGGCAATCGCCGGCGGATATTCCGTTAACGGTGTTGCACAGCTGCATACCGAAATCCTGAAAAAACAGGAACTGAGAGATTTCTACGAGATGTATCCGGAGAAATTCAACAACAAGACAAATGGTATTACCCAGAGACGTTTCCTGCTTCATGGAAACCAGCTGCTGGCCAACTGGATTACCGATCATATCGGTGACGGTTGGATTACCAATCTGCCGGAACTGGCAAAACTGAAAGTATATGCGGATGATAAAAAAGCTCTGCAGGAATTCATGAACATTAAATACCAGAACAAAGTTCGTCTGGCAAAATATATCCAGGAGCACAATGGTATCGAAGTAAATCCTCATTCTATTTTCGATGTACAGGTTAAGAGACTTCATGAGTACAAACGTCAGCTGATGAATATTCTGCATGTAATGTATCTGTACAACCAGATCAAAGCTCATCCGGAGATGGATTTCTATCCAAGAACATTTATCTTTGGCGCAAAAGCTGCAGCAGGATATCGTCGTGCAAAACAGACCATTAAACTGATCAATTCCGTTGCAGATGTGATCAACAACGATGCTTCCATCAACGGAAAACTGAAAGTTGTATTTATCGAGAACTATCGTGTATCCAACGCAGAGATGATCTTTGCTGCTGCTGATGTTTCTGAACAGATTTCTACAGCAAGTAAAGAAGCTTCCGGAACCGGTAACATGAAGTTCATGCTGAACGGTGCTCCGACAATTGGAACCATGGACGGTGCCAACGTGGAAATCGTAGAAGAAGTTGGAAGAGAAAATGCATTTATCTTCGGTCTTTCTTCTGATGAAGTTATCAACTTCGAGAACCATGGCGGATATGATCCAAACTACTACTTCAACACCGATCAGGATATCCGTAACGTGCTGATGCAGCTGATCAACGGAACTTACTCTCATGGAGATTTCAATATGTTCCGTGAAATCTATGATTCTCTGCTGACAAACAATCAGGGACGTGCAGACCAGTACTTTATCCTGGCTGACTTCAAAGCCTATGCAGAAGCACAGAGACAGGTTGAAATTGCATACAGAGATACAGACAGATGGGCTAAGATGGCACTTCTGAACACTGCATGCTCCGGTAAGTTCACATCCGACAGAACAATCCAGCAGTATGTAGATGAAATCTGGCATCTGGATAAAGTTACAATCAGATAATAAAACGATAAGAATCCTGCGGGCAATGGTGTGACTGTTGTTCCGCAGGATTTTATTTGGCAAGGAGAGGTGCCGGAATACACATGATAGAAAATGATAGGAAATAGGGACTACTATTTATGATTACATTATTTTTAATACCGGTATATATCCTGTTCAGTTTTTATATCTGTCGATGGCTTTTTCGCTGGATGAATGCATGTCATCGATGGTTTCAGAAGAAATGGGTGAAGATGGTGATTGTGGCGGCTTATGCATTTGCCTCGTCTACAATTATTATCAGTTTTCTTCTGCCTATATCACCGGTACAGAGAGTATTGAAGCGAATCGCAAATTACTGGCTTGGTGTGCTGCTGTATATTTTACTGGTCATCCTGGCGGTAGATCTGATCAGGATTCTGTTAAAGAAAACGAAATGGATTGCACCTGAAGTGCTGCATTCACGCCGGACTTTTGTGGTGTCAGGTGCGTTGTGTATCTGTGTGATTGCAGCTGTAAGTATATATGGAATAACAAATGCAAGACATATCAGGACAACAACCTATGATGTGAAAATCAATAAAGATGGCGGTAAACTTGATGATTTGAAAATAGCACTTGCCGCGGATTTACACCTTGGCTATAGTATTGGCCCCTACCATATGGAACAAATGGTGGAAAAAATCAATGCTATGGATGCAGATATCGTATTGATTGCCGGTGATATTTTTGATAATGAGTACGAGGCTATCAGAAATCCGGACAGGATTATCAATATTTTGCGCGGGATTAAAAGTAAATATGGTGTATATGCCTGTTATGGAAATCACGATATTCAGGAAAAGATTCTTGTGGGATTCACTTTCCCCGGTGAGGAAAAGAAACAGAGTGATCCGAGGATGGATGAGTTTTTGGAAAAGGCGGGAATTACTCTGCTGAGGGATGAGAGTCTGTTGATTGATGATTCGTTCTATCTTGTGGGACGTCCGGATTATCGCAAACCGGGAAGGGGAATTGATACCAGAAAGTCACCAGAAGAAGTTGTAGAAGGACTTGATATGGCAAAGCCGGTTATAGTGTTGGAGCATGAACCTGTAGAGATGGAAGAACTTGCGGAAGCGGGGGTTGATATGCAGCTTTGCGGACACACGCATGATGGACAGCTGTGGCCGGGGACGATTACAATCAATTTCTTTTGGGAGAATCCGTGTGGATATCTGAAAAAAGGCAATATGCACAGCATTGTAACTTCGGGAATCGGTGTCTATGGACCGGCGATGAGAGTGGGTTCCAGGAGTGAAGTGTGTGAAATCAATGTTGATTTTGCCGATATGTGAAAGTGTATGAACAATCTGGAATATCAGAAGTAAAGGAGAGGAAGATTTATGACCTATCAGGAAGTTTTGGAGAATGCAAGAGGATGTATCGGACAATATTGTAAAGCATGTGCTATCTGCAATGGGAAAGCCTGCGGCAATAAAATTCCGGGTCCGGGGGCAAAAGGTGTCGGAGATACGGCAATTCGCAATTATGAAAAATGGCAGGATATTCGTGTACAGATGGATACTCTGTGTGAAAATCGACCGGTGGAGACCTCTCTGGAGTTATTTGGAAAAACTTTTAAATATCCATTTTTTGCGGGTCCGGTCGGTGCTGTGAATCTGCATTATGGTGAGAAATATAATGATCAGGGATACAATGAAGTTCTGGTATCAGCTTGTGCACAGTCCGGTATCGCCGCATTTACCGGGGATGGAACGAATGCTGCTGTGATGGAAGCGGCTACCGGAGCAATTAAAAACGCGGGCGGAGTGGGAGTTCCTACTGTAAAACCATGGAATCTGGATACCATTCGGGAAAAGTTTGCACTGGTGGAACAGTCCGACTGTTTTGCAGTAGCTATGGATGTAGATGCGGCGGGACTGCCGTTTCTGAAAAATATGACACCGCCTGCCGGAAGCAAATCGGTGAATGAAATGAAAGAAATTGTCCGGATGAGCAAAGTGCCGTTTATTGTGAAGGGAGTTATGACTGTAAAGGGAGCCATGAAGGCAAAAGAAGCGGGTGCTGCGGCCATCGTAGTTTCAAACCACGGAGGACGGGTACTGGATCAGTGTCCGGCTACTGCAGAAGTACTGGAAGAAATCGTTGAGGCAGTGGGAGATTCTATGAAAATTCTGGTGGACGGCGGAATCCGTTCCGGTACGGATGTATTCAAGGCACTGGCTCTTGGTGCAGACGGTGTACTGATCTGCAGACCTTTTGTTGCTGCAGTATATGGCGGAGGTGCAGAAGGAGTAGCAGTTTATATTGAAAAAATAGCCGGTGAACTGAAAGATACCATGGCTATGTGTGGGGCATTTTCGTTAAGTGAGATTACAAGAGATATGGTGAGATAAGAATAATTTAAAAATACCCTTGACGAAATGTGTAAACTGGTATATGGTAGTATTCGTAAATTAAATAATAAAGCTTTTCTCTTATTCAGAGTGATGGAGATACATAGGATCTGAGAAGTCACGGCAACCCCGTTGTTACGGAAGGTGCCTGCCTGAGCGAGTTAATCGAACAATAAGGGGATTTGATATTAAAATATTAAGTCCGCCTTGTGCGGACTTTTCTTTTGCAGCATAAGAAAAGACTTTCTGCACTGAAGCGTAAAGTTTTTCTATGCCTGTTCTGAAAAAGATAAAACCCGGGAGAAAAGCATCCAGGAAGAAAAGGAGAAGAATATGGAGAAACGTTTATTTACTTCTGAATCTGTAACTGAAGGCCATCCGGATAAAATCTGTGACCAGATTTCCGATGCCATTCTTGATGCTCTGATGGAGCAGGATCCCATGAGCCGTGTGGCATGTGAGACAGCAATTACTACAGGTCTGGTGCTGGTTATGGGTGAAATTACGACAAAAGCATATGTAGATATCCAGAAAATCGTAAGAGAGACCGTACGTGAGATTGGTTATACACGAGGAAAATATGGATTTGATGCAGATAACTGTGGTGTGATCACCGCTATCGATGAGCAGTCTGCGGATATTGCTCTCGGTGTGGATAAAGCACTGGAAGCAAAAGAAAATAAAATGACAGAAGAAGAACTGGATGCCATTGGTGCAGGAGACCAGGGTATGATGTTCGGATTTGCTACCAATGAAACCGAAGAGTATATGCCGCTTGCAATTTCTCTGGCACATAAACTGACCAGACAGCTGACAAAAGTGAGAAAAGAAGGCGTTCTGACCTATCTGAGACCAGATGGAAAATCTCAGGTAACTGTAGAATATGATAAAGATGGAAAAGCAGTTCGTCTGGATGCAGTTGTACTTTCCACACAGCATGACCCGGAGGTAACTCAGGAACAGATTCATGAAGATATCAAGAAATATGTATTTGCTCCGGTACTGCCTGCAGAAATGATTGATGATGATACCAAGTTCTTTATCAATCCTACCGGAAGATTTGTAATCGGTGGACCTCACGGCGACAGCGGTCTGACCGGAAGAAAAATCATTGTTGATACTTACGGCGGATACGGACGTCACGGCGGCGGTGCTTTCTCCGGTAAGGACTGTACAAAAGTTGACCGTTCCGCAGCTTATGCGGCCCGTTATGTGGCAAAAAATATGGTAGCTGCAGGTCTGGCAGACAAATGTGAGATCCAGCTTTCCTATGCGATCGGCGTTGCACATCCGACTTCTGTAAGGGTAGATACCTTTGGAACCGGAAAACTGGAAGATACTAAACTGGTAGAGATTATCCGTGAGAACTTTGATCTGAGACCGGCAGGAATTATCAAAATGCTGGATCTGAGACGTCCAATCTACAAACAGACAGCAGCATACGGACATTTCGGAAGGAATGATCTGGATCTGCCGTGGGAGAAACTGGACAAAGTAGATGTACTGAAAAAATATCTGGCTTAATATTTCAGCACTTGCAAGTGCTGCGAAAGAGAAAAAGCGTGAAAGGCAGAAATGCTGTTCACGCTTTCTTTTATGTGGCAGCTCAAATGGGAGTGACACTCTGACAATTCAAGCATTTTTTATAGAAAGTTTAGAATTGTCTTTGTTTGTTTAGGTGAAAACAGAATCAGAATATGCTATACTTTTCTTAAATGGATAATCAGGAACAGGTGTGCATATGAAATTAAAAAACAGAATCTACATTTCTTTTTTTGTGATCGTTCTGGTTCCGCTTCTGCTTACCGGGATTGCGTTCTGGGGCTTTGCTGTTTATCAGGTACGTTCTCTGCAGAAGCAATATGGAATTGAGGAGATTACTTATGAAAATTTTTCGAATAACACGTATATGCTCAACAAAATAACTCAGAAATTATGCACCTCTCTGCAAAAAACGGTAGAGACAGAACCGGACAAAATGGAGGATGTGGCGTATCTGGACAATATTAACAAAGAGCTGAATGAGAAAAATGCTTATCTTGTGGTTCGAAAAGGGAATCAGATTACTTATAATAAGAGCGGATTGGATTCACATATAATTGCTTCTGAACTTCCGGTATATGGTGATATGCCGGGAGAGAATGATAAAGGTGTATACATTGGGAAAGATGTACAGGCACTGGTCAAACAGGTGGATTTTATGTTTCCAGATGGTATTGAGGGAACTGCATTTGTAGTAATTAAGGCAGATGCTATGGTTCCCCGGATGCAGAGTATGATGATTAACCTGATAGTGATCGTTGTACTCATTCTGGCAGTGACAGCATTCGGATTGTGTACCTGGACATATCATGGTGTTATCACGCCGCTGGCACAGTTAAAAGTAGCTACCAAGAATATAAAAGAAGGTAATCTTGATTTTACAATAGAAAAAATGGGTGTGGAGGAGATTGGCAATCTCTGTGAAGATTTTGAGGAGATGCGAAAACGTCTGAAACAGTCCAATGAGGAAAAACTTGCTTTCGACAAGGAAAACCGGGAATTGATCAGTAATATTTCTCATGATCTGAAAACTCCTATCACAGCGGTTAAGGGCTATGTGGAAGGAATTATGGACGGCGTGGCTGACACACCGGAAAAGATGAATCGCTATATTCGAACGATTTATAATAAAGCAAATGAAATGGACCGACTGATCAATGAACTGACATTTTACTCGAAGATTGATACGAACAGGATTCCGTATACGTTCAATAAGATTCATGTGAAGGATTATTTTGAGGATTGTATTGATGATCTGAGTGTAGAACTGGAATCCAGTGGTGTGTCTCTGACATATTTTGATTATCTGGAGGAAGATGCGATTGTCATTGCAGATGCGGAACAGCTGAAGCGTGTGATCAATAATATTATCAGCAATTCTCTGAAGTATATGAATAAGCCCAAGGGAGTCATTAATATAAGGCTGCGGGACGTGGGAGACTTTATTCAGATTGAGATTGAAGATAATGGAAAAGGAATTGCGCAGAAAGATCTGGCAAATATTTTTGACCGTTTTTATCGGACAGATGCTTCCCGCAATTCTTCTAAAGGCGGAAGCGGCATAGGACTTTCCATCGTGAAAAAGATTATGGAAGATCACGGCGGCCAGGTCTGGGCGACAAGTAAAGAAGGTACAGGTACAACCATGTATCTGGCTTTGAGAAAATAGCAGGAGGTACCGGTAAATGAGTAAAATTTTAATTGTAGAAGATGAGGAGGCAATTGCCGATCTGGAGAAGGATTATCTGGAATTGAGCGGGTTTGAGGTTGAGATTGAACACAGAGGCGACGTGGGATTGAAGCGTGCACTGACAGAGGACTTTAATCTGTTTATTCTGGATCTGATGTTGCCGGAGATGGACGGCTTTGATATTTGCCGGGAGATTCGTGCACAGAAAAATACGCCGATTATCATGGTGTCCGCAAAGAAAGATGATATCGATAAAATCCGTGGTCTGGGTCTTGGTGCCGATGATTATATGACAAAACCTTTCAGCCCCAGTGAACTGGTAGCCAGGGTAAAGGCACATCTGGCCCGTTACGAGCGGCTGATTGGAACCGGTGTACAGGAAAATGATATTGTAGAAATCCGTGGAATCAAGATTGATAAAACTGCCCGCCGGGTATGGGTGAACGGGGAAGAAAAGAACTTTACTACAAAAGAATTTGATCTTTTGACTTTTCTGGCTCAGAATCCTAACCGGGTATTTACAAAAGATGAGCTGTTCCGGGAAATCTGGGATATGGAATCTGTGGGAGATATTGCAACTGTTACGGTGCACATTAAGAAAATCAGAGAGAAGATCGAGTTTAATACGGCAAAACCACAGTATATCGAGACTATCTGGGGTGTGGGGTATCGGTTTAAAGTCTGAACTGGCATGGTAAAAAAGTTAGAAACTGGCTATTTTAATAGAACCAAATATGGTGTAGCATATCGGAAACAAAAGATATGAGGAGGTTCTATTATTATGAGTTCTAATGAAGCCGCTGTTAAGAAAGTGAATGTAACTGACATTGCTATTACTGGAGTATGCATTGCCCTGACTCTCGTGGCTACTGCATTTATCAACATCCGTCTGCCAATCGCAGCTAATGGTGGGCTTGTTCATCTGGGAAATGTTCCGCTGTTTCTGGCAGCAATCATTTACGGTAAGAAGACAGGCGCATTTGCCGGTGCCTTTGGTATGGGGCTGTTTGATCTGCTCAGTGGATGGACGCTGTGGGCGCCATTTACCTTTGTAATTGTAGGTCTGATGGGATATACGGTCGGCAAAATTACAGAGAACCGTGTCGGTTTCCGCTGGAATGTACTTGCTATTGCAGCTGCCTGTGTAATTAAAGTGGTTGGATATTATATTGCAGAAGGAATCATCTATAGCAATTGGGTTGCTCCGGCACTGTCGATTCCCGGCAATCTGGTTCAGATCGGTGTTGCAGCAGTAATCGTTCTTCCGGTTGTAGAAGTTGTAAGAAAAGCGATTCGCAGATAAGGGAGATGCAGATATGTATAAAATTATGACACCAGGACCGACACAGGTCAGGGAAAATGTCCGTATGGCAAGAAGTCTGGAATGTACCAATCCGGATTTGGATCCGGAATTTTATGATTATTATAAAGAAACCTGTGAACTGATCAGCGAATTGCTGTTTACCCGGAATGAAGCGTTTATCCTGGATGGAGAAGGTATTCTGGGTCTGGAAGCAGCCTGTGCTTCTCTCACTGAGCAGGGTGATAATGTCCTTGTAGTGGATAACGGTATTTATGGAAAAGGATTTGCTGATTTTGTTACCATGTATGGCGGTCAGGTAACGTATTATACCGCACCGTACACAAAAGCGATTGACCTGGATGAATTTGAAAAGTATCTTGAGAACAACCATGATTTCAAATGCGCTACACTGGTGCATTGTGATACGCCCAGTGGTGTGCTGAATCCGGTGGAAGAGATGAGCCGGATGCTTCATCAGTATGGTATCATGACGATTGTAGATTCTGTATCAGGGATGTTCGGGGAACCGATACATGTGGATGAGGGACAGATTGATATTCTCTGCGGAGGCTCTCAGAAAGCACTCTCCGCACCTCCGGGACTGACCTTTGTGACAGTAAGTGAGAAGGCCATGAAAACCATGGAGGAAAGAAAAACTCCGATAGCTTCTTTCTATGCCAATATTCTGGTATTTAAAGACTACTATAAAAATCAGTGGTTCCCGTACACCATGCCCATCAGTGATATCTATGGTCTGCGTACTGCTCTGGAAAATGTGAAGGCAGAACAGAAAACCATGTGGGATCGCCATGCAAAGCTGGGTGAGATGACGCGGACAGCAGTGCAGGAGATGGGGTTGGAACTTTATCTGGAAAATGGTTACTCCAATACGGTTACCGTTATTAAAGTGCCGGAAGGAATCAAAGCTTCTGACATCCTGGAAACTATGAAGAAAGATTATCATATCATGATAGCGGGAAGCTTCGATGTGCTGACCGGACAGGTGATCCGGATCGGTCACATGGGTGAAAATGCCAACGAAGATGATGTGAAAGAGACACTGGAAGCACTCAGACATACACTTGAGAAACTTCGATAATAAAATAATTAAAAAGATCTGACTGTATGTGAGCAGATCTTTTTTTATGCGGTCCGGCAGTTGACATATATTGAAATAATCGTATCTGTATGATAGTATATCAGATGGAGATATATTATATGAAAGAGAACGCAGATATGGGCAAGTTGTTTTATATTATGGGTAAGAGTGCCTCTGGGAAGGATACGATTTACAGGAAGCTTTTAGAGAATCCGGAACTTCATTTAAAGAGGTTGATTATTTATACCACCAGGCCGATCCGTGACGGGGAGCAGGATGGGCAGGAATATTATTTTGTCAATGAAGAGGTATTTCAGTCTTTGAAGGCTTCCGGGAAGATTATTGAGGACAGAGGTTATGAGACGGTTTATGGACTGTGGCGGTATTTTACTGCCGATAATATGAATCTGGATCGATATCATTATCTGGGAATCGGCACGCTGGAATCTTATCTGCAGCTGAAATCTTACTATGGAAAAGACAAGGTTTGTCCTATTTATATAGAAGTGGAAGATGGGGAGCGGCTAAAGAGGGCCATTGCCCGGGAAGAGACGCAGGAAGTGCCCAAATATGAAGAAATGTGCCGGAGGTTTCTGGCGGACAGCCGGGATTTTCGTGAAGAAAATATCCGGGAAGCAGAAATTGACAGGCGTTTTCAGAATATGAATTTTAATACTTGCATGTCGGAGATTGAAAAATACTTGAAGACTGTGTTATACTAAAAAAGTAGCTTAGAATCAGATGAATGATTGCAGCTGTTTGACAGCTGCAAAATAGAAAAAACAGGAGGATGGTATTTATGCCGGGTTTTAAAGAAATTGTAGGCCATGAAGAAATCATTCAGCATCTTCAGAATGCGATTCGTTTGGGAAAGGTTTCACATGCATATATTCTTAGCGGAGAAGCAGGGTCCGGAAAAAAAACGCTGGCAAGTACATTTGCCATGACGCTGCAGTGCGAACAGAAGGGTACAGATCCCTGTATGGAATGTCGTTCCTGCAAAAAAGCAGTGAGCAGAAACCATCCGGATATTATTTATATTACACATGAAAAACCGAATTCCATCGGAATAGAAGATATTCGTACCCAGTTGATTGAGGATGTACAGATTAAGCCGTATTGCAGTTCTTACAAGATTTATATTGTAGACGAAGCAGAAAAGCTGACCCTGCAGGCGCAGAATGCACTTTTAAAAACAATCGAAGAGCCGCCGGCTTATGCGGTCATTCTTCTTTTAACCAGCAATATGGATGCATTTTTGCCGACCATTACCTCCCGCTGTGTGAAACTGAATCTGCGTCCGGTACAGGAAAGCAAGGTAAAGGACTATCTGATGGAAAAGATGCACCTGCCGGATTATCAGGCTCATATGGATGCTGCATTTTCTCAGGGAAATATTGGAAAAGCCCGGAAAATGGCAGAGTCGGATGAATTTAATCTGATGACAGATCAGGCACTTAGGATTCTGAAAAAGTCCAGAGAGATGGAACTGCATGAGATGGTGGAACGCATTAAGGAACTTTCAGCGGAGAAACAGAATATAGAAGAATATCTGGATCTGTTTGTTATGTGGTTTAAGGATGTTTTGTTTTTTAAAGCCACCCGTGAGGTGGACGGGCTGATGTTTAAAGATCAGCTGAATTATATTAAGGAACGGGCGAGCAAGAGCTCTTATGAGGGCATCGAGAAAATTATCGAGGCTATAGGCGTTGCCAGAGAGCGTTTACGTGCGAATGTAAATTTTGATCTGGTGATGGAACTGCTGTTCCTGACAATCAGGGAGAATTAGAATGGTAAAAATTATTGGAGTCCGGTTTCGGAACGTGGGAAAGATCTACTATTTCAATCCGAAGAGTTTTCAGATCAGGCAGGGAGATCATGTGATCGTGGAGACTGCCCGGGGGGTAGAGTATGGTACTGTCGTTTTGGGACCCAAGGAAGTGGACGAGCAGGAAGTTGTGCAGCCGCTGAAGGATGTCATTCGTGTGGCTACACCGAAAGATGATGCGAAAGCGGAGAGTAATAAAAAAAGAGAGAAGGAAGCTTACCAGATTTGTCTGCAGAAGATCCGGGCACATGAACTGGAGATGAAGCTGATCGATGTGGAATACACCTTTGATAATAATAAAGTACTGTTTTATTTTACTGCGGACGGACGTATTGATTTTCGCGAGCTGGTAAAAGATCTGGCAGCAATATTTAAGACAAGGATTGAACTGCGGCAGATCGGTGTCAGAGATGAGACAAAGATTCTGGGAGGAATGGGTATCTGTGGAAGAGGACTGTGCTGCCATACGTATTTGTCGGAATTCGTTCCGGTTTCCATAAAAATGGCAAAAGAACAAAATCTTTCTCTGAATCCCACCAAGATTTCCGGTGTGTGCGGAAGGTTGATGTGCTGTCTGAAGAATGAACAGGAGACTTACGAGTATCTGAACAAACGTCTGCCGGGAGTAGGAGATTCTGTGACAACTCCGGAGGGAATAAAGGGAGAAGTGCAGAGCGTTAATGTACTTCGCCAGATGGTGAAGGTTATCGTTGATATTGATGACGAGAAAGAAATCCGGGAATATAAAGTGGATGAACTGAAGTTCCGTCCGAGACATAAAAAAGATAAAGTAAAGCTTTCCAAAGAGGAACTAAAAGAACTGGAAAAGCTGGAAAGAGAAAATTAGTAAAGGAATTTACCGGGATGACAATAGAATTAAAAGAACATGAGCGTCTGGATGACCTGCAGAATGGATATTTTATTATTCAGAATACGCAGGACTTCTGTTATGGCATTGATGCAGTGCTTCTTTCCGGATTTGCCAGGGTGAAGCCGGGAGAGAAGGCTCTGGATATGGGCACCGGCACAGGCATCATTCCTATTTTGCTGAAGGCAAAAACTCAGGGAGAGCATTTTACCGGGCTGGAGATTCAGGAGCGCAGTGCCGAGATGGCAGGTCGCAGTGTCGCCTATAATCATCTGGAAGATTCTATTACGATTCAGACAGGAGATATTAAGGAAGCTGCTGCCATTTTTGGCAGGGCTTCTTTTTCTGTGGTGACCTGTAATCCGCCCTATATGACGGGAAGTCACGGACTGACTAATCCTCACCTTCCTAAAGCAATAGCCCGCCATGAGGTGTTATGTACTCTTGAGGATGTAATCTCACAGGCTTCTCATGTACTGGAACCTCACGGAAGATTTTATATGGTACATCGACCGTTCCGGCTGGCAGAAATTATGGGACTGATGATGAAATACAAACTGGAACCCAAACGGATGCGTCTGGTGTACCCTTTTGTGGACAAAGAACCAAATATGGTACTTATCGAGGGATTGTTGGGTGGAAAATCCCGTATCACGGTGGAAAAACCGTTGATTGTTTATGAGAAGCCGGGAGTATATACTAAGGAAATACGGGAAATCTATGGAGACGGCCGTTGAATTGCCCCGGGGTAATATTGGGAAGGAGTAGGTTATGAGCGGGAAGTTGTTTTTGTGCGCGACGCCGATTGGCAATCTGGAAGATATTACGTTCCGGGTGCTGCGGACGTTGAAAGAGGTGGATGTGATTGCTGCAGAAGATACCAGAAACAGTATCAAGCTGCTGAATCATTTTGAGATTAAGACACCGATGACCAGTTATCATGAATATAATAAGATAGAAAAGGGCCATTATCTGGTGGAACTGATGCAGCAGGGGCAGCAGGTGGCACTGATTACCGATGCCGGAACACCGGGGATATCGGATCCGGGGGAGGAATTGGTGGCCATGTGCCATGAGGCGGGTATTCCGGTAACCTCTCTGCCAGGACCTGCAGCTTGTATTACTGCTCTGACAATTTCCGGACTTTCTACCAGAAGATTTGCCTTTGAGGCATTTCTGCCCAGTGATAAAAAAGAGAAGGCAGCGGTTCTGGAAGAATTAAAAGATGAAACCAGAACGACGATTCTGTATGAGGCACCTCACCGTCTGGTTCGGACACTGGAAGAACTGTATCAGGCATTGGGAGAACGTCGTGTGACCGTGTGCAGAGAATTGACGAAAAAACATGAAACGGCATTTTTGACAACCTTATCGGGGGCTTTGGCGTATTATCAGGAAAATGACCCGAAGGGCGAGTGCGTGATCGTCATGGAGGGCAGAAGCCGGAAGGAAATGGAAGAAGAAAAACAGCAGCAGTGGGAAACTATGCCGCTGGAAGAACATATGAAAATTTATGAGGATCAGGGAATGTCCCGGAAAGAAGCGATGAAAGCTGTAGCAAAGGACAGAGGAGTTTCCAGGAGGGATATTTACCAGCAGCTGCTGGGTGACTAGGGGGGGTGACTAGTCACCCTAGTCACCCTAAATAGTGTCAAACAAGCTGCATCCGCTGATGATTTTATCCCACCTGTTTTCAGAGTGATGATGTTCATCTGCGAAGTATGGCAGCCTTTCCTGTGCCAGTTCTTCCAGTTTTCTGACTTTTCCATCCAGATAAGATTGAATCCGGCGGCGATGGCTTTCAAGACGGGTGATGACACCGCCCAGTTTGATGTCCAGCAGTTCATATCCAAAGGCTTTGGCGTCCTGAAGCCAGAGTTCTTCACGTATCCACTTTAACTTCCACATTTTTTCTGTCAGACGGGGGATAACTTCCTCGCAAATCTTTTCCAGTGTGGATAAGTCTCCGGTATCGTAGGCTTTTTTTATGCGGATTCCCAGACCGGCTTTTTCAGACAGTATTTCTGCGAGATATTGATAAAAGGTAAATAGTTTTTCGTATGCCGGAGAATGCTGTGCACACAGGCATAACTGTCTGGCCAGATTATGATAATAAGTAAAGGTATCGATATTCTGTACATGGTAATCAAACATTCCCAGCATAGTATCCTGATAAAGCAGGTATTTGGACGGGTTGTCGGATGCCATGTTGTTTGCCGGTGTTATGAAAAGTGCGTCCAGCTTATCAAGCTGATAAAAATCTTCCAGATGTCCTCCGGTGGTCTGGTAAAATTCTTCCATCAGCAGCTGGCGGTCGGGTTCTTCGTGAAAGCCCATATGTCCGAACAGTACCAGCGGCGGGTATACCGTGTCAATCGGAGTTTCAGATCCATTGTCCAGCCAGGCGGTACAGATGATTTCGTTAATATTGTGTTTGCGGCATGCTTTCAGTGCTTCCAGCGTGCAGTGAAAAGCACGGGAATAATTGGGTGAGATACCGTTCCAGGTCCAGGCTCCGCCGGCGAAGATGATTTGCTCAGACAGTGCTTCATGAACCTGCAGCATATTGTCATAGACAGATTCACTTCCATTATAATAATCCCAGTAGACCAGCTGTACATCCTTTTCCGGTTTTACCCATGAAGAAGTATCTTCCAGAGAGTGGGGAGCATAGTAGCTCTGCCCGGTATTGGAGGTGATGTACATATCACTCCAGATCATAGGTTCCAGTCCCAGTTTGCGGCAAATAGCAAGCACCCGGGAACAGTGTTCTTTCATCAGTTCAGAGCTTTTTGTATATCCTTTCTCCTGCAGATATTTTCCCAGACCGAGCTGTACGGCCTCATCCATGCCCAGATGGATTCTTCTGGTGGAGAAACTGGATTTTACAGAGTACAGAACATTTTCAAGCCACAGATAGACCTCTTCTTTTCCTACAAAAAGATTATCGGTAGTGTCTGCGATGGGTTCGCCCATGGACCAGCGCAGTGCATTGCGAAGGTGGGCCAGTGTCTGGATACAGGGAACCAGTTCGATGCCAAATGATTGGGCATAATCATCCATCTGCCGGATTTCTTCACGGGAGTAGCGTCCGCGGTAGGCACCAAAATAAGGTTCATGGTCAACTTCATAGGTATCTTCCGTATAGAGCATCAGAACGTTCATTCCCAGACGGGCAAGCAGTTGGATCATAGACTTGACTTTTTCTACGGTAAATACAGCATTTCGTGAGCAATCCAGCATAAACCCATTTTTCGGGAAAATAACATTTTCACTGAAAGAAAAAGTATCGTCCTCCAGATGATGAAGTACCCGGTTCAGTGCACGGAAATAATGAGCCGGTTCTTTACAGCGGATTTCTACCCGGAAACCTTGTTTGCTGACAGATAATTGGTCACAGTCTTCAAAAATCACATGGATAGACAGTCCGTCCGGGACGGAATCAGAGATAATATCCTGAAGGAAAATGGAAGTGCCGGTATCCAGTTGTGCCTTCAATTTCTCAGAAGTATAAAGTGTGTAATTCATATAAACCGTTACTGAAAACTTATAAAAAGTTATAAACCTTTATGTTTCATTCCTGCTTCTCTGAGTATGCTTTTGATAGTACAAGT
>JBJELU010000077.1:0-45199 GCA_051879355.1 Oliverpabstia sp.
ATCGACGGGGCTAATGTTTCAATTATTTTGGGACATTTTCAAAAATGCTTGACAGATGTGATGTCTCTGCTCCAGAAAGAATTAATACCAATCCGGAATGAGCGGAAGTATCCTCGGTTAAAAACAGCCCATTTCCGAAAACCCCGATATTTTATATATCGCGCAGCATAAAAGCAGTTTCATCAGTAACTATTATACACTTTTTTGAAGCAGATGTGAATCTGCTTATTTGTCGTGCAATCAAGAATTTTCATTTCATGTTACTCATGTCACTTAAGTATTTTTCTATCATATGTGTCATTTAAATCCTCATTTGATCCGATGCTTCTTCCTTGGAAAATAAATATTTGTTTTTCTCATACTCTAACTAAATGACATTGGGACGTGAACTGTAACCTCGGGGAGAATGTAAAACTCCCCGGGAAAATTTTATTTGTCCTAAATTCTTACCTTCCGCCTGCTCCAGCCCAGGCTCTTTGCCCACTCCAGGCTCTCTTTCTTGTTCCCATAAGAACCATACTCACTGCTCCATCCATCATACGTATCCACTTTTCTGTTCCCCTTCTGATTGATGCCATTTAAAAACTGAACGAATCCATCCAGACCGCCAACGTCATCCAGAACAGAGAGTCCATCCTGTGCAATGCAAACAGGCCGATACTTCGTCAAAAGCTGTAGGACTGCTTCTTCTAACTCTTTCTGTGTGATTCTTCCGCTTTCAACAAGGTCTGCTGCACCGAAACTTCCTGTAATCTTCACATACCAGTTATCACCAAAGTCATAGTTAAAATAAAGTGTATCTGTAAGTGGCCCGATAATTGGCTGTAAGTTGGGGGTATCCACTGCCTGATATGTTTCAATATCATACTGCAGATCTTCATCCATGAATTCTTCAAAGCTTTCCGGAACCTTATCCCCTTTAAACATGACATCATTGATTCCTCTATCGTGCAGAGCAAATACTTCCTCCACGGAAAGTCTTTCCAGGAGCCGGTTCAAAGGTCTTTCTGAAATCCATTTCATCGCATCCATAGGAATTTCGGAAAACTGACAGACTTTCTTAGTCATTGTTGCAGGCATACCGTATTTATCATTCTTATGTATCTCAACAGGACCTTCTGTCAGTCTCTTTTTATACTCCTCTGTACTGATAGGCTTCAAATACCCATAATATTCATATCCATTTTCTCGTAACCAGTGTTCGACCTCAACATAGGCAAAACGCTTCTGCATCTTTTTGATGTCCTGTTTGCACTGCCATATTCCCTCACCATAGCACAGGGACTCGTAAGGTCCGGTGTATTTCTTTCTTAACCAGGTTTTAATGCTGCCGTCCTCGTAATCATCATTCCAGAATTCCTCGTCTTCTTCCATCCAGGGAGAACGGAAAGCCACACCGACAAGTTTCATATACTTGTCGGTTTCTCCATTTATCACTTTTTGAAACTGTTCTTCCGGGAGTTCAAACTGATGCAAATGACAATTCTGCCACCCAAAACATCTCTGGATCACATAGTTTAGAGCCCATAGCGGCATATTTCCCGGGACAATGATATCCCTGGAAATGGTATCTCCATATTTCACTTCACCATATGTCTTAAGAACACGGCTGAGTCTTTCCCATTTTTTTCTCCGATATTCTTCTGCATCATCTGTATCTAATCCAACATAACCATTGTTCGTAACTAGTTCAAGATGAAGTCTGATTGGATCGATTCCACGATAGAGTTTTGAAAAATCTGCACCATCCGGAAGACGTAAGTCACCTGAATATCTTTCCATATCTTCTATCTTAATTTCTCCGTTTTCTATTTTTTCTCCGGTACAAGCCGTCTCCTTTACTTCATACATCTCATGCCACTGATTCTCCACAGCCAAATTCCTATTCCTTTTCAATGTTTTTTCCTGAGCTACTCTGATTCGCTCTCTATAATCTGCACTGTTGATTGCAGCCACAGTTGGATTGTCTCCGTTATATAGCCCTTTCGTATATGGCAGGTATTGCTGCACTGCTTTCTCTGTTGTCGATAGAATGTCCGCAATTTCGGCAGTCGTTTTCCCGAGATTCAGATAATGCTGTATTTCCAGGCTTGTCTTGCTTGACCAAAGACCTTCAGTAATCAGCACTTTCCGTACTTTTACTGATGTAGTATTCAATTCTTCTGCAGTGAGTTTCACCGACTCTGTGTCCAGGTAAGTTTTAATAATGTCCATATAAAGACTGTCAGTAAACTTTGGCTTGACCTGTTCTACTATTTCCGTTTCTTCTTCCGGAAGATTAGCATCAATTCCTTCACTTAAGTATTTATCCATACACAGCCTCCAATTCTATCAACCTAACTTTTATAGTTGTTTTTTTGAGCAGCATTTCGCTGCCCCTTTACTCATAGTCAATCACATAAACTTCTTTCTGTCAACCTAATCTTTTTTCAGAAAAAAGGTCTGTCCCCTGTCCAGTTTTGCTTTCGGGGTCTGGGAACACTTTTTTCTTGCATAGACCCCGCCCAGGCATCC
Organism: Oliverpabstia sp.; assembly: GCA_051879355.1. Lineage (GTDB taxonomy): Bacteria > Bacillota > Clostridia > Lachnospirales > Lachnospiraceae > Oliverpabstia. The sequence goes on from JBJELU010000077.1 coordinate 2,515, forward strand.
AATCAGATGAAAGGTCGACGAAATACCCAAAGTTCAGAAAAAACCTGCAATATTCCCCGGGGAAATCTTTAAAAACTTACGCACTTTTTATTTTCTTTATCCATTTCCCGCTTTTCAGCCGGAACAGGCACCATATTGCCTTGATGAACTGGTCTATTTTTAACATGGTATAGATCCAGAATCCGGGCCAATGGAATACCAGACCTGCCAGTGCTCCCAGAGGTATGCTGCACACCCATAGAAACAGAATATCGGCGATCATCAGGAATTTGGTGTCTCCGCCGCCTCGAAGCACTCCTTTCGTCAGAATGCTGTTGGCACTCTGGAACAGTACGACAATCGCAACTGCATCCATCAGTTCATATGCCAGTGCTTTTGTCTCCGGCAATATTTTGTATGCTCCAATGATAGGCCCTCTGAGCAGAAGAATCAGACCGCATCCAACTGCACCGATCAGGAATCCAATCGCCGCAAATGTCACTCCCTGTTTCTGTGCTTTTTCAGGCTCTCCTTCTCCAAGGGTGATTCCGGTAATTGTACAGCTTGCCTGGCTGATTCCCTGAATGACAACGGTTGCCAGCTGCATGGTCACCGTTGTGATCGCATTGGCTGCCACAAACGCAGCTCCGATATGTCCCATAACAGTAGAAACAGCAACATTTCCAAGTCCAAGCAGGGTATCACTTACCAGGACCGGAATCGAGATCCGAATATACTCTCCATAAAGGTCTCGGGTATTCATAAACAGGTCTTTGATTCTCATCTGGATATTCTGGTCTTTAAAAAGAAGGTAGCCCATAGTGATGGAAAATTCCACAATTCTGGCAATCAAGGTTCCCAGTGCGGCACCATTGACACCCATCTCGGGAGCACCCAGATGACCAAAAATAAACATCCAGTTAAAAAAGATGTTGATAAAAAATGAATAAATACTCGACATCAACGGAATCGTTGCTTTGCCCACACTGCGCAGGACAATACTTGTAGTCATCGCATATCCATTCAGATAATAACAGAGAATTGATATCAACAGATAGCCTGTACCTGCCCTTATAATATCTGCATCTGCCGTAAACATCCCCATAATTCTTCCTGGAATGAGTGCTGTTGCAACAGCAAAAAGTGTCGCAACGATAAGTTCCAGCCGAAACATGATATTGATTGCCTTTTTCAGACTGTTTCTCTCTTTCATTCCATAAAAACGGCTGGTGAGCACGCTGGCTCCCATTCCAAATCCCATACACATAATCTGGAATAAGCTGATAAAATTATTCGCCAGGGTTGCACCACTCATAGACGTTTCCCCTAATTGACCAAGCATAATGTTATCTGCCATGTTCACACCAACAGTGATCAGCTGCTGTGCGGCAATCGGCAGAGCAAATGCAGCCAGGGTCCGATAAAACTTCTTATCTCTTACAAATAACTGCATATTCGTTTCCCTCTATCATATGTAAAATTTCCCCGGGGATAATGTAAAGCTCCCCGGGGAAAAAATTTGAAATAATTAATCTTCTCGAATCTGGATACCCAGTTCTTCCAGCTGTTTTTCGTCTACTACATTTGGTGCTTCTGACATGAGGCAGGAGGCATCTTTTACTTTCGGGAATGCGATGACGTCGCGGATGCTGTCCTGTTTTGCCATCAGCATGACGAGACGGTCAAGTCCATAAGCCAGTCCTGCGTGAGGCGGTACACCGTATTTGAATGCTGTCAGAAGGAAGCCAAACTGTTCGTAGGCTTTTTCTTTTGTGAAGCCCAGTGCTTCGAACATTTTTTCCTGGATATCGTTCTGGTGGATTCTGACACTTCCGCCGCCAATCTCGGTTCCGTTGAGAACGATGTCGTAGGCTTTGGCACGTACACGTCCCGGATCGGTATCGATGTACTGCAGGTCTTCTTCCATCGGCATGGTAAATGGATGATGCATGGCTTTGAAGCGGTTTTCTTCCTCTGACCACTCCAGCAGCGGGAATTCTGTGATCCATACAAAGCGGTATACGGAGTTGTCCAGCAGATTCATCTGACGAGCCAGTTCCAGACGCAGTGCACCCAGTACATCCCATACGACTTTATTTTTGTCAGCAGCAAAGAGAAGCAGGTCGCCCGGCTGACCGTCCATAGCCTGTACCAGAGCATTCATCTCTTCTTCTTTCATGAATTTTCCGAAGGAAGATTTGAGTGTTCCATCTTCCTGGATAGCCACATAAGCCAGTCCTTTTGCACCGTAATCTTTGGCGAAGTCTACCAGCTTGTCAATTTTCTTCCTCGGCATGCTGCCCTGTCCTTTGGCGTTGATGCCACGAACAGAACCGCCATTTTCTAGTGCATTCTTGAATACGACAAATTCACAGTCTTTCACAACCTCTGATACATCATGCAGTTCCATGCCAAAACGCAGGTCCGGTTTGTCAGAACCGAAACGATCCATGGCTTCCTGCCAGGTCATGCGCTGAATCGGAAGCGGCACTTCCACATCCAAAACTTCTTTGAACAGATAAGCCAGCAGACGTTCATTTACATCCATGACATCGTTTTCATCTACGAAGGACAGCTCCATATCAATCTGGGTAAATTCCGGCTGACGGTCTGCACGCAGGTCCTCATCACGGAAGCAGCGGGCAATCTGGATGTAACGGTCATAACCGGAGCACATCAGAAGCTGTTTGAACAGCTGCGGTGACTGGGGAAGGGCGTAAAAGTTGCCCGGATGGATACGGCTCGGTACCAGATAATCTCTGGCTCCTTCCGGTGTACTCTTGGTCAGCATCGGAGTCTCGATTTCCAGGAATCCTTCATTTGCCATGAACTGACGGGTCAGAGTGGAAATCTGAGAACGCATCATCAGGTTTCTCTGAATGTCCGGTCTTCTCAGATCCAGGAAACGGTATTTGAGACGAAGTTCTTCCTTTGTTTTGCTGTTCTCTTCGATCGGGAACGGCGGAGTTTCAGCCTCTGCCAGAGTACGCAGGGTGTTAACACGAATTTCGATTTCACCGGTTTTCAGATTGGTGTTCACCGCACCGGAACGTGCCTCTACAATACCGGTAACTGCGATAACAAATTCACTTCTCAGACGGGTAGCTTTCTCAAAGCCTGCCTCGTCAATATCACCATTTTCAAAGATCAGCTGCATGATACCGGTACGGTCACGCAGATCCACAAATATAATACCGCCTTTATTTCTGCTTTTCTGTACCCAGCCCATCAGAGTAACGGTTTCTCCGATATTGGCTGTGGTTACTTCGGTACAGCGATGGGTACGTTTCATACCCTTCATTGACTCTGCCATATCTCTTCCTCCTTAAAATAAGTTCTGTATACAATCAATTATTGAAAAATTCAACGATTTCCCCGTAGCCTTCTTCTTTCAGCTGTTCCTTCTGGAACTTTTTGTTCTTCTTCATCACTGCAATAGTTACCTGAATGCCGTTTTTACGGTCTTCCTCTGCCTGTTTCAGCACTTTCATCATACCTTCTGCCGGCATGTTTTTCTCGATCAGAAGAGCTTTTTTCGATGATGCACCCGGAACCTGGAAACCGCGTTCCATCAGAAGCATGATAATTCTTTCAAATCCGATGGAGAATCCGCAGGCACAGGTGTTATTGCCGGTGAATTTGCCGATCATTTCATCGTAACGACCGCCGCCGCCCACGCTTCCGCCGAATTCATCCATGGAAATCTCAAAAATCGGCCCTGTATAGTAGGACATTCCGCGAACCAGAGTAGGATCAAAGGCAATTTTAAATTCTGCGCTCTTCACCGCATCCACGCTGTTCATGATCAGTTCCAGACCGTCTGCGTATTCTGCATCCAGAACACCGGTCAATTTTTCTTTAATATAGCGGACACCAGCCACATCCGGCGTCACTTCTGCAAACATGGCAAGATAGGTGTCAATGGATTCTTTTGCAAATCCTTCTTTCTCCAGTTCTTCACGGACACCGTCCATGCCGATCTTGTCCATTTTGTCCAGAATGATAAATACGGTATCAAAGGTTTCCGGTGCAAATCCACTGTAGGCTGCCATAGCTTTCAGAATCCGTCTGTCATTGATGCGGATGGTGAAGTTTTTAAAATCAAGCTTGCCCAACAGTGTGGTTGTGGCCAGAATCAGTTCAATCTCAGCCAGATTGGTGGGTTCACCCAGAATATCGATATCGCACTGCATAAACTGACGGTAACGTCCTCTCTGGGGACGGTCTGCACGCCATACATTGCCCATCTGCAGTGCTTTAAAAGGAACCGGCAGCTCATTGGCATGGTTGGCGTAATAACGTGAGAGAGGCACGGTCAGATCATAACGAAGACCGCCGTCCACCAGATCAGCCTCGCATTCTGCGGTGTCCAGTTTCAGTTTTTCTCCTCTTTTCAGAATCTTGAAAATCAGTTTTTCATTTTCTCCTCCCTGTTTGCTGGACAGGTTTTCAATATGTTCCACGCAGGGGGTCTCAATGGATGAAAATCCAAAGGTACTGTATGTCTCTTTAATCAGACGGATCACATAATCACGAACCGCCATCTCTGCCGGCAGAATGTCTTTCATTCCGGTTACCGGTTTTTTCTTTAATGCCATAATTTTTCTCCTTTATTCTCGTTATCATGGAAGATGTATTTCTTTTTCTTCCTCATTATGAAGCATTCTCTGGAATGCAAGAAATACTTTTATATCAAAATCTTTAATATCTTCTATCATCAGCTCAACCGCAGTCTTCCGGTCAAAGGACTTTCGGTACGGTCTGTCTGAGGTCAATGCCGCATAGACATCGCACACCCGGATGATTCTTGCCCCCAGCGGGATTGCCTCACCGGACAGGTTTTCCGGGTAGCCGCTGCCATCCATGTTTTCATGGTGATACAGAACCGTCTGAAGTATCCGCTCGGAGTAACCCCTCTGTTTCAGTATGTCATAACTTGCCTGAGAATGAAGCCGGACATAATGGATTTCCTCCACGATCAGTCGTTCCGCATCTTCATCCAGGGCATTTGACACTCTCTCTTTTCCTATATCATGGAGCATACCTGCAACCGCCATGTCATAACAATAATCTTCCGGAAGTCCCAGTTCTTTTGCCAGACCACAGGCAAGATTGCTGACCCTCATACCATGCACCAGCTGTTCTCTCAGACTGTACTGCAGCAGATGCTTCTGATTGACATACTTTTCCGATGTGGTCACATCAATTCCTCCCATGTTCCTTCAAATCGCATCACATATCCAGATATGCTGCAATTCCTGCTCTTTTTCTTTCCAGCATCTCATCGATCCGCCGGATATAGTTATCCACGTCTTTCACGTTCTCAACCCGCTCAATCCGGGTGCCGCCCGCAAAGACGAATTTGGTAGAAGCACCCGCTCCTGCTGCCAGGATGGTCTGCTTTTCCTCCATAATCAGTATATTGTAAATTCCCGCTTTGTCAACCTCTGCGTAACCTACATTTTCAAAATTTCCGGCAATATTTTTCTGACGGTACAGATAATAGGGACCCATTCCCATATTTGCCGCACATTTCTGGGTCATTTCCATAATCTCCTGACTGTTCTCAAAAGACATTTCCTCGTACTGATCCCGGAAGAGATTCAGACGGGTTGCCCGCTTCAAAGCAAGTGAATGTACCGTCAGACTGTCCGGATGGAGTTTCTCGATTTCTGCCAGGGTATGTGCCACCTCTTCTTTGCCTTCTCCGGGCAGGCCGATAATCAGGTCCATATTGATATTGGAAAATCCCAGTTCTCTCGCCATCTGAAATATTTCTTTCGTTTCTTCCACCGTATGTTTTCGTCCGATCAGATCCAGTGTTTTCTGATTCATGGTCTGCGGATTGACGGAAATACGGTTCACCGGATATTTTCGGATGACTTCCAGTTTCTCTCTGGTGATACTGTCCGGTCTGCCCGCCTCCACCGTATACTCTCTCACATGAGTAAAATCAAATGTCTTCTGAATGTGGGAAAGAAGACGGTCCATCTGCTCCGGTTCCAGTGTGGTAGGGGTTCCCCCTCCAATATAAACGGTATGCAGGGGACGGCTGCCCATGGCATCCCGGATAAATGTCAGTTCTTTCAGCAGCGCATCCAGATATTCATCCACCCGCTTCACCCATCGGGACAGAGGATGAGACCCGAAGGAACAGTACAGGCAGATACTGGGACAGAAAGGAATCCCCACATACAGACTGTATCCGTGTTCATAATCCAGATCCTTAAGAATTGCTTTTTCTCTGTTGGCTATGGTGATGGCAAGAGCTGTCTTCTCTTTGCTGACACCGTAGGTATTTCTCATATATTCCGCTATCTGTGTATTTTTCCAGCCCTCTTCCAGAAGCTTCATGGGAATCTTGGTGGGGCGGATTCCTGTCAGATTCCCCCAGGGAAGAGAAATCCCGGTCAGTTCCTGCAGACACCCATATACCAGACGTTTCAAAACGTTTTTCGTCTCCGTCCTCTCCCTGTCATATTCGACTTCTGAAGTCCGGCTCAGACAGGTCTGTCCCTCTTTTTGTAATTCCAGACAAATCTCCTGATCACCGTAAGTAACCAGGAGCAAAAGCTGATATTCCCCGGCAGGTTCCTCCCCCAGATAGTACATCTGTACCTGACTCTGGGGATAGAAAGCTTTGACCAGAGAATAAACATCGTATTCAAAATCTTTTCTGTTAAAACAGATTCCTATATTAAGCAAAGGGATTGTACCTCTTTTCATAAGCTATCGTGGTCTCTTCACCATGTCCGGAAAAGACTTTTGTTTCTCCCGGAAGCTGTTCCAGAAGCATGTGTACGCTGTTCATCATCTGTCTTGTGCTGGAAGTGGGGAAATCAGTCCTGCCTACACTGCCTGCAAACAGGGTATCACCAGAAAAAAGAACACCCTCTTCTTCCAGATAAAAACAACAACTTCCCTGTGTGTGTCCCGGTGTATGCAGGACACGAATAGTAAATCCGGCCAGTTCCAGGACTTCCTGATCTTTGAGCCAGCGGTCTGCTTTCAGACTGCAGGGTGCAGCCCAGGAATCGGAAAGATTATATCCCGGATTGGCAAGCAGATTTTTTTCCTCTTCCAGAGCCAGCACAGGAATTCCGTACATGGAACGGACATCATCCGCCGCCATCATATGGTCAAAATGTCCATGGGTCAGAAGAATCGCCTCCGGTTTTCCTTCCATGGCTGTAATCTTCTGCTGAATCAGCAGCGGCTGATCAGCCGGATCAATGATGAGCAAAGCTCCCGTTTCTTTATTTTTCAAAAACCAGGTGTTGGTCGATACCATTCCCAGCACTTTTTGTTCTATGATTGCATGTTTCATGGCTTTTTCTCCATTTCTCAGCCTGTTTTTCTCTCAATATCAAGCACACTCTCCACCTGACGGATTTTCTCAATCAAAGTATTCAGTTCTTCCGTGCTGTGGACATCAAAAGTCATGGACAGGGTCGCTGTTCCCTGACGGCTGGTGCGGCTGTTGATCGAGGTAAGGTCAATCTTGCGCTCGGTAAAGATACGGGAAATATCCACCAGAAGACCGGTACGGTTATTGGCAAATACATTGATCTCCGCCGTATAGAGGCCGTTGGAGAAGTTACTTCCCTGCCACTCGGCGTCAATCATACGAACCCGGTCAGCTTCAGACAGATTCATCACATTCACACAGTCGGTCCGGTGAATGGTCACGCCCCGGCCTCTGGTTACAAAACCAACAATCTCATCGCCGGGAATCGGGCTGCAGCATTTGGCAAAACGAACGGCCAGATCATCCAGACCTTTTACGATAATTCCGCTCTTTTCTTTCACGATCGGCAGTTTTTCTTTGGCATCTGCCACTGCCTCCATCACTTTCTCATCAGTGATTTCTTTCTTATGTTCTTTCTCGTAAGCCTCTACCAGCTTATTCAGCACCTGGCCCTCTTTCAGGCCTCCATGACCCAGAGCTGCCAGAATACTTTCCCAGTCTTTGAAGCCATACTTGCGCATAACCGCTTCCATATATCTGGGTTTGGTCAGCTCGCCTAAAACCCTGCCTTTCAGTTTGGCATAGTTTGCCAGCATTTCTTTTCCCTTCAGGATATTATCTTCCTTCAGTTCCTGCTTAAACCACTGGTTGATCTTATTCTTGGCCTGAGTACTCTTGACAATCTTCAGCCAGTCACGGCTGGGTCCCTTGGAATTCTGGGAGGTGATAATCTCCACCCGGTCACCGTTGCGGATCTCATATTCGATAGGTACCAGCTTCCCGTTGACTTTTGCACCGACCATCTTATTTCCCACAGCACTGTGCACACTGTAGGCAAAATCCACCGTTGTTGACCCTCTCGGCAGTGTCTTTACATCGCCGGCAGGGCTGAAACAGTATACATTTTCATTAAACAGATCCAGATCACTTTTCAGCAGACTTAAGAATTCTTTGTTATCCGACATGTCTTTCTGCCATTCCAGAATCTGTCGCAGCCAGCTTAACTTTTCTTCTTCCTGCTGTGCCACCGGCTTCTTACCGTCAGAGGCTTCTTTGTACTTCCAGTGAGCCGCAATACCGAACTCAGCGGTACGGTGCATCTCAAAGGTACGAATCTGAATCTCAAATGGCTGACCGTTGGGTCCGATCAGGGTTGTGTGCAGAGACTGATACATATTGGGCTTTGGCATGGCAATATAATCTTTAAATCTGCCCGGAATCGGTGTATACATTTCATGGATCACACCCAGTGCCGCATAACAGTCTTTGACGGAATCCACGATAATCCGCACAGCAAACAGATCATAAATCTGATCAATGGTCTTATCCTGATTCACCATTTTCTTATAAATGCTGAAAAAATGTTTTGCCCTGCCATTTACCTCGGCCTGAATATCTGCATCTTTCAGATGTTCTTTTACTTCTTCTACAATATTCTGTACAAAACTTTCTCTTTCGCTTTTGCGCAGATTGATTTTTTCAACCAGATCGTAATAAACTTCCGGTTTCAGATATTTTAAAGATAAATCATCCAGTTCAATCTTAATCTTGGAAATACCGAGACGCTGTGCAATGGGCGCATAAATATCCATGGTCTCTCTGGCTTTTTCTTTCTGCTTCGGCGGTGACCAGTACTGTGCCGTCCGCATATTATGGAGACGGTCTGCCAGTTTGACCAGAATCACACGGATATCCTTTGCCATGGCCAGAAACATCTTTCTCAGATTCTCTGCCTGAATCTCCACTTTATCCGCAGAATAATTCAACTGACCCAGTTTGGTAACTCCATCTACCAGCAGAGCCACCTCGGCACCGAACTCCTGCGTCAGTTCCTCTGAGGTCATCACCGTATCTTCCACCACATCATGAAGAATCCCTGCCACTATCGTCTCTTTATCCAGTTCCAGGTCGGCAAGTATAATTGCCACACAGAGTGGATGAATAATATAAGGCTCTCCTGATTTTCTTGTCTGTCCCTCATGTGCTTTTCGGGCAATCTGGTACGCTTTTTCAATCATGGAAATGTCTGTAGACGGATGATATTTCCGTATACTGCGGATCAGTTCGTCATAAAGCTGTTCGGGACTTGTAAAATCTTTCATACATTTGACACTGGCTTCCACGGCTTCGATTTCCTGCTGCCGTTCTTCCATATTATTTGTCTTTTTTCCCTCTTTCATAGAATCCCACCTGTCTAAACACTTACCATTATTTTCCTTCGTAACAGATTACAGAAGCAACATCATAGTTTTCCAGACGTTCTCTTCCCCTGAGCCCTGCAAGTTCCATCAAAAAGATAATTTTCACTACCTGACCGCCCAGACTTTCTACCAGTTTTGCAGCCGCTTCAATGGTACCTCCGGTTGCAATAAGATCATCAATCAAAACCACTTTCTGTCCCGGCAAAATAGCATCTTTGTGCATCTCAATCTCTGCACTGCCATACTCCAGATCATATGTCTGAGACACAGTCTCGCAGGGCAGCTTTCCTTTTTTACGAATCGGCACAAATGGTTTATGTAAATTATATGCCACCGGAACACCAAAAATAAATCCTCTGGACTCTGTGCCTGCAATCACATCCACATCTACATCTTTCAGCAGATCCTGAAGTGCATCAATGGCAAGCTGCAGACCATCTGCATCCTGCAGGATACTGGTCACATCTCTGAAAATAATACCAGGCTCCGGAAAATCCGGGATACTTCTTACATATTCTTCAAGTTTTTTCATAATGATCTCCCTTCACTCAACCTTTATCGACAATTAACTAGCTTATTATAACATTATTCTTTTTTATCCGCAAGATGGATGGCTTTATGTGGACACATTTCCTGACAGCAAAAACACCGGATACATTTGCGATAGTCATACACCGGCGGCTTATTTCTCCCGTTTTTAAAGGAAATGGCTTTCCCCTCCACCGGACACGCCTCCACACAGACTCCGCATTTTTTGCAAAGTTTTTCATCGATGCAGGGTCTTTTCTGGAAAGGTTTCATAAAAAAATCCAACCAGTTCCACATAGTTTTCCGCTGTTTTCTTCTGTCTACACGAAAATCTTCTCTGCCATAACGGGACACTGCTTCCTCCATGGATATTTCTCCGGCCGGAGTCAGAATCTGAATTTCATCCTTTTTCCAGGTTCCCAGACCCATCCTTCTCCCATATATATTGGTAGGTACCAGTTCCGGATTCAGATGTACCAGATGACAGAACACACTGTCCACAGCCACCGGATCCGTTCCCATGAGTATCAGTTTCATAGGAAATGGATCACCGGATGTGGGACCATTTCCATCCATTGCCACAACACCATCCAGAATGCAGAGCCTGGGGCGAACCTTCTGATTCAGATCAATCAGCATTCGTGCAAAACTGTCTGCATTGGGATAACGGGTATGCCCCTGGGCTTTATGCATACCGCTGATACAGCCATACATATTTTTCACTCCGCCGGTGACACGTTCCAGTGCGTGAGTTTTCATTTTGCACAAATTGATTACCGCATCAGCTTCCTGCACCGGTTTTGCCAGAAAAAACTCCCTGGCAATCTTTCCTTCCGGATATGATACCGTGCTTCCCTGTCCCATATCTTCTATTTTAATATGGTACCGTTCCAGTACTTCATCCATTCCGGTTCCTTCCATCACCTTCCAGGCATCACCCACACCGCACGAATCACCGCAGCCGATATTTCCATAACCTGCTTGTCTCAATGACCTTGCCACAGCACCCACAATGGCCGGATGTGTGATAACCGCCCGCTCCACCTCTACCTTTCGGACCAGATTGGGCTTCAACAATATTTTTTCTTTCTTATCTATGATAGCTTCCCATCCGCCCAGAAGATGGATTCCCGTATTTATTGACTGGTATACACGGTTTTCTTCATAATCTTCACAGGGCAGTAAAACCACTTTACTTGTCATATTGTTCTCCTTATTATCCTCTCTGATACCACGGATTTCTCCGCACTTCGTGCTCCCGAAATTCTAAATCAACCCCAGCGTTTTAAAAAGCCACAGCCATCCTGTCAGTGTGAATGCACTGCAGAATGTGGTAAGCATTACAATGCTGGAGGAGAGAATTCCTTCATGCCCCATATTTCTTGCCATAATATAACAGGTTACTGTTGTCGCTGAGCCCAGCATCACCAGAAGGGCGACCAGCTCCTGATTCCGAAATCCCATCATGACTGCCAGAGGCAGAAAAATGCTGCACCATCCCAGAAGTTTCATCGTCGCTGCCGTCACCGCCGGTTTGAGCTTTGCAAACGCCTTCTTCTCATCAAATGCTGCGCCCATGGCCATCAGGCCCAGAGGGGTTGCCAGAACTCCGAGATTCTTTACTGTCTTCATCAGAATTACCGGCTGTGGCAGCTTCAGACAGGACCAGAGAACACCCGTCAGAATACCCAGAATGATCGGATTGGTGGCAATTCCCTTCAAAGTCTTTTTGATCAGCTTCCCATCCATCTTTCCTCTGTTGGGTTTGAAAAAGGATAATACAATCACAGCCATAATATTATAAATCGGTACTGAAGCGATGATCATCAAAGGCCCCATGCCCGCATTGCCATAGATATTCTGTATAAATGCGATTCCCAGAATTGCAGAACTGCTTCTGTATGCCCCCTGGATAAATTCACCCTGTATGGATCTGTCTTTCCAGAGGAAAGAAATTGCCATCGCAGCCCCGATACTCAGACAGGTGGCCGCTACACAAAATAAAACAAACTTTCCACTCCACACTTCTATAAAATTTGCGGTTGCCAGATCTTCAAAAAGCAGGGCCGGTAAAGCTGCTGTAAATACAAACTTATTTAATTTATTGACAAAAGCCTCGTCCATTAAACCGATTTTCCGAAAAATATATCCCATAATCATCGTCAAAAAAATCGGCATGGTGGCTTGCAGACTGAAAATCAGATTTTCCACTTTTATCCCCTTCTATCACCTATGTATCCACTGTCGGTTTTTGTATAAAAAGGAAGCTGTCGTGACACGACAGCCTCCCTGTTGCAGCGGAGTACTTAATTTTCATCTCCAAACATTTTCTTATACACCGGGAAAATATCCAATGTTGCAAAATAATCCTTCGGTGTTTCCGCACGGCGGATCAGTTCAAAACTTCCATCCTCTTTCAGCAGGATTTCTGCTGATTTCAATTTTCCGTTATAGTTATACCCCATAGCATACCCGTGTGCACCGGTATCATGAATCACCAGATAATCTCCGATATCAATCTTCGGAAGCATGCGATCAACGGCAAATTTGTCATTATTCTCACAGAGAGAACCGGTTACATCGTATTTGTGGTCGCACGGTTCATTTTCTTTGCCCATAACTGTGATGTGATGGTATGCACCGTACATGGCAGGGCGCATCAGATTGACTGCACAGGCGTCACATCCGATATATTCTTTATACGTATGTTTCTCGTGAATGGCTTTTGTTACCAGACAGCCGTAAGGGCCTGTCATGAAACGACCCATCTCTGTATAAATAGCCACATCGCCCATACCTGCCGGAACCAGTACTTCGTCATACACTTCTTTGACACCGGCACCGATCACACGGATATCATTTGGCTCCTGATCCGGTCTGTAAGGGATTCCCACACCGCCGGAAAGGTTGATAAACTGAATGTCTGCACCCGTTTCTTTCTCCAGTTTCACTGCCAGCTCGAACAATACTTTTGCCAGCATCGGATAATACTCATTGGTTACGGTGTTGCTGGCAAGGAATGCATGGATACCGAAACGTCTGGCACCTTTTGCTTTCAGAACACGGAACGCTTCAAACAGCTGCTCGGTAGTCATACCATATTTGGCATCTCCCGGGTTGTCCATAATTCCATTACTCATTTTAAACAGTCCGCCCGGATTGAAACGGCAGCTGATGGTTTCCGGAATATGACCGATAGTTTTTTCCAGAAAATCAATATGGGTAATGTCATCCAGATTGATGATTGCACCAATCTTATCAGCATACACATACTCTTCCGCCGGTGTGGCATTGGAAGAGAACATAATATCTTCTCCCTGACATCCCAGTGCGTTGGAAAGCATCAGTTCTGTCATGGAAGAACAGTCGCAGCCGCAGCCGTACTCTCTCATAATCTGAATCAGGGCCGGGTTGGGACATGCCTTTACTGCAAAATACTCACGAAATCCAGGATTCCAGGAAAATGCTTCTTTAACTGCCTTTGCATTCTCCCGGATTCCCTTCTCATCATACAGATGATAAGGAGTTGGAAACTGTGCAGTGATTTCCTCGATTTTCTCTTTTGTGACAAATGGAAGTTTGTTCATTTTTTCATAATCTCCTCTTTAGCTTCAATATTATTTGGCCTGAATAACCTGCATAATATTGGTCATGGCACCTTCTCCGGTAACCACATTGGTTGCCGGATCTCCGGCCGTAAATACCACCAGGTCTCCTTTTTTGACCAGTTTTTCTCTTTTTACCACATACATGGCATGAGAAATAATATTTTCTGTGCTGTCCTCCTGATATCCGGCGAGCGAAGTTACTCCCCAGTATATCTGCATCTTTCTTCTTGCCCATTCATTGGGGCTTACCGCATAGATCGGCACTTTCGGTCGGAAATTGGAAATCAGACGGGCTGTCTGACCTGAGATTGTAGGGGTAATGATACAATCCGCTCCCAGATTTTCCGTCGTCTGAACGGCAGCCATTCCCACAGAGCTGGATACATTACGGTTGCCGCGCAGAGCACGATAATCCATGTGACGTTTATAATCAAGGTACGGTTCTGTAGATTCTGCAATCTGCACCATCATGCGGACTGCTTCCAGCGGATATTTTCCCATGGCAGTCTCACCGGACAGCATAATACAGTCTGTACCGTCATAAATCGCATTGGCAACGTCTGTCACCTCTGCACGGGTAGGCCGCGGATTACGGATCATAGAATCCAGCATCTGTGTTGCGGTAATAACCGGTTTATAACATTCATTACATTTCTGAATGATCATTTTCTGTATATGAGGCACTTCATGAGCAGGAATTTCCACACCCAGGTCGCCTCTGGCTACCATGATGCCGTCAGCCGCCTTGATGATCTTGTCAATATTTTTTACACCTTCTGCGTTCTCAATTTTTGCGATGACATCAATGCCGTCCCCTCCATGTTCATGAAGCAGCTCTTTGATTTCTTTAATTGCATCACTATGGCGTACAAAGGATGCTGCGATAAAGTCGATCCCCTGTTCAATACCGAAAAGGATATCTTTTTTATCCTGTTCCGTAATCGCCGGAAGCTTTACGTTGACATTCGGAACATTGATTCCTTTTCTCTGTCCCAGTTCTCCGCCGTTGACAATCCGGCAGATAATATCTTTATCTTTAATCTCTTCTACCGTAAGCTGAATCAGACCGTCATCAATCAGGATCGTATTGCCCGGTTTCACATCTTTCTCCAGTCCTTCATACGTCTGATGACAGATGGAACTATTTCCAATAACCTCTCTGCTGGTAAGCGTAAAGACATTGCCCTCTTCCAACATTACCTTCTGACCGTTTTCCAGAAGTCCTGTACGGATCTCCGGGCCCTTGGTATCAAGAAGAATCGCAATCGGAAGTTTCATTTCCTTACGTATTCTTTTTAACAGATCCATTCTCTGTCTTTGTTCCTCGTGATCTCCATGTGAGAAATTGAATCGTGCGATATCCATACCGGACTTCATCAGGCCTCTCATTATCTCTTCATTGTCGGTGTTTGGTCCCATGGTGCAGATGATTTTCGTACGTTTCATACATTCTATCCCCCTTTATTTGATATGCGTGTGGGTAAATAAATGATCCTGGCAGTACTCATAGTTGCCGTTGCATTTGGAACAGAATCTGAATTCCAGATGCTCACCGTCCTGCTCGGTTCTGCCGCAGATCGCACACTTATGCTTTGTAATATGATTTACCTGACTCTGGTGAACGGCACGTTTATATGCCTGCTTTCTCCGGATTTCATTCGGACTGTACCGATACATCTTTCGGGTTGACAGGAAAAATATAATAAAGTTCATCAAAGAACAGATAATCACAACACGAGTTGCCCAGGATGACATAATCAGTTGTACCGCCAGCAGTACAGCATAGGCAATCCCCATATACTTCACTTTCAGAGGGATAATCATCATCAACAGTACCTGCATGTTTGGATAGGTTGCCGCAAAGCCCAGAAAAATTGACATACTGATGTAGTACGTACTGAATGCTGTGCCCAGATAAACCCGGCCACCCATAATAAAGTACAGGAAAAATGCTCCCAGAATACTGAACAACACTCCTCCGAATATATAGACATTATAACGGAACGTACCCCATGTGCGCTCCAGTGTACTCCCAATGGAATAATAGAAATACAGCATAATGATCGTCCAGAAATCCAGTCTGTCCGGCGGAATCAGGATCCAGCTGACCAGCCTCCACACCTGTCCTCTGAGAATCAGCATCGGCTCCAGTGTCAGATAACCCACCACAGCCGGTGCCAGCAGTTCTATCAGATAGCCTGCCGCATATGTGATGATAATATACATACTGAGATTGGAAATTGCGTACTTTCCAAACTTGCGTTCCATCTTATTCAGAAAATTCATAATACCTCCGTATTCTTAAAACAGATCTTTTTTGCGGAAAATAATGGCCACAATCAGACTGAGTACCAGGGAAATCAGAATCACATACAGGAAACCCATGGGATTCTTGGAGAACGGCATCCCCTTTGCATTCAGGTTCATACCATACGCGCTGAAAATCATCGTGGGTATGGACATCACAATGGTCACCGTCGCAAGGAACTTCATAACAATATTCAGATTATTGGAAATAACCGATGCAAAAGTATCCATGGTACCGCTCAGGACTCCGCTGTAAATATTCGCCATCTCAATGGCCTGCTTATTTTCAATAATAACATCTTCCAGAAGTTCTTCATCTTCCGGATATTTTTTTATACTTTCTATCTTCAGTAGTTTTTCCAGAACCGCCTCATTGGACTTCAGGGAAGTGGTAAAATAAACCAGTGACTTCTCAAGCTCCAACAGAGCAATCAGTTCCTCATTTTTCTGTGCTTTGTGGAGTTTCTCTTCCACTTCATCACTCTTCTTGTCGATAATCCTCAGATAATGAAGATACATGGATGCATTCCGGTAAAGAATCTGCAAAATAAACCTGGTTCTTTTATACGTAAAGAAATTACGGACACGACCATCCATAAACGTACTTAGTACCGGCGTATCTTCCAGACACACGGTAAAAATCATCGTGTCTGTCACAACGATACCCATAGGAATCGTACCGTACCAGTCTTTATCATTTCTCTCTTCAATCATGGGAATATCCACAAGAATCAGAGTATAATTATCCTCCACCTCAATACGGGAACGCTCTTCCTCATCCAGCGGTGCCCGCAAATGATCCACATCAATCCCATAGGTCTCCGCAATTTCCACCAGTTCCGTGGCAGTAGGATCAATCAAAGCAATCCAGCTTCCCTCCTGCGCCTCATTGATCTGATGTACACTATTCTCTATGGTTCTGAAAATCTTTATCATGTTACTGATCTCCTTTCTCCAGCCGCAGCAGCAGACAGAGAACTCAGCCCCTCCGCATACTGCTGTTATTTTATTTTTGCTTTATCAAGTATGCAACTTCGAGGTTCAGGGCTACCTTCCACCAATAACACTTCCTTTCTGATAAAAATCGTTGATTATCTGCTAATAAAAACAGAAATCCACACTACTACTTATTATAAAACTGCAAACAATAGTTTGTCAATTTATTTAATACTTTATTGCTATGGAGTTTGGAAAAAGTGACCAGGGGACAGGTACATAGTCACAGTTGTGACTATGTACCTGTCCCCTGGTCACTTTTTCCCGATCACCTTCATTACAATACCACAATAACGCCGCCATCATTTGCATACATGGAGCTAACACCCGCTGTATCCTGAACAATGACATCTTTTACTTCGATTCTTTCCAGAATAGCATTTTTTACCATCTCTGCACGTTCTGCACAGTTACAGTGAGAAATTCCCAGTATCTTGTCTTTGCTTCCTTCTGATTTTTCTGCGATGTAATCCACCATCTTAACCAGTGCTTTGTTGATTCCACGGGCCTGGTCAAGCTGACAGATATTTCCCTCCGGCGTTGATCCCATCACCGGCTTAATCTTCAGGGCAGAGGCAACCAGCGCTTTTACTTTGCTGAGACGACCATTTTTTCGAAGAGTTTCCAGATTCTCAAGTACAAAAAATGTATTCTGACTGTCAATATAACGTTCCACTGTATCCACAATTGTTTCAAAATCCATACCGGATTCTTCACATTCCCGGATTTTCTGAGCGATCAGAGTTTCTCCTACGGATGCACTGCGTGAATTAAAGATATGAATTTTTTTATCCGGATGATTCTCCAGAGCAAGATTCTTGCCCAATACCGCACTGTTATAAGAACCACTCAGTTCAGCAGACAGGGTGACCGCATACAGATGATCCGCCTCTTTCTCAAATCCCTGCATGTAACGTTCCGGAGAAGGACATGCGGACTTGGGACATTCCGGGCAGGCAGCCACTTTTCTAAGAAATTCCGCCTGGTTAAAAGTTTCATCATCAATAATATCTTCTCCCCCAACAGTCAGTGTCAACGCTGCTGATTCAAATCTGTCATCTGCTTTCATCTCAGCTGTCATTTCTCCGCAGCTGTCAAGAATCACTCTAAAACTCATAAATCCGCCTCCATACACATACATCATTTCCACAATGTAACTTTCTTTCGTATATTTTCGTAACTGTTCAGTACCTTCACAGTTACATATTCTCTTATATCCGAATGTTCAGATGTAGTATTTAATACTATATTAAACTATAACATAAAATACATGACATGAAAAGAGCTTTTTTCGCTTTTGACATGTAATCTTTTTTATCATATAATGGTGGTAAATACTTTCCCGGGGAGGCCTCTATGCTTGCACTTCATATTCTTGATTTAAAAGATTTTACAGGTAAACTATTTATCGGCGATGTCTTCCATCGTTTCTATCTCACTGAGGCTTCGTTCACAACCTCTGTGACCTTCACCATAGACGGTACGCTCCATAAAGATTTTTTTGACAGTGACAATTGTCCTGAACGTACCTGCTGTTACTGGGAAGAAGTGAAATCACAGTGTTTTTCTTTTATCAAAGGGAAACGGACTCCCCTGCATTTTAAGATTGTCTTTCAGCTGTCCCGGGAAAATACAGAAAAGCTGTTGATGCAGTCCGGTCTTTCTCTGAAACCGGAAGATGTATGCGGGCTTTATCTGAATCTGCAGTTTGACGGGGCACAGTTAATCTGCACTACAGGTTCATCCCTGCGGCTCTTCACCATGGATAAAACACTGGACCATGTGTGGGATGATATGGTACGTAAATTTTTCAAAAAACAGAATATCGTGTTCGAAAACCTTTGAGGGCACATATGTGCCCTATTTTACTCCTGTAACTTTCATCTGAAGCTGGGAGTTTCCAAAATCAGTGCTTTCCGCTGTCTGTGCAAGAAGCTCCTGGCTGCTGTCTGCGGATACACAGTACAGTCCGATTCCCTTTCCGTCTTCTGCCTGACCTGCCAGTTCCAGCACATACGTCTGTCCCTGCTGTACCTGCACAGATTCATTCATAAAACAATATAGTGCAGAATTTGTTTTAAATCCATCCGTTTCTTTCGTCCCTTCATAGATAACATTACCTGTATCTTTTTCTATTATCTTCACAGAAATCTGATCTGAAATACTCTGCTCTCCGTTCCATACACGGATTTTTATATTTGACAATTCCGTACCGTCAGCAATAATTTCCTGGCTTACAATTGAATTTTTATCCAGCTCTATCACATGATTTGGTTCAAGATCTCTCAAGCTGGTATCTGAAAAAACAATCTTTCCCTGAAACATTGCGGAAGCACAGATTCCCAGCGGCACCATATAAGCCAACACTCCGAAAATAAATGCCGAACGGACTTGCCAGATCAAACCAGCTGATACAGCAGTTCCTTTCCGGTTGTGGTAACGGGGATGTCCAAATACCACATAAGCCAGAAGAACCACCCACATGGCCGTGCAAAGCATCTTCTCATCATGATATCCATACACATCCCACATGCGCACAGCAAATTCCTGACTGGGAAGAATGTATTTGAAAATACCGCAGTTTAATACATTTTCGCCCACCATAGTCTGACTGCTGAAAATATACAGAGCCAATACAAAGATATTGGTCATCATCACCATCATATTGCCATTTTCGTTTATCATAATATTCAGAATCAGAAACGGAACAATAATTAAAAGCCACTGAGGATTCCATGATGCCAGTCCAAATATTGCAAAACTGATAGCTACAGTAAAAAACATTGCCCAGGAAAACAAATCTTCACTGTCTCTTGCCCGACGCTGATAGGCCCATAACAAAACAAATGCAGCTGCCGCCGCTACCAGATTGATGCCACTGAAGAAGCCGACTGCAAACGGCTTCTGGACAAATTGCAGTGCGCCAAATCCAAGTACATTTCTCCGAAAATAAATGGAGTTGATGTTAGGAATCACTTCTGCAAGTACAGGCAGCACCATGACTGCTGTATACTTGATCCAGTTGCGGATTTTCTTTTCTTTCAGTACCAAAAGTACCAGATAATACAAAACTGCGTGGTATTTAAAAGTAGTGGCGAATCCAAAACAGAATGCAAACTTCCACATATCTTCTTTCAGATAAAAATACAGACCAAGCACCATGAAAAACACAGTAAAAATATCGTACTGGCTGAAGATAAACTGACTGAATACCGCAATCGGAAATACCAGAAAAGCAAATTTACATAATCTGGATTTCTTTTCTCCAAATCCGGCTATCATGCCGATTTTATACAGGAAATGGCCCGTTGCATAGTACACTAAGACAGGAAGCAGTTTGTACCACATGATGTTTACAAAGCTGTTGGTCAGAATCGCTTCCGGCAAATGCCCCGTCAGATATAGCGGCAGATTCCAGATGGCATAAGCGATAAAAGTACTGGGGAGATAATTTGCATAATACCCTCCCGACTGTTCATAGCTGGCTTTGTAAAAATCTGTGAAATGCTCATACATCAGGAAAGACCTGTTTCCTGTCAGACGAATATCTCCCTGTGCACAGGAAACAAATAAAATCAGGAGAATGACACTGGAAATCATCCAGTCCAATTGACACAGGTTCTCATTGTCCCAGACTTTCATACTTTTCCAGTTATTTTTCCATTTTACTGTCAGCAGTTTCTTCTGCTTTATACGATTTCCTTTCATCTGATGTTATCTCCTCTTCTTCCTCAAAATTGATTCTCTCCTCTTCCACCACTAATGGACGGTCCAGGACTCTGGTATTGATACTCAAAACATACTCTCCCAGAAAGCCGATAAAAAATAACTGCATAGCTCCAAGGAAAAAGACTCCGATCAGCATCGGTGCAACTCCTGCTGAGAATCGGTCCCAGTAGAGAAGTTTTAAAATGAAATATACAATACCGGCAATCAGGCTGACGCCTCCTACAAGAAAGCCCATAAAGGTTGCCATTCGAAGTACCACTTTGGAATATGACGTAATTCCGATCATAGCATAATCATACAGGCTATAAAAATTGTTCTTGCTCTTTCCGGCTTTTCTCTTCTGCTGCTCATAGGGTATCGCCTTGTAGTCAAAGCCCAGCTCTGCAATAATCCCCCTCAGATAAGGCATAGGGTCATGGAGCTTTCTTACCACATCCACAAAGGCTTTATCATACAGTCCGAATCCGGTAAAGTGCTCTATATGATCGATATCTGTTATCTTTCGTATCAATTTATAGTAACATGTACGAATCCAGTACATCATTTTCTTTTCTTTGCTGGACTTTTTGATTCCGATTACTATTTTCCATCCCTTTTCCCACTCACGGACGAATTTTACAATCATATCTACCGGGTCCTGAAAATCCGCACACATGCGGATCACACAATCTCCCTGCGCCTGTTTTAAACCGTACACAGGAGAACGAATCTGACCAAAATTTCTGGCATTAAAAATCGCCTTTATTTTTTTATTGTCACCACAAAGCTGGCGCAGAAACAGCCGTGTTTTATCCTGTGAATGGTTGTCGATAAATAAAATCTCATAATCATATTCAGGAAGTTCATTCTCCATGACATTTACAATTGCCTGTGCCAGCGGCTTCACATTTCCCTCTTCATTATAGGTGGGAATTACCACCGATATTTTCTTCTTCATGTATTTCTCTCCTCATTGCACCTTTATACTGTTTCGTGTCCACACTGACTTTTTATACAATGAACCATCTCGGAAATCCCTTCTGAGAATTCATACGCAGGAACAAATCCGGTATCTTCCGTAAGATTGCTGATATCTGCACACAATCTCATCACCGGCTGGGCAGGGTATGGTTTTTTCCCGATTCCCGGCTCCGCCGACGGTGCTGCAATATCCCGTATTTTCAATATATATTCTTTCAGACGTCTGGATTGCCCACTTCCCACACAATAGACAGAACCATTTTTTCCTTTCTCGCCGATCAGATAAAAAGCTTTTCCCGCATCCTTACTGTAAAGATAATCCCACTGCTGCTCTCCCGGGGTAAAAGCTGTCTCTTCCCCATTCATAAACTGGCGAAGTGCCGTCATCACCATCGTACTTTCTTTATCATAAATTCCGTAAACGCTGAATATTCTCGGCCAGATCCACTCCAACCCCAGCTCTGCACATAAAAGCCGGGAAAGCTTTCCTGCTGCAAGTTTGCTCACTCCATACGGTGTTGTGGGATGCTCCGGTGCATCCTGCCCGATTTTTTCCTGATCCAGAGGCCCGTATTCAGCCTGAGAACCGGCTCCGATAAAACGTTTACAGCCAAGTTTTGATGCTGCCTGCACTGCCCTCAGCGTATAATCAATGTTTTTACTCTGGAGAAGAACGCTCTTATTTCTCGCTGCTCCGGTATTCCCCCAGGCTATATGATAAAAGGTATCCCACGTTCCGGTTATGATATCCGGAAGTCTGTCAATTTCTTCAAGACTGCATTCTGCCAGTTCCAGATTGGGATGTTCAGGAAGCCGGTTTCTCCTCCCTGTATCCTGACGGATCACCGCACAGACCTGCACGCCATGTTCCAGACACTCCTGAACCAGAGCCTGACCGATCATACTGGTGGCACCCGTCACTATTACTTTCTTCATCTCTGATTTCCTCACATTTCCTTCATGTTTTCTTCCAGTTCTTCTCTGGGAAGGAAGGGATACATATCCTCCAGAGAAGCTGATACCATCGTTCCGTCCGGCAATTGTCTGGATGCCAGCTTTGGTTCCGTCTTCTGCTGTTTCGTTACAAACACCTGACAGATACAGGGCTTTGGTCCATGCAGCACTCTTTCCAGATCCTCCCGGAGGGTCCTGCTGTCCCTGCAGCTGTCATAGGCAATTCCATAAGCCGGTGCCAGACATTCCAGATCCGGAAAGCTGAGATCGCCGCTCTCTTCCCCCACACCCACCAGATTTCCTTTAAAGTAGCTGTTCTGCGTCTGGCGGATGGAATGATATCCTTCATTATTAATCACAAATATCCGTATGGGCAGCTGATGATGGCGAATCGTCTGTAATTCCTGAATATTCATCTGCAGACTTCCCTCCCCTGTCACACAGATGACTTCTTTTTTACCGGATGCCACACAAACGCCGATTGCTGCCGGCAGACCATAGCCCATGGAAGCTGTCACCGCATTTGTATAAAAGCGCTGATCTTTTTTCAAAAAAATTGCCTGGCTTCCTGCTACCCGGGAAGTTCCCACACTCACCAGAATCTGTGCACCCTCCGGAAGCAATTCAGATAACTGCTGATAAAACGCATAGATATTGGTGCGGCCCGGTTCCAGCTCCTGATAATGCTTTTCTGTCACCACCGGATATTTTTTCTTCCATCCGCTGCATTTGTTCAGCCATCCTGACGCTGCCCCGGAACAGGAAAACCATGTATGCTCACTGGTACATCCTCTTTCTTCCAGCTTTTTCACCAGCTGATCAATCAGTCCCGCTGCATCTCCCACCACCGGAAGATCCACATGAAGACTTTTCTTTTTCAGTTCTTCGCCATCAATATCATTTAATATAGTATAGGCGTTCTGAGCCCATTTTTCATAAGCAAATCCCGTCTGAAGAAAACTCTGACGGCTGCCGATGGAAAGCAGTACATCGCTGTTTTGTACCGCAAAATTTCCCGCCCGGTCACCGGTTCCCCCATTTCTTCCTACATAAAGAGGGTGAGCAGACTCCATCAGATCAATGCTGCTCATTCCTGTCACTACCGGAATTCCCAGAAGTTCCACCAATCTCTGAAATCTGTCATAGGCTCCCGCAAGGCGTATTCCATGACCGGCGAACATCACCGGCCGCCGGGCACTTTTGATTTTTTCCAGAATCATTTCTATCACATCCTGCGATATTTCTTCCGGGATCTGGTCTCTATCCTCCCGACAGTCATAGGCTTCCAGTTCCTCTGTTTCAACCACTGCGCTCTGCACATTCAGGGGAATATCCAGCCAGACCGGTCCCGGTCTTCCATGAACTGCAAGAAACAGTGCCCGTTCCAGATGATAACGTATCTTTTTTGGTTCTTCCACCATCACCGCATATTTCGTCATGGGCTCTACAGATTTTACAATATCATACTCCTGAACCCCCATGGTTCTTATGTTCAGTCCGCTGCTGCGAACAGTCGTATCATATCGTACCTGCCCGGATAAGAGCAGCATGGGGATGGAATCCATCCAGCCGCATAAAGCTCCGGTAATCGCATTGGTCGCTCCCGGTCCGGAAGTTACACAGACAGCCGCCATATGATTGTCCACGCGGGCATACGCCTCCGCTGCCATAGCTGCAGCCTGTTCATGATGATGATACATACAGGATAATTCCGGATGGTGACCCAGAGAATCATTCAGATGCATGGCACCCCCGCCGGTAACAGTAAACACATGATGAATCCCGTACGCCGCCAGCGTATCAGCTATATAATCAGAAACTTTCTTTTTCATACTTCTTTTCCTTCATATTTTTTTCTGAGTTTTTCATTTTCAAAGATCGTTCAGGTATCATAAATAATCTGAACATCGGTTCTCACAGACCATAAATTTTCCTGAGGCCTGTATCGGAAGTTCATCCACATAAGTCACCTGAATCTCTGCCTCTTCCCCGAGATAGCTTCTGTATGCGGCCAACACTTCTTCGATATCCAGTTTTTCTCTGTCAGCATTGATCAATAATTCATATTTGGTCTTTTCCCATTGAATACATCGTGCCTGATGGACAATTCCTTCAAATTTCAGCAAGATATTCATAAATACGTGAATAGACAGAGGCTGTCCCTGACAGTTATACATCAGCGAACCTCTTCTTCCGTAAATTTCCACAAATTTGCCATGTACCCTGCCTTTTTCATCCCGGTATATTCTTATCTTTCCGGTATCTCCGGTATCGTACCGCACCATCGGAAATGTTTTATTATAATAATCCGTCACTACGATTCTTCCCAGTTCTCCCGGCTCTGCCGGTTCATCACTGTCCATTTTCAGTATTTCCGGATAGAAATTGTACAGATCGATGGTATATTCCGGATCTTCTCCCAACTGAATACCAATAAATCCATTTTCATTGTTGCCATAAGAACGTACCGGCGAAAATCCGAACAATTTTTTGATCAGATCATACGTGGCATCCGGCAGAGCCTCTCCCATAGAAAATACCATCTCTACCTTCCATTTTTTCATATCCCGGCCTGTTCGTTCAAGATACTGTGTCAATGCAGTCAGTGCACTGGAATAAGCCACCAGTACCTGTATTTTTTTCTTTTCGATATCCCGGCAGATTCCCTCAAGAGACTCATCTCCCATATTGGAAATATCGATCATAATCAGATTATTTTTGAAAGACTTCCATTTGCTGATGGTGTTTTTTCCTTTGATCCATGCACGGAACTCTCCTCTCTTCATTCCCATACGAAAACCGTTCAGTTCCATGCAGGAAATAAAATTCATATTGACACGATTCATCTTATCCCCATCACACAGAACCGTAAACGGTGTGCCTGTAGAACCGCTGGTACTCAATTTGTAAAGATTTCCCTGCTCTTTGCTGGTGTCGGATAAAATCTCATCGTAATGTTCTATATAGTCACCTTTTGTAAACACAGGAAAATCCGAGAGTTCTTTCCATTCCGGATGATTTTTATAATAGGGTGAATGAACCTTCACATAATCCAGAAGGACTTTTGTTCTCCTCTCTATATACTCTTCTGTAACACCTTCAATTATTTTTCTTTTATTTACTTCTTTCAGTTTTTTTAGTTTTCCGCCTTTTGCAGCGTCCAGAGCATTAAAAACAACTCTTCTCAGTACCTCACCTGTCTGCATAGGTCTCATTCCTTCCTTTTTCTGCTTTTATGGTTCCCAATATAATCACTGCCGCCACGCGAAGAGCATTTGCACCAAGCAGAGCCCAGGCAAATCCCTGAATTCCAGACATTTTTGTACAAATAACAGATGCAATGACCAGTATGATAAAATGTGCAGTCTGCAGCCACAGCTGCCATTTTTCTTCTGCAAATGTCAGCACGATAATAAACAAAAATGCCGAATAAAGCCCTAATATCTGTGCCAGATTCGCAGTGGTCATCAGGCCTTTTACCGTACCATAAAGATTTCTGTAAAACAGCCATACGAAAAGAGGCGTTCCGATCTGGCTGGCAAGGAAAAACAGAAAACTCACCACTCCTCCTGCCAACGCTGCTTTTAAAAACTGTGTGCGATTCAGAAGCTCTTTTCTCTTTGTCAAATAAGAAATAATAATCGTATTGACCGGTGCTATGAGAAGCACCATGGTCTTACCAACCAGTGAAACCACATAATACTGCGTAACAGCTGCCTCATTCATAAAGATTTTCAGCACCAGTTTATCAATATTCAGGGTTGTGTTTGTGATAAGATAGGACAAAGTCAGGAAAAATCCTCTCTGAAAAGCCACGGGAAAACAGGAACTTTTTGCAAAGAATCCTTTAAACACCTGTCCTGTGACAGCCACATAGATAATGGCTGCCATCTCTCCGATAAGGAAGATCAGCACCCATTTTCCCATTATCCGATAGGCCGCATAGCCTGCCACATACCCCACAGCGATCAACAGATAATAAACAAAATATCTTTTATAGTTCAGATTCAGACGGTATTCCACGTCTCCATAATATCGGAACACAGTAACCATCAAAAGCAGGAAGATACCGATTCCCATTCCGGCACTTTCCAGACTGTCAGCAGATATCAGAAGTGCAGCAGCACTTCCCACCCCTCCAAATATCAGCAGCAGCCAGTCATAGTCACCATTGGTCACAGAATGATTTCTCCTGACCACCAGACGGCTGGTATTCAGTGCCTGCCCTACAGATGGACACACAATCGCCACCAGTCCCATGATAAACAGAAGTTCTCCCAGTTCTTTATCTCCCATATTTCTGTAAAGGAGAGGATAAATCACCAGCTGAAGTACTCCGTTCATCACAAGCATACCGCCCATGGTATACAGCGTATTGGATGCGATTGCTCTTTTCTGTTTTCCGTCTTTCATGTATGTACCCACTTTCTAAAACTGTTGATTCTTCTGAAATCAGCCGCAGAACCCTGTACGGTTTTTATACTGTTCACATCTGTTCTCAATGTATTTTCGCTTTCCGGAAGCCAGTACCGGAATCTCATCTACCAGTTCCACGGTAATCTCCGCTTCTTCTCCCAGATATGGGCGGATTCTTCCCAGAATCTCCTCCTGATCCATCTCTTCCGGATTGCCGTTCAGCCATATGGTATAACGTGTCAGATCTTCCTGAATAAAACGATACTGCTTTACACCTTTGATATCCCACAGATTATTTGTAATAATATACGGCGTCACTGCGTTCCCTTTACAGTCATAGATCAGATCACTCCGACGTCCATATAACTCTGTCAGATACAGTTTGTATCTTCCGTCTTTTTCTTTTCTCTGTGCAACCGCCGTATCCCCGTTGTCGTATCTTAATATCGGGAATGCATAGTTATATAAATCTGTGATAACGATTCTTCCCAGTTCTCCCGGCTCTGCCGGTTCGTCAGAATCCATTTTTAAAATCTCATAGTAATAGGTTTCCGTATCGATATGGTACCCGCTGTCTTCTTTGTTCTGAAGCCCCATAATGCCATTTTCCTCATTGGAGTACCATGCACGGACCGGACAGTGAAACTGTTCTTCCAGTTTCCGCCTCACCGGATCCGGCATCGTTTCTGAAATCGGAATAATCACTTTCACAGAAAATCCTGTACCATCCACCCGTTTTTCTTCCATATATCGGCTCAGCTCACCAAGAGCGGAAGAATAACCTACCAGACATTTCACTTTTTTCTTCCTGATTGTCTGAAGCATCTGCCCCAGAGCCTCGTCATCCATCCGGGAACTGTCCATCATGATCAGATTTTCCATCAGAAGCTGAAGCTTTCCTTTTTTCACGTTATTTACCCAGACACGGATAAATGCTTCTTTCATTCCGATATAATATCCGGCAGCGGCTCCCAGAAAAATGCCGCCCGCGGTATTGTGATTGATCTTATCTCTGTTCTGAATCATCCGAAGGGGTGTTCCCGTAGAACCGCTGGTGCACATTTCCCTGTTATCCGGAGCATCTATATACTGACTGGAAAGAAAATCCTCATAATGTTCACGGAACGTATCTTTATTGACCACCGGCAGTTCTGTCAGTTTTATATTCTCAGGATATCTTTTATAAAACCTGGTAGTTTTTACTGCATGAGAGATCAGGGCCTGAATTCTCTCTTCCGTCTCCTGCACAGAACTCCCGTGCTGCCATGCATATTTTATCTGATCATAATATCTCCGAACCGGCTTTCCTTTCAGTGCATCCAGCATCCAGAAACCCGCCCAGCGAAGTTTCTCATCCAAAAACATATCGTTCTCCTTTATAGTGCTCCCTTAATAGCCTCTGCCATAGCATCCAGCATCTCATCTGTCATACCCGGATATACACCGATCCAGAAAGTATCTGTCAGAATACGATCTGTATTCTTCAGCGTTCCAGCCACACGATACCCTGTACCGGAGGCACGCATACTGTCGAAACACGGATGTTTGATCAGATTACCGGCAAACAACATTCTTGTCTGCACACCTTTTGCCTCAATGGCCTGCACAAGCTGATTTCTGTCCACCCCTTCCCGACAGGTAATCAAAAATCCAAACCAGCTGGGTGTGGAATTTTTGCATGGTTCCGGAAGAATCAGCTTCTCTTCTGTTCCTTGCAGTGCATTTCTCAGATAATTGAAATTGTGAATTCTCTTTTCCACAAATGTAGGGAATTTTTCCAGCTGTGCACATCCCACTGCCGCCTGCATGTCTGTGGCTTTCAGATTATACCCGAAATGTGAATATACATATTTATGGTCATATCCCAACGGAAGTTCTCCATACTGACGGTCAAACCGATGTCCGCAAAGGTTATCCTGTCCGGGAGCACATACACAGTCTCTGCCCCAGTCTCTGAGTGACCGGACAATCTTATGAAGCAGAGGATTGGAAGTGTACACTGCACCTCCTTCTCCCATAGTCATATGGTGAGGCGGGTAAAAACTGGAAGTGCCGATATCTCCGATTGTTCCCGTCAATTTTTCTTCTCCGTCAATGACATATCTGGAACCCAGCGCATCACAATTATCCTCGATCAGCCACAGGTTGTACTTCCGGCAAAAATCCCGAACTGCCTGCAGATCAAAAGGATTACCCAATGTATGTGCCAGCATCACTGCCTTTGTCTTTTCTGAAACAGCCTGCTCCAGAAGCTGCGGGTCAATATTATACTGCGGAATCGTTACATCCACAAAAACCGGAACCGCCCCATACTGAATCATCGGAGCCACCGTCGTAGGAAACCCTGCTGCCACAGTGATTACTTCATCCCCCGGCTGAATCTGACGTTCCTTCAAAAGCGGAGAAGTCAATGCCATAAAAGCAAGAAGATTCGCCGAAGAACCGGAGTTTACCAGTGAACAATATTTCACTCCCAGATATTCGGCAAATTCCTTTTCAAATCTTTTCGTAAACCGTCCCGCTGTCAGCCAGAATTCCAGGGAACTGTCCACCAGATTCACCATTTCCTCTGAACCGTACACCCTGGATGCATAAGGAATCCTGTCCCCTTTTTCGTATGATTTCTTCTGATTATGATATTTTTCACAATATTCTTTCGTCATTTCCAGAATCTGTGCTCTGGCTTCCTGTTCTGTCATCTGTTCAAACATGTTCTATCTCCTTATTTTCTTACATAATATTGATATTCTTCATCATAAATCGGAAAACTCTTTTCCACGGTATAGTTTTCACAAAACCACTGATATGCTTCCGGAGTATTCCTTTCCCATATCGGAAGGGTTGATTTCGTTGTCAGCAAAGATTCTACCTTCTGTTCTTTCAAGGTATCAGCCAGCCGTATACCACCCTGCCTAACCACCGATAAATCACTAAAATCAATGCCAAAATACTGTGTATTCCAGTGAAGCCAACTATAAAGCTCTGCCACATTCAATCCAAAACCAAAGGTATTTGCCGGTACACCGGCTGCAATTTCCTGTGCCAGATTATTCATATCTTCTTCATTATGAAAATTTTCTTTTATCTGACTGTTCTGAGAAAACTGCAGAACATTACAGGTTGAAAGGATCAGAAGAACAACGACACACAGGGACGCAGCCCCATTCATCATCATCCTGTCAAATGACAGTTTTCCTATATTCTTCCATTCCGCTTTTTTCAAAAAAAGAAGTCCTTTCTGTCCCAGATACGCCATAAGAATGGCGGCTGAAAAATGACAGCAATCCAGATTATGATAGGAAGGCCGGTTAATATAATAAACCATTCTTCCCAGTGCACTGACACTCAGAAAAAAGATCAGATGTTTATCCCAGGATACCCTGTGTGATGCATCGTGAAATCTTTTCCATCCGGAAATTCCCAGTGCAGTCCCTATTAAGAACAAGACTGCTTCAGCCATATAAGCACTGGGGTACATGGGAAGATCCAGACGAAGAGTATCCGTCATATAACTGTCTGACAAAAGAGGAATCAAAAACTCTTTTATCGTATTGGCAGGGCTGTGTTTTAAAACATTGTACAGATTCACCGCACCAAATGCTCCAAAAAATGATCCAACAACACCTGCACCATGGAAAATCCCCCCCACTGACAGTTTTTTCCATGTAAAGTCCTGCCTGCTGAGAATTATTGACAAGTGCATTCCTGCCCATGCCACAGCCAGTATCATCCCTGTTTCCGTATTCCAGATGACCGCTGTCATGCAGATAAGATATCCGCCTGCAGACGTTTTCCAGCTGAGTTTCTTTTTCTTAAGAACCAACACAGCATACAACAGAAGAATCATCGGGAATACCATTCTGTGAGGCCATACCTGCCAGTAGTATCCCCCTCGCATTCCCAGTATGGGAAATGTGATCGCAGCAGCTCCCAGAATCCGGAGTAATCGGCTTTTTATGAGCTGCTGAAGCACCAGAAACGCACACAAATGAGTAAATGCTCCTAAACCGGCTATCAGAAATACAAACTTCCGAAAATCTCCACCGATCAGTTTCATCGGTATTTTCCAGAGCAGACCATAATGTCCGTAGACACTGGTTAATTCCTCTGTATACGGCATTCCCCAGTGCACATTATATATGGAATTATAATAGGCATGTGCATGAAACCAGTCGCCGCTCTGTCCTCTTCCAAATATATTCGGAGTATCCATACTATACCAGACAAGAACTGTCAGAATGCCATATACGCACCAGACCAGCCAGTCTGCGGTTTTTCCCTCTGCATTCCAGTTTGCATAAATCCACAAAAACACTGCGGTTTCCAATGCAAAAACTATCATCACAAATAGGAACGGCTGGGTATGCCAGCCATATTTATAAGCCACTCCTGCATACTGATTCGTCTCTTTATACAGCATCACCACGAAAAACAAAACATTGCCTGCCAGGAATGTGATCCATGCTGTCCATTTACATGTTTCATTTTCAAATATTGCCAGATTCCATTTTCTATTTTGCGAAAACAACAGCATTCCCCCAGCAAAAGCAAGGCAAAATAGAATCAAAGTCATCCCGTATACCAGTATATTGATATTTCCATAAGATGATATCATTTCTGCCAGTCGCTGAACCTTGAAACAACACACAAAAAATATTGCTGCTATCAGCAGTGCAGCACTTCCACAGACTATTTCTCTTTTCCTTTCCATTCCTCTGAACCTCAAACGATAAATACATGTTATTCACGGGTCTCAACAGTTATAATATTGTTCAATCTGTCCATCTGTCAGTTTCACCATATCCTGCCCGTCAATCCATGCCTGATACCATTCCACCGATTTTTCTACTGCATTCTTTACCTGCCAGTGCGGTTTCCATCCAAATACATTTTTTATCCGAGAACAATCCAGCTTCAGGAAACTGGCCTCGTGGGGACCTCCCGCATACAGATTCTCCCATTCCGCTCCATTTTTCCATGCACCGCAGAATAAATCCGCCAGTTCTCCCGTTGTGATGCAGTCTCTGTCATCCGGCCCCACATTGTAAACTCCTGCCAGTTTTGGATTTTCATACTGTTCTTTCACGATCATCAGATACGCCCCCAGCGGTTCCAGCACATGCTGGTAAGGTCTGGTGGAATGTGGATTTCTTACCTGAATCTTTTTCCCGGATGACACGGCTCTCACACAATCGGGAATGATCCTGTCTGCTGCAAAGTCACCACCGCCGATCACATTTCCTGCCCTGGCTGTGGACACCACAATACCCATTTCATCCAAAAATGAACTTCTATAACTGTGTGTCACCAGCTCTGAACAGGACTTACTGTTGGAGTAAGGGTCATATCCGTCCAGTTCATCCGTTTCCCGGTATCCCCATTCCCATTCATTGTTTTTATACACTTTATCTGTCGTTACATTCAAAAACGAACGCACACTTCCTGCCTGCCTTACCGCTTCCAGAATATTGACGGTTCCCATTACATTGGTTTCATAGGTTTCTACAGGATTTTTGTAGGATTCCCTCACGATCGGCTGTGCCGCAAGATGCAGCACCAGTTCCGGCTGTACATCTTTCACCGCTTTTTCTAATTTTTCTCTGTCCCGCACATCACCGATGATAGAATTCATCTCTTTTTCTAATCCCAATACAGAAAACAAATTGGGATCTGTCGGCGGTTCCTGCGAATATCCTGTCACCTCAGCTCCTGCCAGTATCAGTATCCTGGATAGCCAGGAACCTTTAAATCCCGTATGGCCGGTCAAAAATACTTTCTTTCCACTGAAAAAATTCTTATCACTCATACTTTTCTCCATCATTCCCATACTTTCCATGGAGCTTTGTTAACTGCCCACATTTCCTCCAGCTTTTTCTTTTCACTCATGGTATCCATACACTGCCAGAATCCCTTATGGCGGTAAGCATCCAGCTGCCCCCGCCGTGCTGCTTCTTCCAGTGGATACTTTTCAAATACAGTCGTATCATCCTGAATCAGATCCATGATTTCCGGTTCCAGTACCATAAATCCCGCATTAATCCAACCACTGTCTTCAATCTTCTTTTCCCGGAAATTCGTAATTTCTCCATTTTCCCGGATATCCAGAGAACCAAATCGTCCCATCGGCTGTACTGTTGTCAGAGTAGCCATCCGGCCTCCTTTTCTGTGAAAGTTCAGCAGCTCGCCAATATTCACATCGGATACTCCATCCCCATATGTAAGAAAAAATGGTTCCCCATCCAGATATTCTTTTACTCTCTTAATCCGGCCTCCGGTCATGGTATTTAATCCGGTATCTACCAGCGTTACTTTCCATGGCTCAGATATATTATTGTGAACGATCATTTTATTTTCCTGTGTAAAATCAAAGGTAATATCACAATTATGCAGATAATAATCAGCAAACCATTCTTTTATCATATGCTGCTTATATCCACAGCATATCACAAATTCATGATATCCATAATAAGAATATAATTTCATAATATGCCAAAGGATAGGTTTATCTCCAATCTCCACCATTGGTTTTGGTCTCAGCTGACTTTCTTCACTGATTCTCGTTCCAAATCCACCTGCCAGAATTACAACTTTCATATTCCTGTCCATTCCGCTGGCAGTTCCAGCGTCCTCTCTTAAACTTCCGGCATTTTTCGCCTTATTGTATTATAGCAAGGTTAACAGACCATGTAAATCAAATTTCTCCAGAGATTTGAGGTTTTAATTAAGAGAGACCAGGGGACAGGTACATAGTCACAATAGTGACTATGTACCTGTCCCCTGGTCTCTCTCCCTGGTCTCTCTCCCTGGTCTCTCTCCTCGGTACTTTATTTAATAATAGAATTCTGCATATTTCCCTGCTGCCTTCCGCTTTGGCTGTCCGCCGTACTCTGTGCATGATCCAGTGTGATTGTCAATGTTTTTTCCACATACTGACCATTATCTGCAACTTTTACTGTAATCTCCACTGTCTCTCCTGCCGCATAGTAGGTCAGCTGGTTTTTCAGTTCATCGATGGTCTTAACACTGGTTCCGTCAAATTTGGTAATCACACTACCTGTCACTATTCCTGCTTTTTCAGCGGCGCCTCCTTCCTTGACTTCTCCTACGTAGACGCCCTGCGGTATGCCATAAGTCTGTGCAATGGTACTGTCTACGGTCTGTCCGGATATTCCAAGAGAAGATGCCTGATCTTCACTGACTTTTGTTCTTGTGACACGGTTCATCAGATCTTCAATAATAGGGGAAGCATAGCTGATCGGGATTGCGTAGCCCATACCTTCCACTTCTGTAGAAGCCAGTTTCGCAGAGTTGATGCCAATGACTTCTCCGTTCATATTTAAAAGTGCACCGCCACTGTTGCCGGGGTTGATCGCTGCATCTGTCTGAATGTATCCGTTATCAGAATCAGAGCTTCCCACCTGACGGTTGACAGCACTCACGATACCGGTTGTTACAGACTGTCCATAACCGAGTGCATTACCGATAGCCACCACCTGTTCACCGACTTTCAGTGCATCGGAATCTCCCATCTGTGCAACTTTAATCTGTGACATGGTATCTTCTGAAATATCTGACAGCTTAACAGCTATCACTGCCAGATCATTGTCCGCATCTGTTCCTTTTACTGAGGCTTCATACGCCTGATTATCAATGAAGCAGGCAGACAATGTCTCAGCGCCCTCCACCACGTGATTATTGCTGACAATCAGAAGTTCCTCGTCATTTTGTCCGATGATGATTCCGGAACCCTGGCTTTCTACTTCCTGTTCCTGCACCATACCACGTCCGAACATACTGAAATAATTCTGTACTTCCTGTACGGACTTGTTGGTTATAGCCACAACTGACGGCATAACCGCTTCAGCAATGTCTGATACATCCAAAGTCTGACTTTTTACAGTGCTGCCGGCAGAAGCAGAGGTGGTCTGCAGGGTAGTTGTCTTATTCTCTGCTTTCGCTGCTGCCGGTTCCGCTTCCTCCTGCTGTGCTTTCAGCGGTACACCTGCTGCATAGGTAATTCCTGTAAATACGCCGCCTGCAATACCTCCGAACAAAACTGCACTCAGAGCAATGGCCCCCACTTTTTTTGCCATTTTCTTCATATTATTTTTTTTCTTGTGATTGTTGTTGTCCTGTGGCTGTAAGCCATTTGCATTCCATTGATAACGTCCATAATCTTCCATAACTGATACCTCCTGTTTCATCTATTGTAAAATATTTACCTCTCTTTTGTTTACAGGTACAGTATATCGGTGCATTGTGGTAAAAATGTTATGAAAATATGTTTATTCTGTGAAATGCTTCAAAAATATGGTATACTGATTTCAAATAATAAACAGGAGGCATTATTATGCAGAAAATTACCAGTTTTACGATAGACCATCTGAAACTTCAGCCGGGTGTTTATGTTTCCCGGAAGGATCCGGTGGGGAATTCTCTGATCACCACATTTGATATCCGGATGACTTCCCCTAATGAAGAACCGGTGATGAACACAGCTGAGATGCATGCCATTGAACATCTGGGTGCTACTTTTTTGAGAAACCATCCGGCTTATGGATCCCGTATCATCTATTTCGGACCTATGGGATGCCGGACAGGTTTTTACCTTCTTCTCGCCGGAGACTACGAGTCCTCTGATATCGTACCTCTGCTGAAAGAAATGTTTATTTTTATCCGGGATTTTCATGATGAGGTTCCCGGAGCTTCTGCCAAAGACTGCGGCAATTATCTGGATATGAACCTTCCCATGGCAAATTATCTTGCTGATCGTTTTCTTCGGGAAGTGCTGATTGATATCAGACCGGAACGGCTGGTATATCCGGAATAAAAATCAGTAACAAAGAAACGGCACAGAGACACACTCCTGTCCCTATACCGTTTCTTTGTTACCCTATGACTTTTACCGGTTCAGAGAATCCACGATCAGCCGGGACCACTCCATCCCCCGGTCTTTTTCAAATTTCTCCATTCCTTCCTCCACCGACATGCTTCCCATGACTACTTTGGCTATAATCTCATTTTTTAATTTCAGCAGGTTTCTGTTATACTGTATCATCTCTTCCGTCGATATCAGGAGATCGGCCATCCGGCAGTTCTGAAAAAACATATCCAACGATTCTTTTGCATCTTCCCCCAGAATTATTTTTGTAGGATCCGGTATGGTGGAATCCGTCAGCGGCACCAGTGCCAGACCGGGATCTATGTATACTTTTGTGTATGGTACACCTTCTGTTTCCATACTCTCCCGCATATGAAATTCCCCGGATTGATACGTGCGGCCACTGATTTCTTCTGCATCCACAGACCAGTGTACGCCTTCCACACCATACGTCCAGAGGAATTCCACATCGCCGCCGTCCAGCATGGGCTCTATGAATTGATGAAATACAGCTTCCGGATTTTCACAGGCCTCTGTGATGCACCAGCATGGTGTCATCCGTTCTACATAAAAACCATCTTCCCACAGGGGCGGAAGAACCACAAGTTCCCCATCCAGCCCATTGGCTACAAGGCTTTCCCGAATGGTATTTTCCCAGCTTCCCGCCCAGTAAGTAAATACACCAAATCTGTCCTCAAAAAACTTATTGCGGCAGTCACTGGTGCTGTTTGTCAATGTTTCTTTATCCAACAAACCCTCTGTATAGGCATCCTGCAGTCTCTGCAGGGCATCCCGCATGGGTTGTTCTGCAAATCCGTCATGCCATACGCCATCATCATCCCGGTAAAAACTGGGATTTGCATCCTGATAAAACTCCGGAAGATAATTGGTGTATGGTGCCTCGGAACCCATCAGCCCGGGGGCAGACAGGGCATACGTATCTCCGTCCACACCATTTCCATCCGGATCTCCCACTGTGAAGGCCCTGCACATTTCCATATATTCTTCAAAGTTTGTGGGAGTATCCATACCCACCCGGTCCAGCCACGCTTTTTTTACATAGGTTACGCAGCCGTTTCCCCGGGTAGCCGGAATCCCGTACAGCAAACCGTTAATCCGAAGAGCATCGATCAGATTCTGATTTTCGATTCGTTCTTTCAATTCCGATTGTTCATAAATCTCGGTCATATCCCACAGAATTTTTTCTGAGGCATATCCGGCATAATAGGTAGAACCGAGAAGAACCACATCCGGCCAGCGATTGCTGGAAAATGCCTGCCCTACCTCATCATAGTAGGCTGTATGATCCGGCTGTATGATTTCAATCTCGCATCCTGTCATTTCTTCAAGTCTGGCAATGAATGCATCCTGACCATTTTCCCGGGTTAATAGCGTCTCGTTTACCATCACCGTAATTTTTAATGTATCTTCCTTAGTTTCTTCCACAGGCACCGTTGCCGGTTCTATTCCCTTATTTTTTTCTGTACATCCTGTCAGACTGACCATAAGAACAATCAACAGTAATAATCCTGTTTTCTTCATATACAGCAAACCCCCATATCGTGTTACCCTTACTATAACATTAACCGATATGGGGGTCAAATTATAATTTTTCCATATACCTCATCATAGCAGATGCCGTTTTCTTTGCTTCCTCAACCGCATGTACCACAGTTTTTGCTCCATGAACCACATCCCCTGCTGCAAAAACGCCTTCACAGGTTGTCATTCCATTTTCATCCACGATCAGGAGTCCCTTTTCTGAACCCAGAAGTCCTTCTGTGGTTAAAATCAGCTTATTCTGCGGTCCCTGACTGACGGCAATAATTGTGGAATCCGCTTTCACGGCATCCAGTTCTTCCTCATAGCCGATGACTTTGTCATTTTCATCAAAAATGGTTGTCTGGAAAATGGGGCCTTCTTTTTCAATGGCACAGATTGCTTTTCCAAAGGCGAATTCCGCTCCGTCCAGTTCTGCAAAAAACATCTCACTGGAGCTGGCGGATATTCTCTTTCCTCTGGCATAAAGGGTTACATGTTTGGATCCATGCCGCAAAACCGTCCTTGCCACATCCATGGCTACATTTCCCATTCCTATAATAGCCACATTTTCTCCCAGATGGTAAGCATCCGGATTGGCAAGGTAATTGATGCCAAAATGAACATTGCTAAGACTCTCTCCCCTTATTCCCAGGGTTTTTGGTTTTCCCACACCGGTTCCGATGAAAACAGCCTGATATCCATCGCGGAACAGATCTTTGATCTCAAGTGCACTACCGATGATTGTTTTGGGGCGAATCTGAATTCCCATTTCCAGAAGTTTCTTTTCATAACGTTTGATAATCGTTTTTGGCAGACGAAATTCCGGGATTCCATACCGCATGACACCGCCGATTTCATCCTGCTCTTCAAAAATCGTGACATCATATCCGTTCCGTATCAATTCCACAGCCACCGTGATACCTGCGGGGCCGGCTCCGATCACTGCGGCACACTTGCCGTTCTTTTCTTTTTTCTCGATTTCCATCCGGTCCAGATAGCCATCGGAAATATAATTTTCAATACTTCGGAAATGAATGGGGTTGCCTTTTTTCCCAAGTACACAGTGCCCCTCGCACTGCATTTCATGGTTGCAGACGATGGAACACACCACAGAGAGAGGGTTATTTTGAAATAAGGTTTCACCGGCCTCCGTCATTTTATGTTCTTTGAACATCTGTATCACCCTGGGAATCGGCGTGTGCACCGGACATCCCTGCTGACACATGGGTTTCTTACAATTCAGGCAGCGATTTGCCTCATCAATAATATGAAGTGACATAGTATTAAATCCTTTCCTGGTGATTTTAGTTACTGTTCACTCCGTGACCAGTAACAATTTTATTTTGACACTGTCTCCATACCGGTAGTATAATAGAAGAAAATGTAAGCACTTACAAAGGAGTCTGTTATGAGAAATTTATATCTTACCCCACAGGATTCTATCAATGAAATGATTCGAACCATCCCTGTGGATTCTGAAGAAGAAACGATTCTTCATCTGGCACCCGGCACTTATTATGAAAAGGTTGTGATTGACCGTCCCCATCTTCGCCTGACCGGTCAGTCCCCGGAAAACACCATCATCTGTTTTGACGACTATGCCAACAAAAAAATGCCTGACGGCAGTTTCTTCGGAACCTTCCGTTCCTGGACCATGCTTCTGGATGCCAGCTTCGTTACTCTTGAAAATCTTACGATATCCAATACTTCCCGTCCGCGAAAGCAAGTGGGACAGGCGATTGCCCTCTATGCAGACGGAGATCAGCTTCATATAAGAAACTGCCATCTTCTCAGTCTGCAGGACACATTGTTTACCGGTCCCCTGCCGCCAACCGAACGGAAACCAGGAGGTTTTGTCGGTCCAAAAGAATTTGCTCCCCGCATCAATGGCAGACAATATTACGAAAACTGCTATATCTGCGGCAATGTGGACTTTATCTTCGGCAGTGCTTCTGCCTGGTTTACCAACTGCCACATCGAAGCCATCTCAGATTCTGAGGACTGCCCCGCCTATCTGACAGCTGCTTCCACCCCGGAAGGTCAGGCGATCGGCTATGTTTTTGACCGATGCCGTCTGACAGCAAAAGGGTTTAAACCGGGAAGTGTCTATCTGGGCAGGCCATGGCGGGACTTTGCACGGACTGTTTTCCTGAACTGCTATATGGATGAGAGCATTCATCCTGCAGGTTTTCATGACTGGAACCGCCCGGAATCCCACCAGACCGTTTTGTACGGTGAGTATCACTGTTACGGTCCGGGAGCCTCCAGAACAGACCGGGTACCTTTCTGCCGAGAACTCAGTGAAAAAGAAGCTGCCGGATATGATCTGCAGCTTTTACCGCATTTGCCGGACAGGTATTTTCCAGAGTAACGTGAATGTAAGGTTTTTCCTGGCGGATAAACTGCAGTATCTGCGTATAGTTCATCCGTCCCTCCCCTGCAGCCACAGCTTTTAATTCATCACCTTCCGGGATGAAGTCCTTGATATGAATCACTGCGATATCATCCCGGAGCAGTTCCAGAGCTTCTGCCACAATTTCATCCTGCTGCTCCCAGTTATCCGGTCCCAACAGGTTTACCGGATCCAGAATAATCTGGAGATTCGGTGAGTCAATGGCATCCAGTACCTGACGGGCACGGCGGGGATTATAAACAATATGTTTATACACCGGCTCTATAGCCATCACCACTCCCATCTGCTCTGCATACCTTACCACAGGACGCAAATTGTCAATCAGAATATCCAGTGCCTCCCGGCTTCGGCAGGCCGGCTCGAACCGATACGCTTCATTTGGTGCACCGGTTTCCGTTCCCACAACACCACATCCCAGCCAGGACGCGAACCGGATATTCGTCATATATCTCTTCTGTATTTCCTTCATTTTTTTCTGACGGGGATCCGCCAGATTCAGATAACAGCCAAGCACAGCCACATCCATGCCATACTCAGCAAACAATCGTTTCAGATGCATCGCATATCCCGGTGTGAGGGCGGCATCCCTGACACTGTTTTCCTTTATCACTTTTGCCAGTGCCAGATGTCCGCAGGTAAATCCCTGCTCTCTGGCAAAACCCAGGCGTTCTTCAAGCGTACCCGGTGCCAGATCATGTAATCGAATTCCCAGATTCATAACAACTCCTCCTGATTTATAAACTCCACACATTCTCCATACCACTGATGCATCCCTTCCGGATTCTTGTAGAACAGCTGATTTTCCGCCTCAAAAATCTGGTAAATCCTGCGGATTTTATCAAATTCTTCTCTGGGACCTTCCACGCCCCGCCTGCCGTTCTGCCGGTCCTGTATGCCATTTTCAGCATACAGGGGTCTGGGAGCTATAAGTCCGCAGATATCGCTGATGTCACAAAGCTGCCAGAGCTGTGGGGCAAAGTTGCAGGCACACCGGTGGCATCGGAGAATACTGTCGCCAAAACTGTGAATATACCCGCTGATGACGGCAAAATCAATCCTTTTGTCCATGGCTGCCAGCCACATGGCATACATTCCGCCGCCGGAGAATCCCACACATCCGATTTTTTTCACATCCGGCCATTTTACAGCCGCATCCAGAAAATGCATCAGATCCCAGAGTGCCAGTGCCTGCATGGAAAATCCAAAAGCCTCCGCAATTTCAGCAAGATCACTGCAGGAACAACCCAGACTTCCTTTCTCACCGCTGACCTTTTCCTGACGTTCTCCGAAACCGGGAAGATCCGGGGCAAAGACCACATAGCCTTTGCGGACAAATGCCTCACCGTAACACTCAGCGGGAGTTTTCTGTATTTTAGCCGCCTCAGCCTCAGTCTCTGCCACATGGCAGACAGTATTCTTATCTGCCCCGTGGGCATGGAGAGCCAGTATGGCCTCTCCATTTGTCTGCTCCGGAACGAGTACATAATAGGGCATCCACACATCGGGAAGCGTTTCCATCTCGTACTTATATCTGAGATATTCCTCTTCCTGCACAGACTCCAAAAGCCGGGGAATCCCACTGGTATCCTGCCTGTCGGATGCGTATTTTTGCAGCACCGGCATCCCGAGAAGATCCCACAGGGCACCCCGGAGTCTTTCCTGCCAGATCAGTGCCTCTTTTCTGTCTGTGGCACGAAAGGTATAGACACGATCTTCTTTTTCCCACATTTTTTCAAAAAATTTCATATAGGAATATGTTGTCTGCATTCATTATTCCTCCAGAATAAAGTCCTTTCCTTCCTGTCCTATGATTACAACATTCTCCAGTTCCAGATGTTCCACATTCTTCACAAACATTCCCTGTTTTCTGCATTCATCTACACCCTGGCTCATGGCCGGAACACCTGCTTTTGCCTGTTCTGCGAAAGATATGGTTACGTCTTTCATCAGAATTTCCTCAATTTTCTGCTCCGGCAGTCCTTCCAGATAGGCAGCTGCCACATGACAGTTCACTGCCTCGATATGTTCAAACTGCAGTCTTTTAATAGAAGGTGTCCGTTCATCCACCGGCATCGTCTCCCGAGACTGTACGTAACTGGTTTTTCCATCCGGGTCACAGAAATAGAAACTGTTGACCACAAAAGGCGTCATCACTCCATCCATTTTCAGATTTCTGAAACAAATCTGATCCAGAACGGAATCTTTTCCTCTGCCTCGTCTGGTCTTGACACGAAGTCCCCTGTCGGTATGAGAAAACAGACAGTTTTCCACCAGAAGATTTCTGACACCGCCTGCGATTTCACTTCCCACCGTCACGGCACCGTGACCATTTTCCATCAGACACTGGTAAACTCTCAGGTTTTCAGATGGCTTTTTATATTTGCTTCCCATATAAATTTTGCCCGATTTCACTGCGATACAGTCATCCCCCAAAGAAAATTTTACTCCCAGAATATCCACATTTTTGCAGGATTCCGGATCCAGTCCGTCAGTATTCGGTGAGTCGGCCGGGTTGTTGACTTCCACACCACAGAAAGTCAGATTATCAGAAAAATAAGGATGCAGGGTCCAGGAAGGACTGTTGGTAAAGGTAAGTCCCTGCACCTTTACGTTTTCACAATGGTTAAGGAACAACAGCCTTGGGCGAAATGCTCCCCTCATAATTTTGGGTCTGTCCCACCAGTTTTCCCGGGAGGCCGCACC
>JBJELU010000078.1:0-122870 GCA_051879355.1 Oliverpabstia sp.
ACTGAAATGAGCAGGGTCTAGGAAGACTTTTTTCTTGTATAGACCCTGTTTTCCTTTGTTTGTTATTACTATTCAGGAGTTTTCTGAGAAAAAGGAGATTTTTACAACCATTATTTTCTATATACCCCGCCTAGGCATCTCACCAGATCAAAGGTTGACGGCATACCCAAAGTTAAGAAAAAACTGCG
The DNA here is from genome assembly GCA_051879355.1 of Oliverpabstia sp. GTDB lineage: Bacteria > Bacillota > Clostridia > Lachnospirales > Lachnospiraceae > Oliverpabstia. The sequence goes on from JBJELU010000078.1 coordinate 189, forward strand.
CATTTGGATAGGCTATTACCATATATAATGGATTCTCAGCCTATCGTGAACAGCAACTGATTAAGTAAATTAAGTTTCAGTGTACTTAATATTATATTGTAATTCAGCTGACAGGATAATAAAATGATTTCAGGACAAGCAGCCACGTGCTCAGCAACAAATTAGTATCCGTGGCGGGATTCAGGAGGATATAATGTTATGGTACAAGTTCGAAACAGTATATTGGAAAAATGGGATATGCAGGAGATTTCCTGTGAAGGTTATACGGAGGGCAATCCATTTACAGATTATGACATCAAAGGTATGTTTTCTCATCCGCAGGAGTCTCTGACGGTGGATGGATTCTATGATGGAAATGGTATTTACAAAGTTCGGTTTATGCCCTCTTTTACGGGGACTTACACGTATCGTATATTCGGAAGTTTCAGTACTCAGGTATATGAGGGAACCTTTCTGGTGACGGAAGCCACGGGGGAAAATCACGGGCCTGTTCGGGTCTGCAATACTTATCATTTTGCTTATGAAGACGGAACACCGCACTATTCGCTGGGAACCACCTGTTATGTGTGGGAATTGCAGGATGAAAAATTGCAGGAGAAGACACTGGAAACATTGAAGAAAAATGCTTTTAATAAGATCCGGTTCTGTATCTTCCCCAAACACTATGATTATAATCTGCACGAACCCATTTCTTATCCTTATGAGGGAACACCTATTGACAGCTCAGTGCTGACTAAAGATAATTTTATGGAATATATGGGAAAGAGCGAAGGGAATGATTGGGATCTCACCAGATTTCATGTGGAGCATTTTCAACATATCGATTCCTGTATAGAAAAACTGCGTGATATGGGGATAGAAGCAGATCTGATTATGATGCATCCTTATGACAGATGGGGATTCAGCCAGATGAAACCGGAGGAGGATGAATTTTACTGGAAATATATACTGGCCCGTTTTTCTGCTTATCGAAATGTATGGTGGTCTCTGGCTAATGAATACGATCTTTTGGCAAAGAAGTCGATTAAGGATTGGGAACGTATGGCAAAGACAATCTGCGAAAAAGATCCCTATCATCATCTGCGTTCCATTCATCATTGCAGAACAATGTATGACCACACAAGACCGTGGATTACACACTGCAGCATCCAGCGTACCGATGTGTACAAATGTGCAGAACTGGTAGATCAGTATCGGATACAGTATGGAAAGCCGGTGGTTCTGGATGAGATTGCCTATGAAGGAAATATCCACCATGGATGGGGAAATATCAGTGGAAAAGAACTGGTGAGAAGGTTCTGGGAAGCCGCCTGCCGGGGCGGCTATGCAGGTCATGGAGAAACCTATATGCATCCGCAGGACATTCTCTGGTGGTCTCATGGCGGTGAACTTCACGGAGAAAGCCCGGAACGTCTGGCATTTCTTCTGAAAATATTAAAAGAAACACCGGGATATGGGCTCCGTTATAAAACAGATGCGGCCTGGGATGAGGTGGCAGCTGTTCCCGACTCACCATTTTTACAGAACGATTATATGCTGATTTATTATGGATTCAATCGGCCTTCTTTCCGTGATTATTATCTGGATGATGTGACGGAATATGAGGTGGAAGTCATCGATACCTGGGAAATGACTATTGAAAAAATAGGAACTTTCAAAGGAAAATTCAGGGTGCCGTTGCCGGGGAAGGAATATATGGCTGTTCGGATAGGAACTAGGGGACGTTTCTTTTGTCATGAGGAGTGTCTTTTGTCACGGCCATTAGGGCGCTCCTCGTGGCAAAAGGAACGTCCCTAATGCCAACTATATAGAATTTCTCTTAATCAGATTAGTTCCAATCTGGATATTCACCGGATAAAAGAGTTTGTTCTCAATGATACTGATTAACCGCTCTGCCGCCATTTTCCCCATATATTTTTTGGGTACATGAATGGTAGTCAGGGTTGGCTCCACGTACGTGCACAGCGGCATATCGTCAAACCCGATCACAGCAATATCCTGAGGAATGGCGTACCCGCATGCGCGAAATGCTTTCATGGCCCCTGCGGCGATTAGGTCATTGTCTGCGAAATAGCAGCTGGCCAGTTCCTCTCCGTTTTGGATGATGGACATCATATCTTCGTATGCACCCTCTACAGAGGGTGTCAGCGTGTGTACAATTGATTTGGAGCGGGACATCCCGTTGTATTTAATAGCTTTATAGAACCCATCGGAGCGTTCTTCGAAGTTCGTAATGGAATAAGAAGAGTGCAGATAGCCCGGCTGGGTTCTTTTTTTGTTGATCAGATAGTTGGTGGCGGTAAAGGCTCCATCTACGTTATTGATCTGGACGCAGTCCATCTTGGTGGAACGAAAATGGTTATCCAGCAGGACAATGGGGATATCCAGAAAAGCAAACGGACGCAGATCTTCCACGAGCATCTCAGTTCCCAGCAAAATAAATCCGACAGCACCTGCATAGATAAAGTCTTCCAGTTTCTGCTGTACATTTTCCGTATCGTAAACGTACTTAATATTAAGTGAATATCCGGTGTGCTGACAGTAATTTTCAACTCCTTCTGTCAGTGCAAGAAAGAATGGAGTGTCAGTCAGGACGGCACCGCTCTTCTTATAAAATATCATATCAATCTGCCCTTTGCTTTTGGGAGCGGAGATAAATCTGGAAATATCCATTCCGTATTGCTGAGCAGCTTCACGTACCCGGTTGCGTGTTTCCGTACTGACGCCGGGCTTGTTATTTAAAGCCATGGAAACCGCAGCGGCAGAAATATTCAATATTTTGGCCAGTTCTTTTGCAGTCATTTTTCAAACTCCTTTTATGATTAAACACAGTATATCACTGAGATTATTATAACGGATATATGTCCTGGTGTAAATCAAAAAACAAACAATTAAGTGGTATTAAGTTATAATTCGCTTAATTATGTATTGTAATTCAGTAAATGTAGAATTAGAATAAAGCCATGATTCAGAAATACAAATCATAAAGAAAGGAGAAAAAAATGGAAAAAGTAAAAATTGGATTTGCCCCAACCAGAAGGAATATTTTCAGCGCTCCGGATGCGGTAAAGTATGCTAACCTTACCAGAAAACGTCTGGAAGAGCTGGGAATTGAGTTTGTGGATATTACAGATATCAACGAGGAAGGTCTTCTGTATGACGACAGTGACCGCATCAAAATAGAGGAAAAGTTTAGAAAAGAGAAGGTTGCAGGTCTGTTTCTTCCTCATTGCAATTTTGGTACAGAGTATGTCTGTGCAAGACTGGCAAAATCCCTGAATGTACCGGTATTGCTGTGGGGTCCGAGAGATGAAAGACCGGAGGAGAATGGTGTACGTCTGAGAGACAGTCAGTGTGGGCTGTTTGCCACCGGAAAAGTACTTCGCCGTTTCCAGGTACCGTTTACCTATATGACCAACTGCAGACTGCAGGATCCGGAATTTGAGCGTGGTCTGAGAGATTTTCTGGCAGTATGTAATGTAGTCAGAGTATTCCGCAGTACAAGAATTCTGCAGATTGCACCCCGTCCTTTTGATTTCTGGTCAACCATGTGTAATGAAGGAGAACTTCTGGAAAAATTCAATATTCAGCTGGCACCGATTCCCATGCCTGAGCTGACGGATATGATTCGTAAAGTAAAAGAGGAAAAAACAGAAGTGGAAGAAGTGGTTGGATATTGCCAGAACAACTTCTGTATTGCAGTGAAAGAAAATCAGCTGGAAAATGTGGCAGCCCTAAAAGTGGCAATGAAAAAACTGGCGGAAAAATACGGCTGCAATGCCATTGCCATCCAGTGCTGGAATGCTCTTCAGAGTGAAATCGGAATTATGCCCTGTGCGGCAAATTCTCTGTTGAATGAAGAAGGTATCCCTGTCGTATGTGAAACAGATATTCACGGTGCAATCACTGCTGTCATGGCAGAGGCCGCTGCTATGGGTGAAAAGAGAGGATTCTTTGCGGACTGGACCGTTCGTCATCCGGACAACGAAAATGGAGAACTGCTGCAGCACTGCGGTCCATGGCCAATCTCGGTGGCACAGGAGAAACCGACCATCGGTTATCCTCTGGCTTTCGATCATCCGGGAGCTGTGGAGGCTCAGGCCAAATTCGGTGATATGACCATCTGCCGTTTTGACGGAGATAACGGAAAGTATTCCCTTCTGTTGGGCAATGCCAAAGGTATCGAAGGACCATATACAAAAGGTACATATGTGTGGATCGAAGTGGAAAACCTGAAACGTCTGGAAGCAAAGCTGGTGGAAGGACCTTACATTCATCACTGTGTGGGCATCCACAAAGATGTTGTTCCGGTGTTGTATGAAGCTTGTAAATATATCGGTGTAGAACCTGACTTGTATGACCCCATAGAAGAAAAAGTAAAAGCATATCTGCGGGGAGAATGAGGAGAGAAGAATATGCAGGATATTAAAGAACTGAAAAAAATTTCATTTGATTTGAGACAGAATGTGCTGGATATGATTATATCCGGCAAAGGCGGACACATCGGAGGAGATATGAGTGTGCTGGATGTTTTGATTACACTGTATTTCCGCCAGATGAATGTTTCTCCGGAGACACAGGATGATCCGGACAGAGACCGCTTTGTCATGAGTAAGGGACATTTCATGGAAGCTCTGTATGCGGTGCTGGCAGCTAGAGGATTTATGGATATCAATGAAGTCATTGAAAAATTCTCAAAATTTGGTTCACCCTACATCGGACATCCCAATAATAAGCTTCCGGGAATTGAGATGAACTCAGGTTCTCTGGGACATGGACTTCCGGTTTGCGTAGGAATGGCTCTTGCAGGAAAAATGAGCGGAAAATCTTATCGTGTGTATACGGTTATGGGTGACGGAGAACTGGCAGAAGGTTCCGTATGGGAAGGTGCCATGTCAGCCGGACATTATCAGCTGGATAACCTGTGTGCTGTGGTAGACAGAAACCGCCTGCAGATTTCCGGTTCCACGGAAGATGTGATGGCACAGGATGATCTGGAAGAGAGATTCCGCGCGTTCGGATGGCATGTCATCCAGGTCAACGGCAATGATATCGAAGAACTGGATCGTGCGTTTACAGAAGCAAAAACAGTAAAAGGAAAACCAACTTTGGTGATTGCTAACACAATCAAGGGATTTGGATCCGCAGTTATGGAAAATCAGGCAGGATGGCATCATAAACTGCCGAATGAAGAAGAATACAGACAAATCAGTGCGGATTTTGCAGCCCGGAAGGAGGCATTGGCATGAATAAAATACCAAACAGACAGGCAATTTGTGAAGTCCTGATGAAACAGGCAGAAACAGATAAAGATATCGTGGTACTTTGTTCCGATTCCAGAGGAAGTGCTTCTCTGGCACCATTTGCAAAAGCATTTCCGGAACAATTTGTGGAAGTGGGAATTGCGGAACAGGATCTGGTGAGTATTTCCGCCGGACTGGCCCGCTGCGGCAAAAAGCCATTTGCGGCATCTCCTGCATGTTTTCTTTCCACCAGAAGTTACGAGCAGATCAAAGTAGACTGTGCCTATTCCAATACCAATGTAAAACTGATTGGTATCAGCGGCGGCATCAGCTATGGGGCACTGGGAATGAGCCATCATTCTGCACAGGATATTGCTGCGGTATCAGCTATTCCGAATATGAGGGTATATCTGCCCAGCGACAGATTCCAGACAGAGTGCCTGATTGAGAATCTGTTGAAAGATGAAAAACCGGCTTACATTCGTGTGGGAAGAAATCCGGTAGAAGATATTTACGTGGACGAATGTCCTTTTGAGATGGATAAAGCAACTGTGGCAAAAGAAGGAGAAGATGTTCTTCTGGTTGCCTGTGGAGAGATGGTAAAACCGTGTCTTGATGCAGCAAAACTTCTGGAAGAAAAGGGAATCCATGCCTGTGTACTGGATATGTACTGCGTGAAACCGCTGGATACGGATACTCTTCTGGAAAAAGCAAAAGCCGTAAAACTGGTGATGACTGCAGAAGAGCATTCCCCATTTGGCGGTCTTGGTTCCATGGTCAGCCAGGTAATCGGGGCCAATGATCCGAAAAAAGTCATTAATCTGGCCCTGCCGGACGCACCGGTTATTACAGGAACTTCCAGAGAAGTATTTGACTATTACGGACTGAATGCGGAAGGTATTGCAGCGCGTGTGGAGAAAGAACTGCAGTAGACAGGTGATGATATGAAAAAATATATTCTCAGTGTGGATCAGAGTACACAGGGAACAAAGGCACTGCTGTTTGATAGTTGTGGGAAGCTTCTGGCCCGGGAGGATCTGCCTCATAAGCAGATTGTCAACGAGGCCGGATGGGTATCTCACGATCTTGAAGAAATCTATGGCAATACAGTGGAAGTAATAAAACGTGTGATTGAGAAACAGCAGATTGACAAAAATGAAGTGGCAGCACTAGGTATCAGTAATCAGAGGGAATCCACAGCAGTCTGGGATAAAAAAGGAAGGCCCTGCAGTCTTTCCATTGTATGGCAGTGTGCGAGGGCAAAAGAAATTGCAGAAAGACTGGAGCGGGAAGGAATGGGAGAGTACGTTCATAAAAGTACGGGAATTCCTCTTTCCCCCTATTTTCCGGCAGTGAAAGCTGCATGGTTTCTGGAGAACATCGAAGGGCTGAAAGAAAAAGCAGAACAGGGAGATGTCTGTTTTGGAACCATGGACAGCTATCTGTTATATCGGCTGACAAAAGGTACTTCCTTTAAGACAGATTATTCCAATGCCTCCCGTACGCAGTTATTTGACATCGGCCGCCTGTGCTGGGATGAAAAAATCTGTGAAAGCCTGCATATTCCGGTCTCTTGTCTGCCTGAAGTCTGTGATTCGGATTCTCTGTTTGGCGAGACCGATCTGGAAGGATATTTTGAACAGCCAGTTCCGATTTTCAGTATACTGGGGGATTCCCACGGTGCACTATTCGGACAGGGATGTCTGGAGCCGGGAATGCTGAAAGCTACTTATGGAACAGGATCCTCCATCATGATGAATACCGGCAGCAGAAGAATTGAAAGTCAGGTGGGACTGGTGACCTCTCTGGCATGGAAAATCGATGGGCAGGTTCAGTACGTATTGGAAGGAAATATCAACTACACCGGAGCTACCATTACCTGGCTGAAAGAAAGTCTGGGGCTGATCCAGAGTGCGTCTGAGACAGAAGAACTGGCGAGAAAGGCTAATCCGGAAGATACCACCTGCCTGGTGCCGGCATTTACCGGACTTGGCGCACCATACTGGAAAAACGATGCCCGGGCTCTGATTTACGGAATGTCCAGACTGACAGGGAAAAATGAGATTGTAAAGGCAGCATTGGAAAGTATTGCTTTTCAGATTACAGATATTGTACTGGCAATGGAGCAGGATTACGGTGAGGAAATCCGTCAGATTCGTGTAGACGGAGGCCCCACGAGAAATCGCTATCTGATGGAGTTTCAGAGCGATCTGCTGGGAAAAGAAGTACAAGTGCCGTCACAAGAAGAATTTTCAGGGATTGGCGCAGCTTATCTGGCAGGAATTGCGGCAGGAATTTACGATAAAAAACAATTATTTGAGAATCAGCACAGAGACGCATACAGACCGTCCATGAGCCGTGAACTTCGGGAGAAGAAACTGGGACTGTGGAGAGAAGCTGTGAACTGCGTCATTACAGAAAAGGAGTAAGTTTCAGTCTGTTGATCACGGTATATTGACAGGTGCTGAATAAACAGTAAAATAGAAAATAGAATGGGGAGAGCACCACATTTGTGGTGCTCTCTTTGCAAATAAGGAGGTAGAAACATGGCAAAGTACTATGCTTCAAAAAGCGGGGAAATCAGTAAAAGAGAGCTGGATCATATGAATCTGGTACGCGGTCTGGCGGGGGAATGCATGACTCTTCTGGAAAATGACGGAACTCTTCCATTGAAACATGTGGGAAACATTGCCCTCTACGGAAATGGAGCACGTCATACGGTAAAGGGAGGAACCGGTTCTGGTGATGTGAATTCCAGAAAGGTAGTGACCATCGAAGAGGGGCTGGAAGATGCAGGATTTACCGTTACTACAAAAGGCTGGCTGCAGCGGTACGATGATGTGCTGGCACAGGCACAGTTGGATTACCATAAAAAGATAAAAGAAATTGCAGAAGAGAAAGATGTAGATCCCTTTACTGTATACTTTGAATATGCATTTTCGGAGCCGTCTGTTCCGGCAGTGATAGAGGATGATGTGAAAGGTTCAGACAGTGATACGGCAGTTTATGTCATTGCAAGAAATTCAGGTGAAGGTGCGGATCGCTATTGTAAAGAGGGAGATTATCTGCTGATGGAATCTGAGCTGCAGGCGATTGCTGTGTTGGCTGAAAAATATGAGAAAACTATCGTGGTTCTGAATGTGGCAAATGTAGTTGATACCACAAAGTTGAATGCTATTTCTGGTGTCAATGCAGTGCTTCTGGCGGGACAGGCAGGAAATATCGGCGGGTATGCGGTAGCGGATGTGCTGCTGGCCAAAACTCTTCCATCCGGAAAACTGACAGATACCTGGGCAAAGGATTATCAGGATTATGCATCCTCCCCCAATTTCAGCCATAATAACGGTAATGTCAACGATGAATATTATACAGACGGCATCTATGTGGGATACCGTTACTTTGATACTTTCAATGTGACACCACAGTATTGCTTCGGTTATGGAAAGTCCTATACAGATTTTTCTGTGGAGACGTTGGACGTAGATGCAGACGGTCAGAAAGTCAGCGTAAAGGTGAAAGTGACCAATACTGGTGACCTCTACAGCGGAAAGGAAGTAGTACAAGTATATTATTCCGCATCGGAAGGATGCCTGGAAAAACCGTATCAGGAACTGGCTGGATTTGGAAAGACAGACCTTCTTGCTCCGGGAGAATCCCAGGAGATGACTATTTCCTTTAAAACAGCTTCCATGGCATCTTACAGTGAGAAGAAAGCAGCCTGGATTCTGGAACCCGGCACCTATTATGTTCGTGTGGGAAACAGTTCTAGAAATACAAAAGTGGTAGCAGCATTGCAGCTGTCACAGGAAGTTGTAACCGTACAGTTGAAAAATTTGTTTGCTGACAGTGAAGAATTACAGGAAATCAGCCGCAAAGATGCTGTTTCTTACAGCTATGCAGAGGAAGAAGCGGAGAAAGCTGCTGCAAAAGTGATCGTACTGGATGGAACCGATATGGAGACAGAGACTGCCTCCTATCAGGGAGAGCCGGAAGCACTGAAACCGTATCCGGAAGATACAAAGCTGACCATGGATGATGTACGTGCAGGTAAGGTAACTCTGGAAGATCTGGTTTCCCAGCTGACCGTGGAGGAGATGGCTGCAGTGTGCAACGGTACAGCACAGGCAGGAGTAGCCGGTGGTTCTTTTATCGGCAATGCGTCTAATGCGGCACCGGGAGCAGCAGGTGATACTACATCCATTCTGATAGACAGAAATATTGAAAATATCATTCTGGCTGACGGACCTGCAGGTCTTCGTCTGGTTCCCCATTTTGCGGTGGATAAGGACGGTAACAGACTTCCGGGATATGAAGCTTTCGGAGGATTTGTGGTTGAAGAGACACCGGAACTCCCGGAAGGAGCAACCGAATACTACCAGTATTGTACCGCGATTCCGGTAGCGACTTTGTTGGCGCAGTCCTGGGATATGGATCTGGTAGAACAGTGCGGTAAAATCGTGGGTCAGGAAATGGAGGAATTTCATATAACCTTATGGCTGGCACCGGGTATGAACATTCACAGAAATCCGTTATGTGGAAGAAACTTTGAGTATTATTCTGAAGATCCATTGCTTTCCGGAATGTGTGCAGCAGCCGATACAAAAGGTGTACAGTCGCATCCGGGTATGGGAACCACTATCAAACATTTTGCGGCAAACAATCAGGAAGATAATCGTATGTTTACCAATGCTCATATCAGTGAAAGAGCCATTCGGGAGATTTATCTGAAGGGATTTGAAATCGCAGTGAAGACTGCGCAGCCTATGAGTATCATGACATCCTACAATCTGCTGAACGGAACTCATGCAGCCAACCATTATGATCTTCTGACTTCTGTGACAAGAGATGAGTGGAAATTTGCCGGATTTGTTATGACAGACTGGGGGACCTCTGAAGATTTGAGTAAGATGTTTGGAATGGGTGGACAGCTGAAATACAGCCATTCAGCACCAGAACAGTGTATCACTGCCGGCAACGACCTGCAGATGCCTGGCTGCACTGCCAATATTCAGGCACTGGTGGACGGTGTGAAGAACGGTTCTATTACACTGGCTCAGCTGCAGCTTTGTACTCTTCGCATATTAAATATTGTAAAACAGTCTCTGGCTTATGAAGGATCCAGACCATACGGTGAACAGTTCGGAGAACTGCCGTGGATGGTACAGGTAGGCAAATAGTATGAACTGAGGGACGTTTCTTTTGTCATGAGGAGTGTCCTTTGTCACGGCCATTAGGGCGCTCCTCGTGGCAAAAGGAACGTCCCTAATGCCAATTATAGAACAGATACCGGACAGTACCAGGAATCCCGGTTGTATGGAATGAGCTCATCGCTCATGCAGAGGATAATACCAGGCTGAATATCCATTTTGAACTGCTTGAGAACACCGAAATTTTTGTCTGGTTTGGAAGGCTCCTTTCCCTTTTTGATTTCAATGGGATACATTTTGTCTCCCTCAACAATCAAAAGGTCGATTTCCTTCTTGTCGATATCACGATAGTAGAACAGGTCAACAGGTTTGCCTGCATTGTAGTAGCTTTTGACGATTTCCGCCACTACATAGGTCTCGAGGAAGGATCCATCCATTGCTCCGTTCTCCAGGGTCCCAGCACTGGGCCACCGGCAGAGATATGCGGCAAGGCCAGTATCCATGAAATAGAATTTTGGAGTCTTCACCAAACGCTTGGTGATGTTGGAGTAATAGGGACGAAGGATAAAGATTACGCCGGAACGCTCCAGAATCGTGACCCAAGCTTTGGCCGTTGGTGCGGAGATGCCAATTGCACTGGCAATTTCATCATATTTCAGTTCCTGCCCGGTTCGTGCTGCCATATAGACAAGGAAATCGTAGAACTCGTTCAGCTTGCCGACCTGGGCCAAATCTTTAATGTCACGCTCAATATAGGTATTGACATAGTCCATGTAGAAACGGTCACGGTCAAGATTTGTGGTGCGAAGTTTCGGCATTCCGCCGCGGAAAATATCTTCATAGACCTGATGAATGTTTTTGCGCTTGCTGTGTTTCACCCTCTCTCGAATGGATGTCAGGTCAGGATGAAACAAGGTGGCCGGACGCTCTTCAATCTCCGCAGCAGAAAGGCTTGCCATGTCAAAGATGGCGATTCGACCTGCCAGGGATTCTGAAACATTCTGCATCATCTTGAACTTCTGGGACCCGGTGAGCCAGAACATACCGCCACAGTCCTCACCGTCCAGCACTTTTCGGTCAACGATTTTCTTCATTTCAAGCAGAATTGAGGGAACGCGCTGAAACTCATCAATCAGCAGCGGATACCCATAAGTTTCAAAAAACAGTGCTGGGTCGTTAGCTGCAAGGCGGCGTGCATTTCCATCGTCCAGAGTGACATAGCGACGCTCGGACTCTCTGATATGGTTCAGCATTGTGGACTTACCGACCTGTCGCTGACCGCAGACCATGACAACGGGATAATACTGGGAAGCATTCAGTATCTGCTTCTCCAAATGTCGTTGAATGTACAACAAAAATACCTCCTTCGAGAAATCTAAAGTGATACTTTATTTTAATCGGAAACATAAATAAAATCAAGCCATTAAAACAACTTTATATTTTATTATATCCATCCAAGGACGAAAAATACTGTGAAGATACTGAACAGTTACGTTATTTGTAGGCAAATCCCCGTCTGAATTGTCGAATCATCAATGTGATAGCTAAAATAATGGAAGCAGCATCACAAATTACCTGTACCCAGTAAACGCCTTCCAATTGAAACAGACTGTGCATGAACGTCCCTAATTTTCATAATTGAATATACAATTATGAAAAATGGCAATAAATAGACAGTTATAATCAATAAGAAAAATATATTATAAAAAAATATAAAAATAATTGCAAAATAGTGTTGACAAATATGGATTCATCTGGTATTATAAACTCAACAAAAAACAAAACACTTACTACAAAACATCAACACCCCATTTTCTATAATAGAGACGAGAAATCATTATAAGAAGAATGGAAGAAACCAGAAAAGAAATTGAATTTACCTGAATAACAATTAAATAATTAGTTGAGTCGGATTTCCAGAAAGTTTGGGTGGTAAGATTAGATCGGAACGTAAAATCTTATTCAAACATAAAAAGAAATCAAAAACAAATAAGTATTTAAATCATATTCAAAAATCAGTATTCTTGATGGGATGTAAAAGTAAGAACATAAATCAAAAAAAGGAGGAAGATTCCAGTGAAATAGTTATTTTAAACAATCAATATAAGAGTGGTATGATAAAGCATTCCCCGCAAGAAAGACCTTCCATGAATGATGAAAAGAAAAAGATCATACATAGATATGAAAAGAATAGATGAAAGGTAATATAAAGCTAATCCTTATATTGAATATAATACCACAAAAATAATAGTAAGATTTTAAAAGATGTGTAAAGAAACATTTTTTAAAAAGATATAAAATCTATTGAATGTAACTATATAGAATAATAATAACCCGAACAAAGGAAAAAGGTAAAAAGTAAGATGTATCTGCTACATGAGAACAGATGTATTTGAAAAGAGAACCATAAAAGTCCAGGAATCGAACGTCTATATAGGAAATGAAAGTAGAAAAGAATATCTTGATAGATTTATAGCCGGGAATAATAAATTTTGAAACTTCCTATTATCATTAAATATAGATATAACATTTCTAAGTAAGGAAAATAAATCTTACGAGCAGGGAAGAAAAAAATAATAAAATAATTCATATAGATAACTGAATAAGGAACTGTTGATAAAATCTTTATAAGATATCTGAAAAAGAACTATTTTAACTTAGCAAAATAGAATAAGTAAAGAAAAAGAAGAGGAATAAAAATTGAATAAAGAAGAACATTAGAACAACCGTTATATCCCATGATTCGATATAACGGTTGTTCAGTTTTGTTGTTACTGTTCACTCCGTGACCAGTAACGTTTTGTTACGGTCTTGCGTTTTCATGTGCACATTATTATAATAACTGGGAATAGATACGAGGAGATTGCAGTGATGGAATTGAAGAAAAGTGATATTTTGTATGAAGATCAGGATATTCTGGTTTGTCGTAAGCATGCGGGGATGGCAGTGCAGAGTGCAAGAGTCGGGCAGATGGATATGGAAAGTGCATTGAAAAATTATCTGAAGGGCGGCTTTGTGGGAGTTGTACAGCGTCTGGATCAGCCGGTGGAAGGTATTCTTGTATTTGGGAAAAATCCTCGTGCAGCAGCGGAACTGAACCGGCAGCATCAAAATGGAAGAATGAAGAAACAGTATCTGGCTGTTTTTACCGGAAAGCCGGAGGATATGGAAGGCAAGTGGGAAGATGTTCTGCTGAAAAACGGAAGGACGAATACTTCCAGTGTAGTAAAGGAAGGAACACCACAGGCAAAGAAAGCGGTGTTGACATACCGGGTGATAAAATATACAGGTACGGTCAGTTTGGCAGAGGTAACATTACAGACCGGACGCCATCATCAGATCCGGGTGCAGATGGCTCATCATGGGATGCCGCTCTGGGGAGATGGAAAGTATAATGAAAAAATAAAAGAAGAAGAAAATGGAAGTGCGATTGGCTTATGTGCTTATCGTCTGGAATTCTCTCATCCACGAACAGGAAAAAAATTACAATTTGAGATAGAACCGGAAGGCGTCGTTTTCAAGAATCTGTCAGCATATTAAAGATTGTAGAACAGAATACTATGGATAAGACAAATCGAATTCATAGAAAGAGTGGTGACGGCGGTGGAGTGGAAGAAAATTTTGATTTATACAGGAATCGGACTGGTGACGTATGCAGGGATGCGATATCTGCTGCCGCCAGCGGTTCCTTTTTTATTGGGATGGTGTCTGGCATCTGCTGTTTTACCGGCAGCAAAGTGGCTGGAAAAGCATTTGTATATCCGACGCGGAATAGGCGGTGGATTCCTGATAGGAGTATTTGTAGTGATACTTGGATGGGGTATATGGAAATTGATGATTCTCGCTGCAGCACAAGGCAAATTATTATTACAAAATATAGGATTATGGAGAACTCGTGCAGAAGAACTGATGTGTTCCTGCTGTCTGATGGTAGAAAAATATCTGGGGATACAGGCTGCTGACACGAGAAATTTTCTTCTGTACCAGCTGGGGCGAATGCAGGAAGAAATACAGAATAAGTTTGGCGGCATTTGTGTGGAATACCTGGTGACAGTTGTGCGTGGAGTGACTGTTTTCTTCGGAGGTGTGCTGGTAACAATTGTATTTGGCACATTACTGATTAAAGATATGGATGAATTTAGAAGTAAGATTCGGCAGGGACAGATCACAGGTATACTGGCATCAATTGGAAATCATGTTTTGCAGGCGGGGGGCCGTTACCTGAAAGCACAGGTTTATCTGATGGGAATTATTATTCTGGTCTGCATGGCAGGATTCTGGATTCTGGGAAATCCCTATTTTATAATTGCCGGGATTGTTGTGGGAGCATTGGATGCACTTCCGTTGATTGGGGCAGGAATGATTTTGATTCCGTGGGCTTTATTGTGGCTGATAAGAGGAAAATATCTGCTGGCCCTGGGATATCTGCTGCTTTATTTTGCTGCCGATCTGCTTCGTCAATTTCTGGAACCCAGAATGCTTGGCAAGGAAATTGGGATGCATCCGGCTCTGATGCTGGCTTCGGTCTATATTGGATTTTTCGTATATGGTTTTGCAGGATTTTTGCTGGGACCGGCAACAGTGCTGATTGTTCGTGTGGCAGCCATGGAAATATTAAATAAAAAAGACATGAAAAAGCCGCAAAAATCTTAAGAATCATCTATAGACTAATTTTTTGATTCATGTATAATAAAGGCATGTTTGGAACTAATGGAAAGATTGTCTGTTAAGAGGAATATGTGATGAAGTTTAGATGGTTAAAAGCGGTGTCCTGGATCATGGCAGGTATTTTGTTGATGGGATGCGGTGGTGAAAGTAACGAAAATCCGAAGACAGAACCAATTGTGGAACAGGAGAAAGAAGAGGCAGCAGTTTCACCCACGCCGGAGGCAGATTCAGATACAGAAGAGGAAAAACTGGAGATTGAACTTCCGGAAGAGGAGGAATTGGTGGCGGATTATACATCTGTGGATGGACTGATTCTGGAAGAAGGTACCCGTATTGCATTTGTTGTGAAGAATACAGAGACAGGTTATTGGAAAGCTGTGAAAAAGGGTGTGGATCAGGCAATTAATGATTTGAATCAGACGCTGGGTTATACGGAAGATGATATGATCCGCTGCACCTTTGAGGGACCGAAAAGTGAAGTGGGCGTCGATGAACAGGTGAATATTCTGGATGCTGTTATTGCCGAGAACCCGGCGGTACTTTGCCTTGCGGCCATAGATATGGACTCCTGTGCAGCTCAGCTGGAATCTGCCCAAGAGAATGGCATTCCGGTCATTGTCCTTGATTCTGGAGTTGCCAGCAGTGAACTGGTATATTCCGTATGTGCAACAGACAATTATGCAGCCGGAGCGGAAGCGGCCAGACATATGTGTGAGGCTGTTGGCGATCAGGGAGAAGTAGCGGTACTTTCTCATTTGCAGCTGGGTGAAACCAGTCAGGAACGTGTCCGGGGATTTGAAGAAGAGATAAAAAATAATCACCCGGAGATTACCATTGTTGAGATTGATTATGAGTCATCCAGGCAAGATGAACCCACAGTGCAGGAGCAAATGAGAGAAACGCTGGAACAATACCCGGAACTGAAAGGATATTTCTGTACCAATGAAGTGATGGGAAAAGTAGCTCTGGAAGTGCTGAAGGATTATGAAGAGAGGAACATTCAGGTGGTAGGGTTTGATCTGGGAAGTATACAGGAAGATGCCATAAGAAAAGGAACAGAGGCAGGTGTGGTGTGTCAGAATCCTTACGGCATGGGATATGCTACGGTAGTCGCCGGTGTCAGAGCAGCACTGGATATGGAAAATGATGCATTTATAGATGCCGGTTTCCAGTGGATTGATCAGAACAGTATTGATCTGGAAGAAAACAGCAGATACCTGTATGAGTAGGCTATAGTATGTGTAGAATTAAATTTCTAGAAAGTTACAATAATGTGTTGAAGAAAGACAGGGAACTGCTTTGAGGCAGTTCCCTGTCTTTCTTGGTAATATATTTGGGTTGTTTTGAAAGTCAGATGCTAATCGAGTGTATTATTCTGCTAGTAATAGTTAATTAAAATATCTGTAAAGGAAAGAAACTACTTGTGCACGTATACATTTATTGTCTGGCTGGAAATGAGTAGCATCTTTCCCATTAGTTATGCCATTTTCATAAGCCCAGAGAACCGCTTTTGTGTAATAACGATCATTTGGAACATCTACAAAAGGATTTTCTGTTGTGGTAGGCTGAGGTTCGCCATCAGCACGCCATAGAAATGTTAAAAATTCTTTCCTTGTTACAGTGTTTGATGGTGCAAAATGAGTTTTATCAGATCCGTTTGTTATGCCATTTTCATAAGCCCACAAAACTGCTTTATAATAATAATCTGAAGTTGTTACATCTACAAAAGGACTATTTGTTGTTTCAGGCTCCGGCTTTCCAAAAGCACGCCACAGGAAGGTAACAGACTGTGCCCGGTTGCATGGTGCCGAAGGCTGAAAATGAGTATCGTCTTTACCTGTGGTTATTCCATTCTCATATGCCCAAAGCACTGCATCATAATAATAATCATCTTTGCTGACATCTACAAAAGGATTCTCTGATGGAGTATCTGATTTGGTATCAAAATTGATTTTAAGATTATAAGTCAAATCAGAATAACTGCTATCCACTATTTTTAAGTAATAGATACCTGTTGGTGCAGCAATTTTTTCTCCAACATATGATGAAGTATCACCTTTATATGAGTAATTTACCAGTTCATTTTGGCTGGAATCATATAAATATGCTTTCCAAAAGGAGTTACTGGATTCAAGATAATCATGGGCGAAGGATAAAGAGATGTAACCATCTGTATCTAGCGTGAATTTATACCAGTCAGTGTCACTGCTTGTGCGCAGGCTGCCATAATAGACAGAATTTACTGAAATAGAATCAGCTGAAGAATAATCATCATTAAATTCAGTTTCCCATTCATTGGACTGTGTAAAGTTAATCTTAATATTATAATTGGCATCGGAATAACTGCTATCTACAATCTTTAAATAGTAGGAACCAGCAGGAACGCCGATCTGTCCTTGTGTATAAGTTGTTGTATTACCCGCAAAAGAATAACTTGCCAGTTCATTCTGGCTGGAATCGTATAAATATGCTTTCCAGAATGAGTTGCTGGATTCAAGAAAATCATGAGTGAAGGTTAAGGATATGTAACCATCTGCATCTAAAGTAAATTTATACCAGTCAGTGTCACTGCTTGTGCGCAGGCTGCCATAATAGACAGAATTTACTGAAATAGAATCAGCTGAAGAATAATCATCATTAAATTCAGTTTCCCATTCATTGGACTGTGTAAAGTTAATCTTAATATTATAATTGGCATCGGAATAACTGCTATCTACAATCTTTAAATAGTAGGAACCAGCAGGAACGCCAATCTGTCCTTGTGTATAAGTTGTTGTATTACCCGCAAAAGAATAACCTGCCAGTTCATTCTGGCTGGAATCATATAAATATGCTTTCCAGAATGAGTTACTGGATTCAAGATAATCATGTGTGAATTCCAATGATATTGCACCGTCATCAGAGAGTGTAAATTTATACCAATTCACATCTGAGCTGTCTGTTAAATTGTCAGAATATGAAGTGTTCACATTAATAGTAGTTGCAGTCTCAGCTGTTGTATTATTGTTTTCTGCAGCAAAGATAACAGATGAATGAACCGTAAGCATTATTGTAAATAATAGTAGCCAGTGCATTAGATTTCGCTTTTTTTTCCTCATAATTCAATCTCCTTTTAGATTTACATAAAATTGATGTCCTAATGTTACGTTTATTTGACAGATAATATTATTTATCCCCCCTTACTATGTTGTATTTTCAATATTAGCCCATTAAATATACATTAAATATATCTTACCGTTATATAAAAGTCAAATTAATAAGGCATACCAAAAAAATATTTTACCCGTGTAATGAAGATTTAGTTATTTTACAAATAAATACTGCAAACAAAAATATGCGAATTATATTCCATATATCTCCAATATTGTTAAAAAAACGACAAAAGTGTTAAAAGTTTATAAAAGTTATCTAATGATAAAGAAAAAACTTGAAAGGTTTGCACAAAATTATTGTGAAATGAGACCAAACGTGTTAAAATTCATTTGTATGAATTTATGTCTTTGAGGGGCTGAACTTTATGAAGTACTGGACAGATATACTCAGGAATATCACTGCGCTCACGCAGTTTGGACTGTCTTTGATTACTCCGCTTCTTTTATGCCTGGGTTTGTGCTGGTGGATCAGCAGCCAAATGGGTGTGGGAGCTTGGGTATATATTCCCGGATTCTTTTTCGGGATAGGCGGTTCAGCCATGGTGGCGTATAAGCTTTATCTGAGCGTTATTAAGAAAGATAAAAAAGAAAAAAAGAAGAATAAGATTTCATTTAATCGACATAGTTAAGAACAAATGTAACTGTGAAAGTGTTGAACAGTTACGGACAGATAACCGGAGGAATATTATGAGCAGTTTTATGGAAAATGTACAGCCTGCTGTGAAAAAAGAGACGAAAAAAGTGGCTGTCAGCACAGGAATCGGTGTGGTTTTGATGTGGGTGATTTGTGGAATTCTTCACATGATCATTCCGGAAAAAGTGCCTTTCGATTACACCGTGATTCTGGCAGGGATCGGAGGCGGTCTCATTGCAGTGCTGAACTTTTTTCTGATGGGGCTAACCGTTCAGAAGGTTGCTTCCACACAGGATGAAGGAATGGCCCGCAACAGGATGAAGTCCAGTTATTCTCAGAGGATGCTTCTGCAGATGCTGTGGGTGATCGCAGCAATCGCCGCTCCGTGTTTTTGGGCAGTGGCAGGAGTACTTCCCTTGTTGTTTCCAAGTATCGGAATTAAAATAATGGGCATCTTAAGTAAAAACAAGTGATCACATAGAACCGTATACAGTGGTTTGTTTTGATAAAATAAAGCCGGATAGGAGGTGGAAACACAGATGGAAATAGACATTTCAGGGGCAAAGGTCTTTTTTGATTTGCCGATTGATATGCCTGTGCTGGGAAAACTGCAGATCAGTGAGACACTGGTGATCAGCTGGCTGGTAATGCTTTTGATTACGGGGCTGTGTATTTGGCTGACGCACGATCTGAAAGTGGAGAATATCTCGAAGCGACAAGCAGTGGCTGAGCTTATTGTAGAGAAGGCGAACAGTTTTGTCATAGGAAATATGGGCGAAAAGTTCCGCCATATGATACCATTTGTGGCAGCTTTGTTTGCTACCAGTGTGGTATCAAATCTGATCAGTCTGATTGGTCTTCGAAGTCCTACCGCAGATTTGTCCACAGAGGCTGCGTGGGCAGTGGTTGTATTTATTATGATAACATCACAGAAGATCAAGACCAATGGATTTGGCGGATATCTGAAAGGATTTACAACGCCGATTGCTGTTATGACTCCATTCAATATTTTGTCAGAACTTGCGACTCCGGTCAGTATGGCATGCCGTCACTTCGGTAACATTTTGTCAGGTGTCGTAATCAATGCTCTGATTTATGGAGCACTGGCACTGGCAAGTTCCAAGCTTTTAGGCTTGCTGCCGGGTATCATCGGAGACGTACTGGCAAAGATACCGATTCTGGATGTAGGTATTCCGGCCATAACGTCTGTCTATTTTGACTGGTTCTCAGGAGTTATGCAGGCATTTATTTTCTGTATGCTGACTGTCATGTATATTGCCAATGCGGCAGAGGAATAATCAGGCAGTATTCAGAACACATGGAATGTATTGGCATTCCCCAACTTAAGCAAATAATAAAAGATTTATTTACAGGAGGATTATACTATGGAATTTCAATTACTCGCAAAAGGTATCGCACTGGCAGGTTGTGCAATTGGAGCTGGATGTTCACTGATCGCAGGTATCGGCCCTGGTATTGGTGAAGGTAACGCTGTTGCCAAAGCACTGGAAGCAATCGGCCGTCAGCCGGAATGTAAAGGTGAAGTAACTTCTACGATGCTTCTTGGTTGTGCTATTGCCGAGACAACCGGTATCTATGGTTTTGTAACCGGTCTGCTTCTGATTTTCGTTGCACCTGGTATGTTCATGAACTTCCTGAGCTGATAGCAGACGGTAAGATTGAATGCTGTAAGTGCGCCGATGGCGTACCTGAAAAATACAGGAGGTTACAAACATGCAGGTACAGGATTTGGTTGGAATTGTGCCGTGGACCTTCATAGCGCAGATCTGTAACCTGTTCATTCAGGTTTATCTCATCAAGCGTTTTCTTTTTAAACCGATCAACGAGATGCTGGAGAAACGCAGGCAGATGGCAGATGCCCAGATTCAGGATGCGGTGAAAGCAAAGAATGAAGCTGATGCCATAAAAGCGGAGTATGAACAGAATATGCTGGAAGCAAAGAATAAAGCAAATGATATTCTGATATCCGCACAGAAAACTGCGGCGGTGCAGAGTGAGGCGATGCTGAAAGAAGCTACCTCCCAGGCGGCAGCCATTAAGGCAAAAGCTGAAAATGATATCGCGCAGGAGAAGAGAAAAGCGGTTAATGAAATCAAAGGTGAGATTGGCGGAATGGCTATGGAAATTGCCGGAAAAGTCATTGAACGCGAGATTTGTGAAGAAGACCACAGGAAACTGATTGACGAATTTATATCGAATGTAGGTGAGGCATCATGACGCAGACTGCCAGATTATATGGCGGCAGCATGTATGAACTTGCTGCTGAGGAACAGCTTGCGGGCATTATTCTGGAGCAGATGCAGATGATTCGGGAATTATTTCGGGAGAATCCGGATTATGTAAAATTATTGACAAATCCTGCGATTCCCAAAGAAGAAAGAAATCAGCTGCTGGAAGATGCGTTTGGTGCCCGGGCAGAAAGATATTTGGTGAATTTTTTGAAATTGCTGTGTGAGCGCAATATTCTCAGGGAATATGCAGGCTGCTGTGAAGAGTTTACACGGCGATATTATGCGGATCATAACATTGCGGAAGCTGTTGTTACCAGTGCGGTGCCGCTGGATGACAAACAGAAAGCTGCACTGAAGGAAAAACTGAAGAAAATCAGTGGAAAAGATATTGAACTGAAAGTGAAGGTGGATCCGGAAGTGCTGGCAGGTCTGCGTGTGGAACTGGAAGGAAAACAGCTGGATGGTACGGTACAGGGCCGTCTGTCGGATGTTTCCAGAAAATTGAGTGAAATAATTGTTTAAAGGATGGGAATGAATCATGCAATTAAAACCTGAAGAAATATCTAAGGTCATTCGCAGCCAGATCAAATATTATGAGAACAGGATTCAGCAGAATGAGACAGGTACAGTTCTGATGGTTGGTGACGGTATTGCCAGAGCCAGCGGCCTTGTGAACTGTATGGCAGGGGAATTGCTGGAATTTGAAGACGGAAGCTTCGGTATGGCACAGAACCTGGAAGAAAACAGCGTATCCATCGTATTATTTGGTTCCGATGAAAATATTGGTGAAGGGCAGACCGTGAAACGTACCGGAAAAGTTGTTTCTGTTCCGGTAGGAGAAGCTATGATTGGTCGTGTTGTGAATGCCCTGGGACAGCCGATTGACGGAGCAGGCCCGATTGTGACAGAAGAGTATCGTGCAATTGAAAGTCCGGCTCCCGGAATATGCGAAAGAAAATCTGTATTTGAACCATTACAGACAGGAATCAAGGCAATTGACTCCATGGTTCCGATTGGAAGAGGTCAGCGAGAACTGATCATCGGAGACCGTCAGACAGGTAAGACCACACTGGCGGTAGACACTATTATTAACCAGAAAGGAAATGGCGTTATCTGTATCTATGTTGCAATCGGACAGAAACGTTCCACTGTTGCCAATCTGGTAGAGAATCTTACGAAAAACGGAGCGATGGACTATACAATCGTAGTTGCAGCCACCGCTTCCGAGGCAAGCCCGCTGCAGTATATCGCACCGTATTCCGGCTGTGCAATGGGTGAATATTTTATGAATAAAGGCCGTCATGTCCTGATTATTTATGATGACCTGAGTAAGCATGCGGTAGCTTACCGTGCACTTTCTCTGTTGATTCGCCGTCCGCCGGGACGTGAGGCATATCCAGGAGATGTATTTTATCTGCATTCCAGATTACTGGAGCGTGCGGCAAAACTGGATGATGCTCATGGCGGTGGTTCATTAACCGCACTGCCGATTATTGAGACACAGGCGGGCGATGTATCTGCTTATATTCCGACCAACGTAATTTCTATTACAGATGGTCAGATCTTCCTGGAGACTGAGTTGTTCCATTCCGGTATTATGCCGGCAGTTAACCCGGGTATTTCTGTATCACGAGTAGGCGGTAACGCTCAGATTAAAGCTATGAAGAAGGTTGCCGGCTCTTTGAAACTGATTTATTCTCAGTATCGTGAGCTGCAGAGTTTTGCACAGTTCGGTTCTGATCTGGATGCTGATACGAAATCACGTCTGGAACAGGGTGCACGTATTGTGGAGGTTCTGAAGCAGAACCAGAATGCACCGGTTCCGGTAGAAAAACAGGTAGCGATTCTGTATGCAGTTACCAAGGGCGTTCTGGCTAAAGTGAATGTGGAAGATGTGAGAACTTATGAGTCAGGGCTGTTTACACATCTTGATACGAATGCGGAGGGTGCTGCTGTTATGCAGACAATCCGTGAGACAGGAAAACTTGAGACTGAGACAGAAGAAAAGCTGAGAGCCGTGCTGGATGAGTATACAGAAGAATTTTTGAATACAAGACCAACAAAGTAAGTAATTAGGAGGGAATGATATGGCTGCAAACATGAAGTCGGTAAAGCTGCGGATAAAAAGTGTACAGAGCACCATGCAGATTACCAAGGCGATGGAACTTGTGGCATCCTCCAAACTGCGTAAAGCAAAAGAGCGTGCAGAGACCTGCCGCCCGTATTTCAGGCAATTATATAGTACGCTGCAGGATATTGCAGCTGAAAATATTGATTTTTCTTCTGTTTATGCGAAAGAAGCTTCCAGCAGCAGAAGCTGCTATGTGGTGATCGCCGGAGACAGGGGACTGGCAGGCGGGTATAATACAAACCTGTTTAAATGTCTGGAGAAGGAAAGTGCCGGAAAAGACTTTGTGGTACTGCCTATCGGCAAGAAGGCAGTGGAATATTTTCAGAGAAAGAAGATTCCCTGCCTGACAGAAGCTTTTGCCGAGGTGGCAGATATTTCGGTGGCAGATTGTTTTGAGATAGCCAATCTGCTGTGTACAGAGTTTAAAAACGGGCATTTTGGGCATATTGAACTGTGTTACACGACATTTGTTTCTATGCTGTCACAGCAGCCGGAAGTATTTTCCATGCTTCCGCTGATGGATCTGGTCAGCGAAACACGTCCGAAGGACAGACCGCGCAGACAGATTCTGTACGAACCAGACAGTATGGAGGTCTTCGAAGCAATTGTACCGGAGTATCTTGCCGGGCTTATATATGGCGGCGTATGTGAGAGCCTTGCCAGTGAACTGGCAGCCAGAAGAATGGCTATGGAGGCGGCCACCAGCAATGCTGAAGAGATGATAGAAAAACTGAATCTGTATTACAATCGCGCCCGTCAGGCAAGCATAACGCAGGAAATTACTGAAATTGTTGGAGGTGCGGAAGGCATCTGATTGTACGAGCAAGTTTTGAATTTAGAGGAGATTCATAGGAATGAGTGATAAACATGTAGGAGAAGTGGTGCAGGTTATCGGTCCTGTTCTGGATATCCGTTTCGGACATGATGAGCTGCCGGCACTTCTGAATGCGATAGAGATTGATAATAACGGCGTAAAGCTGACCGCCGAAGTGGCACAGCAGGTAGGTGATAATATCGTTCGCTGTATCGCTATGAATTCCACCGATGGTCTGGTCCGCGGCACAAAAGCTGTGGATACAGGGAAACCGATTGCGGTTCCGGTCGGTGAGGAATGTCTGGGACGTGTATTTAACCTGCTGGGTGACCCGGTAGATAATCTTCCGGCTCCGGAAGCAAAAGAATATTGGCCGATTCATCGTCCGGCACCGGATTATGAAGAGCAGATGCCGGCGACAGAAATCCTTGAAACTGGTATTAAGGTTGTTGACCTGATCTGTCCTTATGCGAAGGGTGGTAAAATTGGTCTGTTCGGTGGAGCCGGTGTTGGAAAAACAGTATTGATCATGGAATTGATTCATAATGTTGCTACGGCACATGGTGGACTTTCCGTATTTACAGGCGTTGGTGAACGTACCCGTGAGGGTAACGACCTTTACAACGAAATGAAAGAGAGTGGAGTTATTGATAAGACCGCTCTGGTTTACGGTCAGATGAATGAGCCGCCGGGAGCCCGTATGCGTGTGGGACTTTCCGGACTGACTATGGCTGAATATTTCCGTGATGTTAAGAATCAGGATGTACTGCTGTTCATTGATAATATTTTCCGTTTTACCCAGGCTGGTTCTGAGGTTTCCGCTCTTCTTGGCCGTATGCCGTCAGCAGTAGGTTATCAGCCTACACTGGCAACAGAGATGGGTGCTCTTCAGGAGCGAATCACATCTACCAGAAAGGGTTCTATCACATCCGTACAGGCAGTCTATGTACCAGCGGATGACCTGACAGACCCTGCTCCGGCAACTACCTTTACCCATCTGGATGCCACGACGGTATTGTCTCGTGAGATTTCCAGTCAGGGTATTTATCCGGCAGTAGACCCGCTGGATTCCACCAGCCGTATCCTCTCACCGGAAGTTGTTGGAACAGAACATTACGAGGTTGCCCGTGCGGTGCAGAGAGTGCTGCAGCGTTATAAAGAACTGCAGGATATCATTGCCATCATGGGTATGGATGAATTGTCAGAAGAAGATAAAAGAACCGTTAACCGTGCCCGTAAAGTACAGAGATTCCTGTCTCAGAGCTTCTCTGTTGCAGAACAGTTTACCGGTATGCCGGGTCAGTATGTACCGTTGAAAGAAACACTGCGGGGATTCCGGATGATTCTTGACGGTGAATGTGATGATATTCCGGAGAGCTGTTTCCTGTTCTCGGGAACCATCGATGAAGTTTTCGAAAAAGCGAAAAAAATGTAAGGGGGGATGTCCATGAGAACCTTCCCATTACGAATTGGAACACCGGACGGACTTTTGTTCAAAGGTGAAGTGGAACGCGTGGTTTGCCGCAGTATCAATGGTGATCTGGCAGTCCTTGCAGGACACTGCAATTTCTGTACCGCACTTGGTATGGGTGAAGCTCATATCGTTCTTGAAGATGGAACCAGAAGAGAAGCCGCCTGTATCGGTGGGATGCTGTCGGTGATCAACGGCGAATGTGATGTACTTGCTACCACCTGGGAGTGGAAAGAAGACATCGATGCAGAAAGAGCCAGTGCCGCCAAAGAACGTGCAGAAAAAATGCTGGCTAAGGGCGGACTGACAGATAAGGAATATAAGATTGCTGAGGCAAAACTGCAGAGAGCGTTGGTGCGTTTGAGTGTAAAGGAATAATAAGAAAAAAGAGAAGCGGATGCTTCTCTTTTTTCTTATTATTCCTTTAAGACACAGGACTGTCTCCTGTCTTTGTAATAAAACTTTTATGAAATGTCACCAACAACAGCGGTGTGGTGTGTATTATATAGAGAGGTAAATACTAATGGAGATAGAAATTTTATGTGACATGCTCCCACCACTTAACTTCGTTTGAAGTGGGGGCTTCTTACTCAATGCCCCTGATGGGGCAAGTATCAATAAGCTATCCCCGCCTGCCCGGCGGTTCGATTTTCAGCCCGGATACGGGCATAACAATTATATTTTGTCCAGATATGGACATGAATTCCGCCTGGAAACAGACATGTTTTATGCAGAAAACAGACGTATTGCTTCTTCCCTGATATTGATTGCCGCATTCACGTCCCTGTCATTCGTGTAACCACACTCACATCGATATACTCTCTCTGACAATGGTAATACCTGTTTGACCTTTCCACACTTACTGCACCTCTTGCTGGATGGAAAGAACCTGTCCACTTTCACAAGCTTTCCTCCACGGTCTTCCAGCTTATAACTGAGCATATTCACCAGCATTCCGTAACCGTTGTCCCCAACACTCTTCCCAAAATTCAGACATTGGCTCATTGTTTTCATGTTCAGATCTTCCACAGCAACAACATCATACTCTTCCGCCAGCTTTCGGCTCAGTTTATGATGGAAGTCTTTTCTCTGGTTTTTCACCTTCTCATGGCAGCGTGCCACCTTTTTCTTCTGTTTTTCATAATTCGAGCTTCCATTCTTACAGCGTGCCAGCTTTCTCTGCTCCCTGCGCAGCCGCTTTTCAGACCTTCTGTAGTAATCCGGATATTCACATTTGCTTCCAGCGGAAAATACTGCCAGTCCATGCATCGCATAATCGATACCGATAACCTTCCGCTCTCTTCCTTCTCTGTCACGGACTTGGTTTTCATCCGCACTGTACTCAAAAAGAATACTGACATAGTACTTCCCTGAAGGTTGTCTTCTGACTGTCACAGCCTTCATCCGAAATCCTTCCGGAACCTGTCTGTGGATCTTCGCCTTTACAACACCGGCTTTCGGGAGTCTGATCCCATTCTCAAAAAGTCGGATATTCCCATTCACCAGATTCGTGGTGTATGCATCCCGGCTGTGATGCTTTGACTTGAACTTCGGAAAACCGGTCTCCGGGCGTTCAAAGAAATTCCTGTATGCCCGTTTCAGATGGAGCTGCACATTCGCAAGGGCAAGGGAATCCACTTCCTTCAGCCACGGAAAATCTTTTTTATAGGCAGCCGGTGTAGTCTTCAGAATCTTCCCGGTCTTCTTATACGCTTCGATCTTATCCGAAAGCATCTGGTTATAGAGGAATCTGCAACACCCAAATGTCTTCGCAAACAATTCTTCCTGTTCTGCAGTTGGATAAATCCGGAATTGGAACGCTTTATTACTCTTTCCCATGTTTCTCACCCTGTGTTTCTATATATCCCCCGATCACTTCGACCGGTGCTCCACCGGCTGTTATCAGGCAGAAACTCATAACAAAAACCTTCCTTTCTTATCAACTGAGTATATTATACCACGATGCTCACCACATCACAAGAACAAATGTTCTTTTCTGCAATTCATCCCAACCACCTAAGAGGATGGGGGAATTCTTGCTAGATATTGTTAAAAATTATATGGATCACCTTTATCGAATAGCCCTGTTTATGCTGGCAAATGTTCAGGATGCTGAAGATGCAGTTCAGGAAACATATGTGCGTTTTTTGGTGAAAAACCTCATTTTATAAATGAGGAACATGAAAAAGCATGGCTTATGCGTGTTTGTATCAATATCTGCAATAATCAGATTAGATTCAGAAATCGACATTCACAAAGTAGTATCCTGGAAGGTGAAATTATAGAATTGATTTGTTACCCTGTTTTCACCGATTAAATTGTGTGATACTATAAACTATGTAGAGTAATGTATGATTCTTGCAGATAAATGAAATTTTTGTAGTTGTAGTAATCGTAAGTTGGAGGGATAGAATCTATGAAAAAAATAATTAGAATAACTTTGATAACACTCATGTTACTTAGTCTGTTTGGATGTTCTCAAAAAGAACCATCAGTGGTTAAGACTTATGAGGTGACTGACCCGGAACTCGCTTTTGAGAATGATGAATTGGTAACTATGGTCAAGTATTATGAAATGAGCGACGGCACCTGGAAAACAGATGATTATACATATCAATATAGATTAGAAGTTACCGGGAGGATGAATAATGCGGACAAAGACAGCACGTTTGTTTTCTTAAGTAATATAAAAGATATTACATTTGAACAAGCATGGAAAGCAAGCGGACTTAGCAGTAACATGGATGACTATTTCAAAGAAGAGGATGCAAAATTTGTGGCTATGAAATAGATAAAGGGTGACATTAATGATATATAAAATAGAAGATACTTCAAAAGTAAAAGAATTATATGATGGATGGCAGGAAACGTTAATATTTTCATGTTTGCAAAACGTTATGGGGAAAATATATGTCACCGATTTGGAACAGCCGAAATCAGCTTTCGCATTTGTAGGGTGTTTTGGATTCTATGCTGGAGAACCTAATAGGGAGTTAGTTCTCAATAAACCAGATGGTTTTGTGATTATGGTACCGCAAAATGAAAAATGGGCTGCATTAATTGAGGAATGCTATCCTTCATCAAAAAGAGTTACCAGATATGCAATAAAAAAGGATACAACATTTGATGTAGAAATGTTACGGGAAGAAATTAAAAAACTTCCTGATGGATATGAATTAAAAAAGATTGATGCAGGTATTTATGACCAATGTCTGGAGAATCCGGCAACGGAAGATTTTGTTTCTGCATTTGGAAGTAAAGAAAAGTATTTGCAAATTGGCAGGGGCATGGTCATTACGAAGAATGGTACGATAGTATCGGGTGCGTCTTCTTATACACGATATAATGAAGGAATAGAAATTGAGGTTGATACCGTTGAACCCGAAAGGCGAAAACACCTGGCAACAATAGCCTGTGCAGCGCTTATATTAAATTGCTTAGATGAAGGATTATATCCAAGCTGGGATGCACAAAATATGAATTCAGTTCATTTGGCAGAAAAATTAGGTTATGAATTTGATCATGAATATGTTGCATATGAGGTTGTGTAGGACAGGGGACAGCTCTGTGTCCGGTTTTGCAGGAATTGCTGCGGCCATAGAACTGTCCCCCTGTCCCACTAAAGTTTATGTATTGCTAAAGCAATATCCATTTTTATCATAATAGCCTGATTCTTTATCTCCGAAATAATAAAATTATTTTCAAGATTGATGCAGGCGTAAATTGCACTGGGATTTTGCAAAGTCATTCGCCAAAATGGATATTTAATAATGACGGGCGTATTATTTCCAACGCCCAGCTCAAGATAAAGTACCTTCCCATGCTCGTGCTGCCGTACAAAATCTGCATACCGGTTTTGGGCGGCGTACCAGCCCTCATCCTGGACAAAAGTATCATCGCACCGGAGGTTCATGGTCATAGGTGCACCGCACACAGGGCACCGGGGAATCAGCTCGGATGGAATTTTCATGTCCTGCTGTTCGTCTATCATTTGCCGGACTGTATCCTCGTTGTCATAAGTCTTGTTGTGGCAGGCTCTGGAACATTGCCAGAGACCGTAATCTCCCTGCGTGTAGAACAGTTTCTTTTTATCAAAGCCTGCCTTTTGAAACTGATGATCCACATTGGTGGTCAGCACAAAATAGTTTTTGTCCTTCACTAAATCCAGCAGTTCCTGATAAACCGGAACAGGCGCATCCACATAGCGGTTATAGAAAATATGGCGGCTCCACCATGCCCAGTATTCTTCCAACGTACAATAAGGATAAAACCCGCCGGAGTACATATCAGTGATTCCGTATTTTTGATGAAAATCTGAAAAATAGCGTTCAAAACGCTCTCCGTTATAAGTTAGTCCTGCGGAGGAAGACAGCCCCGCACCAGCGCCGATCAGGACAGCATCCGCTGTTTCCAATGCCTGTTTCAGCTTCTCAATCTGTCTGGAGGAGTTTTCTGTAAATTCTTTCGTACTGTTCTTTGAAAACATTGAATATCACCTCGATCTTACTTCCGGTTTCCCTCTTATACTCCTGCACCGTCCGTACAGCAATCTCTGCCGCTTTATCATTCGGAAACATGAATACGCCCGTAGAGATACAGCAGAATGCAATACTGCCAACATTATTTTCGTCCGCTAACTTGAGACATGAACGGTAGCAGGATTCCAGCAGTTCACAGTGCTGCTGAGTTAGTTTTCCCTGCACGATGGGACCTACCGTGTGGATTACATAATCACAGGGAAGGTTGTAGGCAGGTGTGATCTTGGCCTGCCCGGTGGGTTCTTCATAACCCTGCTGTTTCATAATCTCGGCGCATTTTAGACGGAGCTGCACCCCGGCATAGGTGTGGATGCAGTTGTCAATGCAATTGTGGCATGGCTGGTAGCATCCGGTCATACCACTGTTGGCTGCGTTGACGATGGCACCACATTCCAGTGTGGTAATATCTCCGCGCCAAAGATAAATTCCATTCTGAACCGGGTGCAGATCGGACAGTCGGGTGATCTTTTTTGCCGCCAATTCTCCTTGCAGATAGGCGTCCTGTATTTCAAGAAATCTCTGGCTGACAGTCCTTGGCTGACGGACATTCACAAGTGCCCGCAGCAGCACCTTTTGGCGGTCTGCGTCCGCCGGCATCTCTTGGCGGCGGCAGGAGGGCCGCTCCCGAAGCAATTCCTCAATTAAATATCTTCTTCGTTCTTCCTGATTCATGGCGCTACCCCCGTTTCACAATGGCTTTGGCCGGACAGATTTCAAAACAATTGCCGCAATGCAGGCAATGTTTCTGTTGGATGACTGCTGGTTTTACAGAAATATCGATGCACGTTTGAGGGCATTTGGAATAGCAGAGTTTGCAGCCAATGCAGGCGTCTGTGACAAAATAACCTTCCCACACTTTTTCTGCACCTCCAAAGGTAAAGCTGGCACGCTCAATGGGCTTTTTGGAAAGGTCGAACCATTCACCGTTGCCTTCGTAAATCTGGAAAACAGTGAGTGCTTTTCGCGATTCTGCAGTGGGATAGATTTCGTTCATATAAGGGTTCTTTTCAAATAGCCGGGGCAATAAATTACTACCCAGCTCTCGCACCTTTCCCCGAATGGAAAGTGCAGCACAGTGCATAGTGTCTTCACCCTTCATGCCGGTCAATGCCAGTGTTCCACGCTTTTTCAGTCGGTTATAGAAGCCTTTACCCTTGGCGGTCAGGAAGTACAGGCCTCTTTCATCGGCATCCATCATATCAATGGCTGCCGTGACCGGAAGCCCGGCATCATCCACCGTAGCTACAACCGTGGTGTGTATTTCCTGAACAAGATAGTCAAGATAATCTTTGCTTTCCATTTCTGAACTCTCCTTTTTGGTTTTGGAAAGGTTGCTTTTTCCTTTCGTTGGAATTATAATAACCCCGTAGAATTAATTTGTAAAGTAAGCACAATATTGTGACGTAGTTATCAGAAGGTAACTATTGGAGTATACACTGACTGAACTGGGGTATAGCTTAAAGCCGATTTTGACGCAGGGAGAAAACTACAAAGTAAAAAATGGCAATAAATAAGATAGACATTGGGACGGAGCACTGTCCCCTGTCCTAAAAAACAAAGGATGATAGATATGAGAGGTTTAGGAACACTTATCAACATAGGAGCTGTTATAGCAGGCGGATTGATAGGTTTATGTTTGAGAAACGGGCTGAAACAGCAAATGCGGGATATTTTGATGCAGGCCTGCGGGGTGGCAACGATTTTTATTGGAGCGGCAGGAACGTTGTCAAAAATGCTGGTCATTCAGGGAGGAGCTTTGGAGACACAAGGAACCATGCTCCTGATTTTTTCGCTTGTATTGGGCTCTTTTATTGGAACTTGGCTGGATTTGGAACAGAAAATGGATAGGATGGAATCAGTGGGGATTATTCCATGCTGGCAACGAAAGCCGTTCTGGATATGGTGATTGTTATGATCTTTGCTTCTACCTATGGGGTGGGAGTCCAATCTCCTTCCGAGATAAAGCCTCCGGCGGATTGCAGAGGTGCGCAGATGTATTATGTCATGCAAAGCATGACGCGCACCTCACAGCAAGTACGCAGAGGCGTACTTGAATGATAAAATAGGACAGGGGACAGTTCTTTGTTCAGCTTTGCAAGAATAGAAAAAAGAAAATGTATTACAAAAAACATATTTATAGAGGAAAGAGGTTGTAATCATTATGCGTTTATATATTGCACGTCATGGAGAAACTACCTGGAATGTGTTAAATAAAGTATGTGGAAGACCGGATGTGGAACTGACAGAAAAGGGGCGCCAGCAGGCTATGGAACTGGCGGAGAAAGTGAAAGGAAAAGGAATCACCCGGATGTTGGTTTCCCCGCTGCAGCGTGCCCGGATGACAGCTCAGCTGGCAAATACGTATATTCAGGTTCCTATGGAAATTGAGGAGCGGATTATTGAGCATAGTTTTGGTGAGATGGAAGGCATGCGGAGGGATGATCCGGTATTTCAGGAGCAAAAAAGAAATATCACCGCCCGTTTTCCAGGCGGTGAGTCAGTACTGGATGTAGCACACAGGGTATACAGCCTTCTTGATGAAATTCCCACCAAATATCCGGGAGAAACCATTCTTCTGGTATGCCACGGTGCTGTCAGCCGGGTGGTTAATTCGTATTTCGAAGATATGCCCATTGATACATTCGGCAAATATATTCTGGATAACTGCGAACTCAAGGAATATACGCTACTTGACCAGCACTGATATTTCTTTGAATCTTGGATAACACGAGGTCTCCATCAGTTCAAATAACAGAGATTCATATGAGGTCACGATGACTCCTTCCTGTATCATCCGCCGGACAGCAGTCTGTTTGTCGGAAAGTTTTCGGGAGGATACACAGTCTTCTACAAGGATGACTTCGTATCCGTTCTGGAGAAGGTCAAGGGCAGTCTGCAGAACGCAGATATGGGTTTCGATGCCTGCCAGGATGATCTGGCGGCAGCCGGATTCCTGAATAGTTCTTCGGATTTCTTCTTCACCCCAGCAGCTGAAGGTTCGTTTTTCCAGATAGTCGGTGGTTTCCGCATAGCGGAAGATGGAAGGATCGGACATGCCCAGTCCTTTGGTATATTGCTGCGTAATCTGAATCGGAACCTCCAGAATCCGCAGTCCCTGCAGGAGAATTTTTGTATTTTGAAGAAGCAGAGCAGATTCATAAATTGCCGGAAGAAGTTTTATCTGGTCATCGATCAGAAGCGTAAGGCATTGTTCTCTTTTGATTTTCATAATATATTCGTC
Organism: Oliverpabstia sp.; assembly: GCA_051879355.1. Lineage (GTDB taxonomy): Bacteria > Bacillota > Clostridia > Lachnospirales > Lachnospiraceae > Oliverpabstia. The sequence goes on from JBJELU010000078.1 coordinate 33,480, forward strand.
CTTTTCTGTATGATGATTATACGATAACATATTTTGCTTCTTTTGCATATAGTATTAAGAAAACATGCTCGCGAGGTGGATGTATGCAGTATGAGCAGCCGTTTCCCTTTTATATGACATATCCTTTCTGGTTTCCGATGGAGCAGGAGCGGGAACAGGAAAGAGATATGCAGCTGATGAAATCTTATTATTCCCGCAAAGCGGCCCGGATACAGGAAAAAGTGGAGAGAGAATGTGACAGGATGGAATATGATGGAAGTATGATGTTTGATGAATATCCGGATAAGTTTATGATGGAACATCTTTGCAGAAAGATTGAAAATGAAGTACGTGAGGAGGAAGAAAGGGCATCTTTGGAAGAACAGCAGAATAACGGAGATCGGAGAGAAGTGGAGATGACAGTGAGAAGAGACGGGGATGGTCTCCGTGATCTGATTGGTGTATTGTTGTTTAACGAAATGTTCAGGAGAAGATGCAGGCACAGAAGATGCCGTGGTAATAATGGTAGATGGCGGTTTTAATTGACAAAAATTCAGGGATATATTATCCCTGAATTTTTGCATTTTGGGTGTTGAGCTTTGATGCGAAAACTATTAGAATAGAGGTGTTATATGAGTATAATCATTGGGAGAATATAGATGACAGAATTTCAACAGATTTTAGATAGATATCTGGATATCCGTCTGGTACAGATTGTGATCAGCGGTGCCAGAAAAAAAGAGGGACCATCCCGGATTAAAATCCGGCCGGTGATGATTAAGGATACGTTGATGTTTCAGAGTACGCAGACCGTAGGTTCCAAAGAATTCCATGCCAATCATGGAAAAGCAGAGATCCTGCAGCTGGCAGGGCAGTGGATGTCAGAGAGTTTCCGGCAAATGCAGCTGGAGAGTGAAAAAGGAAATGTGAATGTTCTTGTTAGTAAAAAAGGCAAGTTCACCATCAAAGAAAAAAAGAATCTTCAGGGGATGCAGCAGAGCTGTTGTCAGGATGAGGCGAGAAGAAAGGAAGAACTTTCGCATAACCGTAAGAAACGATATATCCTGGAAGAAGGGAGACCAGTGGATTTTCTGGTTGATCTGGGGGTTATGACCAGGGAAGGCCGGATTGTACATGCCAGATATGATAAGTTCAGACAGATTAACCGATTCCTTGAATTTGTGGAAGATATTTTGCCGAAGCTTGCCAGAGACAGGGAGATTACCATATTGGATTTTGGCTGTGGAAAGTCTTATCTTACCTTTGCCATGTATTATTATCTGCATGAACTGCAGCAGTATGATGTGCGGATTATCGGATTGGATCTGAAAGAAGATGTGATTGAGACCTGCAGCCGTCTGGCAGAAAAGTATGGGTATGAAAAGCTTCGTTTTTACCAGGGAGATATTGCCTCTTATGAAGGGGTGAATCAGGTAGATATGGTGGTTACTCTGCATGCCTGTGATACTGCCACAGATTTTGCACTGGCGAAGGCAGTAAGCTGGGGAGCTTCTGTGATTTTGTCGGTGCCTTGCTGTCAGCATGAGTTGAATGGGCAGATTACATCTGAAGTAATGGCACCTGTCTTTCAGTATGGCGTTTTGAAGGAACGCATTGCGGCACTGATGACGGACGGTCTGCGGGCGCAGATGTTGGAACTGGCAGGATATGATACGCAGATTCTTGAGTTTATCGATATGGAACATACGCCTAAGAATCTTTTGATACGTGCGGTTTATACGGGGAAGAAGAAGGAGAATGAAGGGAAGCTGCGGGCTTGTCTGGATGCGTTTTCCCTGCATCCCACACTGGAAAGCCTGCTGTTTGAAGGAGGCATAAAGGAATGAAAAAGGGGTTTATAAAAGCGGGAGTATTATTGCTGCTGTTTGCGGCAGCTTTTGGAAGTACATCGTTATTGATTAATCGGGAAAAAACAGTTGGAACCAGGCAGATGGAGGAACCTCAATTGCCTGTGATGTATATGGAAGTGGAAGATATTCTGGTCAATCCCATGTATGGATATGCAAGAGAAATGGAGGAGCAGTACATTCGCGAAAGCATTACACCACTTCCCACCGGCAGAGAGCTGACCATGGTGATTGATCCAATGGAGAGTAACGTGGATACCATCGAATACCGGGTTTCTACTGCCGATGGTACAACTGTAGTGGAAAGTGGAAAAGTGGGAAAACTGACAACTGAGGGAGATTATCTGAAATCAGATTTTCAGCTGGATACACCGATTCTGATGAATCAGGAATACACACTCCGTTTTGATGTAACATTAAAGAACGGAGAAATATATTACTATTATACCCGACTTCTGCAGAGAGCAGGTATCAATACGGTGCAATATCTGAAATTTGTAGATAATTTTTATCAGAAATGTCTGAATAAAGAGAATGCAGGCGAGCTTACCAGCTATCTGGAGCCGGATGAGACGGAGACAAACAGTACGTATGCGTCATTGAATATTCATTCCAGTTTTGACCGGATTACCTGGGGACAGATGGGAGTAAAACTGGAGCAGAAAGCGGTTCCGGTGATTAAGGATATCAATGAAACCACCTGCAGCATGGTGCTGTATTATCTGATTTCCGATGAGGATGAAAATGAAAATCCTGAATATTATAACGTAACGGATTTTTACCGGATGCGTTATACCCAGTCACGTGTCAGACTTCTGGATTTTGAGAGAAGAACCCAGGAATTATATGATGGCTCCCATACAAAGCTGACCAGCGGAGGAATCAATCTGGGAATCGTGAACAAGACCATTCAGTACCAGTCCAATGCCAATTCTGACATCGTGGCATTTGTGCAGGAAGGAGAATTGTGGTCTTATAACAGAAGTGCCAATAAGACAACGCAGGTGTTCAGCTTCCGGGACGGAAGTCTTGATCAGAGAAAGAATCTGCAGCAGCACGGCATCAAGATTGTGCGTGTGGAAGAATCCGGTGATATCGATTTTGTTGTTTATGGATATATGAACAGTGATATACATGAGGGTGAGGTAGGAATCGGTGTATATCATTATGGTGCAGAAGTTAATCAGGTGGAAGAGCAGTTATTTATTCCGATGAAATCCTCTTTCGAGTATATTAAGAGCGATATGGAGCTTCTTTCTTACGTGACAAAAGATGACATGCTTTACCTGATGCTGGAAAATAATTTATATCAGATTGATATTAATCAAAAAAGTTATCAGATGATTCAGGAGAATCTGCAGCCGGACTGCTTTGTTATCAGTAAAAGTCAGGAAAGTATTGCCTGGATGAATGAGATGCTTGAAAATGGTTCCACTTCCATAACCGTGATGAATCTGGAAAATGGAGAAAGCTATCAGATTCAGGCCCCTGCCGGTCAGAAAATTAAGGCTTTAGGATTTATGAATGAGGATCTGGTGTATGGGCTGGCTAACGATCAGGACATCGTGACAGACAATGCAGGCAATCTGACCTTTGCGATGACTTCTATTCGCATTGCACGATTTGGAGGTGAAATCGTGAAAGAACATCACGAAGATCAGGTATGGGTCAGTGGTGTGAATCTTAAGGAGGGGCTCCTGGAGCTGCTGCGAGTAAAATGGGAGAATGGTGCTTATGTGCCGATGAACAGCGACCACATCATGAATAATCTTCAGAATAATGAAGAGACTGTTACTATACGTCTGATTACTACCGAGAGGAAAGCTACCCAGATTGGCCTTGAGTTTGAAAAAAGTGTTGCGAACAATCATGTATTGTATGTGGTCTCTAATCTGGTGGAGCAGCAATCAATTTCTGTGCTGGAAATAGAACAGGAACGTCAGGAAAGCAATATTTATTATGTATATGCAAAAGGTAATCTGGACAGTACCTGGAGCAGAGTCAGCGATGCCATTAACCGGGCCAATGAGCAGATGGGTGTGGTACTGAACCGCCAGCAGCAATATGTGTGGGAGCGGGGAAATCGGGGTGACAGCTATCTGGCCAATACAGAAGAAGTACCTTCGGTGATATTGAGCGGAACCATAGATGAAAATACGGTGCAGCAGCTGCTTGGCGATGAGTATTCGGTGCTGAATCTGACCGGCTGCACGCTGGACAGTGTGCTTTATTTTGTAAATCAGGGAAATCCGGTGATCGCCAAATCTTCAGAGACCTCCAATGTGGTAATCGTGGGATACAACGCATTGAATACCATATTATATTATCCGTCAACCGGAGAGCAGAAGTACTTCGGCATGCAGGACAGCACAGAGATGTTCGCACGCTGGGGCAATGTATTTATCGGATATATGGACAATATGGGAAGTCCAAGTAAAGTAGAATAGAGGAGAAAGAAAAATGGATGAAAGAATTGTAAAACTTGCCAGAGGTCTGGTTAACCACTCGATGAAGGTAAAGGAAAATGATAAAGTATATATTCACTATGTGGGACAGGATACAGAACCCCTGGCCCGCCAGCTTGTGAAAGAGGTATATGCGGCAAAAGGTGTTCCGTTCGTACATTATACGGAGCCAAGACTGCAGAGAGAAATGCTGATGCATGCCACCAGAGAGCAGCTGGAACTGATGGCCAGGATTGATTCCATGGAAATGGATGAGATGGACTGTTATGTGGGAATCCGTGGTGCAGATAATGCAGCTGAATTGTCTGATGTGCCTGCAGACAAGATGTCCCTGTACGATACCTGCTATAATATACCGGTTCATCACGAGCGCAGAGTCGCTCATACCCGCTGGGTAGTGCTTCGCTATCCCAACTCTGCCATGGCACAGCTTTCCAATATGAGCCGGGAAGCTTTTGAAAACTTCTACTATGATGTATGTACCATGGATTATGAAAAAATGGGAAATGCCATGGAGCATCTGGTAGATTATATGAACCGTACAGACAAAGTGCGTCTGGTGGGTCCGGGAACAGACCTGACATTCTCCATCAAAGATATACCGGCGATTGCCTGTGCAGGTGAAGCAAATATTCCCGACGGAGAAGTCTATACAGCACCGGTACGTGAATCTGTCAATGGTGTCATCACGTATAATACGCCATCACCGATGAACGGATTTACGTATGAAAATGTGTGCCTGAAGTTTGAAAATGGAAAAATCGTAGAGGCAACAGCCAATGATACGGAGAAAATCAATAAGATTTTTGATACAGACGAAGGGGCCCGCTATGTAGGAGAATTTGCCATCGGAGTCAATCCCTATATCCTGAAGCCAATGAAAGATATTTTATTTGATGAGAAAATCTGCGGTTCCATTCATTTTACTCCGGGATGCTGCTATGATGACGCCTATAACGGCAACCATTCTGCCATTCACTGGGATCTGGTTATGATTCAGAGACCGGAGTACGGCGGAGGAGAAATGTATTTTGATGATGTGCTGGTTCGCAAAGATGGAAGATTTGTTGTTTCGGAGCTGGAGTGCCTGAATCCGGAAATGTTGGTGTAATCTTGAACTTAACAGGGAAAAATGATACAATAGGAAGAAATTGGAGTCAGGGAGGAAAATTGTGATGCAGTTGACTACTGTCAGAGAAATTTATAAGAACAGAGAAGCATATCTGGATAAAGAAATAACGGTTGGAGGATGGGTACGCAGCGTACGCGATTCCAAAACCTTTGGATTTATTGTACTGCATGATGGTACATTTTTTGAAACATTACAGGTGGTTTATCATGACAATATGGAGAACTTTGCAGAAGTCTCCAAACTGAATGTGGGGGCAGCAATCATTGTAAAAGGAACATTGGTGGCTACACCGCAGGCAAAGCAGCCATTTGAGATTCAGGCATCGGAAGTGAGTGTGGAAGGTGTTTCCGCACCGGATTATCCATTGCAGAAAAAACGCCACAGTATGGAATATCTGAGAACAGTATCCCATCTGCGTCCGAGAACCAACACGTTTCAGGCTGTTTTCAGAGTACGTTCTCTGATCGCCTATGCTATTCACAAGTTCTTCCAGGAAAGAGGATTTGTGTATGTACACACCCCGCTGATTACCGGCAGTGACTGTGAAGGTGCAGGCGAGATGTTCCAGGTAACAACCATGGATCTGAACAATATTCCAAAAACAAAAGAGGGAGAAATAGATTTTTCCAAAGATTTCTTTGGAAAAGCAACCAACCTGACCGTAAGCGGACAGCTGAACGGTGAGACTTATGCACAGGCATTCCGCAATATCTACACCTTCGGACCTACCTTCCGTGCAGAGAATTCCAATACCACCCGCCACGCAGCAGAATTCTGGATGATTGAGCCGGAAATCGCCTTTGCGGATCTGGAAGACGACATGATTCTGGCAGAATCCATGCTGAAGTATATTATCCGCTATGTGCTGGAAAACGCTCCGGAAGAGATGAACTTCTTTAACTCTTTTATTGACAAGGGGCTTCTGGACCGTCTGAATAATGTTGTGAATTCCGAATTTGCCCATGTGACTTATACAGAGGCCATTGATATTCTCAGCAAGAACAACGACAAGTTTGAATATAAAGTATCCTGGGGATGCGATCTGCAGACAGAACATGAAAGATATCTTACTGAGCAGGTATTCAAGCGTCCGGTATTTGTTACGGATTACCCGAAGGAAATCAAGGCATTCTATATGAAGCTGAATGAGGACGGAAAGACAGTGGCAGCTGTAGATTGTCTTGTTCCGGGAATTGGTGAAATCATCGGAGGAAGCCAGAGAGAGGATGACTACGACAAGCTGGTACAGCGTATGGATGAGCTGGGACTGAAGAAGGAAGATTATGATTTCTATCTCGACCTGAGAAAATACGGAAGTACCAGACATGCAGGATTTGGTCTTGGGTTTGAGCGCTGCGTGATGTATCTGACCGGTATGAGTAACATCCGTGACGTGATTCCATTCCCCAGAACCGTAAATAACTGCGATTTGTAATTAGGAGAATTTATGCGATTTATTCATATTGCAGATGTACATTTGGGGGCAGTTCCGGATTCGGGCTGCCCCTGGAGTGCCTATAGGGCAAAAGAAATATGGGAAACCTTCCGGAAAGTGATAGAACTTGCGGGAAATGAAAAAACGGATCTTCTGTTGATTGCCGGCGATTTTTTTCACCGTCAACCGCTGGTGAGGGAAGTACGTGAGGTCAACTACCTGTTTTCCACAATTCCCCACACGCAGGTGGTCTGGATGGCAGGAAATCACGACTATATGAAGAAGGACTCTGCCTACAGAAAAATCCAGTGGAACGATAATGTACATGGATTTTTCAGTCAGGAGCCTGATGTGATCTATCTGCCGGACTGTAAGACGTGGGTATATGGATTCAGCTATGAACAGAGAGAAATCCGGGAAAATCTGTATCATGGTATCATGCCAAATGGGAAACCGGGGTATCATATTTTGCTTGCTCACGGTGGAGATGAAAAACATATCCCCATCAAACCGGAGGATGGTGCTTCATTTGACTATGCGGCACTGGGTCATATCCATAAACAGGGAATATTGATACCGAATCAGATGGCTTACGCAGGTGCACTGGAGCCGCTGGACAGAAACCATGAGGGAAAGCATGGTTTTATCAGAGGAGAAATCCGGGATGGTCGGACACAGATTCAGTTTGTGCCTTTTGCCTGCCGGTCCTATCTGGATCTGGAAATCTGGAGCGATGCAACGATGACCCAGAGTGAACTGGAGCAGATTGTGAGAGAGCGAATCTATCAGCAGGGAAAAAACAATATATACCGCATCCATATCAAAGGTCATCGGAGTCCGGATCTGGATTTTGATTTGCAGAGACTCTATGAGCTGGGAAATCTGGTGGAAGCAGTGGATGAGACATTGCCCTATTATCAGCTGGAAAAATTGAGGAAGCAGCAGGAAGGAACCATTATTGGCGAATACATTGACTGCTTTGAAGGAAAAGAAGAAATCATAGAACGAAAAGCATTATTTTATGGCCTGCAGGCTCTGATGGAAACAGAATTATGAGATTGACATATTTGTGGATTCAACGATTTGGAAAACTGAAAGAAAGGGAAATTTTCCTTCAGGACGGCATCAATATCATTTATGGTGCCAATGAAAGCGGGAAATCGACACTCCATTCTTTTATCAGGGGGATGTTGTTTGGAATGCCCAGATACCGTGGCCGGGCCTCCAGGACGGATCCCTATACCCGGTACGAACCCTGGGAAAGACCGGCGGACTATGCCGGAAGCATGAAATTTGTCACCGGCGGCAAAGAATTTCGGATTGACCGTAATTTTTATAAAAATGATGTGAGGGAGTATTTTGTCTGTGAAACCGATGGGGAACAGCTTTCTCTTGCTCATGGAGATCTGGAAGCCTTGCTCGGCGGAATGAACGAGAATATTTATGATAATACCGTTTCCATCGGTCAGCTGCGCAGTGAGACGGATGAAGGAATGGTGCAGGAACTGCAGAATTATATGGCAAATTTCGAAGGTGCCGGCTCCGGTGATGTGGATGTACAGCAGGCGGTACAGCGTCTGAAAAAGAAGAAGAAAGAATGGGAGTCCAGAAAACAGGATCAGGAAACCCGCAGACAAAGACAGCTGGAAGAGATGGATCGGCAGATACAATATATCAGCCAGGAGAGAGACGGACTGGAAAACCAGCTGGAAAATCTGCAGAAAGAAAAGATAGATGTGGGGAATCCGGTAAAGAAATTACCACGATTACACCGACAAAGGAAACCGGAGCAGAGTTTTCAGAAAAAGCTTCAGCGGCCGGTGCTGGCAATACTGGCAGGAATTTTATTGTTCTGGCTGGCATCCCGTATGGAAATTGAAACCCTGATGACACCGCTGCTTCTGGTGATTTTCTTCGGTGTTATACTGGTTCTCGGCGGAGTATTTGAACTCATCGATCTGAGCCGTGAAAAACGAAACGGTGGAGCTGAGGAAAAGCCTGTGTCGCTGCAGTTATTATTAAGCCGTATGCAGGGCAGGGAGGAAGAACTTCAGCTGCAGGTACAAGAAAAGACCACGATATTACAGAATCTGAAAGAAAACAGAGAAGAGTTGATGGCTGATACAGAGGAAATCAGCGGTTGTGATACGGAGATTAAAAGTCTGGATCTTGCTGTGGAGACCCTCTCCCGGTTGTCCGGAACCATAAAAATCCGCATCGGGCATAAGCTTCAGAAGCGTATGGAAGACATTCTCAGCGACATGACAGAAGGAAAATACAATCATATTTCCATGGATGAAAATATGAAAGTTACATTGTATGAAAGAAATCGCCCTGTGGCTTTATATCAGGTGAGCCGGGGAACGGTAGAGCAGGTGTATTTTGCTCTTCGGATGGCTGTCAGTGAGATTTTATGCGAGGAATGTATGCCGGTCCTTCTGGATGATGTATTTGCCATGTATGATGAAGAACGACTTCGTCAGACATTGCGGTGGCTGCATCAGAGAGGAGGTCAGACGGTGATTTTCACCTGCCATAAAAGGGAGATGGAAATATTGCGTCAGGAAGGGATACCGGTTCATGTGATTGAGATGTAGGAGGAAAAATATGTTGAGAATAGGATGTCATCTTTCATCCTCAAAGGGATTTTTACATATGGGAAAAGAAGCTGTCCAGATTGGTGCGAATACCTTCCAGTTTTTCACCCGTAATCCCAGAGGAAGTAAAGCAAAAAAAATTGACGAAAAGGATGTGCAGGCATATCACAGATTTGCCGCGGAACATGGGATCAGCCAGATTCTGGCTCATGCACCGTATACCCTGAATCCCTGTTCCAAAGACGCACATACCCAGGAATTTGCCCTGATGACAATGGAAGATGATCTGAAACGTATGGAATACGTACCGGGAAATTGTTATAATTTTCATCCGGGAAGTCATGTGGGTCAGGGGGCAGAAGAAGGGATTCGTCTGATCGCAGATACCCTGAATCAGATTCTGAAAAAGGAACAGCACACCACAGTCCTGCTGGAGACAATGGCGGGGAAAGGAACAGAAGTTGGACGCAGTTTTGAGGAAATACGGGCAATCCTTGATAAAATTGATCTGAAAGACCACATGGGTGTCTGCCTGGATACCTGTCATGTCTATGACGCAGGTTACGACATTGTAAACCATCTGGATCAGGTGTTGGAAGAATTTGATGCTGTGATCGGACTGGAACGTCTGAAGGCAATTCATATGAATGATAGCAAGAATCCTTTTGCCAGTCATAAAGACCGGCATGAAAAAATAGGGGAAGGATCATTGGGGTCTGAAACTTTCCGTCAGATGGTCAATCATCCCCTGCTGGCAGGAATCCCGATTTATCTGGAAACGCCCAATGAGCTGGACGGATATGCCAGAGAAATACAGATGTTGAGAGATATGGAAAAATAATCACAAGTAATATAGGAATGCCCCTGACAGTTTTTGTCGGGGGCATTTCGTAAATCAGCCGATTGGCTCGTGATTTCTATACTTGGTGAGTACCTTCTGAATACGTTCTACCGGGTTCAGCAGTTTGCTGATAGAGTCGTCATGATTCAGTGTGTCAATAATCAGTGCAATATATTTACTCATATCACAATTGATATAGTAAGGCCGTTCAAGCAGTTCCGGTGTCTGATAAATCAGGTTGGTGGTCAGGATACGGTCAAAAATACCTTTTTCATAAGCTTCATCAAACTTGGACAGACCATTGGTGAAGAGCCCGAAAGTAGAGCACATAAAAATCTTGTGTGCACCTCTGGCCTTAAGCAGCTGAGCTACTTCCAGCATACTGTCTCCGGAGGAAATCATATCATCAATAATAATCATATCTTTCCCATGAACATCAGCACCCAGGAATTCATGTGCAACGATAGGATTACGTCCGTCAATGATGGTAGAGTAATCCCTTCTCTTATAGAACATACCCATATCGATGCCCAGGTTATTGGCAAGATAGATTGCTCTGCTCATACCTCCTTCATCCGGGCTGATGATCATCAGATGATCTTTGTCAAGCTGAAGATCTTTTTCCTTCATCAGAAGATTTTTGATGAACTGGTAAGCCGGCTGAACGGTTTCAAAGCCGTGGAGCGGAATCGCATTCTGAATACGCGGATCGTGAGCATCGAAAGTAATGATGTTCTCTACACCCATATTAATCAGTTCCTGAAGACCCAGTGCACAGTCCAGAGATTCTCTTCCTGTACGTCTGTGCTGGCGGCTTTCATAAAGGAATGGCATAATAACATTGATGCGGCGTGCTTTTCCTGCAATGGCAGCAATGACACGTTTCAGGTTCTGAAAATGGTCATCCGGCGACATATGGTTGGTCTGACCGCAGAGGGAATAGGTAAGGCTGTAGTTGCAGACATCCACAAGAATGTAAATATCGTCACCGCGCACAGACTCTTTCAGGATACCCTTACCTTCGCCGGAACCAAATCTTGGAAGATCAGAACCAATCAGATAAGTATCCCGTTCATATCCATCAAATGCAATCGTGTTGTGGTACTGACTATGGCTGTCTTTTCTCCATTCTACCAGATACCGATCAACCTTTTCGCCCAGCTCGGCACAGCTGTATGGCGAAATGATTCCCAGACGTCCTACAGGAAGTTTCTGTAAATCCTTCGTTTTTTTGTATGCCATTTTAATTTCCTCCTAAAATTTTTTTCTGAATACGTATATCCTTGCCTATCAGTTTTATCATGGTATAACTGCTGGAAACTCTGGAAAATACTCTTTCCGAATAAGTATCCATAAAATTGCCAAGTGTAAGATTGGTTGAAATAATCGTTGATTTCTTTCGCAAAATCCTCTCATTGATGCAGAGAAAAAACTGAGATGCCACAAAACTGTTGGTAAGTTCCGTGCCAAGGTCATCAATGATGAGAAGATCACAGTCCAGAATATAATCATTCTCATCCTGAGACTCCTCTGTGCCGGAAAAAGTATTTTTGGCAAATGCGTCAAACAGATCGAAAGCAGAGTAGTAAATGACGCTGTGTGTGGAATCCAGCAGTTCCCGGGCAATACAGCAGGAAAGAAATGTCTTACCTGTTCCGGTGTCTCCATAGAAAAAGAGATTTTCGAAAGAATGATCAAAGTTACGCACAAAATCATGTGCCTTCTGCAGGGCGAGCTGTGCAGTCCGGCGTGCAGAAAGCCCCGTGGATTGGTTTATCATATCTTCAGGGTAATAGTCAAGAGAAAAATTGCTGAAACTTGTTTTATACAGTAATTCCCTGATATTTGACTGGGTATACAGCTGTTCACTGATCGCTTTTCGAAAACAAATACATTTTTTATTATCAACATAACCGGTATCCTGACAGATCGGGCAGGTATACTGCATCCGGAGATAATCTTCAGGGTATCCGTGTGAAATCAGAAGGCGGGTGCGTTCCTGTGAAAGCTGCCGGATTCGTTGATTGAGATTGAAATCCGGCCCTTCCGGTTCTCCCAGAAGAACCCGGGCTTTCTTGAGGCTGGCAGAAGCAATCTCCCGGTCAATCTGTGCAAGACGCGGAATCTTTTCATATGCCTCACGGATTCGTTCATCCTGATCATGTTTGTTGCGCAGCTGAAGTTTCTGGTAATAGCGCATAAGCGCATCGTACTGACTGTTTCGTAGTGCCATATGGAAGCTTCTCCTTATTTGCAGCAGCAATCAGCGAAAACCTGGTGATCAGGGCTGATTAAGCAGCTGGTTTTCCAGTTCATTATAGTTATAATCCCTCTGAGAAAAATTATTAAAGCGATTGCCGGAGCCGGAAGATGGGGTCCGGGTATTCTGCCGTGATTTTTGCTGCTCACGGTCTGCCTGAAGCTGACGGTGCAGAGTGTCAAGTGCCTGAATATCAGTAAGATGACGAACCCCTTTGGCTTTCCAGTCGGCCAGAATCTTATCAGCATAGCGGAAATTTGCCTTTCCTGTCTGGGCAACCGTTCTGGTACAGGCTTCCGTGAGAATATCCAGGGTAAAACCGTAATCTTTCATCCAGTGATTGATCATATTGATTTCGGAAGCTACCGGGTTGCGGTTGGAGATCCCGAATGCCTTCAGAATCGTAAAATAGTTCCGATGATAAGTTGTAGTTTCCTGCTTTGCTTTAGTGACCGAATCTATGCCTGCCTCGTGCCAGTTGAATGCCACTTTTTTTATATAGTGGATATCTTTGCTTCCTTTAGAAACACAATATTCAATCAGATAATCAATCAAATCTACAGAAAAATGAAGCTGGTCATAGATATAAAGAAATTCATCGGTCACGGTACGGGAAAGTGTAGTTCCCAAATACTGTTCAGCAATAAAAAGCATCTGGCGGACATCCTCTTCCTGTTGGAGTTCTTTGATCCGGTCAGCACTGAGCTTGCCGTTTTCCGGCTGCATCTGAATGGAATTTTCCGTAACTGCCGCTTCAGGATGCGGCTGTGACATCGGTGATATGCACCGGTTGTCCTGTTTACCTTGAACTTTTGCAGAACTCTTTCCGTCAGTTGCTTTCCGGGTATTCTTCGCAGTAGAAACAGTTTCCGGAGCAATTGATGAAGCCGGTACGGCAGATGGCAGTACAGGTTCCAGAAAATCGATGGATGTTACAGTATCTTTTCCGGCCAATGCCACCAACTGACGGGATTCCCAGTAACGGAGTGTCCGGAGAATATCGGATTCGGTACAGCTGAAAACATCAGCCACAGCAGTAAGATCCAGATCTGTCTGGCCGCCGTTCAGGCAGCGGAGCAGATAAAGATAAATCTTAACAAATTCCCCATTGGCCTGGGGCATATAATAATCAATGAAAATATTGGAGATAATGGTGACTCCGATGGAGCTGCCATTATGTAAGGAAAGTTTCATGGGAAATCACCTCAATCTGATATGTGTTCACGGGCATTCGCCCGATATTTATAAGTATAACGTAACTATTCAGCTTTTGAACAGTTACAGTATAGCATAATTGAAGAAGAAAGCAAATAGAGGTTTTTGTGTGGAATTATTAACCGTTTTTGTGGACAATGTGGATAATGTGGAGAAAATTCAGAAATGTCATTATTTGCAGCCTGGTGTTGTCGAAAAAGCTCGTATTTAAAAGGTTTTTGATTATTTTACTGGTATTTTATGTTAACAAAGTTATGCACACTGGAGTCCACAAATTTCTACAGAGAAAATGTGTATAAATCTGTGGATAATGTGGATAACTAGCGGGAAGCCTTGAAAAATAAGGTTCTGGGGGATGTGTATAAAAAAATTTACTTGTTTTGTACCCTTTAGAAAAAATAAGGCTTCCCGGATGTGATTTTTCCTGTATTCGATTGCTTTCTCAGAGAAACTAAATGCATCGTAAATGCCAGGACGATATTCTCTATTGTAGTTTGTGTGGATATACGAGGATTACGCAGACCGTCAAGGAGACGCAGAATTAAACTTATTTTCTGGAAACAATTAGACGTAAAAAAAGCGTTGTGGAGAGCGTTACAGTATGCTATCATAGGTACATGAACAACCGTGTTACAGGGTGGCTGACCTCTATTCTACATAGAATGGGGGTGGTGCAGATGAAGTTCGACTTTAAAGACTTAATGGCTTTTGGCATGTTCATCTTGGCATTACTGACATTCGTTTATTTGATTTGTCACTGATGTTTTAAGGCATAGAAAACCACCCTCTAAACTTTGACCGAGTGTTAGGGTGGTAATTCTATTACAATTCTATCAAGGTCAACCTCTTGTGGGCGGTTGTTCCTTTTCTATTCTCAATATAGCATATCTGATGGTGGATTTCAAGGGTATTTTCGCCAACAAACTGGCGAATAGTTTCGGTGTAGTTACTGTCTGGCGGCAGGACTTTTGGAGAAAAATGTTAGGAAGTACCGGAAGTAGTGAACCGTCCGAAATTCGGAAGCCTGCGTCCCTACTGGTCTAAAAATTTAGTTCTCCGAAGTCAATCACAAAATCCGGATAGATACCTGATTGTACAGAGTCAGAAAATGAATATTCCAGAGTATCCTCGGATTCAAAGTTATATACCATGGTACGGCTTTTATCAGGATCCACAATCCAGTATTCACGGACACCTGCAGTTCTGTACTTGAACAGTTTTGTAAAGTAATCTGTTCGCCTGCTGCCGGGTGAGACAATTTCTATGATCCAGTCTGGAGCACCAATACAACCCTTATCGTTCAGCTTGTTCTGGTCGCAAATAACGCTTATATCCGGCTCAACGTAGTTTTTATCGTTTTCGTTCAGAAACACGGCAAATGGGGCAATATCGACCTCACAGGAGCCTCCTTTTTTGTCGATATAGTCTGCAATCTTGCGGTACAGTGTTCCTGCTATTCTCTGGTGTCTTCTGGTTGGTGGTGCCATGTAGTAGATCTGTCCGTCGATTAGTTCAGCCCGGATTCCTTCCGGCAGGTTATAAATATCCTCTATTGTATAAATTCTTTCTTGTGGTAGTGGCATGATAACACATCCTTTCATAGATAGTATAGAGTAGCAGGGCAGCAGTTATTCAGATTTGTGGTTGTCTCGTTCCATTGTTTCTTTTACAGAACGTAGTATGAAACCATTAACGCTTTCACCGGTGTTTTTAACATGATTTTTTGCAAGGTGGTATTCATAAAAATAGATGCACTTCTTCTCTTGTAGTTTAATGATACAATAAAAATCTATTGATGTAAATCTATTGGTGTAAATAGATATACAGTAACAAAAATCCTCCGTATACTCACAACATACGGAGGATTTTCAGGATGTACCTGATTTACTGATGAGAAACCATGCTCATTTGCCTGATATCCGGTACTGCAATCAGGATTGGATACAATACCAGAGAGATGATTAAACCGCCTGCTCCCTGAATCAGGTTTGCAGGTATACTTGCTGCGGCACCCGCACCGTACATGAACAATTCGCAGATAAAGTATCCGCCGGCTACCAGTACGATGTCGGTGATACCGCCAAGTACCACACAGATATAACGGCTTTTCTTAGTTTTTCCGAATCTCTGATAGATAATACCGGAGATCAGGGCAATCAGACCTTTGATAATCAGTGTGATTGGCACATAGATAAAGTATCCTCCCAGAAGGTCGGCCATAGCAGAACCGATACCTCCCGCCAGGAAGCCATATATCGGTCCAAGGATGATTCCGGAAAGAATGACAACGGCATCACCGGGGTGAATATATCCGTTTGTTCCCGGAGTGGGAATTCGGATCGACATAGTGGCTACACAGGCCAGAGCAGCAAACAGAGCTGTCATTACCAGTTTTTTTACATTCAGTTTCATATTCTTACCTACTTTCTATTTTCTTATCCCATACCATACAGGAAAAATGGAATGAAAGAAATAGCCAGTTAAGATAAAAATAACCATACCAGTTTATGGGGTTGTCTGTTTCATTTCATTCAGTGTTTCAATACCCAGTGGAAGAGCCAGAATAAAGGAAGCAATATCAGCCACCGGCTGACTGAGCTGAATGCCGAAAAGTCCGAAAATAAGCGGCAGTATCAGAATCGCCGGAATAAAGAACAGTCCCTGTCTGGACATTGCCAGGAGGCTGGCTTTGAACGTTTTTCCGATAGTCTGGAGCATCATATTATTCAGGATGATCCAGCTCTGCAGCGGAAGAGTGATACACTGCAGACGGAGGGCCAGTGTTCCGATCCGGATAACATCTGCATCATCTTTTCGGAAAACAGTAATCAGAGGTTCTGCGAAGATAAGTCCGGCCACAGCAAGAATACACAGAATGACCACTGCAATCTTCATGCTGAACCAGAAGGCTTCCCGTACCCGCTCATACTTTTTGGCGCCATAATTAAAGCCGCAGACAGGCTGAAATCCCTGCCCGAAACCAATTAATGCGGAAGCGGCAAAGAAACTGATTCTTGACACGATGGACGTGGCGGCGATGGCTGCATCCATATATGGCCGTGCTGCCAGATTCAATGCAATAACAGAAATACTGCCCAGTCCCTGGCGGAAAAGTGAGGGAAGTCCTCCCCCTGCAATCGTTGCCAGGCGTTCTCCGGATATACGAAAACAGGAAAGTCTGATCCGGATATTTCCTCCGCGGCGAGTTCCCATCAGCAGCAGGCAAAAACTGACAAACTGACTGAAAATAGTTGCAATGGCAGCTCCCGATATTCCCAGATCAAAGACAAAGATCAGAATAGGATCCAGAATCATATTCAGAACTCCCCCGGTGCCGATGCCGATCATGGCAAAAAATGCACTTCCCTGAAAACGAAGTTGGTTGTTCAGAACGAGAGAGGCTGTCATCCACGGAGCACCCAGAAGAATAATGCGCAGATATGCCTTTACATATTCGATACTGGTAGGTGTTGCCCCCAGCAGATTGGCCAGTGGATTAATGAAAAGTAATCCCAGGCAGGTGATGCACAGACCTGTCAGAAGTGCCAGGAAAAATCCGGCAGAAGCCAGAAAAGAGGCTTCCTGAGTATCCTGTTCTCCCAGCTTTCGTGACATGGAATTACCGGAACCGTGACCGAAGAAAAAGCCCAGTGCCTGAATGATGGACATCAGCGGAAAGACAATTCCCACTGCGGCAGTGGCACTGGTACCGATCTGACCCACAAAAAAGGTGTCTGCCATATTATAGATAGAAGTGATCAACATACTGATAATGGTAGGAATGGCAAGTTTTCCCACAAGACCGGGAACCGGATCCTCGGTCATCATGCGGAACTTTTCTTCCTGTGTCTGAATGGTTTTCATGTAAATGCCTCCTGATTTTCAAAGTTGTATTAATACAACTATACGACAAAAAAACATTTTCAGCAAGAAGTCAAAAAAATACCCCGGGGATTTTTACAAAATCCCCGGGGAAATATTATACAATTTTTAATGCGCACCGCACCTCGAACTTCTCTCCCAGACGTTACTCCTACAGTTAACTCGGCCCAGGCACCCTTACGGCACACAGAGGATTCTGCTTAGTGCTGCTTCATTCCTGACCTGACACGGTTCACAGAGTTCTGTTGCGTAAGACCCAAACGTCAACGCCACTTATAGAAGGCAGCTCCACAAGAAAAAGCCCTCAGATTGGTATCACCCCTGCTGTAGCGGATTGCAGGTACAGGGCACCGCTATCTCCCCGGCTGCGCAAAGTCAAGTATACCTGCTTTTCTGGCATTTGTCAATTGAAAATTCAGATGATGAGGGGCTTTTACGGAGTGTGATGATTTGACAAACGGCAAAGCCGTGGTATGATGAAAGGAAAAAAGAGAAGGAAGAAACGAAATTGAGATACAGTAAACCGGATTATTATGATCAGTTTCAGTGCATTGCCGGTAAATGTCCCGCCACCTGCTGTGCGGGCTGGCAGATTGTGATTGACGAGGATTCATTGGAAAAATATGAGCAGGAGCAGGGAGCTTTTGGTAATCGGCTGCGCAATTCCATTGACTGGGAAGAGGGAATATTTTATCAGTATGGCCAGCGTTGTGCCTTTCTGAATGAAGAAAATCTTTGCGATCTGCATGCGGAACTGGGTGAGAATGCCCTTTGTGATACCTGCAGAAAATACCCCCGCCACGAGGAAGAGTTTGAGGGGCTGCGGGAGTATTCTTTATCTTTGTCCTGCCCGAAAGCAGCGGAAATCATGCTGACCAATTCTGAGAAAGTAAGGTTTATCCAGTGGGAGGATGAAGAAGGAGATGATTTTGAGGATTTTGACTATCTGATGTTTACCCAGCTGGAGGATGCCAGGGAGGTAATGTTTGGTATCATCCAGAACCGTGAGATTGATTTCCGTATCCGAATGATGAAAATCCAGGAGTTCGGGCTGGACTTGCAGCAGTGCATCGACGAGGATCGATTTTTCGATGTGGATGAAGTGACAGAACAGTATGCCAGATGGAGTAAAAACGGGTGGAAAGAGGAAAATGTAGAAATTCTTTTGTCAGATTCCGGTGATCCGGAACGGAAAAAACGGGAATTTGCTGTTTTTTATCAGATGGAACACCTGAATAAGAACTGGACGGTGCGTTTGGATAATACATACCATATTTTATTTGACCGGGGAAATACAGAATACATAAAACAGTATCAGGATTTCCAGCAGCAATATGGATATGAAAGTGCGCATAAACAGGAATGGGAACGGCTGGGTGAACAGCTGCTGATGTTCTTTATTCATACGTATTTTTGTGGTGCCGTCTATGATGACCGGATTTACAGCAAAACAGCACTGGCGGTATTTTCCGTACAGTGGATTCAAGAATTTTTTATGGCACAGTGGCTGCAGCAAAACGGGCAGGCCGGGATGGAAGAATTTCTGGAGACATCATGGAGTTATGCCCGGGAAGTGGAGCATTCCGATCCCAACCTGGAACTGTTGGAGGACTTTATGGAAGAACTTGTAAAGTCCTGATGGATTATCGGCTCTGATATTGACGGGGTGTGCAGCCCATCTGCTGATGAAATACTTTGGTATAATAGGATGGACTGGAAAAGCCCACCAGGCTGGCAATCTCTGTGACAGAGTACCGTCCCTCCGCCAAAAGCGGGAGACTCTTTTCGATACGGTAGGAAAGAAGATAATCAAAAAGAGATTCATTCATATGTTTTTTAAAAAAGCGACAACATTCACTCTGGCAGATATTGATATCCGCAGCAATATCGGCCAGGGTGATTTTTTCTGTATAATGTGTCTGCAGGTAGGAAAGGATTTTTTTCAGCCTGTCCATGTGCTTCAGATTTCCATTATCGGTGCTTTCCTGACGGGAGGAGGCATTTTCACAGACAACCAGCCAGATCTGCGACAGCATCAGATGTAGACGCAATTCATAGGATGGACAGGAGTCGGAAGCCTGAGCCAGATTCCAGATATCGGAAAGAATATCCAGGATTTGCTTCTGCCAGGAAATATCCGGAGAAAAAGAAAGACCGGGCAGAGAAGCATTTTCCGTGATCCCCTGCACGTATTTAGTCTGTAAAATACTGTTTTCATACCCATAAAGAAACCGTGGGTGAAACGTAACGGAAATATAGATACAGTCGGAATCATTGCAGGACGAGCCGGAATGGAGAATATTCGAGTTACAGAACAGTCCATCGCCCTGATGCAGATGATAAATGGTGTCATTGATCTGGTAAAACATCTCACCCTGGAGAACAATGGTCAGCTCGATTTCCTTATGCCAGTGCCAGAGAAACGATTTTCGTTCATAGCGGGAAAGCTGTTCGTAGCTGACATGAACAGGAAATTCATAGGTTCCGTGGGACTTTAATTCTTTTTGATTGGTATCAAGATGTAATTGCATGGGAAAACCTCAATATATTAATAGAAGATGCAAAAATAGTTATTGTACTGTCTGATATTTCTCATTATAATGATAATCAGAGAGAAGTCAAGTACAGGTATGCCCGGCATATCTGAATAAATAAAGTAAAGGAGAAGGTTATGAGATTAGCAAATGTAGCGGGGGCTGTCAAAAGCGAAAATGCAATGAAACTGTTTGGGCAGATGTATGGAGAACATCGTGCCAAAGCAAATGCCGCAAGATATGAGATGGTTGCGGAGGGATTTGTGAAAACATTTGGCGATAAAGAATTTGATTTCTTCACCTCGCCGGGAAGAACAGAGATCGGCGGCAATCATACCGATCACAACCATGGAAAAGTTCTGGCAGGAAGTGTACATCTGGACTGTGTGGCAGCAGCCGCTCCCAATGGAACACGTAAAGTTACCTTGATCAGTGAGACTTATAACCAGCATCTGGTTATTGATTTGGATCATCTGGAGCCCACAGAAAAAACAACCGGTACAGAGCCGCTTTTGAAAGGAATTTTTGCAGGACTGCTGAAGAGCGGATACAAAGTAGAGGGGTTTGATGCGTATACCACATCCAATGTTATCGGAGGTGCAGGTGTAAGTTCTTCTGCTGCCTTTGAGATGCTTGTCTGTGTTATCGTAGATCATCTGTTTAATCAGGGAAGTATCGGCGTAGTAGCCTACGCAAAAGCCGGACAGTATGCTGAAAACAAATACTGGCTGAAAGGCTCCGGACTTCTGGATCAGCTGGCCTGTGCAGTAGGTGGTATGATCACGATTGATTTCGCTGATATTGCCAATCCGAAGAT
This sequence comes from Oliverpabstia sp., assembly GCA_051879355.1. Lineage (GTDB taxonomy): Bacteria > Bacillota > Clostridia > Lachnospirales > Lachnospiraceae > Oliverpabstia. Next base: position 54,505 of record JBJELU010000078.1, read on the forward strand.
TCGTGAAATTAAATGTAATTTTGACGAGATGGGACATGATCTGGTTATCATCAATACAGGAAAAGGCCATGCAGACCTGAGCGCAGAGTACTCAGCAGTACCGAATGAAATGAAAAAAGTTGCAGAATATTTTGGAAAAGAAGTTCTGGAACAGGTAGATGAAGATGCTGTCATCGAAAATGTACAGGCAATCCGCAAATTTGCCGGTGACCGTGCAGTTCTTCGTGCCTTCCATTTCTTCGAAGAGAACAAGAGAGTGGATGCAGAAGTAGAAGCTCTGGAATCAAAAGATTTTGATACATTCCTGCGTAAAGTGACAGAGTCCGGAGACTCCTCCTGGAAATGGCTGCAGAACTGCTACTGCAATGAAACACCGGATGAGCAGTCTATTACGGTAGCACTGGCACTGACCAAATTATATCTGGACAAGATCGGTCATGGTGTGTGCCGTGTACACGGAGGTGGATTTGCAGGTGTTATCGCTGCATTCCTGCCAAAGGAATATACAGAAGGATTTACCGCTTACATTGATAAAGCACTGGGAGCAGGTTCTGCATATGTAATGCATATCCGTCCGCAGGGAGCTATCAAAGTAGAATTATAAGAACTGCTTCATCACTGCAGGCTGTGATAGAATAGAGAATAGAATATGGCAAAGGCAAACGCCTGTTTTCTCATGGATTCCATGGGGGAATGGGCGTTTGTACTTTGAAAAAAATCTTGACAAATCCCAAATCCTGTGCTAAATTTATAGAAAATTTAGTCTAGTAAACCGTTGAAGCGGAGATCAAAGTAATGATGCGCGCACAGAGAGTCCGGGAAGGTGAGAGCCGGGTCGAGATGCAAATTGCCAAATGGACCGCTGAGGGCGCAGTCAAAGGCTCAGGCCGAGTATTCTGCGACGTGGGGCATACGTCAGTTGCCGGAAATATGCAGGTATTTCGCAAAGTGCACGGGTCATTCCGTGAAACAAGGTGGCACCGCGGGTGGTATAAAAAGATTGATACGCTCGTCCTTGACAGACACAACAAGTCTGTCAGGACGGGCGTTTTTTGCGCGTAAGCATTGAGCCGTGCGTTCGAATAGATACATATGCTTTTGTCGTGCTTGCACGTAAAAAAACATATGTATCTATTCGAACATAGGGCGAAAGCCCGCGACTGAGCGGAGCGAAGTGCAGCACAGGAAAATGCACAGCACTTTCCTGTAAAACACAAAAGCATTTCGTACAGAAGTACAGTCATTCAGAAACCAAGGAGGTATGCTATGTATCCATCATTAGAAACTGTCAAACAACTTGCATCAACAGGAAAGTACCGCCGTATCCCGGTATGCCGTGAGCTTTTTTCAGACCGGTACACACCGGTGGAGGTGATGCGCACGCTGAGAAAAGCCAGCAGGCATTGTTATCTGCTAGAAAGTGCCGGGCAGGCGGAGAACTGGGGGAGATATTCTTTTCTTGGGTACCAGCCTACTATGGAGATCACTTGTACAGACGGTCATCTGAAGATTACGGAGACTGACGGTGAAGGTCAGGTGCGGGTAACAGAAAAGCAGGTAGCGCACCCGGGAGATACGCTTCGTGAGATTTTGAACAGGTATAAAAGTCCGGTGATGGAAGGTATGCCGCATTTTACGGGAGGTCTGGTAGGATATTTTTCTTATGATTATATCAAATACAGTGAGCCAAAACTGAATCTGACCAGTGATGAGCAGCAGGATTTCCGGGATATGGATCTGATGCTGTTTGATCAGGTAATTGCATTTGACTATTATCGGCAGAAACTGCTGTTGATCACTGGTGTTATTACGGATAATCTGGAAAATTCTTACCGGCAGGCTGAGAGGACGCTGAAAGAGATGGCAGATCTGATCCGGAACGGAGAAAAGATGGAATTTCCTCCGCTGAAGATTCAGTCGGATATCAGGCCGCAGTTCCCGAAAGAGAGGTACTGCAATATGGTGGAAAAAGCCAGAAAATATATTTATGAGGGGGATATTTTCCAGGTGGTTTTGTCGAATCCGGTGAGGGCAAAAGCTCAGGGAAGTTTGTTTGACACCTACCGGGTTTTACGTGCTACGAATCCTTCCCCGTATATGTTTTATTTTTCCAGTGATGATATTGAACTTGCCGGTGCTTCACCCGAAACGTTGGTCAGCCTGAAAAATGGAAAATTAAGTACATTTCCTCTGGCGGGTACAAGACCAAGAGGAAAATCTTCACAGGAAGATCAGGATCTGGAAAAAGAATTGCTGGCAGATGAAAAAGAACGTGCCGAACACAACATGCTGGTGGATCTGGGAAGAAATGATATTGGAAGAATCAGTCAGATCGGCAGCGTGCAGGTTGAAAAATATATGAGCGTCGAGCGGTTTTCCCATGTGATGCATATTGGTTCCACCGTCACCGGACAGATTAGACCGGATAAGGACGCTGTGGATGCGGTGGATTCTATTCTCCCGGCGGGAACACTTTCCGGAGCGCCAAAGTTCCGTGCCTGCCAGATTATTGAAGAACTGGAACAGAGTCGAAGAGGTGTTTATGGCGGTGCAGTGGGATATCTGGATTTTGCGGGAAATCTGGATACCTGTATTGCTATCCGACTTGTATATAAAAAGAACGGTGAAGTCTGTGTACGCTCCGGTGCGGGAATTGTAGCAGACAGTGTACCGGAAAAAGAATTTGAAGAATGTTGTAATAAAGCCCGGGCTGTGATCAATGCCATCGGGCAGGCACAGGAGGGATTGGAATGATTTTATTGATTGATAATTATGACAGCTTTTCCTATAACCTGTATCAGCTGATCGGTTCCGTAGAACCGGATATCAAAGTGGTTCGAAATGATGAGTGTACTCTTGAAGAGATTGAAGCAATGGCACCGGAAGCACTGATTTTTTCTCCGGGACCGGGACGTCCGGCAGATGCAGGCATTTGTATACCGGCCATTCGGTATTTTGCCGGAAAAATTCCTATGTTGGGCGTATGCCTGGGTCATCAGGCCATTTGTGAGGCATTTGGAGGAAGAGTTTCGTATGCAAAAGAACTGATGCACGGCAAACAGAAAATTATTTACCAGGCAGGAGAAAATCAATTATTTGCAGGGATGGAACCGTCTTTCCCGGCAGCCCGATATCATTCGCTGGCTGCAGTAAAGGAAGAACTTCCGGAGGTTCTGCGGGTAACAGCAGAATCGGAGGATGGAGAAATTATGGCGGTAGAACATACAGAATATCCCATTTACGGGGTACAGTTCCATCCGGAATCGGTTATGACACCGGACGGAAGAACAATGATCTTGAACTTTATGAAAGCAGGGAGGATTTACCATGATTAAAGAAGCAATTGTTAAATTAACAAAAAAACAAGATTTATCTTATACAGAGGCAGAAGCAGTTATGAACGAGATTATGGGCGGTGAGGCAAGCCCGGTACAGATGTCAGCGTATCTGACGGCGTTATCATTGAAGGGAGAAACAATTGATGAAATCACAGCATCTGCGGCAGGAATGAGAGCTCATTGCATCAAGCTTCTTCATGATATGGATGTGTTGGAAATCGTAGGAACCGGCGGTGATGGTTCTAACTCCTTCAATATTTCCACCACATCGTCCCTTGTTATCGCAGCGGCTGGTGTTCCGGTTGCCAAACATGGAAACAGGGCAGCATCTTCCAAATCAGGAGCGGCCGATGTGCTGGAAGCTCTGGGAGTGAAAATTACGATTTCACCGGAGAAAAGTGCGGAGCTTCTGAAGAAAATAAATATCTGCTTCCTGTTTGCCCAAAATTATCATATCGCCATGAAATACGTAGCGCCGATTCGAAAAGAACTGGGAATCCGGACAGTATTTAATATTCTGGGCCCTCTCAGCAATCCGGCAGGAGCAAATATGGAACTGATGGGTGTGTTTGATGAAAGTCTGGTAGAGCCGCTGGCTCAGGTTATGGCAAAACTTGGTGTGGTACGCGGTATGGTAGTATACGGACAGGACAGTCTGGATGAAATATCTATGAGTGCTCCCACATTGGTATGTGAAATTCGTGACGGATGGTTCCAGTCTTATGAACTGACTCCGGAACAGTTTGGATATACCCGCTGTTCCAAAGAAGAATTGCAGGGCGGCAGTCCGCAGGAAAATGCGGCAATCACTCTGGCAATTCTGAAAGGTGAGGAACGCGGTGCAAAACGTCAGGCAGTATGCCTGAATGCGGGAGCCGCATTATATATTGCCGGAAAAACGGAAACTATAGAAGCAGGCGTAAAAATGGCAGAGGAATTGATTGACAATGGTTCTGCTTTGAAAAAACTGCAGGAATTTATCGATGAGAGCAATGCAGAACTTGCATGTTGAAAAGGAAGATATATGAATATTTTACAGGAAATTGCTGAAAAAACGAGACAGCGAATAGAAGACGAAAAACAGCAGATATCTACGGAACTGTTGCTGGAAAAGATTAAGCAGAATTGTGCTGAGCAATCCAATCATATTTCTTTTAAAGAAGCTTTACAGGCGAAAGGAATGTCTTATATCTGTGAAGTGAAAAAAGCTTCTCCTTCTAAAGGACTGATTGCACCGGATTTTCCCTATCTGCAGATTGCCCGGGAATACGAACAGGCCGGGGCGGCAGCTATTTCCTGCCTGACAGAACCTTTTTATTTTCAGGGAGCAGACAGGTATCTGAAGGAAATTGCACAGGCGGTGCATATTCCCGTACTGAGAAAAGATTTTGTGGTCGATGAGTATATGATTTATCAGGCAAAAGTTCTGGGAGCTTCTGCAGTGTTGCTGATCTGTGCGGTACTGAGTGATGAACAGTTATATAGTTATAGGAAACTTGCAGAAAGTCTGGGGATGGACGCACTGGTGGAGGCTCATGACGAAGAAGAGGTTCAGCGGGCTTTGCAGGCCGGTGCAGAAATCATCGGTGTCAACAACCGGGATCTGCGGACCTTTCAGGTGGATATGGCCAATAGTATCCGGCTGCGGGAGCTTGCCCCGGAACATGTGGTATTTGTGTCGGAAAGCGGTATTAGGACTGCAGAAGATATCCGGCGGCTGCGGGAACATAATATTCAGGCAGTGCTGATCGGTGAAACGCTGATGAGAAGTGACGATAAAAAAGAGGCTCTGGAAATGCTGAACGGAAGTCCGCTGGGAAAGCGTGTATAAGAAAATGAGAGATGTAGAACGGACAAGGATTAAAATATGTGGGCTGCGAAGGCAGGAAGATATCGAAATTATCAATGAGGTGCTGCCGGATTACTGTGGATTTGTCATTGAAGTGAAAAAAAGTTCACGGAATGTCAGCGCAGAACAGGTGCGAATGCTGGTGAAAGATTTAGATAGAAGAGTAATTCCGGTGGGAGTATTTGTCAATGCACCACCGGAGTTTCCTGCCCAACTTCTGAATGAAGGGACACTGGGAATGGCTCAGCTGCATGGGCAGGAAGATGAAAACTATATCAAAATACTGCGGGAGATGACAGATAAACCTCTGATCAAAGCATTTTCTGTAAAGACAGAGGAAGATATCAGAAAAGCCTGTCAGAGCAGTGCAGATTATATATTGCTGGATCAGGGAAGTGGAGGAACCGGGAAAACCTTTGACTGGAACTTAATCCAGAATATTGACCGCCCTTATTTTCTGGCCGGCGGTCTTGGAGTGCATAATCTGCAGCAGGCCATAGAGACCCTGCATCCCTGGGCTGTAGATTTGAGCAGCAGTCTGGAGACGGACGGTTACAAAGACCCCGCCAAGATCCGGGAACTTATGAAAATTTTCCCCGGGGAAAAGTGAATGAAAGAGGAGTAGAAAGATGTCAAAAGGAAGATTTGGTATTCACGGAGGCCAGTATATTCCGGAGACACTGATGAATGCAGTGATCGAACTGGAAGAGGCCTATAATTTTTATAAAAATGATCCGGAGTTTAACCGGGAATTGACGGAACTTTTGAATGAGTATGCGGGAAGACCGTCAAGATTGTATTTTGCAAAGCATATGACAGAGGATCTGGGCGGTGCGAAGGTTTATCTGAAAAGAGAGGACTTGAATCATACGGGTGCCCATAAAATCAATAACGTGCTGGGTCAGGTATTGCTGGCAAAGAAAATGGGCAAGACCCGTGTGATTGCGGAGACCGGTGCCGGACAGCACGGTGTGGCTACGGCTACGGCGGCAGCCCTGATGGGAATGGAATGTGAAGTGTTTATGGGAAAAGAGGACACGGAGCGTCAGGCGCTGAATGTGTACCGGATGCGCCTGTTGGGAGCAAAAGTTCACCCGGTTACTTCAGGAACGGCAACTCTGAAAGATGCCGTATCAGAGACAATGAGGGAATGGACCAACCGGATTGCGGATACGCATTATGTTCTGGGATCTGTGATGGGACCCCATCCGTTTCCTACGATTGTACGTGATTTTCAGGCAGTGATTTCAAAGGAAATCAAGGAGCAGATGCTGGAAAAGGAAGGCCGTCTGCCGGATGCGGTTTTGGCCTGTGTGGGCGGCGGTTCCAATGCCATCGGAACTTTCTATCATTTTATTGAGGATGAAGGAGTACGCCTGATCGGATGTGAGGCAGCTGGAAGAGGCGTCAATACGGCTGAGACAGCAGCAACGATTGCTACCGGAAAGCTGGGTATTTTTCATGGAATGAAATCCTATTTCTGTCAGGATGAGTATGGACAGATTGCACCGGTGTATTCGATTTCTGCAGGACTGGATTATCCGGGAATCGGACCGGAACACGCCCATCTGTATGATATCGGAAGGGCAGAGTATGTGCCTGTAACGGATGAGGAAGCTGTGGAGGCTTTCGAATATCTGTCAAGGACGGAAGGAATCATTCCGGCAATCGAGAGTGCCCATGCAGTGGCCTATGCGAAAAAAATAGTGCCGCAGATGAGAAAAGACCAGATTGTAGTCATTACCATTTCCGGAAGAGGAGACAAGGATTGTGCAACCATTGCACGTTACAGAGGGGAGGATATCCATGAATAAAAAAATAGCAGAAGCATTTGCCGGAGAAAAGGCATTTATACCATTTATCACCTGCGGGGATCCCTCTCTGGAAATAACGGAGCAGCTGGTGTACGCCATGGAGGAAGCAGGAGCTGATCTGATCGAACTGGGGATTCCGTTTTCGGATCCTACGGCAGAAGGACCGGTGATTCAGGAGGCCAATGTACGGGCACTGGACGGAGGTGTGACCACTGATAAGATATTTGATATGGTAGAAAATATACGAAAAAAATCATCGGTTCCCATGGTATTTATGACCTATGCCAATGTGGTATTTTCCTATGGAATCCAACGTTTTGTCAGCAAAGCGGCAGAGGTGGGAATGAATGGACTGATTTTGCCGGATGTGCCTTTTGAAGAAAAAGAAGAATTCGATACGGTCTGCAAAGCATACGGGCTGGACCTGATTTCTCTGATAGCACCCACCTCTCATGAGAGAATTGCACAAATCGCAAAGGAAGCAGAAGGATTTGTCTATTGTGTATCCTCTCTCGGTGTGACCGGTACCAGGACGAATATCACCACAGATATCGGAGCAATGGTAAAACTGGTGAAACAGACAAAAAATATCCCCTGTGCGGTTGGATTTGGTATTTCCACACCGGAACAGGCAAAGAAAATGGCCCAACAGTCCGATGGAGCGATTGTCGGTTCCGCAATCGTAAAACTGTGTGCGGCCCATGGCGCTGACTGTGTGCCGTATGTAAAAGAATATGTACGGTCGATGAAGACGGCAGTGCGGCAGGCATAATGAATTTCCCGGGGAAAATGGAAAAAACCCCGGGAAATTTTTGTTACTTCGAAAAGGGACGGAAACTTCATATCATTTTTTCAGAAGCATAAAATACCAGAGATTCTCCGTTCCTTTCCAAAGGAATTACAAAAAAGTATAGTTTCTCATAGATAAGTCCTATTTGACGAAAATTTCCTATGTTATAATGTTTCTATCTGACGAATTTGAAAAATGGAGAAAGGAGTGAAACTATTGGTTCAGAAAAAGATTGTTGCCCGTTCCAAAGGGGTTATTGAGGTGGATGGCCTGAAGTTTAAAGACCTTGATGGAACTGGGGAACTGAAACCGTATGAGGACTGGCGTCTGACCCCGGAAGAGAGGGCGAAGGATCTGGTTTCGCGTATGAATAATGAGGAAAAGGCCGGATTGATGGTGATTCATGATCTCCCGATGGGTATTTCCACACCGGAGGGTAAGCCTACCAGTCATAATGGTGTCCTGAATGAGCAGTTTGAGGAAGTGATGAGGCGCGGCATGAAGGTGATGCAGTATCCGACCACGCTGCAGCTGGCTTCCCGTCATATCCGTCATATCATTGTGCGTGAAAATGCGAAACCCAGTGAGTTTGTTGCCTGGGTTAACGCTATGCAGGAGGTTTGTGAGGGAACACGCTGGGGAATTCCCTGTATCGTAGCCAGCAATTCCAAGAATGAAAGTTCGGATATCCGTTATGATGCTTCGCAGGAAGCAAATAAATTTACCACATTCCCGGGAACATTGGGTCTTGCCGCTTCCCGCAATATGGATACAATAGAAAAATTTGCGAAAATTGTACATGATGAGTTTTATGTGTCAAATATCCGCAAAGGTTACATGTATATGGCAGATTGTGCTACCGATCCTCGCTGGTTCCGTACCTATGGCACTTTCGGAGAGCATCCGGATCTGATCTGTGATATTATGCCGCGTGTGATTAAAGGAATCCAGGGAGAGACGTTGGATGAAAATAGTGTAGCTGTGACAACTAAACATTTCCCGGGCGGCGGTGCCAGAGAAAATGGATTTGATCCTCATTATGCAGAAGGAAAATATAACTGCTACAATACACCGGGAAGTATGGATACCTATCATCTTCCGGCATTTAAGGCATCCATTGCGGCGGGAACTTCTTCCATCATGCCGTACTATGCAATTCCTTCCAATAAAAAATCCGGTTTCCCGCAGAATGGTGTGGACAAATTCGATGAAGAAATTGCATTTGCATATAATGACCAGTTTATCAACGGATTCCTCCGCAACGACCTGGGATTTGACGGTATCGTCAACTCTGACACCGGTGTCATGGGCAACTGTGCGTGGGGTGCCGAGATGTATAATCAGGCAGGCCGTGCAGCACGCATTCTTCATGCAGGAACTGATATGGTATCTGGTGAAAATGATCCGGCACCGTTCCTGGAGGCTGTCACAAAGGGATACATTGATCAGGAGACTTTCGATCAGGCGGCAGCTCGTCTTTTGACAGAACTGTTCCGTCTGGGATTGTTTGAGAATCCTTATGCAGATGAAAATGCTGCTGATGCGGTAGTAAATACAGAAGAGACAAAAGCAATTGCATACAAAGCCCATCAGGAAAGTATCGTTGTTCTGAAAAATCAGAATGCAGTTCTTCCGTTGACTCTGGAGAAGCTTGAGGGCAAAAAAGTTTATGTAGAAATGTTGATGCGTACCGATTATTCGGAAAAAGAACTGCAGGCGATGGCATTGTCCGGTTCCGCAGCCAATCCGAAAGAAACCGTTGCCGCATTTCCGAAGAAAATAAAAGAAGACAATCCGCAGATTACTTTTGTAGATGATTATAAGGAAGCGGACGTGGCTGTCCTGTTCCTGAAACCGGCCAGCGGAAGCTACTTTGAAGCTACTGACGGTTATCTGGAGCTGAATATCCAGAAAAGTACCGGTGTGGATGTGGATCATATCAGAGAAATCCGTGAAGCAGTCGGTCAGGTCGTGATGCATATCAATCTGAATCTGCCATATCTGCTGACCAATGTGGAACCTCTGGCAGACGCAGTAACGGTAGGATTTGATTCGTTCTCACGGGCTGCTTTTGATGTAATCAAAGGTGATGCTGCTCCTGTGGGTAAACTTCCGATTACCCTTCCGGGAAGTGATGCTGCCATTGCTGTGGATGAAAATGGAATCTGCGCAAGTCCTAACGACGTTCCGGGCTACGATAAAGCAAAATACATGAAAGATGGTCTGACCTATGCCTATAAAGATGCTGCAGGAAATGAGTATATTTATGGCTTTGGACTGACATATTAAAAATAAAGGGGGTAATAAACTATGGTCAATTTAAAAGAAAAACCGTATTATCTGTCAGATGAAGATATCAAATGGGTAGAAGATACGATTGCAGGTATGAGTGACGAAGAAAAAGTCGGTCAGCTGTTTGTCAACATGGTGACTGATTTCAGTGAAGAATCAATTAAACATGTGGCAGAGACATATCATCCGGGCGCACTTCGCTATCATAATACATCTGCTGACAAGCTGTGGGATATGGTAAATACGTTCCAGTCTTACAGCCGGATTCCGCTTCTGGTTGCCAGCAACTGTGAAGCGGGAGGCAACGGCGGTGTGGGCGGCGGAACCGGAGTGTCCTGCGGTGCAGCTACGGCAGCATCCAGAGATGCACAGGTGGCTTATAAAGCTGCCAAAGTAGGAGGAACAGAAGCGATGGCTATCGGTTCCAACTGGAACTTTGCTCCGATCGTTGACTTGCTTTACAACTGGAGAAATACGATTGTACAGACCCGTTCTTTCTGCGCGGATGTGGACAGAACTATTGAATATGCGAAAGCGTTTATTAAAGGTACCGAGGAATGCGACATGGCAACAACCATTAAGCATTTTCCTGGTGACGGAACTGAAGAAAATGACCAGCATCTGATGATGGGTATCAATGATATGGACTGTGATACCTGGATGGAAACTTTCGGAAAAGTATATTCTGAGCTGATTGACGCCGGTGTAAAGACGATTATGGCAGGTCATATTGCACAGCCGGCATGGCAGAGAAAAATCGCAGGAAAAGATCTGGATGATCATGAGATACTTCCGGCTACTCTCTGCCCGGAACTGATCACCGGTCTTTTGAAAGAAAAACTGGGATTCAATGGTCTGGTAGTGACAGATGCCAGCCATATGATCGGTATGTTCGGTGCTATGCCGAGAAGTCAGCAGGTTCCTCAGGCAATCGCTGCAGGCTGCGACATGTATCTGTTCTTTAACGACATGGCAGAAGATTATGGCTATATGATGGCCGGATATAAAAACGGCATCATTACCGAAGAACGTATGAATGATGCACTGACCAGAATCCTTGGTGTAAAAGCCAGCATTGGTCTGCACAAGAAAAAAGCAGAAGGAACCCTGCTTCCTCCGAAAGAAAGTATTTCTATTGTGGGATGCGAGGCTCATAAAGTTGTTGCTGCAGAATGTGCAGACAAGTTCATCACTCTGGTAAAAGATACTCAGAAAATGCTTCCTCTGGATCCGGTGAATAAAAAACGCGTTCGTATTTATTTCCTTCAGGGAGACGGAAGAGTTGTTGCCGGAAAACTGATCAAGGATGATTCCGGAGACAGAACGAAAGCATATATCATCCAGAAACTGGAAGAAAAAGGATTTATCGTAGAAGATGGTGACGCAGTGGCTGCCAAAGGAAGTATGGAAGCATTCCGCGCCAATACCGATGCCGTTCTGGTATTTATCGATCAGGTGGGATTTGCACAGTACAACACCATGCGTGTAAAATGGACTATGCCGGGTCAGCAGCCATGGTATGCAAGCCAGGTACCTACTGCATTTATCAGTCTGTACCTGCCGAACTATCTGATTGACCTGACCATGAGCCGTACCTATATCAACTGCTATCAGGATACCCCACAGGTAATCGACCAGTTGATTGATAAGCTTTGCGGAGAATCTGAATTCAAAGGCACGCCGGAAGAAAATGTATGGTGTGGCCGTTGGGATACCAGACTGTAAAACATAAAAGAATTGCCCGGGAATCGTAAATCGGAACCTGGGCAATTCTTTTATCAGTTAAATGGTATTATATAAATTGTCAGAAAAATACAAATAATACAAACAAATAGACAAATAAAAATATAAAAATGAAAAATATTTTAAAATAATACTTGACATATCAGCCAATTTGCGATACAATAAACTCAACAAAAAACAACAGAAACAGAAACTAAAGAAAAGAGGTACAGTCCAATGGCATAGTTAATCTTACAATCATTATTAGAAAATCTCTAAAAGAGTTTACATAGATGTAACCAAAGGAGATGATTAGAATGAAAGGCAGAGATCCATAGCGGACAACTCAAAAAAATCAATAGAAAGAGAGGTTATACAGTGAGACTTCTGAATATTCATTAAGAGGGCTATTCGATAAAAATAATAATCGAATAGCCCTAAAATTTTGTCCGCAGAACAGTATTAAAGATGATAGAAGAATCGTTCCCCCAGCATCGGTATGTGGGCCTTGGCTGCAGAATTTTGCATCCACAGTTCCCGCAGGAAGATGGTGGGGTCTATGGTGTTGCCCGTAATCATGTCATAATGTGTCGGGATTGTCATATCTGCATGAAGAAGCACAGCCAGGTGGGCGGATTCTATGTAACTCAGGTTGCCGATGCAGTCTCTTGCTGTCCGGAAGTAGTCACCGCCGTTGATGGGTGGGAAGAACAGGTGTGGCGCCGGAAGAGCCCGCAGGTCGCTCAATAGCTGTTCGGTAAGGTAGGTATCTCCCATATGGAGAAGGCGGATACCGTCCATGGTCAGATAATAACAAAGTGCCGTATCATTTCCAACATTGTCGGTCATATGGACAGGATGAGCTGCTGATACTGGTTCAATTGTAAGTCCGGAAAATACCAGTGTACGGTGGGCATTGGCAGCCATGATACGATCAGAAGAAATTCCTGCCTCTGTCAGTATAGAAACACAAGCACCGGGAACGATAAAAACAGTATGAGAGTCTGCAGCGGCGATTGCTGTCAGGGTGTCCAGTGCCAGATGATCCAGATGACCGTGGGTGCAGAGCACATAGTCTGCCAGTATCTGTCCTGGTGAAAAGGGAGAGGGATACAGTCTTCGGGTTTCCCCGGTTCCATCTGTGATATCATTCAGTACCGGGTCAATATATACGGTGGCTGATTTTTTGAAAACAAATCCGCACTGTCCCAGATACCAGAATGCAAGAGTATCATCCGACAATTTTGTATCACGAATTTCTTTCAGCAGGTCTGTTCCCTGCCGATACCAGTTTTTTTGCATAACGTTATGCCTCCTTATTACAATGTTTTATCTATCAGCATATCCCGGAATAAACGCGCTGACTGGGAAAGCTGATCGGTGGAACGACAGATGACGTCGATTTCCGTGGTAAGTGTTTTGTCATCAATCGGATATGCCGAAAGTATTGTACAGCTGTCCGATATAATCGCCGAGGCGGGCAGGATTCCTATGCCCAGTCCCTTTTTGGCCAGAGCCAGTGTAGTCTGGGCGTCATCGTTGCTGCAGCGGATATTGGGCGTATATCCGGCGGCTTCAAAACGTGACTGAAGAATTTCCTCCCATCGGCGGTAAACAATTAATGGTTTGCCTGCAAGGAAACGTATGGATATTTTTCCGTCCGTCGGTGCATCCTGAAACCAGGGGGAAATGCCTGCAGCCAGGATAGATTCCATGCGCAGGGGATGAATTACCATATCTGGTGCAGAAAACGGGGTTCGGACAATGGCAAGATCCAACTGGCTGGTGCGAAGCTGTTCCAGAAGCTGATAGGTGTTGCCACTGTACAGTTCATAGCGGATCTGAGGGTGGGCTGAGGAAAATTCAGTGATCCACTCCAGAAATAAGGTTCCCTGAACCGATGACACTACACCGATACGCAGCGTGCCGGCTGTTCCCTCCTGAAAATGTTCCATTTCGGCGGCAGTGGCATTACACATGCCCAGAATCGTGCATGCACGCTGATACAATGTCTGGCCTGCATCGGTCAGACGAAGTCTCCGTCCTTCCCTCCGGAAAAGTGTACAGCCCAGTTCTTCTTCCAGAGCGTGAAGCTGGGCGGTGAGAGGCGGCTGGGTCATGTTCAGTCTCCGGGCGGCTCCGGTGACAGTACCTTCTTCCACAACTGCCGAAAAATAGCGAAGCTGACGCAGCTCCATGTAATCTGACACCTCCATTCTGATATCATACGAAATATATATTATTATACTATAAAATAAATATTATTCCTATCATTAATACTGTGATATTCTTATGATATATGATACAAGGTACTGTTCGCACAGCACTGTCCCGCAAGGTGTTTTCGTGCTATAAGCACGAAAATCCCGAGACATACGGTGCGGAGGAATCTGTGTATCAGACATTATGTATATACAAAACAATGAAAAAGGGGGCTATCATGAAATACCTGCTAGACAATCTAAAACATTATAAAAAAGAAAGTATTCTTGCACCGTTATTTAAGATGCTGGAAGCATTCTTTGACCTGTTTGTTCCGCTGGTGGTGGCGGACATCATCAACACGGGAATCGGCAATCAGGACCAGGGATATATTCTGAGAAAATGTGGAATCCTGGTACTATTGGCGATAATCGGTATCAGCTGCAGCTTTACAGCCCAGTTTTTTGCAGCCAGGGCAGCAGTAGGAACAGCGGCGGGGCTTCGCCATTCGCTGTTCGCACATATTCAGAAGCTTGGCTTCTCAGAACTGGATACGGTGGGAACCAGTACACTGATCACACGTATGACCAGTGATATCAACCAGGTGCAGAACGGAGTCAACATGTTCCTGCGACTGTTTCTGCGCAGTCCGTTTATTGTATTTGGCGCCATGATTATGGCATTTACCATTGATGTGAAGATTGCAATGGTATTTGTTATTGCAATTCCGGTGCTTTCGGTGATTGTATTCGGTATTATGAAACTGACAGCGCCCAGATATAAAGAAATTCAGGGAAAACTGGATCGTGTGGTGGGAATTACACGGGAAAACCTGACAGGCGTGAGAGTCATTCGTGCATTTGGAAAAGAAGAAGCAGAAGTGGAGCGATTTGAGAGTGCCAACGGTCTTCTGACTGCCCGGCAGATTCGTGTAGGTAATCTGTCCGCACTGATGAATCCGCTGACTTATGTAGTAGTTAATCTGGCAACCATCGCTATCCTGAATATGGGAGCCTCACAGATTGAAGGCGGCCTCCTTTTGAGCGGCGATGTGGTCGCTCTTGTAAACTATATGAGCCAGATTCTGGTAGAATTGGTGAAAATGGCTAATACAGTCGTTCTGCTGAGTAAAGCTCTGGCCAGTCTCAGCCGTATCGCAGGTGTGCTTGAGACGGAACCTGCCATGAAATTTGAAAATAATGCTGCGCAGGGCGTTGACAGTAATGCTATTCAGAATGCTGAAAATGCAGTGGAATTTTCTCATGTCAGCCTGATTTATGCAGGCGCAGGCGAGGAGAGTCTGACGGATATTTCATTTACAGCGAAGAAAGGACAGACGATCGGTGTAATCGGAGGAACCGGAAGTGGAAAATCCAGTCTGGTGAATCTGATTCCCCGGTTCTATGATGCAACCTCAGGTCAGGTACAGATCATGGGACAGCCTATACAATCATGGGATAAAGAGACATTAAGAGGAAATGTGGGAGTCGTCATGCAGAAAGCACAGCTGTTTGCCGGAACCATCCGTTCTAATCTGCTGTGGGGAAATGCAGCTGCCTCCGATGAAGAGTTGTGGAAAGCACTTGAGACTGCACAGGCGGCAGAATTTGTCCGCCAGAAATCGCTGGGACTGGATGAACCTGTGGAACAGGGCGGCAAGAACTTTTCCGGAGGTCAGAGACAGCGCCTGACAATTGCGAGAGCTCTGGTATCCCGTCCGGAAATCCTGATTCTGGATGACAGTGCCAGTGCGCTGGATTTTGCCACTGATGCGGCCCTCAGAAAAGCGATTGCAGAGCTTCCCGGCAATATCACTGTATTTATTGTGTCTCAGAGAACTTCCAGCCTGAAGCATGCCGATCGGATTCTGGTTCTGGATGACGGTATGCTGGCAGGCCAGGGAAGTCATGAGGAACTTATGAAGACCTGTGACGTATATCGTGAGATTCATGAAAGTCAGTTCAGAAAGGGGGAGGCATACTGATGTCCGGCAAAAAAAATATCATAGACAAACAGAAAAATAACCGAAAAGTAATGGGAAGAGTCATGCGGTTCATCAAACCCTATGCTCCGTACCTGATCATCAGTTTTTTATGTGCCGCAGTCAGTGTGGCTTCTCAGCTGCTTGTGCCTATCTTATGCGGAAATGCCATTGACTATATGATTGGCAAAGGCCGTGTGGATTTTAACGGGGTGGCAACCATTATTACTGCCATCGGAGTGGCAACGGTTGTGACTGCAGCGGCACAGTGGGTGCTGGCAGCCTGCAGCAATAAAATTACATTTTCTGTATCAAGAGATTTGAGAAATGCAGCCATCAACAAAATCCAGAATCTTCCGCTTTCTTACCTGGATTCCCATCCGTCAGGAGATCTGGTCAGCCGTGTGATTGCAGATGTAGATACCTTTGCGGATGGTTTGCTGATGGGATTTACCCAGTTATTTACCGGTGTGGTGACGATCATCGGTACTCTTGGATTTATGGTTTCTGTCAATCCACTGATTACCCTGGTGGTCGTGTGTCTGACTCCACTGAGTCTGTTTGTGGCAAACTTCATTGCAAAACATACGTATCAGCATTTCCGCAATCAGACAGTAGTGCGGGGAGAGCAGACCGCTTATGTCAATGAAATGATGGAAGGTATGAAAGTTGTACAGGCTTTCGGACATGAAAAAGAAAGTCAGGAGAGATTTGATGATTTGAATGAACAGCTGAGGGAGACCAGCCTGAAAGCAGTGTTTTTCTCCAGTCTGACAAATCCCTGTACCCGTTTTGTCAATAACCTGGTGTATGCCGCAGTAGGCCTTACCGGTGCCTTATATGCGGTAGCCGGAGGAATTACCATCGGTCAGCTGAGTATTTTCCTCAGTTACGCCAACCAGTACTCCAAACCCTTTAATGAAATTTCCAGTGTGGTGACAGAACTGCAGAATGCGATCGCCTGCGCGGAACGTGTCTTCCAGCTGCTGGATGAAGAAAATCAGACAGAAGAAAAACGGGATGCACTGAAAAGTGATGGTCATGTGGAACTGGAACACGTGTCATTCCGTTATGTGCCGGACCGGCCATTGATTGAGGATCTGAATCTGGATGTGCAGCCGGGACAGAGAATTGCCATTGTAGGTCCGACCGGATGCGGAAAAACGACTTTAATCAATCTGCTGATGCGGTTTTATGATGTGGACAGCGGCAGAATCTGTGTGGCAGGAAAAGATATCCGTGACGTGACAAGAAGAAGTCTGCGTCAGAATTATGGTATGGTGCTGCAGGATACCTGGCTGAAAGCCGGAACCATCCGTGAGAATATTGCGTATGGAAAACCGTATGCCACAGAAGAGGAAGTGATTGCTGCCGCAAAAGCAGCACATGCTCACAGTTTCATCAAGCGTCTGCCGGAAGGATATGATACTGTTATCGCAGAGGATGGCGGAAATATCAGTCAGGGGCAGAAACAGCTGCTTTGTATCGCCCGTGTCATGCTTTGCCTGCCCCCGATGCTGATCCTTGACGAAGCAACCAGCAGTATTGATACCCGTACAGAGATAAGGATTCAGGCTGCATTCGCCCGTATGATGCAGGGACGGACCAGCTTCATCGTTGCCCATCGTCTCTCCACGATCCGTGAGGCAGATGTGATACTGGTTATGAAAGACGGTCATATTATTGAACAGGGAAATCATGATTCCCTTCTGGCACAGAATGGATTCTATGCCCATCTGTATAACAGTCAGTTTGAAGATACAGTTACTGCGTGATTTGTATGTGAAAATTGAATGAATTCCGGGAAAAAGGTTGCCCGTCCACAAAAAATGGAATATAATGAGACACAGTGAAATTTATGCAAATACGGAGGAAATTATGAATAAGTTTAACAGCAAAATTGCATGCGGTGTTCTCAGCGGCTGCCTGATTACCGGATGCTTTACCGGATGTGGAAAATTAGATGGCACACAGACAGTGGCAACCGTTGATGGAGAAGAAGTTACTCTGGGACTTGCCAGCTACATTCTTCGTGATCAGCAGGCTCAGATCTCCAGTTACTATCAGATGTTTGCTCAGAGCTATGGAATTGATGTGGGCGATATGTGGGGTGAAGAGACTGAGGATGGTAAAACCTACGCAGAAAGTACAAAAGAAGGCGTTATGGATACCATCAAAACGCTTTACGTGATGAAGGATCATGCTGCGGATTATGATGTGACGATCACAGACGAAGAACAGGAAGCGATTGACAGTGCGGCAAAGGCATTTATGGAAGCAAATGATGAAAAAACACTGGAAGAGCTGGCGGTATCGGAGAGTGATATTGTTCTCTATCTGCAGTTGATGACTTATCGTCAGAAGATGCATGATCCGATGGTAGCTGATGTGGATCAGGAAGTAAGTGATGAGGAAGCGAACCAGACCAGGATTTCTCTGGTAACAGTGTCCACAGAGGACGGCGAGGATGATGATGGCAATGCCGTACCACTGACAGATGAAGAAAAGGCAGAGAAAAAAGAACTGGCAGAAAAAGTTCTGGAGAAAATAAAAGCTTCTGATAATATTGCCGAAGCTGATATCGATGCGATCGTTGATGAAGTAGACGACAGTATCCGGTCAACCACACCGGCATTTACAACAGCTCCAAGTGAAAGCAATACACTGGAACAGGCGGTGATGGATGCTGCTCTTGCATTGAAAGATGGTGAAGTGGCAGATAAGGTCATTGAAGGCGAGGAAGGTTACTATGTCGTTCGTCTGGATAAGATGTATGACGAGGAAGCTACTCAGAACAAGATTAAGAGCATTATTTCTGACAGAGAAGATGAAATGTACGACAGTCTTCTGGAAGAATGGGAGAATGCGGCTGATATGAGTATTCAGGAGAGTGTATGGAAAAAAGTAAAGCTGTCAGATGCCAAATCTTTCGTTTATAAGACAGAAGATGCTGCAGAATAAAGACTGTGCAGGAAAGGACAGACGATGACAAAACAGGAATTTCAGGCGTTAACCAATAAAGGTGTTGTATTGCTGGATGGTGCGACCGGTTCCAATCTGAGAAAAGCAGGAATGCCGGTGGGTATTTCTTCGGAACAGTGGGTACTGGAGCATCCGCAGGTGCTGCAGGATCTGCAGCGGGCTTATGTGGATGCCGGAAGCCAGATTGTATATGCACCGACGTTTGCAGCCAACAGAATCAGCATGAGAAACTTTAATCTTCAGGACAGAATCGTGGAATTGAACACACGCCTGGTTAAGATATCCAAGGATGCGGTCGGAAATCGTGCACTGGTGGCAGGTGATCTGACTACAACAGGACAGCTGATGGAGCCGCGGGGACCTCTTACTTATGAGGAGTTGTATCAGGCCTATCAGGAACAGATCCGTGCGCTGGCAGATGCAGGAGCCGATCTTCTGGTTGCAGAAACCATGCTCAGCGTGGATGAAACGGTGGTGGCTCTGGATGCAGCCCAGTCGGTCTGTGATCTGCCCATGATGTGCAGCCTGACTTTGGAAGCAGATGGATCGGCCATGTATGGCGGCAATGCTGTAGAAGCTGTTATGACACTGCAGGAAATGGGTGCGGCAGCAGTAGGGCTGAACTGTTCTGTGGGACCGGATCAGCTGGAATCTGTGGTGACCAATATGAGAAAAGTGGCACAGGTACCGATTATCGCCAAGCCGAATGCCGGTATGCCGGTGATTGATGAAAAAGGTGAGGCGCACTACAGTATGGATGCAGAAACCTTCGCAGAGTACACCAGAAAACTGGTGGCAGCAGGAGCCGGTCTGGTGGGAGGATGCTGCGGAACAACACCAGAATATATCAAACAATTAAAAAAAATATTGCAATAAAGAGGTTGCCCCGGAGAATCATCGATTCTCCGGGGTTTTATGTTGGCGGAGGTGACGAGGGTGACTAGGGGACGGGTTCATGGTCACCAAGAAAGGAGATTATTATGGAAAAAGTAATGAAGTTGCCGCCTGTCGGGATGAGAATCATCAAGTCGGCAGTCGTTGTATTTCTGTGTTATATTGTTTATATTTTGCGTGGTAAACAGGGAATAGTATTTTATTCACAGCTGGCTGCTCTCTGGTGTATGCAGCCGTATATCCGCAATTCCATGAATATGGCTATACAAAGAACTACCGGAACTTTGATCGGAGCAGCATATGGTCTGGTGGTTATTTTGATTTATGAAAATCTTTTTCCAAAGACGGATCAATTCGATTTAATTTATTATCTGTTTGTATCATTTATGATTGTGTTGGTGATTTATACTACCATTGTAATCAAGAAAAAGAATGCATCCTATTTTTCTACAGTAGTATTTTTAAGTATTGTGGTAGTACATATCGGGGATGCGGATCCAATTTTATTCACCCTGAATAGAGTACTGGACACGATGATTGGTATTATACTGGCGGTTATTGTTAATATGTTTCGTATTCCCCGAAGAAAACAAAAGGATATCTTGTTTGTTTCCGGTGTAGATGATACACTGGTAAATGAGAAGGAGGTTCTGTCACCTTTCAGTAAAATCGAATTGAACCGTATGCTGCAGGAAGGTGCCAATTTTACAGTGTCCACGATGCGCACGCCGGCTTCTATTATTGATGCGTTGGGAGATATTCAGTGGAAATTGCCGTTGATTGTGATGGATGGTGCAGCTTTGTATGATATGAAAGAGCGGAAGTACCTTGCCACAAGGAGCATGAAAAAATCTATGGTTCGTGAACTGCTGAGTTTTTTTGATGAGCATAAGCTGAACTGTTTTGTCAATATTGTCATAGACAGCCTGTTGGTGATTTGCTATAAAGAACTGAAAAATGATGCAGAACGAACAATTTATCATGACTTGCGTCGTTCTCCGTACCGGAACTTTGTGCGTGCAGATTTGCTCAGTCAGGGAGAAGTACTTTATCTGATGTTGATTGGAGAAAAACAGAAGATGCAGGATATTTTTGCAGAACTTCAGGAACAGGAGTGCTATGAACAACTGAAAGTCTGTGTCTATGATTCCACCAATTATCCCGGCTATATGTATATGAAAATTTATGACCGGAATGCAGTCAGAGATCAAATGATGGAGGTATTGAAAGAATGCACAGGACTTACCAAAGCCGTTACATTTGGAAGTATCGATGGGAAATACGATGTGGTGGTAAAGAAAAATGACAGTAATCGGGTGGTGAAAACACTGGAAAGAATGTATGAACCTTACTTCTGGTCGGGCATTGCCAGGCAAATCAAATAGTTATGAAAAAGAGTGGGAAGGAGGCTGAAGAATGTGAAAAGTGAACAGGCAAGGCTTCTGATCGGGTATTGGCTGGGGACAATCCCGTCGCCGGATATTACCGATGTGGAAAAAAGACGGAAGATAAAAAATGAGGAAATTCAGGAAAAGCTGAGAAATGGTGAAATGGTTTATGGTGTAACGCATTTCACGCCGGCGATGTATCTGCAGTATGAACTTACACGAATTAAACTGGATTATACAGTGTATAAAGGCGAAGCTCTGGGCGGCTACCCCTGCAGAGTATTTTCTGAAACTGATTTAAGGGAATATTATGATAATAACAGGGATTTATTTACCAGATATTTTGGTGACAGTTTTGGGTTTGAAGAGGTCGCCATGATTATCGAAAAAAGATTGAAAGAAAAGGAGTATGAGGACATTGTCAAGGATTTATTATGTAAGCACGAAGAGTGGAAATGATCAAAATGACGGTTCCATTTCCCGTCCTTTTCTGACTCTGGCTGCGGCGGCAAACAGAAATCTGGAACCGGGTGATCAGATTCTTCTGGAGCGGGGATCCGTATTTTCAGGACAATACCTGCATCTGACCGTCAGCGGAACAGCAGAGGAACCTATTACAATTGGTGCCTATGGAGAAGGCGACCTGCCGTGCATTGAGGCAGAAGGAAATGGAATCTGGTATCAGAACTATGGAACTCAGCTGGATTCTCCCACACATACATGGAAAGGATACGTTTCCTCAGCCATATTGTTATATGATTGTTCCTATATTACGGTGGAAAATATTTCAGTCACCAACTGGGGTACAATCCTGGGTGAAAATTACTGTGAAGCTCATAAAATGAACAGAACAGGAGTGGCTGTGGTGGCAAAGAATCGTGGGACACTTCGGGAAATACACCTGAAAAATCTGGAAGTCAGTCGCGTCAATGGAAATGTTTATGACAAGCACATGAATAATGGCGGCATATACTTTACCTGTCTGAAGCCGGATGATGAGGAAAAAACCGGAGCAGCCCGGTATGAAAATGTGAGTGTGACAGGCTGTTTTGTACAGAATGTGAGCCGTTGGGGGATTGCCGTTGGCTATACCTATCATTGCCATGAGTTCATGAAAGCTGAGCTGGAAGAAGAATTATTCGAAAAATACGGGCACAAAAATATTCGAATCGCAGATAATTATGTAAAAGAGGCTGGTGGGGATGGAATAACCGTAATGTATGCATTGCGTCCACTGGTGGAACATAACATCGCTGACTCCTGTGCCGGGGAAATGAATGACCGTATATACCGGTACCCTGAAAAACGTGCCGGAAAAGTTGCCGCAGCCATCTGGCCGTGGAAATGCAAAGATGCACTTTTCCAGTATAATGAAGCCGTGGATACACGTCTCAATCAGGACGGCATGGCCTGGGACTTTGACTCCGGTGACGGAACCATCTACCAGTATAATTACAGCCGCCTCAATGAAGGCGGATGCGCCATGTTCTGTCTGGAAGAAGCAATCCATAATACCTTCCGATATAACATCAGTTGTGACGATTTGGGTGGAACCATTAGTCCATCTATGAATCCGGATGCTTATATTCACCATAATACCTTCTATGTGCGAAAAGGCGTGCCGTTCGTGCGGGAACACATGGGAGGCGGAAATTACGTGGAAGAGGACAATGTAATTGAGATTCTGAGCGAATAAAGAGGGGGCGGTGGTCACAGCCATCCCCGAAATAAAAAAGAACCGGAATTCTTCTTTAGAATTCCGGTGCCCCTGCCAAGGAGTCGAAGCGACGGGATTCGAACCCACGACCTCTGCGTCCCGAACGCAGCGCTCTACCAAACTGAGCCACGCTTCGATTGCTGTTTCGCCATCAGCAAGTAGAATTATACCCCAGATGTGGTGAGTTGTCAACAGGTTTTTGAAAAAAATTAAAGTTATCGTCGTCACCTAATTATGATTGTTCCAGTTTCCTTTTCAATTGTTGTAATTCCTTTTCCAGTTGGTCAGCCCGGGCTTTTTCTTTTTCCGCCCGGGCTTTTTCTTTTTCTGCTCTCTGATATTCTCGTTTTGTATTGACCTGTTCCTCTTTTCGGCCCTGTTGGATGCCTTGCTGAATACCTTGCTGGATTAACATTTCTTCTCGTTCAAATATTTTCATATACTCCAGTGACACCTCCTCATCCTGTTTTACCAGATTAACCATTTTATGTATATTACGAAGATTATCATTTACTGCGTTTTCCTCTGTTGTATGCTCCATATAATGGAGAAACTTTTCCAGCTCTTCCGAAGGTATTCCTTCTGTGCCCTTGGTATAAAGAAAGATTGTCCTGGCTCCATCATCATACGGCATGGAGGGGACTTCATCACATTTGTTGCGGATCGTATAGATCATACGATTCAGTCCAAAGGGATCATAGGGTGTGATTAATATAACAACGACTTTTTTCAACAAGCAGTAGCTTTCTCCTGATTTCAGACTGCGTGCATCTATTTTTGCGTGATAAAAGCGAACACGCTGAGGCAGAATACTTGCATCGTTTACGTTTTTATCTGGTTCGACATCATAGACTGTTGTGTTGTTTTCAGATTCATCAGCATAATTTTCCTCAATATAGACATCCAGTCGTGCTCCGTGTTTATCTGTGTCAGAACCGTGATACACCTTTTGCGGTATTACAGTTAATTTGCCGAACTCTTTGCCAAATATAACCTGCAGTAGTTCTCGAATAAACTTTTCTCCAATTTCCGGATAATTAACCACAGAACCAAACAGAAAATCATCCAGTAAATTCAAATCTTCAAGTTTTCGTTTTACCATAAACATTTCTCCTTTCATTAGGGAGCGGAAAGAAGAAACGTTTGTATGAGAAAAAACCTTACCGTTTCACTGCCTTCCGCCATATCATAGTTATTTTCATAGGGGGAATCAGTAACCGAACGGTTTAGAACTTTCCCAGATATGTGATTTCATTTTAGCAAAATATACAGTGAGTGTCAACAGACAGATTGAAAATAATCAATTAAATATTAATAATTTAATGATATAGTTTGCATATATAGTGTGATCTTTATATATGATGGTGTTCGCATACGAAAATATGTCTGATTGGAATGAATGGCAAGTAAAAAATGAAAGCAATATATAACATGGCAAAAATGTCGATATATGTTTAAATAAGTCGAAATAATAGGAAATTAGTCTGAAAATGTATAAATATGACGAGTAAAATATCTGTAAGTAAATAGAAAAGTATTGAAAATAAAGAAATTGACAGATAAAATGTAAATAGACGTCATAAAAAGTAGAAACAATAATGGACTGGGGGGATGGAGTAGCTGCATATCGATTTCTGTTGAACCCACAATACTCTATAAAATTTTAATACTCACGCTATTTGGAGTAAATATTTCCTCAAATTCCGTTAAGCTTATCTACAAAGGAGGATGAGCTTGTGAACAAAAGAGAAAGAGCTATATGTCGGGAAATCTATGAACAAAATAAGATGCGCATTTACTATTTTTTGCTAAAGCAGTGTAAATGGTTGAATGAGGATGCTATTCACGATGTTATGCAGGAAGTATGGAAAGCTCTCAGTGAAAATATTCATGAAATGTGTGGATGGGATGAGAGTTCCTGTTGGGCATGGCTGGCAACCGTTGCGCATAATCAGGCTGTGACGTATTTCAGGAAAGCTACAAAATCTGATGCATTGTTGGAAAAATTGGGGAACTATGACTGGGGACCGAAAAAATCTCTCTCCGCAGAAGACATAGCAGTTCAGAGAATAACAGCAGAAAATGTCCTGGAAAAATTAACGCCTAAAGAAAAAGAGGTACTTTTCAAGAATGTACTTCATCCGAATACGAAGGATGAAAAAGTTAAAAAGGGCAATGCTGAAATTTGTAAAAGTTACAGAGCACGAAAGAAACTGGAAGATTACATGAAAGAAGGTGGCCTTTAATGAGTAAAAGTGTTAAGATTCAGGATAGCCCGGAATATAAAGCGTTCAAAGAAAATTTTGAGGTAACGATGGATGCAATGGAAAAAGATCCGGAATTTGCCCAAATGAAACTCCCGGAGGAGTGGGAACGGGATTTTAATGAAACAATGGAAGCGACATGGAAAGAGGAGCGGCAAAGGAAGAAAAAACGAATCGGGAAAAAAATAGCAATAGCCGCCGGGGTTACGCTGGTGACACTGGCGGGCCTGAACCTGGGAGTACAGCAGGTACAGGGGGAAGGACTGGTGGAGTTCTTTCAGAGGACGTTTAATCTAGAAAATAAACAGTATACGATTGTTGAGTCTCAAGAAAATTATAATATGAGTATAGATGAAGGAGAATTGGATACATACTTTTATGCTGATACAGTAGATGATTTAAATAGGCAACTTCATGAGGCAATGAAATCACCGATGTTTTATACGGAATATATTCCAGCGGGTTATACAATTGCTGAAGTAAGGTATAATGAATCATATAACATCATAAATTATTTATTTAGAAATGGAAATGAAACCATTCACATTTCTCAAATAAGACAATATGCTGAAATAGCCTCAGGTAATGTTAATGACAAAATTGAGTATGCAGAAGTCGAAAATAGGAATATTGGAAAAACGATAACTGTGTATCAAAGTGTACAAGATGGTAGTGTATCTTTTAGTATTGAGAAAAATAACATATATTTTACTGTTAATTGTTCAGATTCTTTAGACGAAAGCATAAAAATAGCAGAAAACATTAATTATTATTAAAAGAGGATAAACTATGAAAAAACTAAAAAAAAGCGTAGCATTAATAATTCTTCTTTCACTGATAACATGTCAAATAGTACCTGTATATGCGGGAGAGGGAACTACTGAAGAATGGTATGAGATGGTAGAAGAAAATTATGAAATTGAGGATGAACTTGATGGAATAAGTCCATATACACTGTATATTATGAATGTGCAGACATCCTTGAAAAAAATCTCTTCTAGTAAGCTAGGATTAAGGGCTGATGTGTATTGTACAACCGAAATGCAAACTATTAAGATTACGTTTTATTTGCAGAAAAATACTGGTTCGTCGTGGAAAAATGTGTCTAGTGGTGTAGCATCTACTTCAAATGCTATTACAGCAGCTAAACAAATGACAGTTAGTGGATTGCCTTCAGGAACATATCGAGCAAAAACGGTAACGATGGTAATGGCAAATAATGGTTACACAGAGACATTGACAAGTTATAGTGGAGCTCTTTCAATATAAAAAAAGCCAGACAACTATTTCTATGTAAGAAGAGTTATTGTGAGTTTGAATTTTTTTAAAGTGAATTAAAGAGCGTGTTTGAAATTGATTTCCCAACCTGTAATAAATATTTTGGAAAATTTCAAAACACGCTCTTATTATGAAGCATTTCTGTGAGTGTTGTTCAGAATAGCTAAAATCAATTAAAGCTTTTCACCCAATCCCCCTCAAATACCGTATACAAGACAACGCCGCCTTCGCTCCTTCCCCCACAGCAACCGACACCTGCAGTATCCCACCGATGCAGTCTCCGGCTGCGAATACTCCGGGAAGTCCAGTGTCCATCTGTTCGTTGACGATGATTCGCTCATCTTCCAGTTGAATGCCCAGTTTGCGGGCCAGATCACTTCCCTTAGCGGTTCCCAGTGCTACGAACAGGCAGGCAGTTTCAAGAGAGGTACCATCCTGAAAGCGGATTGTTTCCAGAGAAGATTCTCCGGTCAGTTCTTCGATAGGTGTGGTATTGATGGTGACTTCTTCAGGAAATTCTGCAGCAGGTTCCAGTCCGTTGGTTAACAGTGTGACATGGCCGACGATGGGAAGAAGTTCCTGAACCTCATGCAGCGCATATTCTCCATTTCCGAGAACCGCAACATCACGTCCGCGGTACAGGAAGGCATCACATACGGCACAGTAGCTGACTCCATAGCCTTCCAGCCGGTCCAGATTTCGAATATTCATACGTTTCCGTGACGCACCTGTGGTCAGAAGAATTGCTTTACATTCAAAAGAATCTTTAACGGTGGAAACCGTATAGTTTTCATCCCAGCGGATTCCCACAACTTCGTCCTGCAGAATATTTCCGCCCAGATCAAGCACCTGTTTTTTTCCGATTTCTACAAGTTCATGTCCCGATAAAGGACGTTCCAGTCCAAAGTAATTCTGAATCTTTTCTGCTTTTTCCAGAGCACCGTTATCTTTTCCGATTACGATAACAGAAAAACCTGCCCGCAGAATATATAAGGCAGCCGACAGACCAGCCGGTCCACTGCCGATAATAACAACATCATACATCATAAATCCCTCCAATTAAGCACATTTCGTATCATTTCACTTGATAAAGTTTCCCAATTATGCAGTTTCATGCAAGCATAAAACCATGATCTTTCGACTCTTGTATCATTATATTATAAAAAAATTGATGGAAAAATGCAAAAGAATTTTCTGAAATCTTGCAACTTTGCCGGATACGTAATATGATGATAAAAAGTCTGTTCTAAATAAGATAATTCATGCAAGACAATTCACATATAAAGGAAGGATAGATATGGCAACAGAGAAGTTATTTTATCAGGATTCTGCAGCAAGAATCTGTGAAGCAAAGGTTCTGGAATGCAGAAAGGGCAAGAAGTACTATGAGATCCGCCTGGACCGGACAGTGTTTTATCCGGAGGGCGGCGGACAGCCCTATGATACAGGTGTTTTGAATCAGACTAAGGTGCTGGAGGTGCATGAGAAAGATGGTGATATCTGGCATTATACGGAAGAGACCCTGGAAGAAGGGCAGGTGGTCATTGCGGAGATTGACTGGGCACGGCGGCTGGATCTGATGCAGCAGCATTCCGGAGAGCATATTGTCAGTGGGCTGATTCATGCAAGATATGGGTATAACAATATCGGTTTTCACATGGGACCGGAGACGGTGACGATTGATTTTGACGGAGAAATTCCGGAGGAAGCTCTGCGGGAAATAGAGCAGGAGGCCAATCAGTATGTCTGGGAGAATCACCCGCTGATGATTACCTGGCCGTCACCGGAAGAGCTGGAGATGCTGCCGTACCGGAGTAAAAAGGAATTGACAGGAGCAGTGAGGATTGTGACCTGGCCGGGAGCGGATATGTGTGCCTGCTGCGGCGTACATGTGAAGTATTCCGGTGAGATCGGACAGATTATTCTGGTTTCCTCGCAGAGAGCAAAGGGAGGTGTCCGGATTGAAATGATGTGCGGAGGACGGACGCTGACGTATACCAATCAACTGAAGGAACAAAACCGCAGGATTTCCAATCTTCTTTCTGCAAAATGGAATGTGACGGCACAGGCTGCAGAAAAGCTTTTTGAAGAATATCAGCAGATGAAGTTCCGTATGGTGGGCATGGAGCTGGAGAAAATAGCACAGATGGTCAAAGAGCGTGCCGGTCAGGGAAGCCAGTTGATTTTTGACGCTCAGCTTTCCCCTGACAGTGTGAGAAAGCTGGCAGTGGAATTGATGGAAAACTGCAGCGGCAGATGTGCCGTATTCAGCGGAGATGATGCGCAGGGCTATCGGTACGTGATCGGAGAAAAAGAAGGAGATCTCCGTGCATTTACAAAGGAAATGAACCAGAAACTGCAGGGAAGAGGAGGCGGAAAGCCATTTTTTGTACAGGGCTCGGTGCAGGCATCCCGCAAGGAGATTGAGGAATTTTTCCGTGCATATGGGAACGAATGAAAATTATACGCGTTTTAAGAATTCACTTCGGCCGGAGGTAAAACTGCAGATCAGCCTGAAGGAATATCTTTCTATGTCCCCGGAAGAAAAAGAATCTGATGTGGCACAGGCATACAGAAAGTATCTTTCTGAGCGCAGGCGCCCGACATGGGAAATGCTGATACAGGAAGAAAATCTGGACGGTCTTCGGATGTTTGTCCGGGAAGGCTGGCTGACTGCAGAAGATGCCCGGGAATGTCTGAAAATGGCAGGTCGGCTTGGGAAAAAGGAAAGTCAATTATGGCTTCTTTCCTATATTAAAAAAGGTGGAGATGAATGGCAAAAAGAGCAGAGCCGGGAAGAAGAAAATCGTATTACTCAGGAAGACGTAGATGAGATTTTTGAAATTCTGGATATCACTCTCCAGGCGGATATACCGGCACTTGCCTCTGCATTCCCGGCTGTTGCCCGTACAGAGATAGAGCAGGCAGATAATGGTGAAAGAGTGTGGGGAACGGATGGAATATGCCTGTATTATACAAAGGCGGAGCTGGCCGGATTTTTTATCCGGGGAATTGAGTATCTGGCAAGAGTATTTCTGCATACGGTTTTTCATTGCCTTTATCTTCATGTAATACCGCCGGAAGAGAAAGACTACTGGGATCTGGCCTGTGATCTGGCGGCGGAATGGGCGTTGGATGAGAGCGGCTGGTTTCCTCTGGAAAACAGGAGAAAAAAACAGAGGGATGGCTGGTATCAGATGATCTGGCAGGAAGAAAGGAAAAGAGATACCGGTGCCTGCCTGCGATGGCTGGAAAAGCTGGCAAAAGAGGGGAAAACAGAGGATTTGCTAAAAATTCAGCAGGAATTTACTGTGGACTGCCATGCATACTGGTATGAACAAAAGAATAAGCATGGAAGAATCGCGGAGGATAACCGGGAAAATATGGTTGAGACCTGGGAAAATCTCAGACAGAATATTTCCATGCAGATGCAGGGAAGAGGTTTACACGCAGGGCGGCAGGGTGGTGCCGGAACAGACGTGTACCAGCCTGTACATAAGAAAACTTACGATTACCGCAAATTTCTGAAGCAGTTTGCCGTGTGCCGGGAAGAAATGCAGCTGGACATGGAGAGTTTTGATTATATTCCGTATACATACGGGCTGGAGCACTATGGCAATGTTCTTTTGGTGGAACCCATGGAAACAACGGAAGTCAGGCGTCTGGAAGAATTTGTAATTGCCATTGATACTTCTGGCTCCTGCTCGGGAGAAACCGTGTGCCGGTTTTTGGATGAAACCTATCAGATCTTGAGCAATCAGGAGAATTTCTTTCGGAAAATGAAGGTGCATATTATCCAGTGCGATTCCATGATTCAGGACCATCAGGTGATTACCTGTGAGGAGGACTGGAAATCCTATCAGGAAAATGTGAAAATACAGGGGCTGGGAGGAACTGATTTTACTCCTGTGTTCCGTTTGGTGGACGAAATGCTGGAAAATAAGCAGATCAGGCATTTGAAAGGATTGTTATATTTTACGGACGGTGACGGTATTTTTCCTCGTAAAAAACCGGAATATGAGACGGCTTTCGTATTTCTGAACAGGGCATTGGAAAAATCCAGAATTCCCGACTGGGCAATCCGTCTGAATCTAGCATAATCCACGTTAATTAATGGAAAGATTGTTGGAGGAACAGGATGAATATACAGGAAGCAAAAATGGAAGTGATTCATACGGTTCGTGCATATACGGCCAAAGATGAACAGGGAGAATATAAGATTCCTCAGATTCGCCAGCGCCCCGTTCTGCTGATGGGTCCTCCGGGAATCGGTAAGACAGCGATTGTGGAACAGGCGGCTAAAACGTGTGGTGTGGGTCTGGTGTCCTATACGATCACTCATCATACCCGGCAGAGTGCGGTGGGACTTCCCCTGGTGGAAAAGAAAATTTATGACGGGCGTGAGGTGACCGTGACTGAATATACCATGAGTGAAATCATAGCTTCTGTGTACGAGTGCATGAAAAATACCGGGTGTCGGGAAGGAATCCTCTTTATCGATGAGGTAAACTGTGTATCGGAAACTCTGGCGCCCACTATGCTGCAGTTCCTTCAGGGGAAAACTTTTGGAAATCACCGCGTCCCCAGAGGGTGGGTGATCGTGGCTGCGGGAAATCCTTCGGAATATAACAAATCGGTCCGTGAATTTGATATTGTAACATTGGACAGAGTAAAGAAAATAGAGGTGGATGTGGATTATACGGCGTGGAAAGTGTATGCGGCAGAAAAAGAAATCCACGGGGCGATCCGCTCTTATCTGGAAGGGAAACCGCAGTATTTTTACCGGATCGAGCAGAACCCGGACGGGAAAGAGTTTGTGACGGCCCGTGGCTGGGAAGATCTGAGTGTGATATTGAAGCAATATGAGGACATGGATGTGGCTGTCAGTGAAGGGCTGATTCTGCAGTATCTGCAGTGTCGGGAGATTGCTGAGGACTTTGCCTCTTATTATAAGTTTTATCAAAAATGTTGTGAGACATACAGGAAGGAAATAGAAAATGTCCTGATGGGAGAAGTGAAAATTTCTGTGCAGGATAGTGACAGAGAAGAGGAAATCCCCATGACAGACTGGCCTCTGGATGAACAGCTTACAGTCTCCGGTCTTTTGATTTCGCAGGTTCTGGCACACGTTTCTCACTGGAAAGCATCTGTCGTTCAGATGCGTCGGATGGAAGAAGTCTGGCAGCTGCTGGAACGTCAGCTCCATGGAGATAAAAAAAATATATTTGAAGCAGTGGAAGAATTTTTTGGAAAACGTACTTTTGCACTGGAAGTGAAAGAACAGACGGAGACAATCGGAGAAGCAGAAGCCCGTCTTGAACGGCAGGTAGACAGGGAACTGAAGAAAATAACAGCAGAACTGCGGGAAAATGGATGCAGAAGCCGGCAGGAAGTGAAGCAGTGTTTTGCTGAAACAATGCAGAATAAAAAGCTGGAACTGGAACGGGAGGCACAGACGAGAGCGGAAGAAATGAACAGGGCTCTTGGATGGATTGCAGAAAAGTTCGGAATGGGAACACCATTTCTTACGGCAATGGAAACAGTTACGGTACACGAAGGCTGTATGGAACTGATACAGGAACAGAGCTGCCCGGTTTATGAAGAAAACTGTGGGATATTGATGACGCGGGACAGGGAGAAAAAGCTTCGGGAAAAAATTCAAAGAATGCAGGAAACAGGTCTGTTTGTTCCCTGACAGGAGGTGAAGGCGCAGTGATTAAAATACATGGATTTAATAAGTTGACGCTTCTGGATTATCCGGGGCGGCTGGCATGTACCATATTTTTAGGAAATTGTAATTTCCGCTGTCCATTTTGTCACAATGCAGGTCTGGTGCTGAATCCGAATCAGGAACCGGTGGTTCCGCAGGAAGAAGTATTTGGCGTATTAAAAAAGAGACAGGGAATTCTGGATGGAGTCTGCATTACCGGCGGAGAGCCCACATTACACCCCCAGCTGCCGGAGTTTATCAAAAAAATACGGGAATATGGGTATCCGGTAAAACTGGATACCAACGGCAGCAATCCGGAAATGCTGAAAAGTCTGGTAAAAGAAGGACTTGTGGATTATGTTGCCATGGATATCAAGAATTCTCCGGCAAAATATGCAGTGACAGCAGGAGTGTCCCGTATGGATCTGGACGCAATCTGCGAATCGGTGGATTTCCTGAAAACAGAAGCAGTGGATTATGAATTTCGGACGACTGTGACAAGAGAACTGCATAAAAAAGAAGATTTTTGTGACATTGGAAACTGGCTGGATGGCAGCAGGCGGTATTTCCTGCAGACTTACAAAGAATCCGGTCAGGTCATCCGTCCGGTATTTTCCAGTTACTCCAGAGAACAACTGGAAAATTTCCGGCAGATGTTGGCAGAACACATTGGGCAGGTGGAAATTCGGGGAGTATAGGTTCAGCGTTTTAGGAAAACAGCCGATACCAGTAGCCGAACTGCCCATAGCGAATGGATTCCGTTCTGGCGGGTTTAAAATGCGGGAATCCAAACACAGAAGCCGCCATCTGTTCCCATGGGTCATACATGCCGGGGACGGCAAGAACATACTCCGACGGGGCCGACTCAGCGGCTTTTCCCAGAAGAAAATGTTGATAGGAGTGACAACCGTGCTGAAAAAATGGATTATTTTCCATCGGAATTCCCAGTTTCGTAAGTTTGGGGATATCTTCGGTGGATAATCGGACACATTGGTGGATGGTATCATCAAAAAACGGATGGATATGTGGATAATTGTCCTGAAAATACTGCCAGAGTGTCTGTGATTCCATGGGAATGTTTTCTGGAGCGGGTGCGGTATCCGCTTCGAAAGAGGATGTCTGGACTTCCTCAGAAGGTGTTCGGTTTTCAGCAGTTATGGCTGGATTTTCCGGAAGGGATTGGGAATCAGAGCCGGGAAGCTGAACGGCAGCATTTTCTTCAGGTGCAGAAGGAATAGAAGCTGCCTGAATCTGTGGTGTTTCTGTGTATACAGTGAACAGTTCCGGCTGAATCAGTATATCCTTCCAGGCTGTGGCGAAAAGCTGTCCGTGTTCTGTCTGAATGTAAAGCCCTCCCAGATCCTTCAGACCGTAAGGAGTCTGTGCAATCTGCTGTTGGGGTAGCATAAAATCTGCATATACCACACCCTGCTGCCATGCGGCTTTTCCCAGAAGGACAGCGATGTGCTGACCATCGGAAGGAATAAAAGCATAGACCTGAAAGACAGGTGTAAACGGCATTGTGTGGAGCTTCATATGTATCTGCAGGCGGCAGCGGGAATTGCGGACTTCTACCCTGGCAAAACCACAGTTCTGCAGCCTGGTACGATTCTGGTATTCATAAATATAAGAAACAAATCTTTGATATTCGGACAAAAAAGACACTCCTTTTTAAAGTTTCTATGCAAGCATATGCAGGCGGAAAAAAGGGTATGACTAAAGAGAGGAAAATTCATGGATGAAAAATATATGAAAGAAGCCATCCGGCAGGCAAAAAAAGCATACGCTCTGATGGAAGTGCCGATTGGATGCGTCATTGTATATGAGGGCAAAATCATAGCCCGGGGATATAATCGAAGAAATACAGACAAGAATACCTTATCCCATGCGGAAATGAATGCGATTCGGAAAGCGAGCCGCAAACTGGGAGACTGGCGGCTGGAGGGCTGTACCATGTACATTACCCTGGAGCCCTGTCAGATGTGTGCCGGTGCCATCGTGCAGGCAAGAGTCAGCCGTGTGGTGATCGGAAGCATGAACCCCAAAGCCGGATGTGCAGGTTCCGTGCTGAACCTTCTGGAGATGGAACAATTTAACCATCAGGTGGAAGTGACAAGGGGTGTGCTGGAAAAAGAATGCAGTGAGATGCTGTCAGGATTTTTCAGGGAACTTCGGGAACTGAAGAAAAGGGAGAAAGAAATGCGGAAAGAAAAGACTCCGGAAGAAAATGGCTTGACGGAAGAAATAACAGGAAGTATAATGATAAAAGACTGCTGATACAACATTTGTCAGCATTGTCAGACACGGAGATGTACCCAAGTGGTTGAAGGGTCCGCACTCGAAATGCGGTAGGTCGGTTTACCGGCGCAAGGGTTCAAATCCCTTCATCTCCGTTTCCCATATGGATAAAGAAAAACACCGTGACGAAGAGAGTACACAGATGGTTACTGTTACAGAGAAATCCCGTTGGCTGAGAGGGATGCAGGAAAGTTTGTGGAAGATGGCTTCTGAGAGGCGCACCGAACCGGATGCCTAGAAACAGGAGAATGGCAAGGCTGCGACAGGATCCGCCTGTTACAGCGGCAGGGTATAACAGATGAAATGATTGAAGTGTACCCGTTGAGATCTGTACTGTGAGGTGCAGATGAAAAGAAGTGGTAACACGGTCTGATGGACTCGTCTTCTGAAAAGAAGGCGTTTTTTTATACATTTTTTTAAGGAGGCAGACAGAATGGCAAAGGAAAAATTTTATATGACAACTGCGATTGCCTATACTTCAGGCAAACCGCATATCGGCAACACCTATGAGGTAGTACTGGCAGACAGTATTGCCCGTTTCAAAAGACAGCAGGGATATGACGTGTTTTTCCAGACAGGTACCGATGAGCACGGTCAGAAAATTGAGAACAAGGCTCAGGAAGCTGGCATTACTCCCAAGGAATATGTGGATAATGTAGCGGGAGAGATTAAAAACATCTGGGATCTGATGAATACTTCTTATGATAAGTTTATCCGTACCACAGATGCAGATCATGAGAAACAGGTGCAGAAGATTTTTAAAAAGCTGTATGATCAGGGAGATATTTATAAAGGGTATTATGAAGGAATGTACTGTACTCCCTGTGAGTCTTTCTTCACAGAATCTCAGCTGGTAGACGGAAAATGTCCGGACTGCGGACGTCCCTGTACACCGGCAAAAGAAGAAGCTTATTTCTTCAAAATGAGCAAATATGCGCAGAGACTGATTGATCATATCAATACTCATCCGGAATTTATTCAGCCGGTATCCAGAAAGAATGAGATGATGAACAATTTCCTTCTTCCGGGACTTCAGGATCTGTGTGTTTCTCGTACCTCTTTCAAATGGGGTATTCCGGTAGATTTTGATCCGAAGCATGTGGTTTATGTATGGCTGGATGCACTGACCAACTATATTACAGGTATCGGATATGACTGCGATGGTGACAGTACCGAACAGTTTAAGAAAGACTGGCCGGCAGATCTGCACCTGATCGGAAAAGATATTATCCGTTTCCATACCATTTACTGGCCGATTTTCCTGATGGCACTGGATCTTCCGCTGCCGAAGCAGGTATTTGGACATCCGTGGCTGCTGCAGGGTGATGGCAAAATGAGTAAATCCAAAGGAAATGTGCTGTATGCGGATGATTTGGTGAATTTCTTTGGCGTTGATGCAGTACGTTACTTTGTGCTTCACGAGATGCCGTTTGACAATGACGGTGTAATCACCTGGGAACTGATGGTAGAGCGCCTGAACTCTGATCTGGCAAATACTCTGGGCAATTTGGTAAACCGTACCATTTCCATGTCCAACAAATATTTTGGCGGAGTAGTTACCAGAACAGGTGTAACAGAAGAAGTGGATGAAGACCTGAAAGCAGTCGTAACAGCCACCAGAGATAAAGTGGCTGCCAAGATGGAGGACCTGCGTGTGGCAGATGCCATGACAGAGATTTTCAATCTGTTCAAACGCTGCAACAAATATATTGATGAAACAATGCCGTGGGCACTGGCAAAGGATGAGGCTAAGAAAGACCGCCTGGCAGAAGTAATGTACAATCTGGTAGAAAGCATTTCCATCGGTGCGGCTCTTCTGGAATCCTTTATGCCGGAAACCACCGGAAAAATTCTGGCTCAGCTGAATGCAGAGAAGAGAGAGTATGAAACCCTGAATCAGTTTGGTCTGTATCCGTCCGGAAATAAAGTGACAGACAAACCGGAAATCCTGTTTCAACGTCTGAAAGTGGAAGAAGTTCTGGAGAAAGTAGAAGCTATGAGAGCAGAACAGGCTGCCGCATCCGGTGAAGCAGCTGTTGAAGAAAAAGAAGAAGAACCTGTGATTGATATTGAACCGAAAGCAGAAATTACATTTGATGATTTTGAAAAAATGCAGTTCCAGGTAGGTGAAATCATTGCCTGTGAGGCAGTAAAGAAGTCTAAGAAACTGCTGTGCTCTCAGGTGAAGATCGGAAGTCAGGTAAAACAGATCGTGTCAGGAATCAAAGCCCATTATTCCCCGGAAGAAATGGTAGGAAAGAAGGTTATGGTTCTGGTAAATCTGAAACCGGCCAAACTGGCAGGAATCCTGTCAGAAGGAATGATCCTGTGTGCAGAAGATGAAAACGGTGAACTGTCTCTGATGGTACCTGAAAGAAAAATGCCTGCAGGTGCAGAAATCTGCTAAAGAGGTGGAAGATGATTTTTGAAAGTCATGCTCATTATGATGATGAGGCTTTTGATGAGGACCGTGAGACACTGCTGGATTCTATGCAGGCACATGGAGTGGAACGGATTATCAATGTGTGTGCGGAGGTTCAGAACTGGGATCGTACACTGAATCTGACAGAGAAGTATCCGTTTATTTACGGTGCCGTTGGCGTACATCCGGATGATGTGGGAAGTCTGACAGAAGACGGTATTCAGAAAATGAAAGAATTATGTCAACGGGAAAAGGTTGTGGCTGTAGGTGAAATCGGCCTGGATTATTACTGGGATAAGGAACAGCATACGGCACAGATTTTCTGGTTTGAACGTCAGATGGAAGTTGCCCGGGAAGAAAAGTTGCCTGTCATTGTTCACAGCAGAGAGGCGGCACAGGATACTCTGGAAACTATGAAAAGGGTAAATGCCGGAGAAATCGGTGGTGTGATACATTGTTTTTCTTACGGAAAAGAAATGGCACGGGAATATCTGAATATGGGATTTTCTATCGGTGTGGGCGGTGTGGTCACATTTAAAAATGCCAGAAAATTGAAAGAAGTGGTGGAATATGCACCGCTGGAATCCTTGCTTCTGGAGACAGACTGTCCGTATCTTGCTCCGGTTCCCTATCGGGGTAAGAGAAACTGTTCTCTGTATATTCCTTATGTTGTACAGGAAATTGCCCGGATCAAGGGCGTTTCTGAAGAAAAAGTGATGGAAGTGACCCGTGAAAACGGATATCGGGTGTTTTCAAAAACAAGATAAGACAATTTTATCAGATGACAAAAAATCCTCTCCTTATAAATTTTGATAATTTCATCATACATTATCAGGATTTATAACGAAGAGGATTTTTTGTTATCTTCCCAATTTGCGCACAAAACAAAGAATTACACCAAGAAAACTCAATAAAGCAAAGGATCTTCCCAGGGTAGAGGTTACATTCAGCACCAGTTTCAGTCCCGGAAGTGGATAGGGATGCTCCGGCAGCAGCGGATTGATATAATGTGCGGCCAGTGCCAGCAGGAAGAAGAGGAGAAATCCCAGCATTCCGCGCCCCATATCGATTCTTCGGACTTTGCCATTATCCGGCATCTTTTTCCTGGAAATGGTCCAGACAATCTGGAGGATTCCAAAGGCTGTCAATCCCAGAGAAAGAACCAGATAGGCAGCCTGATTGATGTTCCGTTCCCGGATAATTCCGCTGATAGAACCGAAAACATGGCGTTGTGACCAGAGCCCCAGGGAAAGCTTCGCAGTTATGTAAAACATAAGGGCTCCGCAGACCCATGGCAGCAGATTGAAACATATTTTCCAGGCTGTGTTTATGGTCCCCACAGTAACGGAGCCGGCGGTAGAAATCCCCCGGGAAACAGTGCCGGTAACGCCCCGGGATATCTTTCCGGCTGTTTGGCTTTTTTTCTTCTTTGTTGCTTGTTTCTTTGTTCCCTGATTTTTTTGACTGCTTTGTTTTTTTGTATATTGTGAGGATTTATTTTCAGGTTTTCTTTTTTCTTTTGCAGGATCAGTACCGGATTCTTTCTGCTCCAGCGGCATACCACAGTTGCTGCAGAAGTTTCCGGTGACTTCCTGTTTACAATTTGGACATATCATAAAATCAATCTCCTTTCCGACCTATTCTAACACGAATTGTACAATATAAATCTTAAAATTCTGTGAAACCTTCCTGAAGAAAAGTTGCGATTATCGTAGATTTGCCGTAAAAAAAGTATTATACTTTTGGGTAGTAGAAAAAAGTCCGCCCTGAAAGCGTGCGGCAGGAGGAAGAGTTATTATGAATTATTTGTTTTCGAAAAAGGATTTGCGCAGATTGATTATACCACTGGTTTTTGAGCAGGCTCTGGCAATCACCGTAGGTATGGCAGATACTATGATGATTTCATCGGTGGGTGAAGCTGCTGTATCAGGCGTTTCTCTGGTGGATATGATTAATATGCTGATTTTCAGTGTGCTGGCGGCACTTGCTACGGGAGGTGCGGTAGTTACATCTCAGCATCTGGGGGCAAGAAAAAGAAATGAAGCCTGTCGTTCGGCGAAACAATTACTGTATACAGTGATTATAGCGGGCGTATTGATTGCGATTCTTGCGGTGGCGGCAAGAGTACCCCTGCTTCGCCTGTTCTTTGGCAGTATTGAAGATGACGTTATGAATAATGCCCTGATTTATCTGATGATTTCAGCGGTATCTTTCCCGTTTCTTGCAGTATATAATGCCTGTGCTGCCCTGTTTCGCTCTATGGGAAATTCTCAGATTACGCTGAAGGTGTCTATTCTGATTAATCTGATTAACGTCGTCGGCAATGCCATCTGTATTTTTATTTTTCATATGGGTGTTGCCGGTGTTGCACTGCCGTCTTTGGTATCCAGGGCAGTGGGCGGAATTATTTTGTACATATTACTGCAGAATCCTGAAAATGAAGTATATTTTGTAAAAGAAAAAATACATTTGGAAATGGATGTGATTAAACGAATCCTGTATATCGGTATTCCCAGTGGAATTGAAAATGGGATTTTCCAGCTGGGACGTGTGCTGGTAGTCAGCATTATTTCCGGTTTCGGAACGATTCAGATTGCGGCCAATGGCGTAGCCAATAATCTGGATGCCATGGGATGTATCATCGGACAGGCCATGAGTCTTGCCATGATAACGGTAATCGGTCAATGTGTAGGTGCTCAGGATGAAAAACAGATTCGCTACTACACAAGAAAACTGATGACTATAGCCTATGTGGCAACGATCATATTGAACAGCATCATTTTGATTTTCCTTAATCCGATTCTTTCTCTGTATGGTCTGAGTCAGGAGACAACAAGACTTGCATACATTCTGGTTATGATACATAACGGATGCGCCATGTTGATGTGGCCGGCGGGATTTGTACTGCCCAATATGCTCCGTGCCTGCAATGACGTAAAATTTACCATGGTGGTTTCTATTTTCTCCATGTTCACATTCCGTATCGGATTCAGTTATCTGATCGGTGTGCAGATGGGAATGGGAGCGATCGGGGTATGGATTGCCATGGTTATTGACTGGATATTCCGTATCCTGTTTTTTGTGGGAAGATACCTCAGCGGGAAATGGAAAAAACTGTGTCTTCACTAGTTGACACTTTATATACCGATTGGTATAATAGCTTTACATAGAAGAGTTTTGTATGGTTTGACCGAAGAAATTCTGAAAGGAAGCTGATAAGGATGGACAACAGAGAGGCAATTATTAACAGTGCACTGAAGCTGTTCTGCTGCCGGGG
Organism: Oliverpabstia sp.; assembly: GCA_051879355.1. Lineage (GTDB taxonomy): Bacteria > Bacillota > Clostridia > Lachnospirales > Lachnospiraceae > Oliverpabstia. The sequence continues at coordinate 94,723 of JBJELU010000078.1, forward strand.
CTATGATGCGGTGGGGGTACAGGAGATTGTGGATCAGGCAGGTATTACAAAGCCTACCCTGTATTACTATTTTGGAAGTAAGCAGGGCCTTTTGAAAGAGATTCTGCGTACCAACAGTGAGATTCTGGAGAGGATGCTTCAGGAAGCAGTGGAGATTCCGGGTGATATTCCGGATGTTCTGTTTCGGGTGGCCAGGGCATATTTTGATTTTGCCGCAGGCCATTGGGAATTTTACCTGTTTATGGTCAGCCAGTTTCATTCTGGACATGGTACGGAAGGATTTATGGCTGTATATCCTTTGATTTCCAGGTTCTATCAGTATGTGGTTAAGATTTTTGAAGATGCATCGGATGTTCTGGGAAATATGAATGGGCGTCAGGGACAGTTTGCTGTTAGTTTTATGGGAATTCTTGATTCTCATATGATGTTGTATTCGCTTAATCACAGAGATGATTTTTACATGTCAGATGAGAGAACGTATGAGATTGTACGTCAGTTCCTTTACGGTATTTACACATAAGAGTCAGACAGAGAGATGGAACGAGTTGAGGAGGAAGAACGCGTGGCAGCATGGTATGAAGAAGCAATATTTTATCATATGTATCCCATTGGAATGGCAGGAGCACCAAAGGAAAACAGGCAGACAGAGGTAACACATCGTTTCCCTGAACTGGAAAAGTGGATTCCGCATATTAAAGAACTGGGATGTAATGCAATTTATATAGGACCGTTATTTGAGTCATCTACCCATGGATATGATACAAAAGATTACAGAGTGGTAGACAAACGTCTGGGCGATAATCAGGATTTTAAGAATTTTGTGGCAAAAGCTCATGAACTGGGAATCAAAGTAATTGTTGACGGAGTATTTAACCATACGGGAAGGGAATTTTTTGCATTTCAGGATATTCAGAGAAACCGTGAGGGTTCCCGATATGTAAACTGGTATAAAGGCGTATGGTTCGGAGGAAATACCTGGTACAATGATGGATTTTCCTATGAAGCATGGCGCAATTGCTTTGAACTGGTAAATCTGAACCTGCAGAATCCTGAGGTAAAAGGATATCTTCTGGAGACTATTCACGGCTGGATTCAGGAATTTGATATCGATGGAATCCGTCTGGACTGTGCAGATTGTCTTGATTTCGGATTTATAGAAGATATGCGTCGCTGTACCGGTGAATGGAAACAGGATTTCTGGCTGATGGGTGAGGTGATCCATGGGGATTATGGCCGTTATATTCAGGATGGATACCGGCTGCTGCACAGTGTAACCAACTATGAGCTTCATAAGGGGTTATATTCAGGACATAATGATCATAATTATTTTGAAATCGCACATACGATTCGCCGGGAATTTGACAGCAACGGCGGTATTTACAGAGGTATGAAGCTCTACTCTTTTGTGGATAATCATGATGTGGACCGCCTTGCCAGCAAGCTGAAAATTCCGGGACATCTGCCGCTTGTGTATACATTGTTATATTTTCTTCCGGGAATTCCTTCTATTTATTACGGTTCAGAATGGGGAATTCAGGGAAGAAAAGAGGGAGGCAATGATGATCCCATGCGTCCGGCTCTTAACCTGGAAGAGATGAAGGTAAAAGCACCTCATCCGGAACTGACGGAGTGGATCAAAACCCTGGGTAAGATCAGAGGAGAACATCCGGAAATTGCAAATGGAAGTTATAGAGAACTTCTGCTGACCAATCGGCAGTATGCGTTTGCAAGGATTCAGAATGATAAAGCTGTCGTAGTGGCAGTAAATAATGATGAGAATCAGGAGGCACAGATTATGATTCCGGCTCCGGTTGGAGGAAAAGTATATCGGGATGCTGTAACAGGAGAGTGCTGTCCGGAAGAAGGCGGAAGATTGAAAGTAACACTGCCGGCAAACGGTGTGAAGATATTTGTGATGTAACAGCAACATTTTTAGAAAAAAGGAGAATAGGTATGGAAGAAAGAATGCATTTCGGGGAACAGGATCAGTATTTTTTCGGTCAGGCAACACATTATGACATTTATAAAAAGCTTGGTGCTCATCTGACTACGGTAGGAGAGGAAAAAGGTGTATACTTTGCTGTCTGGGCACCTAATGCAGCCAGAGTTTCTGTGGTTGGCGAATTTAATGAATGGAAGCCGGATGTAAATCCGATGGAAAAGACCGGCCCTATTGGTGTGTGGGAAACATTTATTCCGGGAATTGTAGTCGGTGATTTGTACAAATACTGTGTCACAACACAGGATGGTCGTGAATTATTTAAAGCAGACCCCTATGCCACATGGTCAGAGATGCGTCCGGGCAATGCATCCCGGGTTGCTGATATCAGTGGATTCAAATGGGGAGATGCTGCCTGGATTAAAAATCGTCAGGCAAGTGATCCAAATGATAAAGCCATGGCAATTTACGAAGTACATCCAGGTTCCTGGAGAAAACATCCGGCTACTGAGCAGGATCCTGACGGATTCTACAGTTATCGGGAAATCGCTCACTCTCTGACTGAGTATGTGAAACGTATGGGATATACCCATGTGGAACTGATGGGTATTGCAGAGCATCCGTTTGATGGTTCCTGGGGCTATCAGGTTTCCGGTTATTATGCACCGACTGCACGCTATGGTTCTCCGGCCGATTTCAAGTATCTGGTCAATTATCTGCATAAAAATAAAATCGGCGTAATTCTGGACTGGGTTCCGGCTCATTTTCCGAAAGATGGACACGGTCTTGCCGAATTTGATGGAACCTGTCTGTATGAGCATGCAGACCCAAGACAGGGAGAACATCCGGACTGGGGTACCAAAATCTTTAATTATGGCCGCAATGAAGTAAAGAACTTCCTACTGGCCAACGCACTGTACTGGGTGGAAGAATTCCATGTGGACGGACTTCGTGTGGATGCGGTTGCTTCCATGTTGTATCTGGACTACGGCAAGAGAGACGGACAGTGGGTTGCCAACAAGTACGGCGGCAATCAGAATCTGGAAGCCATTGAATTCTTCAAACATCTGAATACTCTGGTGCAGGGAAGAAATAAAGGCGTTATGATGATCGCAGAAGAGTCTACTGCATGGCCGAAAGTGACCGGAGATGTGGAAAAAGAAAACGGTCTTGGATTTACATTTAAATGGAACATGGGATGGATGCATGATTTCCTGGAATATATGAAACTGGATCCTATTTACCGCAAATACAATCATAACAAGATGACTTTCTCCATGACCTATGCATTCAGTGAAAAATATGTGCTGGTGTTGTCTCATGATGAAGTAGTTCATCTGAAATGCTCGATGATCAACAAGATGCCGGGATTGTATGACGATAAGTTTGAAAACCTGAAAGCCGGATATTCCTTCATGTTCGGACATCCGGGCAAGAAGCTTCTGTTTATGGGACAGGATTTCGGACAGTTCCAGGAGTGGAGCGAGGCAAGGGAACTTGACTGGTATCTGCTGAGAGAAGAACGCCATCAGCAGCTGCAGGAATATGTGAAAGATCTCCTTCACATGTATAAGAAATATCCGGCACTGTATGCCAACGACAAAGGATATGACGGCTTCCAGTGGATCAATGCAGACGACGGGGACAGAAGCATTTACAGTTTTGTCCGCTGGTCACCCACAGGACGGAATAATCTGCTGTTTATCTGTAACTTTACACCTGTGGAAAGAACAGATTACCAGGTAGGCGTGCCGAAGAACAAACAGTACAAGCTGATTCTTAACAGTGCGGATCCAAAATACGGCGGAAAATATGAAGTTACAGATACGGTACTGAAAGCGAAGAAAGGTGAATGTGACGGACAGAAGTTCCATCTGGACTATCCGCTTCCGCCATATGCAGTAGCAGTATTCGCATTTTAAATTTTTTCTTTACAATTCAGTAAAAAAGTGTTTATAATGAAGTGGATTAGGATTGAAGCAAGGATTTGGATGATGGAAAGGAGATGACATTAAAATGAAAATAACAAATATCAGCAATGTAGAAGCATTTTTTAAAGTAGTAGATCAGTGTAAAGGAAAGGTAGAACTGGTTACCGGTGAAGGAGACCGTCTGAACCTGAAGTCTAAACTGTGTCAGTATGTATCTTTAGCTAATATTTTCTCCAATGGTGAGATTCCGGAACTGGAAGTAATTGCTCACGAACCGGAAGATGTTAACCGTCTGGTAACATTTATGCTGGATGGAGAATAAGAATTGCCGGAATGGGACATACCATTTCAGAAACTGTACCTCAGAATAACAGGGGCTGTTGTGAAACAGCCCTTTTTGGTCGTTTTCCAATTTGAAAAACAGGAGGAATTTTATTATGACAAAAATAGATATTATATCCGGTTTTCTTGGTGCCGGAAAAACAACATTAATTAAAAAGTTACTGTCAGAAGCGTTGAAAGGAGAGCAGGTGGTTCTGATTGAAAATGAATTCGGTGAGATCGGCATCGATGGAGGCTTCCTGAAAGAATCAGGAATTGAGATCCGTGAGATGAATTCCGGCTGTATCTGCTGTTCTCTGGTGGGCGATTTTGGTACTTCTCTGAAAGAAGTTATCACAACGTATCACCCGGATCGTATAGTGATTGAACCTTCAGGTGTAGGAAAACTTTCTGATGTAATAAAAGCAGTCAAAGGTGTAGATGTGGACTGTGAGATTTCTCTGAACAGTTATACCACGGTAGTGGATGTAAATAAATGTAAAATGTATCTGCGCAACTTTGGAGAATTTTTTGAGAATCAGCTGGAGTATGCAAAAACAATTATTCTCAGCAGGACAGATACACCGAAGGCAACAGAAGAAAAGGTTGCAAAAGCAGTTGAGATGATCCGTGGAGTGAATAAAGATGCAGTGATTATCACAACTCCGGTGGAAAAACTGGACGGCGCACAGATTCTGCAGGCGATGGAGCATGGAAGAGAAGAGGAAGAAGAAATCTGCCCGGTATGCGGTCATCATCATGACCATGACCACGATCATGAGCACCATCATCACGACCATGAGTGTGGATGCGATCATAATCATGAGCACCATCACGAGCATCATCATGAACATGACCACGACCATGACCATGAATGCGGATGCGGACATGACCATGAACATCATCACCACGACCATGACCACGAATGTGGCTGTGGTCACGATCATCACCATCATCATGCAGATGAAGTATTTACCAGCTGGGGACGTGAGACTGCAAAAAAATACTCCAGAGAGGAAATTGAATCGATTCTGAAACAGCTGTCTGAGGATGAAAGTCTGGGCGTGATCCTTCGTGCAAAAGGTATGGTAGACGGTAAAGACGGACAGTGGATTTTCTTTGACATGGTTCCTGAGGAATATGAAGTGAGAACAGGTGCACCTCAGATCACCGGGAAATTATGTGTCATAGGTTCCAAAATGAATGAAGCAAAACTGGAAGAATTGTTTGGAGTGAAATAATTATGATGAGAAGAGATATACCGGTTTATCTGATAACCGGATTTCTGGAAAGTGGAAAAACCCAGTTCCTTGATTTTACGATTCATCAGAAATATTTTCAGATTCCGGAGAAAACTCTTTTGCTTGTCTGTGAAGAGGGCGAAGAAGAGTACGATGCGGATGACCTGAAAAAATATAATACGGTGATGGAAATTATCGAGGAGCCGGAGGACTTTAATGAGGATACCCTGCGGATGCTGGATAAGAAGCATAAACCGGAGCGTGTATTGATTGAATTCAATCCGTTGTGGTCAGTAGATAAATTTTATCAGATGTCCCTGCCCCGTTACTGGGATATGGCACAGCACATTGTGACAGTGGATGCCAGCTGTTTTCAGATTTATATGAATAATATGAAATCCCTGTTTGTGGAAATGATCCGCGGTGCGGATATGGTGATATTTAATCGTTGTCAGCCGGACAATCCCCTGGCAAATTTCCGCAGAAGTGTGAAGGTTGTCAATGCCGGAGCCGAAGTTCTGTTTGAGGATGAAGATGGGGAGATCGATGATATTTTCCAGGATGAAATGCCGTATGACATGGATGCGGATGTGATTGAAGTGGAAGATATCGACTTTGGTATCTGGTATATTGATATGATGGATAATCTGGACGATTATGTAGGGAAAACGGTCAAAATCAAAGGCCAGGTTCTGAAAAGCCGGGACCTGAATGCGGGATTCTTTGTTCCGGGACGTATGGCTATGACCTGCTGTGCGGATGATACCCAGTTTATCGGTTACGTATGCAAGAATCCGGATGCAAGAAGACTTCGGATGGGTTCCTGGGTTGAAGTAACTGCCGAGGTGAGGAAAGAATATATGGAAGTATATCAGGATGAGGGACCGGTTCTGTATGCAACAGAAATCGTTCCTGCAGAAAAACCGGAACAGGAACTGGTATACTTTACCTGATAAAGGAGACGACAGATGTTTTTAATCGTAGGCCTGGGAAATCCGGGAAAACAATATGAAAATACCCGCCACAATGTGGGATTTGATGCCATAGATGTTCTGGTGGACGAGTACCGGATTCCTTCTTCCGGGAAACAGCATAAAGCCATGTACGGCAAAGGTGTGATAGAAGGGCAGAAGGTGATTCTGGCAAAACCGCTGACGTACATGAATCTGAGCGGAGAAGCTGTCCGGGCAATGGTAGATTATTATAAAATAGATCCGGAGACAGAACTTCTGGTCATCTTTGACGATATCAGTCTGGCTCCGGGAAATATTCGGATCCGGAAAAAAGGAAGTGCCGGAGGACATAACGGAATTAAGAGTATCATTACCCATCTTGGTACACAGAATTTTCAGAGGATTAAAGTGGGTGTTGGTGAAAAACCGAAAAACTGGGATCTTGCTGATTATGTACTGGGTGCATTTTCAAAGGATGACAGGAAGCTGGTGGATGAAGCACTGGAGCGTACGGCGAAAGCTGCGGCATTGATCGTGCAGGGAGAGATTGATGAAGCTATGAACTTATATAACAAAAAGCTGGTGCTCAATGCCGAAAATGAAGCAGTAAAATAGCAGGAGAGGAACTGACCATGCAGATGGATGCATTCTTACAACCTTTATATAACCTGGCTGATTTTGAAGAAATACAAAAGCAAATCAAAAAAAAGGGAATTGTTTCAGTTTCTGGATGCCTTGACTCCCAGAAAGCTCATTTTACATATGGGCTTGCCCGGGAGTTTCCTTTTCGTCTGATTATTACGGAAAATGATCTGAAAGCTAAGGAATTTTATGAGGATTACCGGATGTATGACTCGGAGGTGCTTTTGTATCCGGCCAGAGACTTGATCTTTTATCAGGCAGATATTCATGGAAATTTGATTACCCGTCAGAGGATTCAGGTTTTAAAAGCATTAATAGAACAGAAAGAATTGACAGTAATTGCTTCTGTGGACAGCTGTCTGGATTATCTGGTTCCTCTGGAAGTCTGGATCAACAACATCCTATATCTGAAGAATGACAGTGAGTTGGATCTGGATCAGATGAAATACCGTATGGTGGAGCTGGGATATGAGAGAACGGCACAGGTGGAAGTGCCCGGTCAGTTTTCTATTCGAGGCGGAATTATGGATGTGTTTCCGCTTACGGAAGATAACCCCTGGCGGATTGAACTGTGGGGAGATGAAATTGACTCTATCAGAAGCTTTGATGTGCAAAGTCAGCGCTCCATTGAAAATCTGGAAGAGATTGCCATATATCCGGCTACTGAGATGATACTGGATCGTGAAAGGATTACGTCCGGAATCAAAGCTATTGAAAAGGAATCAAAATCAATAAGCAAGAAACTAAGAGAAGAATTCAGAACGGAAGAGGCTGCCCGTGTGGCAAATCTGGCGGAAGAAGTAAAAAATCAGATGGAAGAATTTGAACACTTTGCCGGTGCAGAAAGTTTTATCCATTATTTTTATAAAGACACAGTCTCTTTTCTGGATTATTTTCCGGAAAATACACTGCTTGTGCTGGATGAACCCAACAGACTGACCGAACACGCAGGAGCTACCGAGACTGAATTTCGGGAGAGTATGATTCACCGGCTGGAAAAAGGATATCTTTTGCCGGGACAGACCAATCTGATCTGCAGATATCAGGATGTAGTGCATAAGATGCACAAAGGTCACGGGCTTGCCTTGTCGACGATGGAGCCGCGAGGGAATCAGTGGAATTATACCCTGGAAAAACAGATTGTTGTCCGCTCGGTAAATCCTTATAATAACAGTTTTGAAATGCTGGTAAAGGATCTTCAGAAATGGAAACAATCCGGTTATCAGGTCATGCTGCTGTCTCCTTCCAGAACCCGGGCAGCACGTCTGGCTGAGAATCTGAGAGAAGAGGGGCTGGCAGCATTCTACAGTGAGGATCTGCAGCGTCTTATTCAGCCGGGAGAAATCAAGGTGACATGTGGTCATGTGGCCAGAGGCTTTGAATATCCCCTGATTAAATATGTGGTGATAGCCGAGAGTGATATTTTTGGCAAGGAAAAGAAGAGAAAACATAAGAAAAGTGAATATAGCGGCAAAAAAATACAGTCATTTGCAGAACTGGCTGTAGGTGATTTTGTTGTGCATGAAAATCATGGACTGGGTATCTACAGAGGAATTGAAAAACTGAAGGTAGATGGTGTGGTCAAGGATTATATTAAGATTGAATATGATGGCCCCAGTAATCTTTATATACTTGCCACCCAGCTGGAGATGCTGCAGAAATATTCCAGCGGAGAAGCCAAGGCACCAAAATTAAATAAACTGGACGGTCTGGAATGGAAAAAAACAAAAACTAAAGTACGTGGTGCAGTAAAGAATATCGCCAAAGAACTGGTGGAACTGTATGCGGCCCGTCAGAATGAGACCGGTTTCCAGTACGGACCGGATACCGTATGGCAGAAAGAGTTTGAGGAAATGTTTCCTTTTGAGGAGACGGAGGATCAGCTCCTGGCTATCGAAGCGGCAAAAAAGGATATGGAAAGCGGAAAAATCATGGACCGTCTGATCTGCGGAGATGTGGGTTACGGGAAAACAGAAGTGGCACTTCGCATTGCCTTTAAGGCAATTCAGGAAGGAAAGCAGGTAGTATATCTGGTTCCGACCACAATCCTTGCTCAGCAGCATTACAATACCTTCAACCAGAGAATGAAGGAGTTCCCTGTAAGGGTGGATCTGCTTTGTCGTTTCAGAACAGAAGCACAGCAAAAGAAAACCATTGAGGATCTGAAAAAAGGTCTGGTGGATGTGGTAATCGGAACTCATCGCGTACTTTCTTCCGATGTGAAATTCAAAGATCTGGGTTTGCTGATTATCGATGAAGAGCAGCGTTTTGGTGTCAGACATAAAGAAAAAATCAAAAAAATGAAAAGAAGCATCAATGTACTGACATTGACGGCCACGCCAATTCCCCGGACCCTTCATATGAGTCTGATCGGAATCCGTGATATGAGCGTTCTTGAAGAACCTCCGCAGGATCGTGTGCCCATCCAGACATATGTGATGGAATATAACGACGAAATGGTGAGAGAAGCAATCAGCAGGGAACTGGCCCGGGGAGGACAGGTATATTACGTCTATAACCGGGTAAATAATATCGAGGAAATCACCAACCAGATTGCAAAGCTGGTGCCGGAAGCAAATGTAGCTTTTGCTCACGGACAGATGAGCGAGCGGGAACTGGAAAAAATCATGTACGGATTCATCAACGGTGATATTGACGTACTGGTATCTACTACGATTATTGAGACCGGTCTTGATATTTCCAATGTAAATACCATGATTATTCACGACGCAGACCGATTGGGATTGTCACAGCTTTATCAGTTGAGGGGAAGAGTAGGACGGTCAAATCGGACCGCATATGCATTTCTCATGTACCGCAGAAACGTTATGCTGAAGGAAATTGCAGAAAAGCGGCTGCATGCGATTCGAGAATTTACGGAGCTGGGAAGCGGTATCAAGATAGCCATGCGCGACCTGGAACTTCGCGGTGCCGGCAATCTTCTGGGAGCGGAGCAGCATGGTCATATGGATGCAGTCGGATATGATCTGTACTGTAAAATGCTGAATGAGGCAGTCCAGGAAGCGAAAGGAATTCAGGTCCAGGAAGACTTCGAGACAACCATCGACATGAGTATCAGTGCCTATATTCCTGACAAATATATCCAGAATGAATACCTCAAGCTTGATATATACAAGAGAATTGCCGGAATTGATAATCCGGAAGACTATGAGGAAATGTTGGGAGAACTGCTTGATCGTTTTGGAGAACCTCCGAAAATGGTACAGAACCTGCTGGCAGTGGCGAACCTGAAAGCACTGGCGCACCGCATCTATATCCGTGAAGTCAAACAGATGGGTGACCAGATCAAACTCACCATGCACGAAAACGCAAAAGTAGATACATCAAAAATCCCGGAAATACTGGCAGCATATCCGAATGAACTACAGTTCAAAGTAGAAGCCAGTCCGTACTTCATCTATCGGCCGAAAAAGAAAAAAACAAAAGAGCCGGTGTCGATGATGGAACGGACGGAAGAATTGCTGAAAAAAATGCAGTGTCTGGTATAGAAATTGTAATTTGTCGTGGAAAGGGACGGAAACTTCCTATCATTTTTTCAGAAGCAGGTCGTTCCTCCTCAGCTAGCCGCTAACTGCGACTAAATCCTTGCTCAGGAGAGCCTGAGCAAGGAAGTCTCCGTAAGCGTCGGATCTTCGGACTCACTTTCCCCAATGCTTCTGAAAAAATGATAGGAAGTTTCCTGTTCTATTCCAAACGAGTTGGAATAAAAAATGTGTTAAGGGACAATGACCATTTTCTGAAAAAGGCCAAAAAGTCATTTACACATGTCAAGGTATTAAAAATAGAGTAGGCTTTGACAAATCTTTGAATGCTTTTGGGAAATGCAACAATTATTTCATCGCAATTATTGTTTGGTATATTCGCTGTAGGATATCAAAATAAATATCTGGTAATTCTTGGTTAAGTTTTTTTCCTTGTGAAAAGAACCTTTTACGATTTTTGTATGTAACCAAATGACCTTCTTCTGTAAAGTCAGGCATATAGATACATTTTTCTTTGAGCACATGATTTTTAACAGAGAAAAAAATTTTTGGATTCATTTCCCAAGTTGCATTATGAATTAGTTCATTCCTAAGATTTATTATGATTGAAAGATTTCTGGAGGTGTCAAATACTGTTCCTGGAAAATCAATGTTTTTTAGTTTCTTTTTGTCACCATAAAGTATTTTTGAAGAAGCCAATTTCTTGTATGTTAATGAGCAGTCTTGTATGTTTTCTAATTCATATGCAATCTTTGTTAATATGTCAAATATTGAGTAAAGAGAGATGAATAATGATGAAGCTGTACTGAAAAGTATCCTTCCTTCTGTTGTTATAGCATAGTATTCATCTTCAAAATCAAGCTTCACAGGATGTTGGCATAACATTTTATAAAAATTAACAAAATACGAATGACAAGATAGAAGTAATTCTTGAAGTGTATTTATCATCGATTGACAATCAGATAAATAGGCATACGTATATTTTTTTGTATTTATATCATCATAGATATTATATTTTGAAAAATCATAGTTCTTGACTATTTTCTGTAATGGATGTTCAAACATGTTTTGCAGATATTCTTTTGATATATCACAATCAGAATCTAAACCAGATTTAAAAATTTCCTGGAATAGAAAATCTATGTTTTTACAGTATTCATCATCCGAGATAAGTATTTTATGTTGAAATAAATCGTATAATGAAACGCATGCTGTGTCTAATTTGAATAATAGTGAATCCCCAGGAAACTCAAAGCGAGAGTGTTGAAAGCCTACATCTAAATATTCAGTAACATAAAAGTCGGTTTCAATTTCTTGGAAAGAATCAATTGCTTTTCCGTTTGTTTGGTAGATTAAAATGTTCATGTCTAATTCCTTTATTCATTAACCTATTTGAGTTCTTCTAGATTTTCGAGATTATTAGTCAAAGCATTATCCCAAATAGATTCTTCAATAGATTGAAGGCATTCGTCCGTATGTTTTTTGATATCTTGACCCCAGAAATGAATGACAGTGTATCCTAAAAACAGTAGCTTTTTGTCATTTTCCCAGTCACGGGAGCGATTTCGTTCGATTTTCTTGATCCAATAGTCTGGATTTTTACCTTTTTCAAGACGAAGTTTTAATATTTCCCAGTCTTTTCCATGAAAAAATTCACTGTCACAAAAGATGGCAATTTTATATTTGGTAAGAACGATATCGGGTGAACCGGGAAGTGCTTTATAATTTTTTCGGTAACGATATCCTTTGTGCCAGAGTGCTTTTCGGAGCTGAATTTCTATCGAAGTATCTTTGCTATGGATTTTACTCATGTTTTTGGATACTGTTTTGGGATCACGAGCCATATGTGTTTTCACCGCCTTTTCTGATATAAGTTATTTTACCAAGATGAATGAAAAGTTACAAGTACCCATAATCATATAGAGTGAATTATTTGGTTGACGATATAAATGCCATGATTTATACTGGTAAGGTAAGAGTTGATTTAATGACGAGGTACCCGAAATGACGATTTCTGAACAAATCAAGGTGTTGTGCGTAAGATCCGATATTAGTGTAGCTGAACTTGCACGGCGAATAGGTACAACACCACAGAATTTTAATGGGAAAATGAAAAGAGAGAGTTTTACCATAGCTGAATTAGAAGATATTGCAGAAGCGGCAAATAGTTCTTTTGAGAGAAAATTTGTATTAGAAAACGGAGAGAAGATTTAATGCATAGTAGTATAAAACAGAATAGTTATAGCAGGTATGCTGACAATAGAGATGTTATTTCTTTGTTTTCCGGGGCTATGGGATTAGATATTGGTTTAGGTAAAGCAGGTTTAAATGTTGTAATTGGCCAGGATTTTGATGCATCATGTGTAAAAACTATGAGAGACAATGGACATAAGGTATTGAGCGGAGACATTAGGGAGATTCAGCCACAACAACTGTTAGACATGACAGGATTATCTGTAGGTGAACCGTTTTTGATTTGCGGTGGGCCGCCTTGCCAACCTTTTTCTACAGCAGGAAAACGTTTAGGGATAAACGATCCAAGAGGAAGTTTATTTATGGATTTTATCCGTATGATAGATTATATTCGTCCTCGGTTTTTTGTAATGGAGAATGTGAAAGGAATTATGTCTGCACCATTAAAGCATGTACCGTTGTCTGAAAGGGATGAAAGCGATCCTGATCAGAGATTAGGTACGGTACTGGATGTAATTTTGTCTGAATTTGATAAATTAGGATATAAGACAGTATATGGGGTGCTGGATGCTGTAAATTATGGGGTTCCACAATTTCGAGAAAGATTTGTTTTAATCGGAAGTCGTGACAATGAAGATATTTTCCTTCCGATTCCTACGCACTTTCAGATGCACCAAAATAGAGAGTATCAATGGCAAACTGTTAGAAGTGTGATTGAAGACTTGGAATTTGATTATGGTGAATGCGCGACCCTGAGTGAGGAACGCCTAAAGTTCTTAAAAATGGTTCCGGAAGGTGGAAATTGGAGAGATTTACCGGAAGACATTATTCCTATTGCTATGGGAGGCGCATATAAATCTGGAGGTGGAAAAGTAGGATTTTATAGAAGGTTGTCATATAATCAGCCTTCTCCAACGGTGGTAACTTCTCCGGTTCAGAAAGCAACAATGATGTGCCATCCTACACAAAATAGGCCACTGAGTGTAAAAGAGTATGCAAGAATTCAGCAGTTCCCGGATGGCTGGATATTTACAGGGACGACAGCCGCCAAATACCGGCAGATTGGGAATGCTGTTCCGGTGGGATTGGCAGAAGCTATTGGAAAGGCAGTTCTTTCCGTGGCAGATCAGACGTCTTTGGTGCAAACAAAACGATTTAGAGGGACGAATGTGCATAACAAAATTCGAAATGCAATAGAATTGGGAGGAAATCTATATGCCGTTAAATAATTCATATGATGAACAGGCAGTAATCCAGGCGATCGCATCTGCATTGGAAACATTCTATGGGACATTAATCGAGAAAATCGATGGATTGAACATACAGAAGGTAATGAAACGAAAAAATCCATACTTGTATCGTGCGAAAGCTATGCAAAGTGCAGCAGAAATTGTGGATTCTGTCTTGACAGCATTTGTTAGCTCCAGCGAAGAGACAATTTTTGGAAATTGCTTCTTTGAACCGATCGCTATTGCTGCAAGTGGTGGATATAAAGCATTGGCAGAAGGTATTGATATTATGATTCAAAACAAGGAAACGAATACGATTTCTGCTATAGCGGTCAAAAGTGGCCCTTCTGTCTTCAATGCGGATAGTAAAAAACGTCAGGAGCAGAATTTTACGGCTGCTTCTAAGTTGGCACAACAGGCAAAAGCAAGATACGAAGCATATATCGGTTATTGCTACGGAAAGAAGAAAGATTCTGGCAGAGGGAAACCGAAAATGTATCAGGAACTGGCAGGAAAACGTTTCTGGGCTGAGTTGACGGGTGACGAGGATTTTTACATAAAGATTATTGGATATATGGGAACGATGCCAGAAAAATATGTTGCCGATTATAAAGAAAGCTATAATCGTGCAGCAAATAGACTGGTTAGAGAATTTTCCAATAGTTTCTGCCGGGATGATGGAAGCATTGACTGGGAGAAACTGGTGGAGTTTAATTCGGGAGATTAGATACAAAATCAAGTATTTGAGGCTAATAGCTGTGTTTTGCATGGAGGTTTCAATGTCTGAAGAAAAGAAGATAATTATGAATTATGAAGTTGTAGAATTATTGCATAGATCATCTATTTGGGGCAATCTGGTATTCAAAGTAAAACCCATAGGTAAAGACCAACTATATGTACTTAAGTGTTTCTCTAAAATTGAAAGTGGGCTACAGAAGCTTATATTTAATAGAGAAATGGAAGCGTTAAAGACATTAAACTCATGTGAAGGAATTGTAAAAATATGGGATACGAATACGGAACTGTATCCTCTGGGTAAGGAGGTTTATGGTGGTATTTTGATGGATTATGTTCCGGGTGAAACATTAGACCATATTAATTGGGAACATTTTACGCAATTAAAGAAATATGAAATTTGTCTCAAAATTTTAAAAGCGGTAAATAGTGCGCATTCTAATAACGTTATTCATAGAGATATTAAGCCATCAAATGTAATTTATGATGTTTATAAAGACAAGGTTATTTTGATTGATTTTGGGGCTAGTAAAATAAAAACAGTATTTGATTCTGAGACAACTATGCCAATGTATTCTGAAGGTTATTCCGCTCCAGAATTAATTGATGGAAAAATCATAACCGAAAAATGCGATTATTATTCTCTTGGAATAGTAATGAGTGAAATTTTATTGTCACAAAAAATATCTAATTATAATATTCATCAAGCTATAGAAAAGTGGTCGGGAAGAAGGGAAGTTAAAGAAATACTATTAAAGTTAATTCAAAAAGATCCAGATTCTAGGCCAGATTCTTTAATTGATGTGATAGATGTGTTTGAAAATCTAATTGGGACTCTTAATACGTCATCATATAGTTATAATATAGCCATTGATTATAAAAAACTTGAAGAATTGAAAAGAAGTTCTGTAGTAGAAGAAAAAATGACAATGGTTCAATTAACAAATTCTTTTTTAAAGAGAGAATTTCAAGAAGCATATGGATTTTATAATACAAAGTACGATAAATATGTAATAACGGGGGCAAGGCTTGTAATAGAATGTGTGTTTGATAAGATAAAACAGATGTTTTTTGTAACCTATATTAGTACGATTACTGCTGACAGAAGAAACAAAAATATTAAGCGCAGTTTTAAAATTATAGGAAAACTAATGTTTGTTCAAACAAGATCCTATGGAAATTATGATTCGGTAGACAATAGTAAATTAGTAGTAATGTTCGAAAATCATCAAAATGATAATCAGCAATATCAGCTACAAGAAGAACGATTTGAGAATCTTTTCGGAGGATGGGAAAAGGGATTGACGGAATCTGTTGAAACAGAAAAAAGAAAATCAGCGATTATTCAATATTCAAATTATGAAGTTGAGGGAAATCAACTTATCATGGAAATAACTGATTGTCTAAATAAATCAATAGATGAGATTATTCCTTTGACAAAGTTTGTTGTAGAAAGTAATGGTGACAAGGGGGTTATATATACAGATGTAGGTACTTTTGAAGAGATTATTTGTCAAGATGATTCAGTAAAAATGGTTTTTTCCCTGCCAAGAGGGAGATTAAAACCAAATGTACGAGCATTGTTAAATAAAAAAATTGTGTTACGGGAGGATTTTCATGCAAAAACTACGGCATATAGACGGCAATTTAAGGCAATATATGCTTTGAAAATGGATGAATATTCAGCAAGAAGTTTGAAGGATATCATATTGTGCTTAGATGAGCCGGAAGAAATACTAACTATTTCGGAACCGGAATTTATTTCGAGGGAACTGAATGAATCACAGAAACAGGCTGTTATTAAAGCTTTGAATACAGAAAGTATATGTTTGATACAAGGTCCTCCAGGTACGGGGAAAACATCTGTTATTAAAGAAATTATTGGTCAAATAATTAAAAGAGATGTGAAAATGACTGATAGTCCTAAAATATTAATTGTATCGCAGTCACATACAGCAGTAGACAATATTTTGGAAGGATTATCTAGAATTGTAGAGGAACGAACTGCAATAATTAGAATTGGTGCGGATAGAAATATTTCTAAGGCTATTTCGGAAAAGTATACAATAAATGCACATAGGGGGAATTTGATTAAAGAAATAGAAAACAACGTTCATGAATATATAGAACAAAAACAAATTCTTATTGGAACAATAGATAATAAGGAAGAAAAAGAAAAATGGAATAATATCAAGCTCATTCAAGAGGACTGGTTAAAAAGGCTAGTAGATCAAGAAAGTTTGGATTATCAGATGATACGTAGTGCAGTTGTTATTGCTGGAACATGTGTGGGTTTTTTATCAAATGAAATAATTAAGGATATGTCTTTTGATTACGTAATCATTGACGAAGCGGCAAAAGCGACAACTCCAGAATTGTTGGTATCGATTATAAAGGCAAAAAAAATAATATTAGTCGGGGATCAAAATCAGTTACCAGCTTATGCAGATATTAATGTGTCACCTATTCTCGCAGAATTAACGCGAAATCCAGATTATAGGCTGTTTGATATATTATATAACTCACTTCCTAAAACGCATAAACAAATTTTAACAACTCAATATAGAATGATTGAAAATATTGGAAATTTAATTAGTCAGGTGTTTTATAATGGGATAATTGATACCGGGTGTGATGATGAAAAGAGACGGCATGGACTCAGTAGATATTGCAAAAAATCAATAGTATGGTTTGATACATCCCAAAATAAGAAAAAAATGCAAAAGCGAACAAAGGGAGGATCTTATATAAACGAAGAAGAAAAAAGAATTATATTGGAAATTTTAAATGATCTGAAAAATTCTCAAGAATTAGAAGGTTTAGATATCGGAATTATCACCGGTTATAGTGGTCAAAAAGAACTATTACGAAAATCAATTAAGGCAAGTGGTTTCGACAAAATTGCAACAATTGATGTTAATACTTTGGATGCTTTTCAAGGTAGGGAAAATGACATTATTATGTATAGTACAGTAAGAACTCGGGATTCAATAGGTTTTCAAAAAGAAAAAGAACGTATAAATGTTGCTTTTTCTAGGGCGAAAAAGTTATTAATGGTTTGTGGAGATATGGAATTTTTTTATAATTTCGATGATCCAGATAATAAATTCGTAGAAATCATTGATTATATTACTGAAAATGATCA
This sequence comes from Oliverpabstia sp., assembly GCA_051879355.1. GTDB lineage: Bacteria > Bacillota > Clostridia > Lachnospirales > Lachnospiraceae > Oliverpabstia. The sequence goes on from JBJELU010000078.1 coordinate 112,555, forward strand.
ATGTGATATTATTCGATGTGACGGAGGAAAAATGTTTTGAAACATTTAATTAATAGCTTATTTGTGAATATAGTACGGCAAAATGATGGGTATGAGTTTTTATTTAAAGATGATGTTTATCTTCCTGTATATAAATACTCATTAAGAATTACTAAAAGAAAAGTAATAAAACTAAACCTTGTTGAAGAAAAAGTGTTGGAAATAATTTATGCGGGCGTTTATCAAGTCGATGAGATAGCTAAAATATTAGGATTAAGTAGACGGCTACTAGATATTACATTAGCGGATTTACATACGAGAGATTTAATTTCTGTATCATCTGATATTTGTTCGCTGTTAAAAAAAGGTGAACGGGTATTGATGGATTTGGAACGGGTAGAAAAAAGTCAAGATATTATGAAAGATGTATATATGGATTCTTTACAAGGATTAATTCTATATGATGTTTCAAAATATCAAATGAAAGAGAAAATATGGGACGATGATAATAAGTTGCAAGCATGTATTTTGGCCGAAGATTTAAAACAAATAAAATTCCGGTTTGAATATATTCAAGATATTTTTAATCAGGAGTACAATCAGGTGGAACTTGCAGATGGCATCAAGCAAGAAACGCAAGAGTTATTGACGATAGATGGTATCGAAAATGTATATGTTACTTTTCTGAAAATGCCTATTTTAGTTTATGTAAGTAATAATGGTTTAGATATTGATATTACTGCCGTTCAGAGAAAACATGTTGAATTAGTGACAAATTATAAAGATGAAATTATTGATCAAATTAATAAAAAGAAAGTTTTAAGAAATCATTTTAGAAAGAAAAGATTGAGAGAAGCGTATTCTCATCCGAATTTTGAAGCGTCCAATGATTTATATGATTTGTTGAAAGCGTCATACTATGATAAGACAATAAAGAAAGAAAGTATAAAAAAATTGCAATTATCTATTTTCTCTTCAAGAAAATTGTTGCCAGGGGAAGAAGATGTCCTTTTAGAGCATCTGGCAACAGAATCCCATCGGGTGGAATTAATAGTAGATAATCTTGATGATTGGGCATATGATAGACAGTTTGTAGGCAGTTTATCGAGATATGTTGCAAAAGCGGAATTATATATTAAGTATTGTCAGTGCAGAGATGAGAGAAGAGCTCTTCAGCGATTAAAACAAGGTCACAATATTGAGAAATATAAACAGTGTGATATGGGATTTTTCATATGCTGGAAATATGATGAGGAATATGAAATATACGGTATTCCCAAAGAACAGAAAGTTTTAACTGATGATACTGTATGTGTGGTAATTGATTATTATTTACACAGGCTGAAAGATGACAAATTGGTATAATTTGTTTTGGAAGAATTTGATAACTCTATCCGGTATGGCTTATAGGTTTAAGACAGTAGGACAAAAAATAGACAGAATCAGATTCCTCATACAAAATTATAACGAACTGATTTCAAGTTTGTGAAATATAATAGGTGGAAAAATATATGTTGTACATATAAAGTTATTTCAGTTATGAAAATGGTTATTATTGAAATGAAAGCTTCACATACATTCTTCCCTCGCACATTTCGTTTCGTTTGGAATTGACAGGAGAATCTCTGGTATTTTTCAGAAGCATTGGGGAAAGCGAGTCCGAAAATATGCACTTAGCAAGACTTTGGCGCGAAGGCTCTCCTGAGCGTCAATTAGTCGCGCTTAGTGCAGAGTTGAGGAGGAGCGGCCTGCTTCTTAAAAATACCAGAGATTCTCCGTCCCTTTCCAAAGGAATGTTACAGTTCAGCTAGCCATTATCCCATGTCATACCGTTCCCGGCAGGTTCAGATGCTTGTTATGTGGGATTCTGTCCTGCCTTTTAACTTTTGGTAGGCTTCATTGATTAGTTTTCAGATTTTCCTCCTGCATTTTTTCGTTTTCGATAGGCTCTAATGGTTGCTGTTATGATTTCCATCCTATCTTTTTTTGATTTTTATAGGCTATATCATTTGTTTCTGGGATTTGTAGCCTACACTTTTACCAATTTCAGTAAGCTCACTAAGGTATTTCTGGGATTCTCAGCCTACGTTTCTTCTTATTTGGTAGGATGAAAACGTGAAAACCAAGAAATGAAGCCTACCCAAAGACCAAAAAGGTAGGATGGAAACCCAAATAACAATCATTTGAGCCTATAATGAATAGTTCGGTGCAGAATAATGGCTACCTGAACTGTAACAAAGGAATTACAAAAAAGTATACTTTTTCGTGGTAAAGTGTTGACAAATCACTGAAAAGGGCATAGAATATCTCTATCAAAAGCGAAACCGATGAGAAAGAGGAGTAGGCTTTAAAAGAAATCACAGAGAGTGGCAGATGGTGGAATTGTCATATGGATTTTATTGCTGAATGGACTTTCGAGGGCAGCCCGAAATCATGAGAGTAGGCACTGCCGGGAACCAAACCCGTTATCAATGAGGGACGTATGTTAGTACGTATAAAGTGGACGATTCGTCAATTTGAGTGGTACCGCGATAATAAAGATTTTTATTACCGTCTCAAGCAACAGCTTGAGGCGGTTTTAATTATATTGAAAATAAAAATCTATCGGCTATTTGCTTTTGAAAAATTTATCAATCAGAGCAAATAAGGAGAGTAAAAGTTATGAAGAAAAAAGTGTTAGCAGTAATTCTTGGTGTAAGTATGGTAATGTCTATGGCAGCCTGTGGAGGAAGTTCAGACTCTGCTAAGAAAAACGAACAGAGCACACAAACTTCGGAAGGTACGGATACAGCTGATGTATCGGAAGAACCAGAAAAATCGGAAGAATCAGCAGATACAGAAGGTTCTGCAGATTCCTACAAAATTGCGATTGTAAAGCAGATGGATCATGCATCTCTGGATGAGATTGCTAATGCGATTGCAGCTCAGTTTGATGCCATCGAAAAGGAAAAGGGTGTAGATATTGAATATGAAATTTACTCTGGACAGGGTGAGCAGACAACCTTGAAACAGATTGGGGATCAGGCGATTGCAGAAGGTGTAGATGCTATTGTTCCGATTGCTACGATGGCAGCACAGGTTATGACTGTATGTGCGGAAGAGACGCAGACACCGGTTGTGTATGCGGCAATTTCTGATCCGGAAGCAGCAGAACTGACAGGAATCGATTATGTAACCGGAACAAGTGACGCACTGAATACCAATTTTATTATGGATATGATGCTGGCACAGAATCCGGATGTGAAAAATGTAGGTCTTCTGTATTCTCTGTCAGAAGCGAATTCTACAAAATCAATTGCGGATGCAAAAGCTTATCTGGATGCGAAAGGAATTTCTTATACAGAGCAGACAGCAGCTACGAATGACGAAGTAATTGCAGCTGCATCTGCGCTGGCGGCAGCAAAGGTAGATGCAGTATTTACTCCTACCGATAACGTAATTATGGCTGCAGAACTGGCTATTTACAGTGACCTTGCAGAAGCAGGTATTCCGCACTATACCGGGGCAGACTCTTTCGTAAGAAATGGTGCATTTGCTACCTGCGGTGTTAATTATACGGATCTTGGAACGAAAACGGCTGATCTGACTTATACAGCGGTGACAGAAGGTATGGCTGATCTGGAAGACTATTATCTGATGGATGGCGGTCTTATCACAGTCAATACAGAAACAGCTGAAACTCTGGGTGCTGACTATTCTGTATTTGCAGATATGGGTGAAGTGGTTGAGGTTACAACCACAGAAGAGTAAAAGGAGGGGCTGCTGGTGCTTTATATTTTACAGACTGCACTTGAACTTGGATTTTTATATGCACTGGTTGCCATGGCATTGTTTTTAAGCTATCGTGTACTTGATATAGCGGATCTTACAACAGACGGCTGCTTCGTTCTCGGAGCAGCTGTATCTGTGACGATGGCAGCTGCCGGGCATCCATTTTTGGGAATTTTTGCTGCGATGGCAGCAGGGGCATGTGCCGGTTTTGTAACCGCATTCCTGCAGACCAGGCTGGGAGTTCCCCCGATTCTGGCAGGTATTGTGACAAATACTGGTCTCTACACCATCAATTTGATGGTGATGGGCTGGAGTTCCAATGTGAGCCTGCTTAAAACAGCGACAATATTTTCAATTTTTCAAACTACGGGAATCGGCGGTAAATGGTATGAAGTTGTTCTGGCCGGTTCTATTACTGTTTTAATGGGAATTCTTCTGGTGTTATTTCTGGGAACCAGACTGGGTCTTTCCATTCGTGCCACCGGAAATAATATCCGCATGGTAAGGGCGTCTTCGATCAATCCTACACTCACCATTACCGTAGGACTTTGCATTGCCAATGCTCTGACAGCACTTTCCGGTGCCATGGTGGGGCAGTATCAGAATACAGCAGATATTAATGGGGGAACCGGAATCGTGGTAATCGGTCTTGCCTGTCTGATTATCGGTGAGACAGTTCTGGGACGAAAGACAATTATCAAAGGAGCCATTGCCGCAGTGGTTGGTTCTGTCATTTATCGTTTTATCTATGCGATTGTACTTTATACCAAGATTGTTCCGGTACAGGGGTTGAAGCTGATTACTGCTATTGTAGTAGGCGTGGCTATTGCAGCTCCTACCATTAAGGACTGGTTCTTGTTCCAAAAACGAAAATATGCTGCAATGCGAAGAAAAGGAGAAAGATAAGATGCTGAGAATAGAAAATATAGCAAAAACATTTAATCCCGGCACCATCAATGCCAAGACAGCACTTTCAGGTCTTTCCCTTCATCTGAAAAAAGGTGATTTTGTGACGATTATCGGTTCTAATGGTGCCGGAAAATCAACATTATTCAATGCGGTTGCAGGTGCATTTTACGTGGATGATGGATCAATTGAACTGGATGGGAAAGATATTACTTTTGTGCCGGAACATAAGAGAAGCCGTTATATCGGTCGTTTGTTTCAGGATCCCATGGCCGGTACAGCACCGGGGATGACCATAGAAGAAAATCTGGCACTGGCCTTTTTGCGTACTACAGAAGGAAGCAATCCGTTCAGCCGTATTTCTCGAAAAGATAAGGAACTGTTCCGGGAAAAGCTGAGTCTTCTTGATATGGGGCTGGAGAATAGAATGAAACAGCCGGTAGGCCTGTTGTCCGGCGGGCAGCGTCAGGCACTGACACTTTTGATGGCAACCATGGTTACTCCTAAGCTTCTTTTGCTGGATGAACATACGGCAGCACTGGATCCGGGAACGGCTGATAAAGTTCTGAAACTTACCAGAGAAATCGTGGAAAAAGACAAGATTACCTGCATGATGATCACCCATAACATGCATCAGGCACTGGAACTGGGCAATCGAACATTCCTGATGGCAGATGGTCAGATCGTGCTGGATGTGGAAGGAGAAGAAAGATCACACCTGACGGTAGAAGATCTTCTGATCAGATTCCGGGAAGGAACCGGAAAAGAACTGGATAATGACAGGATACTGCTGTCAGAAAGGAGTTAGTAGATGTCTGATTTGAAATATTTGGTTATTGGTGCAGGTGGTACCGGCGGTTCTATCGCCGGTTTTCTTGCATCTGCGGGAAAAAATGTAACGTTGATTGCCAGAAAGCAGAATCTTCAGGCGATTCGGAATCATGGCCTTCGTATCCGAAAAGGTGATAGGGAGCGTGTGATTGATTTGAAAGTCACGACAGAAGAGGAGTATACGGAGAAAGCTGATATTATTTTCCTTTGTGTGAAGGGATATTCAGTGGAAGAGACTTATCCGCTTCTTCAAAAAGCGGCGGACAGTCATACGATTGTGATTCCGATTTTGAATATATATGGTACCGGTGAGAAGATTTCCAGGGATCTGCCGGGGCTGCAGATTTTGAATGGATGTATTTATATTTCAGCTGCGATTGAGGAACCGGGGGTAATCCGGATCAGCAGTGATATTTTCCGGGTAGTGTATGGACGGGTTGACGGTAAAAAAGATGAACCGATGTTGTATCAGGTTGAGCAGGATCTGAAGGACGCAGGAATCATTCCTTTGTATACGGATCAGATACAGCGGGATACGCTGCAGAAATATGCGATGGTGTCTCCGATGGCTGCAGTTGGTGCTTTTTATGATGTGAGCTGTGGTAAAATGCAGGAACCGGGAGAAGCACGGGATAAGTATATTGCCTGTATTAAGGAAATAGAAAGCCTTGCTCATGCCATGGGAATTACATTTCCGGTGGATGTGGTAGAAACAAATGTGAAAATTCTGGACGATCTGCCTCCGGAATGTACAGCTTCTATGCAGAAAGACTTGAAAAAGGGTGGAAAAACAGAAATGGATGGCTTAGTTTTTGAAATGGTACGGATGGGACACAAATATGGTGTTCCTGTACCAAACTATGAAGAGATTGCTGCGAAATTTGGATTTTCATGGATATGAAAAAATATCTGGACAAAGACAAACAAAATGAATAAATGCTGAAAAAAACGTGCTTATTTATTGATGTTTTCCAACAGGAAGAGTATAATTATTTTACAAAACATTTACATAAGGAAAGCACGGGGAAAGAAAATTGAAAGAAGAATTACAAGCATTTGAGAAAACAAAAGATTTTTTAATCTGCATTGATTCTGATGGTTGTGTATTGGATACCATGGATGTGAAGCATATGAGGTGCCTGGGTCCATGTCTGGTTCATGTGTGGGGGCTGGGTGAGTTTAAGGATGAGATTCTCAGACTCTGGAGAAAAGTGAATCTGATGGGGCGTGAAAGAGGTGCCAACAGGTTCAGTGGTCTGGCAGCTGTTCTGGAGGATATTCAGGATAATTATATGCGTGTGGAAGGGCTGGACGGATATCTGGACTGGGTAAAGACTGCAGAAGAATTGTCTCCTCAGAATCTGGAAAAGGCATACGAGAAGACGGGAAATGCCTGTATGAAAAAAGCACTGGAATGGTCTGTGCTGGTCAATCAGTCCATGGTGATGATTTCTGATAAGAGAAAGCAGCCATTCGACGGGGCAGAGGAAGCTCTGCGGATCGCAGAGGAGAATGCAGATGTGGTTATCGTGACAGCGGCTAACGGTTCTGAGATCCGCCAGGAGTGGGAAGCATTTGATATTTACAAATATACCGATCTTCTGATGTCTCAGGAGACCGGAGTGAAAAGTGAGTGTCTGAAAGGTCTGCTGGAAAAGGGATATGCACCGGATCACGTGATTATGATTGGTGATGCGCCGGCTGATCTGGAAGCTGCTGAGGCGGCAGGTGTATTGTTCTATCCTGTCATTGCTTATCAGGAGAGAAAATCCTGGAGAATGTTCCCGGAGGTAGTGGAACGTTTTACGGCCGGAACTTATGCAGGAGAATATCAGGATGCTCTGATTACAGAATTCAAGAAAAATCTGGGCATAGACTGAAGAATAAAGTACATAGGGAGAATGTGAAATGAGGACAGTTACCTTAGGAAAAACAGGGATTACGGTTAATAAAAATGGTTTTGGAGCCCTGCCGATTCAGAGAGTTTCACTGGAAAAAGCAGTGGATATTTTACATAAGGCATATGATCATGGCGTGAATTTTTACGATACGGCCCGTTTTTATACCGACAGTGAAGAAAAACTGGGTGCTGCGTTCAGTGACAGAAGAGAAAAAATTTATATAGCGTCTAAGACAGCTGCACAGAATGCCGAGGATTTCTGGAAAGATCTGGCTGTTACACTGGGAAATCTGAAAACAGATTATCTGGATATCTATCAGTTCCATAATCCGTCATTCTGCCCCAAACCGGGTGATGGCAGCGGATTATATGAGGCAATGCTGGAAGCGAAGGCGCAGGGTAAGATTCGTCATATCGGAATCACCAATCACCGTCTGGCTGTGGCACAGGAAGCTATCGAAAGCGGTTTGTATGAGACATTGCAGTTTCCGTTCAGCTATCTTTCATCGGAGCAGGAACTGGGACTTGTAAAAGCCTGTGAAAAGGCAGGAATGGGATTTATCGCCATGAAGGGACTGGCCGGAGGATTGATTAATAATTCTGCGGCGGCTTATGCGTATATGCTTCAGTTTGAGCATGTATTGCCAATCTGGGGTGTTCAGAGAGAACGTGAACTGGATGAATTCCTTTCTTATCAGGATCAGGAACCGGTTCTGGATGGTGAATTATCAGAAGTCATTGACCGCGATCGGAAAGAAATTCAGGGAGAATTCTGCAGAGGCTGCGGTTATTGTATGCCATGTCCGGCAGGAATCGAGATCAACAACTGTGCACGAATGTCACTGATGATTCGCCGTGCACCATCTGCAGCACAGCTGACACCGGAAATGCAGGAAAAAATGAAAAAAATTGAAGGCTGTCTCCACTGCGGCAAATGTAAGGAAAAATGTCCTTATGGGCTGGATACTCCGGCATTGCTGGAGAGAAATTATCAGGATTATAAAGAAATACTGGCGGGAAAAGCTTACGATTAAAGTAAGAGGCTCGGTGCAGAAATGTGCTGGGCCTTTCCTGTTTTTATGATAAGAAATGAGGTGTTCTATGAAACGTATACGAATTATAGAAGATGATGATGCCATTCGCACTGAACTGAAAACATTGCTTGCTACCAACGGTTATCAGCCGGTGGAGCAGGAACCCTGTGATCTGATTTTGATGGATGTAAATCTTCCGGGAGAAAGTGGTTTTACTCTCTGCCGGAAGCTGCGACAGACTTCCGATACGCCGGTGATTTTTTTGACAGCGAGAGATACCCCGGAGGATGAACTGCTGGCCTTTGGTGTGGGCGGCGATGATTTTATCCGCAAACCTTATAACTCTGCTGTGCTGCTGGCTCGGATTGGCAGGATGCTGAAAAATACTGCAGCGGATATGTTGACAGTCCGGGGGCTGACTCTCGACCTGCCGGGTATGAAAGCTGTTTTTGACAGCACTGCCGTGGGGCTTACCAAAAATGAAGCCCGCATTCTGTGGTGCCTGATGCAGAAAGAGCTGTGTACCCGGGAGGAACTTATTGAAGATTTGTGGACAAACGGCATGTATATAGATGGAAATACGCTGTATGTCAATATAGGAAGACTCCGGGAAAAGCTGAGCCAGATCGGCGCAAAAGATTTTGTCAGGACAGTGCGGGGTGTGGGGTATCGCTTATGAGCTTCAGAGATTATATTGCGGCAAAATCATTGTTCCTGTGTGCGGCAGGAATCGGCGGGCTGTATCTGATTCTGGTTTCCTATCTGTGCGGAATTCCTTTTTCTTTGATTCTCGTGCTGCTGTTCAGTGGAGGACTGCTTTTGTTTATTAGTCTGATAATTGGCTGGAAGCGTACGGACCGGCGGCTTCATATGCTGAAAAGCAGATTGAAGGAAATGCCGGAGAAGTATCTGATTGGTGAAACGCTGGATCGTCCCAGGGATGCTGTAGAACGGGAATATTATCTGTTGATGATGGAGATTTCCCGATCAGCTATCGGTGCGGTGGAACAGGCCAGAGCAGAGAAGCAGGACTACTGCGATTTCGTAGAAAGCTGGGTTCATGAAATCAAGACACCGCTCACCGCCTGTTCGCTGATTCTTTCCAACGGCGGGAATCCGTCCCGGCTGAGACGAGAACTGCGCAGGGCGGATAATCTGACGGAGACCATCCTGACGTATGCAAAACTGAGAACAGCGGAGAAAGATAATCAGATCAGCCATACAGATCTGCGAGAGGTATGCAATCGGGCGATTCGGGAAGAAATGGAGCTGTTGATCGCCGCTGATATCAGTGTTGCCATAGACGGGGATGGCTCTGTCTATACGGATTCCAGTCTGTTGGTATTTATCCTGAAGCAGTTACTCATTAACTGTGCCAAGTACTGCCCCGGATGTCAGATCACGATCATACTTGCGAAAGACAGCCTGTCATTTATGGATAATGGTCCGGGCATCCCTGCGCATGAATTGAACCGGGTGACAGAGCGTGGATTTACCGGAACTGCAGGAAGAAACAGAGGGCAAAGCACCGGCATGGGTCTGTATATTGTCAGTGAGTTATGTAGAATTCTGAATATCAATCTGGAGATTAGCTCCGAAGAACATTGCTTTACACGTTTCATTTTTCGCTTTCCTTCCTCGAGCTTACAAAATTATTAGATAGTCTACAGACAGAGTTAGAATAAGTATTATGGCAATACTGGGAGATGAGGCGGATGTTCCTTAAAAGGGATTGCACTGATGATTGTCATCCTGAACTTCCCGAGATAGTTCTCACTCAATTCCCATGAGGTTTATGTGATACGGCTGAAACCCTTGAAAATACGGGATTTTCTGGCAAAAACCTGAACTTCCCGAGATAGTTCTCACTCAATTCCCATGAGGTTTATGTGATA
>JBJELU010000079.1:0-2664 GCA_051879355.1 Oliverpabstia sp.
TAAAAGCAGCCAGGAAATTCTTTATCCGAAGGGATTCCCATAAATCTGTAAACATTATCAAGTTGATCATGAAATATGTCCATGCAGTAAAGACTGAATTCCGACAGTTCCATCGGACCCTTCGTGGAATTGGGGCAATTCACTTCGGATATCGATAAATAATATTATCTGAATATTTATTAATTTGACAGATAATTTATATCTGTCTTTTTGGCATGCACATTTTTACATATTTTGTATCACAAGGCCATAGAAACATCAATCTTTCAATGACCGAACAAAAAATCGAACATCTGGCTAAATGGCATTGCCCAGTGCACTCACTTCTGGTGGATTGGTTAGTTCCTTTCCAGGCAGGATTTCCACCTGCATTATTTCAAGCCCTTGCAGGGCGCACTGCCTGACACTTGGTACTCCTTGCATTCTTCAACTTGTGCACTCAAAAATTCCTCTACTCTATAAATAAATTCTTTTGCATTACAAATTTGATTTTCCGAATCTTCTTTTGATGCAATAAAGAAATCCGAGTAATCACATTTTTCTCTGATACGATACGCACTATCTATCAGTTTGTATGTATCCCGATCAAACTTTCCTCCATGTACATAAAATTGATTAAAATGAGCAATCACCGAGCTATGCTTAGAAGCATCAAATCCATCCAGAATATTAACCGCTCTGATTGCATGAAAGATTGCATAATATGACCTGTTTATTGCAACCTTATAAAATCCAGACTGATGATTACTGATGGCAGCTTCCAGATCCTCTTTTGACCTGTTCAATCGGTATGTAGATAGTGTTTTAACATCAAGCTGCATACAGAACTACTCCTTCCTCTGATACATTTCTGTAAAACGGGGATATCTTCATCCAAGCCATATACTCCTGATAGCTAACATCTATAATCGAAAATACCTTAAAATATTTGATGGAAATATCCGTTGATACATCGCCCAATTTATCTTCAAATGTCCGAAGTTCTTGATCAGTTCCATCTACCAGAACCATAATATCTACATCCGAATCCTCAGTTGCCATTCCACGTGCAACAGAACCATATAAAATTACCGCCTTCAGCTTATCACGATATACTTCGTGCAACATCTCTGCCAGTTCCATCAATATCTTTTTCAATTTTTCATCCTGCAGTTTTTCCATAAGTCTATCCCACCTATCCTGATAATCTTCAGTAATATTATAACCAACTTACCGGAAAAAAACAATGTATATTACCATCAACGATTGCATAAGTTTACTGTCGGGCTACTGTTTACTCCGTGATCAGTAACACACAATTCCTAATGGAATCTGAATCTTTTAAAATCCCATTTATACAACAAACCTGCATTTCTCCTACAAAACACATAAAGCCCGCAAAGGATATACCTTTTTGGACTTTATGAAACTTTTAACAAACTTTTATTTTGCTTTTCTTCTTTTTATTCCCCGTTTCTGGTGTCTGACACCAAGTGCGCCCTTATGCCATTCTGGTATCTTATACCTTGTGGGCCAATGTGTAAGACTTCGGGCAACATGACTACACAAGACAATCCTGGATGTACTTTATTGAATTTTCATATAACTTTTATTTGCTGTTTCTGGTACCTGACCCCGGGTGTTTTTCCGAGGCCGGAGATATCACCTAACATGAAGTCTCCCTGATCAGGCGGAGTGTCCTGGTGAGCAGAACAGGATCGGCATCATTGCTGATGCGGATTGTCACATCATTCATGGACACTTCAATCGTATGTGAATTGTCAAGGTTCGTTTGGTGCATCTTCGATGCTGTATGCTGTTCCGGAAGGTGATCCGAAACAATGTCAATGGGAACCACGTCCTGCTTTGAATGCGGGATCTCACAATGACCATAATTCGGTGCTGGGATCTGATCCGCTGCTGCTTTCCGGCAGCGGCTGACCCAGTTATAAAAAGTGCTTACTGCGATGTCGTTTTCACGACACCAGTCAGCATCTGTCATGCCGCTTTTGCGACATTCATTGATAAGCCTGATCTGTTCAGCCATTGGAACAGGGGCTTTGCGAGTAGCTGCCATAACCTATCCTCCATTATTGTAGTGAAATAGTCTAAATATCTTTCATCTACAATTATAGAGGAATCCAGAAGCTTAGTAAATCCGCAGGAAAATTTGGCGCTTACTTTCGTTATATTTATTGACGTTATCATCTATGATTCACTGTGAAGAATGAAGTCCCCTTGAGACTTCATTCTTCATCGTTTATCCGAAGTTCTATATGCTTTCCTAATGCTGCTGCATATTTTTCCAATACAACCAGTGTCGGGATTCTCGTTCCACTTTCAAATCTTGCCAGATTCGATGGTAATATTCCCGTCATATCTGCCACCTCTTGCTGCGTTAGTTTTTGCCGGTGCCGTTCCTCCACCAACTCTTTGATGATCTGTGAAGATTTTTCCTGCGTCCTCTTCTGTATCGCTTCTGCATACGCCATCAACCGCCTCTCTCGGGCTTCTTTTTCTGCCTGATAATCACTTTTTCCAACCATTAGCTCTGCATTCCTCTTTCCATCTTTTGTTGGATTCTATCACATATGACAATGTTTTTCAATACCTTTTCATGATTTTATGAAAATTTAATGGGTCGAGTAGACGCACCCATTACTGAGCACGCCCCTCACAGAATCC
>JBJELU010000080.1:0-44536 GCA_051879355.1 Oliverpabstia sp.
CGGTGGTGTGAGAGGTCGGGAAAATTTATTTAATTTTCCCTCCTACTCGATTTATAGAGAACTTTACAAAAGTCTGAAAATTCATCATGGATTGTTGTATTTTTAACATAAATAGTGTATGATAAATAAAAATATTATATAAGGAGGGACATATGGAGGCAATTGTTTGGCTTGCAGTGGCTATTGTTCTCCTGGTTGTTGAGATTATCACCTTGGGGCTGACGACTATCTGGTTTGCAGGTGGTGCGTTGGTGGCTTGTATCGCGGCAGCATTGCAGGCTGATTTTCTGGTACAGGTGATTTTGTTTCTTGTTGTATCGGTCGTGCTGTTGTTTTTTACCAGACCGGTGGCCATGCGGTATATGAATAAAAGCCGTACCAAAACAAATGCAGAGAGTCTTATGGGGAAAGAGGCTGTGGTTCTGCAGGAAATCAATAATCTGAAGGCATCAGGTCAGGTACAGTTAAATGGAATAGAATGGACGGCACGTGCAGAAAATATGGAGGACGTAATCGAGAAAGGCGCTATTGTGTGTATAAAGAGAATTGAAGGGGTGAAACTGATTGTCACAAGAAAGGAAGGTAAGTAGATGAGTGGAGGTATTTTAGTATTAATGTGGTTTCTGTTGTTTTTGATTTTGGTTATCCTGATTGCCACTTCCTGCGTAAAAGTAGTACCGCAGGCAAAAGCATTTGTAGTGGAACGGCTCGGAGGGTATCAGGCCACATGGTCAACGGGTATTCATTTTAAAGCACCCTTTATTGACCGGGTTGCCAAGAAAGTCAATCTGAAAGAGCAGGTTGTGGATTTTCCGCCGCAGCCGGTAATTACCAAAGATAATGTTACCATGAGAATTGATACAGTTGTATTTTTCCAGATTACAGATCCGAAGTTATTTGCTTATGGAGTGGAAAATCCCATTATGGCGATTGAGAATCTGACAGCAACTACTTTGAGAAATATTATCGGTGATATGGAATTGGATGAGACACTGACTTCCCGTGAAATTATTAATACAAAGATGCGTGCGGCACTGGACATGGCTACGGATCCATGGGGAATTAAAGTCAATCGTGTGGAATTGAAAAATATCATGCCTCCGGCTGCTATTCAGGAAGCGATGGAGAAACAGATGAAAGCAGAACGTGAACGTCGTGAATCCATTCTGATCGCAGAAGGTGAGAAGAAATCTACCATTCTGGTGGCAGAAGGAAAAAAAGAATCAGCGATTCTGGATGCAGAAGCTGAGAAACAGGCTGCTATTCTGAGAGCAGAGGCACAGAAGGAAAAAATGATCCGTGAAGCTGAAGGTGAAGCGGAGGCGATTCTGAAAGTGCAGAAAGCGAATGCGGATGGTATCCGTTTCCTGAAAGAAGCTGGTGCGGATGAAACCGTATTGACCATGAAGAGTCTGGAAGCACTGGCACAGATGGCAGATGGAAAGGCGACTAAGATTATCGTTCCATCGGATCTGCAGGGACTGGCAGGGCTTGCTACATCGCTGAAAGAAATTATGAGTGAAAAGTAATTATGTGTTTTGTAGTTCGTTTGAGAGGGGACGGAAAATTCTTATCATTTTTTCAGAAGCAGGTCGTTCCTCCTCAGCTAGCCGCTAACTACGACTAAATCCTTGCTCAGGAGAGCCTGAGCAAGGAAGTCTCCGTAAGCGTCGGATCTTCGGACTCACTTTTCCCAATGCTTCTGAAAAAATGATAAGAATTTTCCTGTTATCTCCCGAACGAAACAAAATGCGTGTGGAGGGATTGTAGGTTATACATTTTTTATGGGAATAACAAAAAGTATGTATATATATTAAAAATAGTAATAAAATGTAGGGGGGACTGCTGCAGGAGAAGATCCTGTCGGGCAGCCCCCCCTGAGTTTTTATTCATTTTTGTAGAAATAAATTTGTGTGGTCGAAGGAGGAGAGTGTATGAAACCTGTGATAGATTTGGATAAGGAATATGGAATTGTTTTGGAGGGCGGGGGTGCCAAGGGGGCTTATCAGGTGGGAGCCTGGCGGGCACTTGAAGAGGCTGGAGTGAAGATCAGGGGAATTGCCGGAACCAGTGTGGGGGCTTTGAATGGAGCCATGATGTGTATGGACGAGCTGGATACGGCAGAGGAGTTATGGAAAAATCTCACATATTCCCAGGTGGTGGATGTGGATGATGATAAAATGGAACAGCTGATGGACAGGGAAATGCCGTTGAGAGAATTTCTTAATGCTTTGTTTGAGCGAATGGGTGAAGGTGGTCTGGATGTCAGTCCCTTGAAAAAGCTGATTCTTGAGGTCGTGGATGAGAAAAAAATATTGAATTCACCGAGGGAATTGTATATCAAAACATTCAGTGTGGATCATTTTCGGGAATTGGATATTAACCTCAAGGAGGTAGAACCCGGGCAGATGAAGGATTATCTGCTGGCCAGTGCCTACATTTTCCCTTTGTTTAAAAATGAAAAATTGCATGGGAAAACCTATATTGACGGTGGCGCTATTAATAATGTGCCGTTGGATTCGCTGGTGGACAGGGGGTATGAAGATATTATTGTTATCAGAATCTTCGGTATTGGAAGAGAAAAGAAGGTACGGATTCCGGCGAATACGCGGATACTGACGATTGAGCCGAGAGTAGATCTGGGTAATATTATGGATTTTAACTCGAAAAAGAGTATTCGTAATATGAAAATCGGATACTATGATGCAAAAAGAATGATTTATGGGCTGAAAGGCCGCATTTATTATATTGAAGAAAATCAGGAAGAGTGTTATTATTTAAATCAACTACTGCAAATTCCGGAATCTGTGATGGAGAAGTTCATGGAATGGTATCATGTCCGGGAAGAAAAGAAAGCCTGGGTTCGATGCATGACGCAAATTGTCTTTCCGGGAACTGCTCTGGAACTGAAACTGGAGAAGGACTGGAATTATCAGGAACTTTACCTGGCCTGTCTGGAGGCCACCGCAAAGATCTGCCGTGTCCCTAAGTACAGGATTTATACGGTGGAAGAACTGCGAAACTGTGTGATGGGAAGAATTGCCCGGATGACACAGGAGGAAAAAGAAGAACTTCCGGTATTTGCACTGTTTTTTGATTGTGGTGAGAGAGAAAATCCAGCAGTGGATGAAGAACAAGATGAGGACGAGGAGGAACTATTATGAATTTGAAAGGACGCCATTTTCTTACATTAAAAGATTTTACACCGGAAGAGATTGCATATCTTCTGGAACTGTCTGCAGAACTGAAAGCGAAAAAGAAACAGGGAATCCCAGTAGATACTTTGCGGGGAAAGAATGTTGCATTGATTTTTGAAAAGACAAGCACAAGAACCCGCTGCTCTTTTGAGGTGGCTGCCCATGATCTTGGAATGGGAACGACTTATCTGGATCCGAAAAGTTCACAGATTGGAAAGAAAGAGAGCATTGAGGATACAGCAAGGGTTCTGGGAAGCATGTTTGAAGGTATTGAATATCGTGGATTCGGGCAGGAAATCGTGGAAGAACTGGCAAAATACGCCGGTGTTCCGGTATGGAACGGACTGACGAATGAATATCATCCGACACAGATGCTGGCAGATATGCTGACCATTCAGGAAGTATTTGGAAAATTGAAAGGCATTAAGCTGGTTTATCTGGGAGATGCCCGTTATAATATGGGAAATTCTTATATGATTGCCTGTGCAAAGATGGGAATGGATTTTGTGGCCTGTGCACCTGCGAAATATTTCCCGGATCAGGAACTGGTAGATCAGTGTATGGAATATGCAAAAGAGTCCGGAGCAACGATTACTCTGACCGAGAATGTAGAAGAAGGAACAAAAGGAGCAGACGTTATCTGTACGGATGTATGGGTATCTATGGGAGAACCGGATGAAGTATGGGCAGAAAGAATTCATGATCTGACACCGTACCGCGTGACGAAAGAAGTTATGAAAAATGCGGGAGAACAGGCCATCTTCCTGCATTGTCTGCCATCCTTCCATGACCTGAACACAGGAATCGGAAAAGAAATGGGAGAAAGATTCGGACTGACAGAGATGGAAGTGACCGATGAAGTCTTCCGTTCCGAACAGTCCAAAGTTTTCCAGGAGGCAGAAAACCGTATGCACACCATCAAAGCGGTTATGGCAGCAACACTGGGAGCATAAAATGGAATCAAATAAAACAAGACTTTTAAAAATATTAAGAAATACACACGGTTATCTCTCCGGTCAGGAGTTATGTGAGCAGCTGGGAATCTCACGGACTGCTGTGTGGAAATACATGAAGCAGCTGAAAGAAGAGGGCTATGAGATTCAGTCGGTGCAGAACAAAGGGTACTGCCTGATGGAAGTTCCGGATGTGCTGGGAGAAAGTGAAATCAAGAGCCGTATGGAAACGCAGTGGGTTGGACAGAGGGTATATTTCTATGAGGAAATCGATTCCACCAATACACAGGCCAAGCGGCTGGCAGAAGAAGATGCACCTTCCGGGACGCTGGTAGTTTCTGATTGTCAGGTGAAGGGAAAAGGCAGAAGAGGACGTGTGTGGACATCTCCCAAAGGAGAAGCCATTTACATGACGATTCTGCTTCGACCGCAGATTCGCCCGGACAGAGCTTCTATGGTGACGCTGGTGATGGGACTTTCCGTGGTACAGGCAATTCGTAATGTGCTGGGTTTGGAAACTTCTATTAAATGGCCAAATGATGTGGTTTTGAACCGAAAAAAACTGGTGGGAACCCTTACAGAGATGAGTGCACAGATGGACTACATTGAATATCTGGTTATCGGTACGGGAATCAATGCCAATATGACAGAATTTTCCGAAGAACTGAAGGACAAGGCTACATCTTTGCGGATGGAAATGGGCCGACCGGTAAACAGAGCAGCTCTGATCGCAGAATCAATGAAATGTTTTGAAAAAAATTATGAGATATTTGAAAAAAGCCAGGATCTGTCAGGGCTGATAGAAGATTATCAGGCAGTTCTTGCCAACCTCAATCAGCCGGTACGTGTTCTGGAACCAGGTCATGAATATTCCGGCATTGCCAGGGGAATAAATGAAAAGGGAGAACTACTGGTAGAGCGGGAGGATGGAACTGTGACAGCCGTATATTCCGGCGAAGTGTCGGTTCGCGGACTTTACAGTTATGTATAGGAGGAATTACGATGTATTCGGATAAAATTGTACTGTGCGGAGCCAGTGCGTATGAACAGAAATACTATTTTAATCAGGATTTTGATGCGCTTCCTCAGCAGGTAAAGGACGAGCTGCAGATTCTCTGTGTCATGTATACGGAAGAAATCGGCGGCGTATTTACGATGGAATTCGATGAAGACGGAAATCTTCAGTTTAAAACAGAGGCACTGGAGGCGGACGCCATGTATGATGATATCGGCAGTGTTCTCAGAATCAAAAAACTGCAGGAAGAAAAACGTGATCTTCTGGAATCTCTGGAAATGTATTACCGTGTATTTTTCCTGGGGGAAGATGTAGAAGACGGGGAGGATGCATGAGATTACAGATTGGCAGCGTAAATCTGGAAAATAATGTGATATTGGCACCAATGGCAGGAGTAACAGACCTGCCATTTCGTCTCCTGTGTAAAGAACAGGGAGCCGGTCTCCTCTGTATGGAAATGGTAAGTGCCAAGGCCATTTATTATCGTAATAAGAATACAGAGAATCTGATGAGGATTGAACCGGAAGAACGTCCGGTTTCCCTGCAGCTGTTTGGGTCAGATCCCGTGATCATGAGTGAAATGGCAAAACAGATAGAAGATAAGCCCTTTGATCTTCTGGATATCAATATGGGATGCCCGGTGCCAAAGGTGGTCAATAACGGTGAGGGTTCTGCTCTGATGAAAGATCCGGCACTGGTCAGAAAAATTGTGACTGCTGTTGCCGGGGCAATAAAGAAACCATTGACTGTGAAAATACGCAAGGGCTTTGATGATGATCATGTAAATGCAGTGGAGATTGCCAAAATCATTGAGGACAGTGGTGCAGCGGCGATTGCTGTTCACGGAAGAACCAGACAGCAGTATTATTCGGGAAAGGCAGACTGGGATATCATACGCCAGGTCAAAGAAGCGGTGTCAATTCCAGTCATCGGGAACGGAGATGTGACTTCTCCGGAAAGTGCGGCCAGACTGGTACAGGAAACCGGCTGTGACGGCATTATGATCGGCCGGGCAGCTCAGGGAAATCCGTGGATTTTTAAACAGATCCCCCATTATCTGGATACGGGAGAAATTCTTCCGAAACCAACTCTGGAAGATGTAAAGACCATGATTGTCCGTCACGCACAGTTACAGATTCAGTACAAAGGAGAGGTTACTGCCATGCGTGAGATGCGCAAACATGTAGCATGGTACACTGCCGGATATCCTCATTCTGCAAAACTCCGGGCAGCAGTCAATGAAATAGAAACCATGGATGAATTGCTGAAAATGATTGGTGAGTGGAAATAGAATTGGATGAAAACTCCCATAATAGTTGACTTTTTGACCACTTTCCTTTATAATACAGTGACTGTTATGAGGGAGTGGTTAACTTCACAGGTTATATGCGGGCAGTGGTCCGCAGGTATAGAAAGGAATTGGGTAGGAATGGAAGCAAAGAAAAACATACTGACATATGCCGGGTTGAAGAAACTGGAAGATGAACTTCATGAGTTGAAAGTCGTTAAAAGAAAAGAAGTAGCAGGAAAGATTAAAGAAGCCAGAGAACAGGGTGACTTGTCTGAGAATGCAGAGTACGATGCAGCAAAAGATGAACAGAGAGATATTGAAGCACGTATTGAAGAAATTGAGAAAATCCTGAAGAACGCTGAAGTTGTCGTAGAGGATGAAGTGGATGACGGAACTATCAGCGTAGGATGTAAAGTTCAGGTTCTGGATATGGAGTATGATGAAGAGATGGAATTCCAGCTGGTAGGTTCTACAGAGGCCAACAGTCTGCAGGGAAAAATCTCCAACGAATCTCCGGTAGGTAAAGCGCTGATTGGAGCTAAAAAAGGCCAGGTAGTAGATGTAGAACTGGCTGACGGAGAAGTAATGCAGTACAGAGTACTGAAAATTGAGAAAAATATTTAAACTATAATAAGATAAATAATAAGAAGAGGGAGTGAAGAGACGTGGCAGGACAGCAGAAGCAGGTTCAGGAACAGGATATTCATCAGTTATTGAAGGTGCGCCGTGAAAAACTGGCAGAACTTCAGGCAAACGGCAATGACCCGTTCCAGATCACAAAGTATGATGTTACCAATCACAGCGCAGATTTGAAAGAAAACTTTGAGGCTTATGAAGGAAAAACTGTTTCCATCGCAGGCCGTATGATGTCAAAACGTGTAATGGGAAAAGCTTCATTCTGTAATGTACAGGATCTGAAAGGAAATATTCAGTCCTATGTGGCAAGAGACAGTATTGGAGAAGAATCCTACAAAGCATTTAAGAAAATGGATATTGGTGATATCGTGGGAATCACCGGCGAAGTATTCAAAACCAAAACCGGAGAAATTTCTATCCATGCATCTGCAGTAACCCTGTTGTCTAAGAGTCTTCAGGTACTTCCCGAAAAGTTCCATGGTCTGACAAATACAGATATGCGTTATCGTCAGAGATATGTAGACCTGATCATGAATCCGGAAGTAAAGGATACTTTTATTAAACGTTCAAAAATCATCAGCACCATCCGTAAGTATCTGGATGGCCAGGGATTTATGGAAGTAGAGACTCCAATGCTGGTATCCAATGCCGGAGGAGCGGCTGCAAGACCATTTGAGACCCACTTCAATGCATTGAATGAAGATCTCAAACTGCGTATTTCTCTGGAACTTTATCTGAAGAGACTGATCGTAGGCGGTCTGGAACGTGTATACGAAATCGGTCGTGTATTCCGTAATGAAGGTCTGGATACCAGACACAATCCGGAATTTACACTGATGGAACTGTATCAGGCTTACACAGATTATCACGGCATGATGGATCTGACAGAAAATATGTACCGTTATGTGGCACAGGAAGTTCTGGGAACTACAAAAATTGTTTACAATGGCATCGAGATGGATCTTGGAAAACCTTTCGAGAGAATTACCATGGTGGATGCTGTTAAAAAATATTCCAGTGTTGATTTCAACGAAATCCACACGCTGGAAGAAGCGAGAGCCGCTGCAGATGAGCATCATGTAGTATATGAAGAGCGACATAAAAAGGGAGATATCCTGAACCTGTTCTTTGAAGAATTCGTTGAAGAACATCTGCTTCAGCCTACCTTCGTTATGGATCATCCGATTGAAATCTCTCCTCTGACCAAGAAAAAACCGGAAAATCCGGAATATGTAGAACGTTTCGAGTTCTTCATGAACGGCTGGGAAATGGCCAACGCATATTCCGAGCTGAACGATCCGATCGATCAGAGAGAACGTTTTAAAGCACAGGAAGAACAGCTGGCACAGGGTGATGAGGAAGCCAACACAACCGATGAAGACTTCCTGAACGCACTGGAGATTGGTATGCCTCCGACAGGCGGTATTGGATTCGGAATTGACAGAATGTGCATGCTGCTGACAGATTCTGCTGCAATTAGAGATGTTCTCGCCTTCCCGACCATGAAATCACTGGATTCCGACAAGAAAACTGCCAAAGTTGTAAAACCGGCTGAGGTGGCTGCAGCACCTGTAGTTGTTGAAGAAAAGATTGACTTTTCTAAAGTAGAGATTGAACCGCTTTTCGCTGATTCTGTAGATTTTGAAACATTCTCAAAGAGTGATTTCAGAGCTGTTAAGGTTAAAGACTGTATAGCAGTACCGAAGAGCAAAAAACTTCTGCAGTTCACTCTGGATGATGGAACAGGTACAGACCGTACTATCTTAAGTGGCATACACGCTTATTATGAGCCGGAAGAACTTGTTGGAAAAACACTTATTGCAATCACAAACCTTCCGCCAAGAGCTATGATGGGCATTGAGTCCAATGGTATGCTTCTTTCCGCAGTACACAAGGAAGAAGGCGAAGAAAAACTGAACCTTCTGATGGTAAGCAATAAGATTCCGGCAGGAGCAAAGCTTTACTAAGATACTGAAAAACTGGATATAGAGAATACATGCTTAGAAACAGGATTGCTGTAATTGATGATTACTGCAATCCTGTTTGCATATAGGAAAAAATGATAAGTATTATTAAACAATTTACAAAATCAAAAACAGGAATTGAGTCTGCCAACGAAGATGGCTTATTTATCTCAGAAAAATATATTGCTGTTATAGACGGCGCGACCAGCAAAGTGAATAAGCTTCATAATGGATTGACCGGCGGCCAGGTGGTGCGGAATATTATTATGTCATATTTAGAGGAATCCTCTGGCTTAAAGCCATTTAAAGAGAGTGTACTGGATATTCAACACTGCATAGAGAATTCATTTCCAGTATCTCGATATTTTCCTGCATCAGCATCAGCTGTTATATACAACATTCAGCGGAAGGAATTATGGATGGTAGGGGATTGTCAGGCTCTTGTTAATCATCAATTTTTTTGTAATAAGAAAAAGGTGGATACCATTTTGTCGGAAGTTCGGGCACTGGCAATCAATGCCATGCTTTCTCAGGGAATATCTGAAACTGAACTTATGGTAGAAGATAAGGCGAGAGAACTGATTCTTCCATTTTTACAATTGCAGCGAAATTTTGAGAACACAGCAGGGCCTTTTGGATTTCTGGTTTTCAATAATCATTCTATGGAAGAAGAACTGTTGGATGAACAGGGAATTGTTATTCCGATTCCTGATCATGCGACAGTTGTTCTGGCAAGTGACGGGTATCCGTATCTGACAGATTCCTTCGAAGAAACAGAAGAAAAACTTGCAAAAGTGTTAATTCAGGATCCTCTGTGTTATAAAGAAAACAAATCGACAAAAGGGATAAGAAAAGATGCGGAAAGCTTTGATGACAGGAGTTACTTGAAATTTATCAGGTAAAGACCTGTTACCAGCAGAAACAGTCCTAAAAAGATGGTTGTGCATTTTGTTATTTTAGCTTTCATTGTGATTCCTCCTCATAAATAAAAATTTCTTCAATAGTCATATGGAAGTATCGGGCTATTTTGAATGCTAATTGAATGGATGGATTATAGCGCCCATTTTCTAAAGATCCAATTGTTTGTCGTGATACTTCCAATGCGTTTGCTAAATCTTCCTGCTTGATTCCGTGTTGCTTGCGTAGTTCTTCTAAACGATTCTTCATGTGAACCTCCCCTCAGATGGAAAGCTTACTTTCCGTTAAACTCTTTGAAAAATATACGACAGTTTACTTGCACGGGATTGTTATGAGGATATCTTAGGTTGATTAAGCGTCACATATGGAGGATACGCATGTTATAATCTATGAGAATGAAGAAATTTGGTATTGACTCTCTCGTTGCGTAACCGTTTATGATTTATGCGAAAGGAGGAAAAAATGAAAACTGTAAAAGAGGTATCTATGATAACCGGAATAAGTATAAGGACGTTAAGATACTATGATGAAATCGATTTGTTGAAACCAACGAAATTAACAGAGACTGGTTATCGGCTCTATGACAACAAAGCGTTAGAAAAGTTGCAGGAAATCTTGTTCTTTAGAGAATTGGAAATACCGTTGGTTGAAATTAAGAAAATTATGAGTACCCCGAATTATGATAAAAAACAGATTTTGATAACGCAAAAGATTTTGTTGGAACAGAAGAGAAATCGTTTAAACGGGATTATTGAGTTGATTACGGATGTAATGAAAGGAGTTAATACTATGATTTTTGAAGCATTTAGTAAAGACGAAGTGCAGAAAATTGTGAATCATACGTTAGAATGTATGTCGGAAGAGAATATTGATGACCAGGTGCAGAAGTTTGGGAGTTTGGAAAATTATAAGGAATACTTAGCATCCGGTTTTGCAAATGAACAGGCTATGGCGGACTTAATGAAGTGGTATGGAAGCAAAGAAAAGGCAATGAAAGCTATCATGCAGTCAACTGGTGATGCTGAAGAAATAAAGCAGGAGCAGGATGAAAATACGAAAATTTACCAACTGTTTATGTCTGCAAAAGAATGTGGCAATATGGATATGGAACGGTCCGCCGTAGAGCTGCTTGCGGAAAACTACAAAAAGATGTTTGCACTTGATAATGCAAGAAGTATTTTACTTGATTTGTCAAAAGAATATCTGCAGAATTCAAAATTGGCTGAGGTTACCGACAGTCAGTTTGGAATAGGTTGTTCAGAATATGTTGCAAATGCCATTAAGCGTTATTATGGAGTATAAATGAATATGTGGTAAGACAACTGTAATGAAGAAATTCTATGAGAAAAGTGAAAGATGGTTTGCTGGACATTACAAGGTGTTTCCGTTAGCTTACATTCACCACGGAAGGCGTTGATGCTTTTTATTGCCTTAAAGAAAGCCTCCTGGGTGATTTCTTCTGCCCATGCTTCATCTTTGCATAGAGATATGCGATTATTACACAAAAGAAACTGCGATTCAAGAAATTTTTGAAAAAGGGACACATACGTATACAAAAAATATATCTATATGTAACCGAGATACTCGTGTATAATATAGGGTGTAAGCTATGGTAAATCAGTAAGAGAGGTTCTTATCTTGAAAGGAGAATTAAGTTTTATGAAAATATATGACATTTCACAGGAGATATTTGGTTGTGAAATATATCCTGGAGATGAGACGCCGGTAAGACGTATAGTTGAAAACATTGAAAATGGAAGTCTTTATAATCTTACATCTTTTTCGATGTGTGCACACAATGGAACACATATCGATGCACCGTATCATTTTTACAAGGATGGAAAAACGGTTGATCAAGTAGATTTAAAAAACGTAATAGGGAAATGTTATGTTGTATTTGCGGAAGGTGCAGTGACAGAAGATATTGCTCAGTCGATTATTGAGAAAGCAAGAACAACAGATGTAGATTCAGCAAAACGTATTCTGATTGGTGGAGATGCCTTTGTAACGTTGAATGCTGCAAAAGTATTTGCCAGAGAACAGGTGCTTCTGCTGGGAAATGAATCACAGACAGTTGGACCGGAAGATGCACCAGCACAGGTACATTATGAACTATTAGGACATGGCGTAGTTCTTTTGGAGGGGATTCGTTTACATGGTGTAGTGGAGGGTGTTTATTGGTTAAATGCGGCACCATTAAATTTGGGACAATCTGATGGGGCACCTTGCAGAGCGATACTAATAAAGTAGTTATAATTATGAACGGCGGATTGGAGATAAAACATATGGTTGAAATTTCAAAAGCAGATTGGAAGTTATTCCGTGAACGTGTATCTGATTGGCAGGAACATTATATGGAACAACTTAAGAAGGTGACAGATGATGCAGTTTGAGAATAAAGTAGTGGTAATCACGGGTGGTGCTCATGGAATCGGGAAGACTACGAAAGAAGTTTTTGAAGCCGAAGGGGCTTTGGTTGAAGTCATCGATATTGCAGAGGGTCCCCATTTTGTAGGAGATATCAGTAAGAAGGAAGTATTGGAAGCATTTGCATCCTATGTGCTGAATCGGCATGGTCATGTAGACTATTTGATCAACAATGCGCTTCCTGTTATGCGGGGAATTGATGAATGTTCTTATGAAGAATTTGAATATGCCATGGCTGTGGGTGTGACGGCACCATTTTATCTTGCGAAGCTACTTCAGGATTATTTTGCAGAAGGCGCATGTATCATTAATATGTCGTCTTCCAGAGACAGGATGAGTCAGCCGCAGACAGAGAGCTATACGGCTGCAAAGGGCGGTATTGCTTCACTTACTCATGCGTTGGCGGTGAGTCTGGCGGGCAAGGTGCGTGTAAATTCTATTTCCCCTGGATGGATAGAAACGGGGGATGAGATCTATGAAGGGTCGGATGCGATTCAGCAGCCTGTGGGCAGAGTGGGGAATACCATGGATATTGCAAATATGATTTTATTTCTTTGCTCAGATAAGGCTGGATTTATTACCGGAGAAAATATTTGTATCGATGGCGGTATGACAAAACAAATGATTTACCATGGCGAGCATGGATGGAAGAAGGAGTGATTGATATGGAATTTTTATGTTATGCAAAGTGCAGTACGTGTCAGAAAGCGAAAAAATGGCTGGATGCAAATGGTGTAAATTATCATGAGAGACCAATTAAAGAAGAAAATCCAACGATGGAGGAACTGAAAGAATGGCATCAGAGAAGCGGACTGCCCCTTAAGAAGTTCTTCAACACGAGCGGACTTCTTTATAAAGAAATGAAGCTTAAGGACAGGCTTCCTGAGATGAGTGAAGAGGAGCAGTATGCACTTCTTGCCACTGATGGGATGCTGGTAAAGAGACCGATGGCCATAGGGGAGGATTTCGTTCTGGTTGGATTCAGGGAGGCAGATTGGAAAGAAAAGCTTAAGTAAGGAGCAACCATTATAAAGGGATTGCTGTAATTGATTATTACAGCAATCCCTCTACAACTGGTTTAAAAACTACTTTTTCCCACTCAGAATTTTTACACGTTTCCCTGAAAATGCAATCCCATATGTCAGTATGGGTGCAATTTGTTCCTGTTCCATCTGGAGGGAGTATTGTTTCTCTTCAATCTGTACCAGAGCTTTCCGGGCATGAGCCAGAAGCTCTTCTTCCGTGTCTTTTTTTGATACCTTCAGTTCGATGATGATGCCGCCAAGGTTTTTCCGGCGTGGTTTCAGTTGGAAATCATAGCGTCCATGGCCTGATTCCCGGTTGGAGGTGATCTGGTAGCTGTCATCCATCAGAGCCAGCAGACCGGCCAGAAGTCCCTGGTAGAAGTTTTCATTTGAAGTATCATAAAAACTGATTGTCTGATAGAGGAAATTCTGGAGAGCTTCCTGCAGGAAATCAGTATCCCCGGCAAATAA
Organism: Oliverpabstia sp.; assembly: GCA_051879355.1. Lineage (GTDB taxonomy): Bacteria > Bacillota > Clostridia > Lachnospirales > Lachnospiraceae > Oliverpabstia. The sequence goes on from JBJELU010000080.1 coordinate 13,898, forward strand.
GGCTTTCTGTATTTTGTAGGCAGAGGACGAAATCAGAGAATTGGACTTCATCAGTCTCGATAAGATTTCTCTCTTATATACGGAAGCGATTTCTTTATTTGGGATGGAAACTTCACACATATAGGTTCCCGGGAAAGCCTGTGAGGTATTTTCTGGTTTCAGGTATCCGGCTACAAGAAGAAAACTGAAAATAAAGGAAGGATCATCTCCGATCTGCGGGTACACAACATTCAGGTCAATGTTGGTCAGTATGGTCTGCCCCAGCATCAGACTGTTCAGGCGTTCCATAAGTTCTTCATCTGCATTTTTCAGAAGGTCGCTTAATATCTCATTGCTTCCTGTTGAAATCCAGAATGTTTCCGGACTGCATCCGTTATCAAAGTAACTGATGACAGACCATGGATTGAAGATTTCCTGATCTCCAAACAGGTATCCGTCATACCATTCACAGATTTCAGCGTATTTGTCAGATGCTCCATAGTATGCAGCCATGTCCCTTACTTCTTCCGCAGTGAAACCAAAATATCTGTTGTAACCGGTGTCCAGAATGGAATTTACCTTCAGGTTGTTCATTCCGCTGAAAATAGATTCCTGTGCGACCCGGAGAATTCCGGTCAGGAAACCGTAGGATAAGTGGGGATTATCCTTGAATGCACCGGAGAAAAGATTACGCATAAAGAGGGTGATATCATCGTAAAAATGCTGGCTGTATCCTTGCTGAATCGGAGTATCATATTCGTCAATAATGATAATCGGCGCAGTCTGATGGTGTTCATGCAGCATCTGGGAGAGGTTGGCAAGTGCAGATGTCATTTCAACCATGGATGCGTTTCCATTCAATATTTTCCTGTAATATGCTTTTTCATATTCAGCAATGTTCGTACTGTTACTTAATTCCTGATGACGGCTGTACTCTTTCTGAAACAATTCCCGCAGCTTTTCCAGTGTTTCTTCCCATGTGCTGAACTTCACGTCTTTAAAAGTCAGAAAGATCACGGGATAATGTCCCTGATGTTTCTGGTACTCCGGACCACATTTCCAGATATTTTTATTTTGAAAATAAATGGAAGTATCAGTTTCACTTTTTTCGAAAAATACCCGCAGCATATCCATATTCAGAGTTTTGCCGAAACGTCTCGGTCGTGTGAAGAGAGAAACGAAAGGCTTCTGATCAAGAAAATCACGGATCAGAAGTGTTTTATCCACATAGTAATATTCAGCCTGTGCCTTGCAGTAGTCGGAAATACCAATGGGCAGAGGAAGTTTTCTGACCTCAGCATGGGATTTTACATATTTTCCGGTTTTAATACGGGAATCATCCGGCTTTGCGGTGCCGGCAGGAATCATCCATTTTCTTCCCTGTTTTACTGCACCGGCCAGCTTACCGCCGTTGCAGAGTCCGGAAACCCATCGTTCGGTCACATTCCAAAGCCGGGCAGCTTCCCTGCATGTCATCCAGTTTTTCACAGGTATACCTCCAGTCTAAACAGATTTGTTACAGAATATTATACCCTGAATAAAGGAATTAAGTCAAATGATTATTCGGAATTATTCCGAACCAATGTTTTGTATTGCAAAAATTCTATTTGCTGTACGATATTTCCCCATCTGTGTTATAATGAAGGTAGTTAATGGTATGAAGTTTATAGTACCTGGTACCAATGTCACGGGGATAATGTATTCCCCCAGTCTGTGAAGGAGAAAATATATGAATTTTAAACATTCTAATTGCATAGTGGTTTTTGATAAGTCCAGGGGGTCAGTTCTTTTCTGTAAACGACGAAAGGATCCTTTCAAAGGATTGTATAATTTTGTCGGAGGAAAACTGGAGTCAGGTGAAGATTCTGAGGCAGCAGCATATCGTGAATTGCAGGAAGAAACCGGCATTGGAAGAAATGACATCAGGCTGTATCATTTGATGGATTTGACATATTATCATTTGAATTTTATACTGGAAATTTATGTGGGAGTGCTTGATCAGGATGTGTGCTTGCAGGAAGAGGTTAACCCCCTTGAATGGCTGTCGTTGCAGGAGGATTTTACAGATAAAAAACGGTTTGCAGGAGAACAGAATATAGCACATATAATAAATATAGCGCTACAGTACCCATTTCCTGATTATAGGATTCGTGGGACAGGTTGTTATATAGGTGTGGACGGATGTAGAGGCGGTTGGATCGCAGGAAAGTGCTGATGAAATAAGACCCGACAATGCTGTGCGTCATTTCCTTGCACCTAAAACATCAACAGTATTTCCTGTTCCAGTACGTCAGGCAGTTTATGCTGAGGGAGAGGATGTACAGAAGAATGCTAACTTATCAATTCTTGGTAAGAGTCTGGCAAAACAGTCACTGGCTATTATTCCGAAAATAAAGGAATTGGATGTGTTTTTAGACGAGCATCGAGAATATAAAAATGCGATTTGTGAAAGCCATCCTGAACTTTGTTTTGCACGATTGAATGGTTCAGTGGTGCTTAGTAAGAAAAAAGAATTTTCAGGATTCAGTGAAAGAGCTCATATTCTTTCTGACTATGTAGAGTGTAAAAGTTTGGATGGATTATGGAATAAGGCGAAAGAATTAAAATGTCAACCTGATGATATTATGGATGCGGTTTGTCTGGCAGTTACAGCCGGGTTGAAAGCACAGGATATGTGCGAGACAGTTCCAGAAAACCCACAGAAGGATGCAAGAGGTCTGCTGATGCAGATGATAGTGCCGAAGCATAAGGAATAAAGGGAGAAAATAGCAAAGAAGAGCGAAGCTTAAAGAAGGCACAGATTCATATAGAAACGTTGACATATTACTTTTCCGTATGCAAGGTTGAAGATGCTATAAAAAATGGTGCAAAATCGTATGAAGATGTGGAAAAGCAGCTCCGTTTTGGAACTGGATGTGGAAAGTGCAAGGAATTTCTACGATTTCTGATAAGAGATTTACTGGCAGAAGCATGATATAATTCACGAAGAATTATCAGGCGAAACGTCTTTTGAAGATATATACCTGGGCGCAGAGAAACGGTTACGATGAAATCTGGAAGCCCAAATAATGAATGGTGGTGTAGAAAATGAGTGTAAAGGAATATCATAAGCTTGTCCGGGATAAGATTCCGGAAATTATAGAGGCATCTGGAAAAGCGTGTAAGACAGAAATTCTTTCGGATGAAGACTATCTGAAGATGCTGGATGCGAAACTTGATGAAGAATTAGCGGAGTATCATCAGGATCAGAGTCTGGAAGAACTGGCAGATCTTTTGGAAGTTCTTTTTACGGCAGCAGTCGCCAGAGGATATACGATTACAGAATTAGAAAGAACCCGTGCTAAGAAAGCCGAAGAACGTGGTGGATTTGGTAAAAAGATATTGCTAAAGGAAGTGTCAGATCCCATTGATCCGAACCGTCCGACGGTGAAGTTATCACTTGTTATGGAAGCAATTGAAATGGCTGATGATAACAGTACTGCATATTATGATCTGGAAAAGCAGGAATTGATCTGGTACACGGAAGATTTTGGATATCAGCAGGATGAAGATGATGAAGTAATAGAAAAGATGATTGAGGAAGGATGGAGAACCAGATTTTTCAAACTTCCGGACAAGTTTGATATCAATGAATATCGTTTTATGGAGGATTTCATTTATGACGAAATTCCAGCAGGTGCTATATGTGACCAGTTTGAAGCTGCAATCAGAGGTCGAGGCGCTTTCCGTAGATTCCGTAATTTGGCAGAGCGTCTGGGGATTATTGATGAATGGTATGATTATAAAGAAAAGGCACAGAAAAAACTTGCAATTGAATGGTGTGAAGAGAATGGATTCAACTATGAGTGATTCCAATAGTTTGGTGAATGAGACCGAAAATGCCGATAAAGTGCCGATTAATGGTTTGTCGGCACAGTAAAAGATGATTTTTTAAGATAGGATGTTGAAGAAGTTGAAAGAGAATAAGAGTTTATGCTCCCTGAGCTTCAATGACTATGGGATGATGGGGGTATAAAGGATAATAATCTGTGGAACACTTCATTTAGTTCAAAGTAAATTGAATATTGTTTGAAGTGACTTTGAAGTTGATTTTGAAGTGATATTGAAGTAAAATTGAAGCAATTCATAAAAGAGGTGATTCCATGTATTTGGAGGAAATTATTAATGATGTGCAGCTTGAGAGTGATAGATTCGAATGCAAAAGCATTTTAAACCGAAATGATGTTGTGGGGTGGCTTAAAAGTATTGCAGGTTTTGCAAATGCATACGGAGGAGACTTCTACATTGGTGTAGAAGATAAAACAAACAAATTAATTGGGTTCGACAGGAAAGCGGCAGATAATGAACGAAACTATTTTAATAACCAGGTCAATGAACATTTGATTCCGAGACCCCAAATGAAGATTTCATTTGTTCGATATGAGATAAAGAATAGTGAGCGTTTCATTATTAGGGTTAGCATTCCTGAGTCTTCTGTTAAACCGGTAATTTTGAAATACAAAAATATTCCTTCTATCTTTATGAGAAGAGATGGATTTACTAACGGTGCAACTTATGAAGAGATTATAGAAATGAGTATAAAAAGTAAAAAAACTCAGTATGACATTTTGGTCTCAGATGTTAAGTATGATCCAAAGAAGATTTCAATGTTGCGTGCATTTTACTCAGAACATAATGAGGGGAAAGAACTTAAAGAGAAAGCCTTGCAATCAATGGGATTCTATAATGAAGAAGGCTATTTGTTAAATGGTGCAGTTCTGTTTTTAGATGATTACAGTGAAAAAAAGACAGAGGTTCAATGTTCAGTATTCTCAGGTTTTAACAAGGGCAGTGAACGAATTGTAACAATTAATCGATTCAACGGAAATATCACGTCTACGATAAATTACATGATGGATTTTGTAAATCAGAGAATGAATCATTCTATAATTAAGTTAGATGATGCCAGAAAAAATATTGACGCATATCCTCAACGTGCTTTGTTTGAGGGTGTGATCAATGCGGTTGCACATAGAGATTATTATTTGGATGGAACACAAATTCAGGTGGATATGTTTAAGGACCGATTGGAAATATCTTCGCCAGGAGGATTTTACAGAGGAGAAAAATATGGTAAGACTTATGACTTGTCTGGAATAATATCTAAAAGAAGAAATGAACTTATTGCGGGAGTGCTTGTAAGATGCAATGTAATGGAAGCGGCAGGCACTGGCTTTGATAAGATTGAAGAAGAATATAAAGAGGCGGATGAGACTCATAGGCCATATATTTATTCTTCATCAGACCATTTCACTTTGGTGCTTCCGGATCTGACATATGCTAATGGTGTGGAGGACAGCAATGTTCCGGTACTTACGTTTGTTCCGGTTCCGGGTGGTACAGAACTTGATGAGAAGGTTTTGTCATTTTGCTATTATCAGGCACACAAGGTTTCAGAGATTGCAGAATATCTGGGGATTAGTGATTCAACGTATCTGAGAAAACAGGTGTTGGGTAATCTCGAAGCCAATGGATATCTGGAGAAGAGTAAGGTTTCAAGAGCTATGTTTTATAAGACAAATCCAGATATGGTAACACTTAGATAATGGAATTTATCAAATTTAGGTACAGGTTCCGCAACTCCTTACCTGATTAGGGGGAGTCACGGAACCTGTACCTATAATTGCGAATAAAACATCGCATTTGTTCCGAATAATAGGTACAATATAAATAAAGGATTGTTCGGAGGTGCTTTATGGAAAGATTTATGACAACGAAAGAAGCGTCTGGTAAGTGGAGTATTTCTCCTCGCAGGATCAATATACTGTGCAAAACCGGAAGAATTCCCGGTGCCTATAAAGAGAATAAACAGTGGATGATTCCGGAAAATGCCATCAAACCAGCAGATAAACGTCTGAAAGCAGGGAATATTGCAGAGGGCATAATTCCTTTGAACTCTAAAGAGAAAACAGGAAAGAAATTGCCTCTTCCCATAGGTATTTCTGATTATCGTAAGGCATCTACAGAATATTATTATGTTGATAAGACTCTGTTGATTCGGGATTTTATTGATGAGCGCCCTCAGGTCTCTTTGTTTACTCGCCCCCGCCGTTTTGGAAAAACATTGAACATGGATATGCTGAGAGTCTTCTTCGAAAAAAAAGACGAAGATACATCAATTTATTTTCGGGATAAGAAAATCTGGACCTGCGGTCAGGAATATCAGGCATATCAGGGAAAATATCCGGTTATTTATGTTACATTTAAAGATGTAAAATGTGAAAATTGGAAAGTGACATATGATCTTATCTATAAGATATTGAGAAATGAATTTGAGCGACATAGCGAACTGTTGGATAGTGATAAAATCAGTCCCTATGAAAAGAAGTACCTGACTGGGATTCTTCGTGTGGCGAAGGAGAGTATCTTTAGTGGACTCAACAATTTAAAGATAAATTCCGTTCTTGATAATCGATATAGTGAGTATTTTGGTTTTGCACCTGTAGAAGTGAGGGAAATGGCGGATTATTATGGTACACCGGATAAGTATGGGGAGATATGTGAATGGTATGATGGGTATCGTTTTGGTACCACAGAGATTTTTAATCCCTGGTCTGTGATTGGGTATTTCAATAATGAGTGTATTCCACGAGCTTTTTGGCAATCTACTGGCAGTAATGATATCATTAGCGAAGTACTGGCTGCGGCATCAAATGATACTTTTGAACGATTGGAATCACTCATGCAGGGAAAATCCTTTGTTACACATATCGATACCGGAGTCATCTATCCACAGATTCACAACAATCCTTCAACGATTTACAGCTTTCTTCTGGTAACTGGTTACCTCAAGGCGATTATGACCGACCAATCATTTGGAGGTGATTATATTTGCGAGGTTGCATTGCCCAACAAAGAAAATTCTTACGTGTACAGTAAGGAAATTCTTTCACAGTTTGAAAATGTGATTCCACCTTCTGTGACTGTTTCTATTCAGGAAGCACTTTAGAGAGAAGCCGAACCTGAACATTCCTCAGGAAGTTCAGGAGGTATATCAGAAGGTGATAAATGGATAGCACAAATTCAGAGTGATGATCGGCCTGGATCCTGATAGACCTGAGACTGACAGAGTGCTGAATATATCCAGAATCATTGCATGTAACGTAATCATGGATGACAGAGATATGGAGAACTACCGGGATAAGTCAAATCAAGGGTGGCTATCGGCAGGAATTCAAAAGAGAAGCATTACTTTGGAAGTGACAGATGAAAGAAATGCTGATTAGAATTCTGTCTTTTGGACCAAAGATTAAAGTGATTGAACCGGAAGACCTTATTGGTAAAATAAGGGAACGTCTGCTGAAACAGCAGGCAACATTGACTGCAAAATAAGAAACGCAACTTTATATAATATGACATTTATATAGGTCGTACCTTTTTTCCGGGATTAAATGTATGGAATCCTTGAAGCAGCCCTGAAGAACCATCTGCCGCAAAGTGAGCTTCCGGAAACTCTTTATTTTATTTCCGATATGGAATTTGACTGCTGTTCACGGGATGTTTCACTCGCTAATTTTGAATATGCCAAGACACTTTATGGGGCACATGGTTACAAGCTGCCGAAGATCGTTTTCTGGAATGTACAGAGTCGCAGCGAGCAGCAGCCTGTAAAGATGAATGAGCAGGGAGTTATGCTGGTAAGCGGTGCGTCACCAAGAGTATTTTCAATGGTCATGGAGGATGAACTTGATCCATATGACTACATGATGCAGGTGCTTGGTGCAGAGCGGTACGCGCAAATCACTGCATAGAAATATAGAAAAATTCTCCTGTATTGGAATTCCAACAGACATTTTTCTGTCAGTATAATAAAATAGGCTCGTAACATCAAGTGTATCAAATATCTGGAGGAAATACAATGATTCGTAAAATTATCCAAATAGATGAAGAAAAATGTAACGGATGTGGAGCTTGTGCTTCTGCCTGCCATGAGGGAGCTATTGGTGTGGTAGATGGCAAAGCAAAGTTACTTAGGGATGACTACTGTGATGGTCTGGGAGACTGCCTTCCTGCTTGTCCTACAGGAGCAATCTCGTTTGTTGAGAGAGAGGCAGCTGCTTATGATGAAGCAGCAGTTCTGGCTGTAAAAGCAAAAAAGGCACAGCCGTTGCCTTGTGGTTGTCCAGGTTCTGCATCAAAAGCTATCAAACGTCATGAGGCGGTTTCTGTAACAACAGCACCACAGGAGTCCGAACTTCGGCAGTGGCCGGTTCAGATAAAGCTGGTTCCTGTGAATGCTCCATGGTTTGATGGTGCAAAGCTTTTGGTAGCTGCTGACTGTACAGCTTATGCCTATGCCAGTTTTCATCAGGATTTTATTAAAGGACATATCACATTGGTAGGATGTCCTAAGCTGGATGCAGTGGATTATGCTGTCAAATTGACCGAGATTATCCGTAATAACGACATCCGCAGTGTCACGGTAGTACGGATGGAGGTACCTTGCTGTGGAGGCATAGAAAATGCAGTAAAAACAGCATTGCATGATAGCGGAAAGTTTATTCCGTGGAATGTGGTGACTATTGCAACTGACGGAAGTATTATAGAAAGAGTGTAGGAGTAAATACAATCCTATAGTGATGCCATTTGAAACTAAGCGTTCAAATGGCATTGTTTTAGGGGACGATTCTATACCACAGGTACAATGACACTAGTTTGGACCGTAAGTAAAATATAAAGAAAAGTATATATTTACCTTGGAGGAACTGCCGATGAATGATAATATGTATGTAATAGATGTTGAGCAGGCAGGATAGGAAAGAATGATGAGGTTGTAAGAAATATCAACTGTATAAGTAAGGAAGTGATGAAGTGTGATTTATATAACCGGAGATTGTCATCAGGATTTTAAAAGATTTAACACCAGAATTTTCCCGGAGCAGAAGGAAATGACGAAGGAAGATTATGTTATTATTTGTGGTGATTTTGGTGGTATATGGAATAAAGGAGAAGAAAGTAAAGAAGAGAAGCATTTGTTGGATTGGCTGGAGAGCAAGTCGTTTACCACATTATTTGTGGATGGTAATCATGAGAATTTTGACAGACTTTATGATTATCCGGTAGAGGAATGGAAAGGCGGCAAGGTTCATAAAATCAGACCATCTGTCATTCATCTGATGCGTGGTCAGGTATTTGAGATTGCTGGGAAGAATATCTTTGCATTTGGTGGTGCCAGCAGTCATGACATAGATGGAGGCATTCTGGAACCGGACGATCCCTACTATAAGCAAAAGAAGAAAAAGCTGGATAAGCGTTGGTGTCCGTACCGGATTAACCATGTGAGCTGGTGGCAGCAGGAGCTTCCATCAGAGGAAGAGATGGAGGAAGGACGCAGGAATCTTGCTGCCCATGACAATACGGTGGACTTTGTTGTGACGCATTGTTGTGCATCAAGTACGCAGACTCTTTTGGGCGGTAGTATGTATACGCCTGATATTGAGACTGCGTATCTGGAGGAGATTCGGCAGAAAGTGAAGTTCAAAAAGTGGTTCTTCGGGCATTACCATGATAATAGGAATGTAAACGCAGAAGAGATATTGCTGTATGAGCAGATTATAAGGATTTCATAAGCTGCAGATTGGAGCAATCACACGAACTACGGCAGGATAAAAAGTATTGTTATTGTGCGAACAGATTGGTATGATGTAACTATAAAAAGCAGATTACGGAGCTGATTCTCCGGGAGTATTGGAATGGGAGAGAAAAATGTCGAAGATTAGAATAATCAAGAAAAATGATGAATATACGTCGGAATACCAGGTAGGTGATATCTTTGAAATTACCGGCACCTGGTACGGTGGAGTGCATATTACAGGGAAGTCTGGTGTGCCGGTATCTTTGGATAAAGACGAATATTTAGAACTGGATACAGAGCCGGATGTTCCGGAAGAGATGATTTCAGACCGGGATATCAGCGTGGGAGACATTGTACAGCACTTTAAGAGAGAATGGGTATCATCGGATACTTCCGAATATCTTTATAAGATTCTGGCCTTTGCCCAGCATACAGAGACGGGTGAGAAATTAGTGATTTATCAGGGACTGTATGCACCGTTTAAGGTTTGTGCAAGACCATTTGCCATGTTTATGAGTGAAGTAGACAGGGAGAAATATCCGGATATCCGGCAGAAATATCGTTTTGAGAAATATTTTCTTTGAACAACTGAAGGAGGAATTAAAATTGTTAGAGATTGGAACAAAAGCTCCGGGTTTTGAATTGCCGGATCAGAATGGAAATATTCACACACTGAAAGAGTATAAAGGGAAAAAGGTAATCTTGTATTTTTACCCGAAGGACAATACTCCGGGATGTACGAAGCAGGCCTGTGGTTTTGGAGAGTTGTATCCGCAGTTTCAGGAAAGAGACGCTGTAGTAATTGGAGTAAGCAAAGATAGTGTGGCATCTCATAAAAAATTTGAAGAAAAATATGGTCTGCCGTTTACGCTGCTTTCTGATACAGAACTGACTGCGATTCAGGCGTATGATGTATGGAAAGAAAAGAATATGTATGGTAAGAAGACCATGGGTGTTGTGCGTACGACGTATTTGATTGATGAAGAAGGAATGATTATAAAAGCGTTCGGAAAAGTGAAGGCAGCGGAAAATCCGGAACAGATGCTGGCACTTTTGTAAAGGGGGATGCCAGATGAGAATGATTATTTCGCCGGCAAAGAAGATGAATGAGGAATCAGATTTACTTGCCTGTCAGGGGCTTCCGGTATTTTTAGAAGACACCAGAAAGCTGATGCACTGGGTACAGGAATTGAGCTTTAAAGAGGCCAGAAAACTTTGGGGATGCAATGAGAAAATTGCAGAATTGAATTTTGAGCGTTTTTCCCATATGAATCTGGAAAGAAATCTGACGCCGGCACTGATTTCTTATGAAGGAATTCAGTATCAGTATATGGCACCTGCCGTATTTGCAGATCCGGAATGGGAGTATGTGCAGGAGCATCTGCGGATTCTGTCAGGATTTTATGGTGTACTGAAGCCTCTGGATGGAGTTACCCCCTATCGTCTGGAAATGCAGGCGAAGGCTAAAGTTGATGGAACAGCCAGTCTGTACGAGTACTGGGGTAAAAAACTGTATCAGGAAGTATTGGATGATAGCAGAATTATTATTAATCTGGCATCTAAAGAATATTCAAAATGTATAGAAAATTACCTGTGTCCGGAGGACAGACTGATTACCTGTATCTTTGGGGAATGGAAGGATGGGAAAGTGATTCAGAAGGGTACACAGGCAAAAATGGCCCGGGGTGAGATGGTTCGGTTTATGGCAGAACATGCAGTGGAAGAACCGGAGGAAATGAAAAAGTTCCACAGACAGGGGTATTCTTACATACAGGAGTTATCGTCAGAAAAAGAAATGGTGTTTCTGAAACAGTAATATGCTCCGCACGGGAGGTGTGGATAATTTCAATATTACGGGAATAATTTTGCAGGAGTTTTGATAATGGAAAAAAAGACGATAGAGAATGACAATAAACTGTTTATTGAGAAATATGAATTGCGACAGATTTGTCCGGACGAAGCGGAAACTGCAGCCAGGATAGAAGCCATCTGTTTTCCGCCAAGCGAGGCTTGTACACTTCCTATTATGAAGGAACGTGTAGCCTTAGCAGGAGATTGTTTTCTGATAGCGGTTGACAGAAAAACAAGTAAAATGATTGGTTTCGTCAATGGTCTTTGCAGCGATGAGCTGACACTTCGGGATGAACTGTTTACCGATACCAGCTTGCATGACCCCAATGGAAGCAATGTTATGATCTGCAGTGTGTCTGTGCTTCCTGAATATCGTAAGCAGGGGATTGCCAGAGAGATGATGCGGGAATTCTTATGCAGACAGCAGGCTATGGGAAGAAAACAGGCGATTTTAACCTGTGTACCGGGTAAGGTGAAAATGTATGAGAAGTTTGGCTTTACAGACCGTGGGGAATCTGAATCCACCTGGGGTGGAGAAAAGTGGCACGAGATGTGGTGTACCTTGAATTTTTGATAAATGTTGAGAAAGTGGGAAATATGAAGAATAAAGTAACTAAGATTTTAATTGCAGGTGCAGTGACTGTTATTGTCATTAGTGCAGTGGTTATCGTAAAGAACCGTGTTTCTGTGAATCGTGACGGTACGGCCGTTTCGATTATTGGAGGAGCCGATGGTCCAACATCAGTTTTTATAGCAGGAAAACTATCAGAAGGAGATGACGTGATGGAATATACATCGATTACAATGGAAGAGGCTAAAAAGGTTTTTGCATCGACTGGTGATTATATTATTTTGGATGTCAGACGAGCAGATGAGTTTGCCGGGGGACATATCCCTGGTGCAATCAATATAGCAAATGAAGATATTATAGATACAGAACCAGAAGAGCTGCCGGATAAGAATCAGACTATTTATGTATATTGCCGAAGTGGAAACAGAAGCAAACAGGCTTCTGCAAAACTTGCAGCTATGGGATATACCAATATCATTGAGTGCGGCGGTATTATTGACTGGACAGGGGAAATTGAATTCTAATAAAAGGCGAGGGCTATATGCAGATTACAAAGCAATTATTTGATTTGCAGGATGAAAAGTATGGAGATTTTCAATGTAAGCTGACACCTGGAGTATCCAGAGAATCCATCATAGGTGTGAGAATTCCAGCAGCGAGAAAGTTAGCAAAGCAATATATGAAAGAAGCAGAATCCGCAGAATTCGTCAGGGATTTGCCACATAAATACTATGATGAGAACATGCTTCATGGACTTTTACTTTCAGAGTATAAAAATTTTGATGAATGTGTAAAAGCAGTTGAAGAATTCCTGCCCTATGTGGATAACTGGGCTGTGTGTGACATTATGTCTCCGAGGGTATTCAAAAAACATAAGGATGAACTTCTGCCTAAAATTAAAGAATGGATTGCATCAGATCATGTATATACCTGCAGATTTGGAATGGAGATGCTGATGTGTCATTATCTGGATGACGATTTCCGGACAGAGTATCTGGAACTGCCGGCAAATGTGCATTCCGAAGAATATTATGTGAATATGATGATTGCCTGGTTTTTTGCTACAGCTCTGGCGAAACAGTGGGATGCTGCGATTGGTTATATCGAGCAGGACAGGCTGGATACCTGGGTTCATAATAAAACGATACAGAAAGCCAGGGAGAGTTACAGAATAACGAAGGATCAGAAGGACTACCTGAAGACATTAAAAAAGAAGAATGAAAAGTGATGATGAGCAGAGGAGGGCTGTTAAAGCCGCCGCTGCTCATTTCGTGCAGAAAGTTTCCACATCTACCTGACGGTTTTTTCCCTTTTCTTTCCAGATCATCAGATGAAGTTTATATTCTACAGAGTCTTTTGCATATAGAAATGGTTCTTCTTTTATAAGAGCGACCCGTTTTCCTGATTGTTCCAGTTCACTTTTTCGTAAGGTCACTTTTTCTTTCAAATGCTGAATCCGTTTTTCTTCTGGCTGCTGAAATATGCGGTTTGGATAAGTACTCGCAGTCTGCGAAAGTTTTTGCTCAATTAAATCTACCACATCCGCATGTTTGACTGTATGCAGGAGATGGGCAATCAGTCTGGCGATGATTTTATGAGGAAACTTTGCATATAGGGTTAGCCAAAGTATCAGCCTTCTGTCTCCGGATTCCAATGCAAGGGTCATCATTTCCTGCAAGGCCTCTTCCGATACAGACCACCAGGGATAAGCAGGCACCAGATATTTGTCTGGTACTGCAGGATAGCAGCAGAAATTCAGCGGTGGAAATTCTGCCAGACAGGATAATTTCTGCTCTTCCTCAGTGCAAAAATCCTTTCCCAAATACTCCTGTTTGTCTCGAAGAATGGCAATTCGATATTCTAACAATCTCAAATATTCATATCCTTTTACCCAGAAATGACCGGTTTTACCATAATTAAACAAATGTGTTTCCAAAGTAAGATTTTGGAAGAATAAAGTGCAGACCTGTTTACCCTGATGAATAATAAGTACATATTGCTGTTCATATTCTTCTAAAGTTCCATCAATTTCCCCCTGAAAATCAGGCTGGTATACTCCTGTTAATTTGGCTTCGTGAAAAACAAGAAAGCTTTCAACTGCATCGTTCATCAAATAAATAAGTCGAATTTTGTTTTGAGAATCTGATTCTGGCGAAAGCAGTTCAAACTGTCCTTGAGAAATCAACAGTTCTAATTTTTCATATTCGTCCTCAAAAGGAAAGTTGTGTGTTTTTTTCATAAATGTGCTGATATTAATGCCTCTTTCATTTTTAAAATTATTTTCTGACTATTATTACAACATTCTGGGAAAGATTTTTCAAGGAGAAATTGAATGGGATATTATCAGAACTTGTATAGATTTTCGTGGGAAAATATGATATTCTTTGTATAAAAAAAGGGGGTCGTTTTTATGATTGATGAAATACTTGCGTATAACAAAAAGTTTGTAGAAGAGAAACAGTATGAAAAGTATGCAGCCAGCAAATATCCCAATAAGAAGATTGCCATTCTTACCTGTATGGATACTCGTCTGGTGGAATTATTGCCTGCGGCTCTGGGATTAAAAAATGGTGATGTAAAAATTATCAAAAATGCGGGTGGAGTAGTAACCAGCCCCTTTGGAAGCGTCATCAGGAGTCTTCTGGTTGCTATCATCGAGTTGGGCGTGGAGGAAATTATGGTCATTGGCCATACGGATTGCGGTGTACAGCACATTGACAGTGACATGATGATTCACCATATGAAAGAAAGGGGAATCTCCCAGGAATCTATTGATTTGATGAAGTATTGCGGTATCAATTTTGAAGAATGGCTGGCTGGTTTTGATACGGTAGAACAGTCCGTAAAAGATACTGTAGATACTATTCGGAATCATCCGCTGATTCCAACAGACATAAGAATTGGCGGTTATGTCATTAACACTGTGACGGGAGAACTGACAGTGGTTTGTTAACATGAATCTAAAAGAAAGCAATGGGACGATTCGGTGAGACGGTGTAAGTGAATAGGAAAATGTGAGTGAGCCTGCGGTATTGGGATGAGAGTCCTGATGCCTGCAGGCTTTTTTGAAAAATATTGTATATAATGAAATAAACATGACATACAGATGTCGTGTTATGGATGTTAGAATATATCAGGAAGTGAAAGTTGTATCGCTGCGGAAATTGCAGAAAAATATAGGAAGGCGTGAGATAAATGGCATTCGATTTTAAGAAAGAGTATAAAGAATTTTACATGCCAAAGAATAGACCGGAGATTGTGACGGTTCCGAAGGCAAATTATATTGCAGTTAGAGGAAAAGGAAATCCAAATGAGGAAGGCGGGGCATATCAGCAGGCTGTAGGAATTTTGTATGCTGTGGCATACACTCTGAAAATGAGTTATAAGTCAGACTATAAGATAGAGGGATTTTTTGAGTATGTTGTTCCTCCGCTTGAAGGGTTTTGGTGGCAGGATGGAGTAGATGGCTGTGATTATTACAGCAAAGCGGAGTTCAACTGGATATCGGTCATCAGATTGCCTGATTTTGTGACAAAAGAGGATTTTGACTGGGCTGTAAAAACTGCATCTGCGAAGAAGAAAATGGATTGCTCCAAGGCAGAATATTTGACTGTGGAAGAAGGCTTATGTGTCCAGATTATGCACCATGGACCTTTTGATGATGAGCCTGCAACTGTAGCTGTTATGGATCAGTATATTAAAGAAAACGGATATAGAAATGATTTTACAAGTGGCAGACTGCATCACGAAATTTATATGTCTGATGCAAGAAAGGTTCCTCCGGAAAAATGGAAGACTGTAATCAGGCATCCAATCTGTAAAAAGGAAGGGTAGGAAAAAATGAGCAAGGCATTTACCAGATTCCATGGTGTATCGCCTTCATCCGTGCGTAAGGATGAGGTACTGCCAAAAACCTTTGCTCCGCTGAAACTAAAAATATTATTAGAGGGAGGCTATCTCATGAATTACAAGATTGTCAAAAAAGAAGCTTTTACTGTTATTGCAAATGCAAAGATATTTCCTTATGAAGGTGCAAAAGAAAATGTGCCTTAGTTCTGGCAGGAACAATACCTGCATTTGATTGGGCAGTATTTCCTTGCAAGGGAGCAATGCCAAATGCTCTTCAGGATGTTAATACGAAGATTTACACAGAATGGCTGCCTGCTCTTAAAGAGTATGAGTTTGCTGCCGGGTATTGCGTAGAATTTTATGATGATCCAACAAAGTATGAGAAGGGAACATAGGATGAGAATTATTATTGTGAGTTTTGGATTCCTGTGAAGAGGAAATAAGAATACGGTAATTGTAAGGGAGCCTGTGGGTGTCTGGTTAATTTCAGACATCAGCAGGCTTTTTTCTGTAATGGAAATAATGCGACACATTTTGTAAAATGTGAGTAGACATAAATTCAATTTTATCATTTCTTGCATAATGATAAAATTGAATTTGACAATAGTGAAATTGAGGGATATAATTTTAGTAGTATTAGTATACAAAATTTGAACAAATCAAATGATTGACGAGGGATTCCATGAGACAGTTTGACTATCGCGAAAAATGGAAGAAATTGCTTACGCCGGAGATTGTATCCTATTTATCTCAAATACATGAATTTAAGGGAGCGCAAACTGTATTTATTGAAATAAAAGCGGATGCACTGACACCGTTGATTGAAATTGCAAAGATTCAAAGTATAGAGGCTTCCAATAAAATTGAAGGAATATATACGTCTGATGAAAGATTACGTGCGTTGGTAAAGGATACAACCAGACCAAAGACATGCGCTGAACGTGAAATTGCAGGTTATAGAGATGTATTGAATACGATTTGTGAGAATCATGATTACATTCCGCTCAAACCGTCTATCATATTACAGTTGCATCGGGATTTGTATAAATTTGAAGGTTTTGGTGCTGGTGGAAAATATAAGACTGCTAACAATGTGATAGAGGAAGAGGATACTGCCGGCAATAAGTTCCTTAGATTCAAACCGGTTCAAGTTTGGGAAACTCCTGAGGCGATGGAAGAATTATGTAAAGCATTTGATGAGGTAATGGCTGTAGAACAAATAGATCCCCTTATTTTGATCCCTATGTTTATCTTGGATTTTTTATGCATTCATCCCTTTAATGACGGAAATGGGAGAATGAGTCGACTGCTTATCTTGTTGCTATTATACAGAGCCGGGTATGTTGTCGGTAAATATATCAGTATTGAGAAATTGATAGAAAATACAAAGGATTCCTATTATGAGTGTTTGCAGCAGAGCTCAAAAGGCTGGCATGAAAATGCAAATGATTATGAATCATTTGTGCAGTACATGCTTGGTATTGTTACCGCAGCATATAGAGAGTTTTCATCCAGAGTAAAACTAATCACAGCAGAGGGTATGTCAAAACCGGATCGTGTAAGAGAAATAATAAAAAATACATTTGGAACAATTACCAAAAAAGAGATACTTGAAAGGTGCATGGATATTAGTCAGGTGACAGTACAAAGAGCTCTGGCTGATTTAACAGAATCCGGTGAAATCATCAAAATAGGCGGTGGCAGATATACGAAATATACCTGGAACAGGAATTGATGGGAGATGAAATAGATGATTACAGGTGAATTGAAAAATAAGATTGATGGACTATGGGATATTTTTGCAGCAGGTGGACTTGTTAATCCACTTGAAGTCATTGAACAGATTACTTATTTAATGTTTATTCATGACTTGGACGATTCGGATAATAAGAGGGCAAAGGAAAGCGCCATGCTTGGATTACCCTTTCAGAGTATATTTGCAGAGGAAGTTAAAGTTGGAGAGAGAACAATTGACGGGTCGCAGCTTAAGTGGTCGGTGTTCCATGATTTCCCGGCAGATCGAATGTATGCGGTTATGCAGGAGTGGGTATTTCCATTTATCAAGACATTGCATACCGATAAGAATAGTGCCTATTCGAAATATATGGATGATGCAATTTTTAAGCTTCCGACTCCGCTTTTGCTATCAAAAGTAGTTGACTCGCTGGATGAAATTTATGAACTCATGAATGAAATTCAGACAGCAGATGTAAGAGGGGATGTGTACGAATACCTTCTTTCAAAGATAGCACAATCGGGACGCAACGGACAGTTTCGAACCCCAAGACACATTATCCGCATGATGGTGGAAATGATGGATCCATCTGCCGGAGAGGTTATTTGTGATCCTGCCTGTGGCACATCAGGATTCCTGGTAGCAGCAGGAGAGTACCTAAAGGAAAAGAAAAAAGAAGAAATATTTTATGATAGACAGAAAAAAGATCATTACATGAATCACATGTTCCACGGCTATGATATGGATCGTACAATGCTCCGTATTGGTGCTATGAATATGATGACGCATGGAATCGATAATCCATTTATCGAATATAGAGACAGTTTATCTGATCAGAATCCTGACAAGGATAAGTATACGCTTGTCTTAGCAAATCCTCCTTTTAAGGGGAGTCTTGATGCAGAGTCAGTATCAGGAGACTTACTCAAGGTATGCAAGACAAAGAAAACGGAATTACTGTTTTTGACATTGTTTTTACGGATTCTTAAAATCGGTGGACGCTGTGCATGTATCGTTCCGGATGGTGTATTGTTTGGTTCATCCACAGCACATAAATCGATTCGGAAAGAAATTGTTGAGAACCAGAGACTGGAAGCTGTTATTTCAATGCCTTCCGGGGTGTTTAAGCCATATGCAGGAGTATCAACTGCTATTCTTATATTTACAAAGACAGAACATGGCGGAACAGATAATGTATGGTTTTATGATATGAAAGCAGATGGATTTAGCCTGGATGATAAGCGTTCACCAATCTCAGATAATGATATCCCTGACATTATTGAGAGATTCAAAAATCTGGACAAAGAAATGGACAGAAAACGTACAGATCAATCCTTCATGGTTCCTAAAAAAGATATTGTGGACAATGGTTATGATCTCAGTATTAATAAGTACAAAGAGGTCGAGTATGTTGCCGTTGAGTACCCACCAACATCTGAAATTATGGCTGATATCCGGAAAATAGAGATGGAGATTGCAAAAGAGATGGATGAGTTGGAGAAACTATTGAATTTGTAGAGAGGGTTTAAAAATCATTATGTGGGTAGAAATAGAGAATTAGAAAGGAAACAAATCTGACAAATTCGGGTTTGTAGGGATGATGATATATGAAATTAGGAGATATTTTCAAACTTTCGAGCGGGAAAAGTTTGCCAGAAAAAAAGAGAATATCGGGCGAATGCAATGTTTATGGTGGAAATGGAATAACAGGAAAGCATAATGAGTATTTTGTAGAAGAACCAACTGTTGTTATTGGGCGAGTTGGCGAGTATTGTGGTGCAGTTCATTTGACTACAGAAAAGTGCTGGGTTACTGATAATGCGTTAATGGTAACAGAGTGGTACCAAGATATAGATAAACAATTTTTAGTGTATTCCTTGAATGCAATGGATTTACATCAGTACGCTAAAACTGTTGGACAACCGTCAATTTCACAAGCAAATATATACTGTTTAGATATTGAATTGCCAAGTATTGAAGAACAGAGAGAAATTGTGAAAATATTAAATATAAATAAATATGTAATAGGACAAAGACAAAACGAGTTGTCTATGCTAGATGACCTCATCAAAGCCCGATTTGTCGAGATGTTTGGAACACTCCATGATAACGAGAATGGATTTGATGTGGTTACTATTGAGGATGTTTGTTCTTTGATTAAAGATGGTACTCATCAAACTCCGCAATATATAGAAGATAAGGAAGAAGGCTATAAATTTTTATCTTCTAAGGATGTTATGTCTCAAAAGATTGATTGGACTGATATAAAGTATATTCCTGCAGAATTACATGAAAAACTGTACGCAACCATAAAACCGCAGAGAAATGATATTCTAATGTCAAAGAACGGTGTTAATTATGGTGTTGCGGCGATTAATGATACAGACGAAGTGTTTGATATATATGTTAGCCTTGCATTGCTTAGACCAAAGGAAACAATTGATCCAGTTTTCTTTAGATGTGTAATCAATAATCCTGAAACAAAGAGACAATTTGATTCGAGCATAAAAGGTATCGGAGTTCCTAATTTGCACTTAGGAGAAATAAAGAAAACACAGATATTTCTCCCGCCAATGGAACTTCAAAAAAAGTTTGTAGCATTTGTCCACCAAGTCGACAAATCAAAAGTTGCAGTGCAGAAGGCACTTGATAAAACTCAATTATTATTTGATAGTTTAATGCAACAATATTTTGGATAGGAGTGACCAGATATGAGTGATTTGCAAAAAGAGTTGCCGGATGAAAGAATTTTTCACATTCCATGGGGACATCATATTTAGATTCTGGGGAAATGTAAAGAAAAAGCATTATTTTTTGTATACAAAACAATAGAAAATAACTGGTCGCGAGCAGTTATTTTGAATTTCCTTGATACAAATCTCTATGAGTGTAAGGGAAAAGCTATCAGTAATTTGGAAAAATACTTTCTGATACACAAAGCGATTTGACTCAGGAAATGACAAAAAATCCGTATTAAAGATGGTAAAAAGATTGAATAAGTTATAAAAATAATTGTGTAAACTGAGGTGTGGTAATTTGGAGAATGAGATGAAATTGTATCAATCAGTGATTACCGATATAAAAGACATTATTACTTCTGGGAGAAAACTTGCTTATAATGCTGCAAATAAAGCTATGGTTCTTACGTATTGGCATGTGGGTAAACGTATTGTGGAGCAGGAACAGGATGGGAAAGAAAGAGCTGAGTATGGAAAAGCTTTAATTGAAGCACTGGCAGAAGCACTTACAAAAGAATATGGAAGAAGTTTTTCAAAGAGAAATCTGCTATATTTTAGAAAATTTTATCTTGCTTTTCCTGATGAGAAGATTGTGAACACATGTGTTCACAATTTGAACTGGTCGCATTTTAGGACACTTCTTCGTGTGTCTGATGATACGGCAAGACTATGGTATATGAATGAAGCTGCAACTGAAGGATGGAGTGTAAGAACGTTAGATAGAAATATCAGCACTCAATACTACTACAGATTAATGCAATCTCCGGAAAAAGATGCTGTGATAAATGAAATGTTATGTACTGATTGATTTGAAGATGGGTAAAATCACACATCAGGATGTAGGCCAGATAGATATGTATGTCCGTATGTATGATGAATTGAAATGTAAAGAAGGAGATAACCCTACGCTTGGAATATTGCTTTGTGCAGAGACAGATGAGGATATTGCGAGATATTCAGTATTGCATGATAATGAAAGACTTTTTATGTCAAAATATCTCACATATTTACCAACAAAAGAACAGTTAAAAGCAGAAATAGACAGGCAGAAAGAAATATTCTATATGCAGCATCCTGCTTTAAAGGAGAAATGTTAATAAACGCAAGCAATTAAAGATACACTCAGATATTATGAGGTAATTTGAAGGGGGAGGAATAACGTATGGTAACTAATTTTGACTATTTAAAAAACGAATCGAAATTCGCTGCTTTTGCAGATGTTGCCATATCTGCGGAGAAGATAATTCTGATGGATCCTGAGGCCAGTATCATAAACTGCCGCAGGGCGATGGAGTTTGCCATAAAATGGATGTATTCAGTAGATACCGCACTGGAGATGCCATATCAGGACAATTTGCAGAGCCTGATGAATGCAGAAGAATACCGGCAGATTGTAGGACCAGACCTTTGGAAACGAATGGATTATATTCGCAGATCTGGCAACAATGTGGCACATGGTAACAAAAAGCTTGGACGAGATGAGGCAATGCTTTGTCTGGAAAATCTTTTTATTTACATTGATTATATTGCGTACTGTTATTCCAATCAATATGAGAAACGTTCTTTTGATAAAGGTATGATTATTTCCAGAATTGGGAAAGCGAAAGAGTCAAGAGAAGAGGTTAATGCAGCAAAAGAGGAATTAGTCAGAGAGAAGGAGAAGTCTGCACAGCAGGAACTGGATTTACGAAAATTGATTGCAGAAAATGCATCACTCAAAGAAGCATTATCCGCTCGAAGGCAGGAACAACAGCAGACTTATGTGCCAAAGCCTTTAGATTTGTCGGAGTATAAGACGAGAAAACTCTATATAGATTCTATGCTCATGGATGCCGGTTGGACAGAAGGAAAAGATTGGATCAATGAGGTTGAACTTCCTGGTATGCCGAATAAATCAGAGGTGGGATATGCAGATTATGTCCTTTATGATGACAGACATCGTCCGTTGGCTGTTATTGAGGCAAAACGTACCTGCGTAGATGTTTCTAAAGGAAGGCAGCAGGCTAAACTTTATGCAGATTTGCTGGAACAGAAATATAAGAGAAGACCTGTAATTTTTCTTACAAATGGATTTGAGACCCATATCATTGATGGACAGTATCCTGAGAGAAAATGCTCATTTATATATTCAAAAAGAGACCTGGAGAAGTGGTTTAATCTATTGACGATGAGGATAAGTCTTAAAAATGTTACAGTAGATAAAAATATTGCCGGACGTTATTATCAGGAAGCGGCTATTAAGGCTGTATGTAACAGCTTTGATGAGAAAAATCGCAGAAAAGCATTGCTTGTTATGGCAACCGGTTCCGGAAAAACAAGAACGGTAATTGCGTTGTGTGATGTTTTGTTGAAGTCTGGGTGGGTAAAGAATATTCTTTTTCTTGCAGATAGAAATTCTCTTGTTACACAGGCAAAGAGAAGTTTTGTAAATATGCTTCCCAACTTATCGTGTACGAATCTGGTTGAGGAAAAGGATAATTACAATGCACATTGTGTTTTTTCTACTTATCAGACAATGATGAATTGTATCGATGCAGTAAATGACCATGAGGGAAAGCTTTTTACCTGCGGTCACTTTGACTTGTTGATTTGCGACGAAGCACATCGATCAATTTATAACAAGTATAGAGATATTTTTACGTATTTTGATGCTCCGCTGGTTGGACTTACCGCTACGCCCAAGGATGAGATTGATAAGAATACATATGAGGTATTTGAATTGGAAAACGGTGTGCCGACGTATGGATATGATCTGGCACAGGCAGTAAAAGATGGATATCTCGTAGATTATGTTTCCGTTGAATCAAAGCTTAAATTCATTGAGCAGGGAATTGTTTATGATGAATTGTCAGAAGAAGATAAGGAAGCATATGAAAATACATTCGAGGATGAGAATGGAGAATTGCCGGAAGCAATAGGCTCATCGGCATTAAATACATGGATATTTAATGAGGATACCATTAGACAAGTATTAAATATTCTCATGAGAGATGGAATAAAAATTGATTATGGACAGAAACTTGGAAAGACGATTATCTTTGCAAAGAATCATGATCATGCAGAAAAGATATTGGAAGTATTTCACCGGGAGTATCCCCATTTGCCCAATTATGCAAAAGTTATTGATAACTATATGACCTATGCACAGAGTGCAATTGATGAGTTCTCTGACCCGAAGAAGATGCCGCAGATTGCTATATCAGTGGATATGCTTGATACCGGTATTGATGTGCCGGAGGTTGTGAATCTTGTATTTTTTAAAAAAGTCATGAGTAAAGCAAAGTTCTGGCAGATGATTGGACGTGGAACAAGACTTTGCCCGGGCTTGCTTGATGGAGAAGATAAGCAGAAATTCTACATATTCGATTTTTGTGGTAATTTTGAATTTTTCCGTATGAACAAGGGGAAAGCAAGTGCCAATATGATTGCGCTTCAGGGTGCTATTTTCAATCTTAAGTTTGAAATTTCTTATAAGTTACAGGATATAGAATACCAGATTGACAGACTGATTGCATATCGAAATGCTCTTGTAAAGCAAATGAGTAAGAAAGTTCAGGAGCTTCCAAGAGATAATTTTGCAGTAAGGCAGCACTTAAAGTATGTCGACCGGTATTCAACGGAAGCAAATTATCAGGCACTCACTTATGAAGATACTTTAATAGTGAGGGAAGAGGTTGCTCCTCTTATTTTGCCGGATGGAGATGAAGCCAGTGCCGTTCGTTTTGATGCACTTATGTACGGAATAGAACTCGCATATTTGGCAGGAAAGAAGTATTCAAGAGCCCGCAAAGATTTGTTTAAACGAGTGGAAGGAATTGCAGGTGTTGCCAATATTCCTGAAATCCAGGCACAGTCTGATTTTATTAATCGAATTCTTAATACCGATTATGTGGACCGTGCAGGTATCAATGAATTTGAGGAAATCAGGGAGAAACTTCGTGATTTAATGAAGTATATTCCTAAGAATACAATAAAGTATGTAACAAACTTTACGGATGAGATTCTGTCAACAGAATGGAAGGAATCGGAACTTGATAATGATGAACTTAAGAATTACAAAGCAAAAGCCGAGTATTATATCAGGCAGCATCAGAACAATATTGCCATTGCAAAGTTAAAGACGAATCAGCCATTAACAAGTACTGACATTTCAAATCTGGAAAATATTTTATGGAAAGAAGTTGGAACTAAGCAGGATTACGAGCTTGAATTTGGAACAAAACCCCTTGGTGAATTTGTTCGGGAAATTGTCGGCCTTGATATGAATGCCGCGAAGGAAGCATTTTCAGAGTATTTGACAAATACAAGTCTTGACAGCAGACAGATTTATTTCGTAAATCAGATTGTTGAATATATTGTTCACAATGGAGTGATGAAAGATTTTTCTGTACTTCAGGAAGCACCATTTACCGATCGGGGCAGCGTTGTTGAGATATTTACTGATTTGAAGGTTTGGATGGGAATCAGAAAGGTGATTGATAGTATCAATAATAATGCGGTGGCGTAGGAGAGATTCCTGCCGTCAGGAATTCCTGCACTATAAGCTTAAAAATTAATGGTATTGTTTCACAGGAGGTGTTCAATGAAAGGTTCAGAATGTAGACTGATTGAATATATGGAAGGATCGAAGAAACGTTTTATTATTCCGGTCTATCAGAGAAATTATGATTGGAAAACGGAAAACTGCAGGCAGCTTTATGATGACCTTGTAAAAGTAATAAAAAATAATAGAAGGATAAACCAAGGAGGCAGTAATCATGTCGAAGCAATATAAATGGGTAGACTTTTATATGGAGTTTGCCACAAAACTATTAGAATACAGGAAGGATAGAAGTTCGCTTATTGAGGAGCTTCAAAAAGTGTATTCCATTATTGGGATGAAATTGCCGAAACTGGAAAAAGACAATTTGCCAAAGGATATTGATCCGTTCACAGTGTTCGGTCTGTTCAACAAGGGCATAACAGACGCTAATCGTATAACGATTCTTGGCGGTATTGCTTCAGAATTTGGAATAACCGCAGAAGTTCCGGATGATTTCTCCGGCATACCAGTTTTGAATAATATGATGGCTACATTCTATGCTTTTGAAGGTGATGAACGCCGAAAAGATAATGATATTGATAATCTTTGGAGAGCGTTTGAAGCAGCTATTAATCTGGCAAAAGATGACACCCAGGAGAATCGCAATTTGTTCATGTCAGCTTATGATCAGGCAAAATCGCAGTTCGCAGTCCGCTGGAATTTGACAATGGGGCTGTATTGGATCCGTCCATACAACTTTATCAATCTGGATTCACGCAACAGAGAATTTATGAGCAATCCGGATAATATTTCTGCCAATGTGGTAGCGGAAATGAAGATGATGAAATCTGTACCTTCTGCAGAAAAGTATCTTTCGATTCGTGACAAATGCCAGGCAGCCATCGAGTCCGGAAAGTATGTGTATGCGTCATTTCCGGAGCTTTCCTATAAGGCGTGGATTGTGTCTGTAGAAAATGGTGAAATGGAGAAGGAGGCAAAGTCCGGAAAGTCGAATGCAGCATTCCTGAGATGGTTCAAACCGGTTATTCAGGCACTTAGGGAACTTGGTGGCTCAGCCACACCGGAAGATACAAGAAAGCGGATTATAGAGAATGAGCATCTTTCCGCTGAAGAGGTAATCGCCACACGCGGCAAGAATAATGTAAACAAATTTGAAAATGAAGTTGCTTTTGCTAGAAGCTATTTGGTCAAAGCCGGATACATTGATAACAAGGTGTATGGAATCTGGACGCTGACGGAAAAAGGACAGACTGTTGAGATGACAGATGAACTTGCATCCGAGATCTTCAAGAATGGTGTTGCAGATAATGCCGCGAAAAATAAAGAGAAGAATTCTTTGGGAGATGCAGATGTTGACACCGTTCATTATTGGTTATATGCGCCTGGTGAAGGTGCATCGATGTGGGAAGAATTCTATGCTGCAGGCATTATGGGACTTGGCTGGGATGAGCTGGGTGATTTGAATACATACGCCAGCAAAGAAGAAATGGTTCAGAAACTTCGAGATATTCATGGCGGTGATTCATCATACAAGAATTCTGCTCATGCGGCATGGCAGTTTGTCCATAATCTTAAGCCCGGAGACGTGATATTTGCGAAGCGTGGACGGAGTGAGATTCTTGGGTGCGGAATTGTGGAATCGGATTATGAGTATGATGATAATCACGATGGTGGATATCCTAATATTCGTAAAGTAAAGTGGACACATAAGGGTAGCTGGCAGAGCGATGAAATGTTTGCTATGAAAACCTTAACGGATGTCACTAATTACACTGATTTTACAAGTAAGATTTCAGGGCTCTTTGAAGAAAATATCGAGGATGAAGAAGAGGATTCAAAGGTAATTGATTATCCGGCTTATTCTATGGAAGATTTCCTGGATGAAGTCTATATGGATGAAGAATTCTACAATAAGCTTGTAAGTGTTCTGGAGAGCAAGCTGAATATTATCCTTCAGGGTGCGCCGGGCGTAGGTAAGACTTTTGTTGCAAAAAGATTGGCGTACTCCATTATGGGCGTGAAGGATGTTGAACGCGTTATGATGGTACAGTTCCATCAAAGCTATTCCTATGAAGATTTCATCATGGGATTCAGACCTTCTGCTAATGGGTTTGAGCTGAAGAAAGGGGCTTTCTATAATTTCTGCAAGAAAGCAGAAGTGGACAGCGAGAGTAAGTATTTTTTCATCATTGATGAGATAAACCGAGGAAATCTGAGCAAGATATTCGGTGAGCTGTTTATGTTGATTGAAAATGATAAACGTGGTAGCAGAAATAAGCTGCAGCTTCTGTATTCAGATGAAATGTTCTATGTTCCGGAGAATGTATATATCATCGGAATGATGAATACCGCAGATCGAAGCTTGGCTATGTTGGATTATGCGCTTCGCAGAAGATTTGCATTCTTTGATCTGGAGCCGGGATTTACAACTGAAGGATTCCGTGCGTATAGAGACGGCCTAGACAATAAGAAGTTTGAAGCACTGATTCAGTGCGTGCAAAGCCTGAATGAGAAGATTACTGCCGATGAGTCTCTTGGTGAAGGGTTCTGCATAGGTCATAGCTACTTCTGCAATATGGAGCCTTCGGATGTTACTGACGAAAAATTGCAGGGAATTGTTGAATATGAGCTGATCCCGATGCTTAAGGAATACTGGTTTGATGAACCGCTGAAGGTAAAGGAATGGAGCGATAATCTAAGGAGTGCTGTCAAGTGATACAAATTCAGAATATCTACTATATGCTTTCCTATGCATTCCAGGTGCTGAATGAGCAGGGGTATCGGAATATAGCTACGGAAGAATTTGATAATACAGCAGAGCTGTGTGCTGCAATCCTTGCGAGAGGAATAAGCACTCAGGTTAAGTGCGGCCTTGGAAAGGAATATATTCCACAAACAGAGGCTTTATCATCTATCCGTGGGAAGATTGATATATCAGAATCCATCAAAACACAGACGTTCCTGAAAAAGCAGATGATCTGCTCATATGATGAGTTTTCGGTTAATTCATATATGAACCGGATTATCAAATCAACGGTGCTGATACTTTTGAAGGCGGATATATCCAAGGCTAGAAAGAAAGAGTTGCGGAAGTTTATGGTATTCTTTAATGACGTTGAGATAATCGACCTGTATTCTGTCGATTGGAATATACAATATAACCGAAATAATCAAACGTATCGGATGTTGATCGCCATATGCTATCTGGTGTTTAAGGGGTTGCTACAGACTCAGAGAGATGGAACCACAAAGCTGATGGATTTTCTGGATGAACAGAGAATGCATAGGCTGTATGAGAAGTTTATTTTGGAATACTTCCGCAGAGAACATCCGGAGCTGACGGCTAATTCATCACAGATACCGTGGCAGCTGGATGATGGAATTGGAGATATGCTGCCCGTAATGCAGACAGACATAATGCTGACAAAGGATGAGAAGACATTGATCATCGATGCAAAGTATTATGCACATACAACGCAGAGGCAGTATGACAAGAATACCCTGCACTCCGGAAATCTGTATCAGATTTTCACTTATGTGAAAAACAAAGAAGCTGAACTTGCTGAGAAGCCACATAAAGTGTCGGGAATGCTTCTGTATGCCAGAACCGATGAAGATATCTACCCGGAGAAAGAATATCAGATGAGTGGAAATCTTATTGAGGTTAGGACTTTGAATCTGGATGGAGATTTTGAATCGATAAAGAGTCAGCTGGATGAGATCGCGGAGAGATATTTTGGGGAAGCAGCGTAGGTGATCATATGCAGGACAGATACGCCGGTGATATCGGTGATTATGGAAAAATAGCACTATTGAGAGAAATCCAATCTCAGGGTTTATCAATTGCAGTGAACTGGTATCGGGTTGAGACATTGGATGCAGAGAGAAACGCTGATGGGACTTTCAAACAGGAAGATGGGAAATACCATATACCAGAGAAATTAAGAGTTTGTGATGAAGCACTGGCAGATAAACTAACCGAGATTTCTAATGGTAATAATCGATCTATCAAAGCATTGGAGCATGCGGATTTCCTCCCTGAAGCCTTGTATTACAGTAATACGGTGACTGTAGAGGACAGAATAGGGTGGCATAGACATGCTATGGACTCACTAAAGGATGCTGATGTGGTTTTTATGGATCCTGATAATGGAATGCTTGTAAAATCGGTTGGCAAGAGGTCTGTGAGGAGCGCTAAGTATGCTTTATATGAAGAAGTTAAGGCATATATAGAACGCGGTCAGAGCGTGCTTGTATATAATCACAGATGCAGGAAGCAGGAAAAACAGTACTTTCACGATATTTGTACAAAGCTGGAGGAATATACAGGCATAGCTGAAGATGAAATTTTGAAGATTACATTTCCAAAGTGTTCCGTGCGTGACTATCTGGCGGTACCAGCGTCAAAAGACCATCACGATAAAATAGACAAAGCATTTGCTGCGATGGAAGAAGGAATCTGGGGACAAATGGGAATGTGCAGAATACCACGATAGTAGGTGATCGCTGATGCCATTTCAAATCATCAGGAATGATATAACTAAAGTCAAGGCGTATGCGATCGTGAATACGGCGAATCCTAGGCCGGTTATCGGCAGCGGAACAGATAGTGCGATATACAAGGCTGCCGGGGAGGAGATGCTCCTGACGGAGTGCCAGAAGATCGGAGATATTGCTCCTAGCCAGGCAGTGTATACGGACGCTTTTAATCTGGATGCGAATTATATTATCCATACTGTCGGACCCGCATGGATTGACGGTAACAAAGGCGAGTGGGACATACTGCATTTATGTTATGAGAACTCATTGAAGATTGCAGCGGATCTTTCCTGTAAAAGCATTGCGTTTCCGCTAATCGCAACAGGCGTATATGGGTTTCCCAAGGATGAGGCGTTGCAGATGGCATTATCAGAGATAAACAGGTTTTTGCTTAGCTATGATATGAAGGTCATCCTCGTAGTGTTTGACCGCAAGGCTTTTAAACTATCTGGCAAACTGGTGGGAGATATTGCGGTTTATGGTACCTGACCCCATTGTTCTCACGGGGATGATATCAAGTCCTCCAAGATATTCTGTCAGTTGGATGGTGTCAGTATCGAGAATGAGGTAGATTGGCTGCAGATGGCCCGGTTCCATGCTGAATGGAGCAAGAAGTTTTATGACGTGATGGTTCCCTATTTGAAATAGGATATCTGTCTTGGAGTGTGGAAAATAAAATCTGTGGTCATGTTTATGGTACCTGACCCCATTGTTCATGAAGAAAGAACTGGAAAAATTGTAAAATAGAAATGGGATAATATGGGAGAAGCTTACTACTATCATCAATTGAATAAACAGCAGCAGGCAGTGTATTATGCAATCTTAAAAGGGGTTCAGAGTCTGGAAGAGAAATTTATAATTCCCAGATGTGACAGCGAAGAACTGTATAATATTTTTTTCGTATGCGGTTGGACCATCCGGGGATTTTCTGGGCAACCGGATTTCGGTATAAATATTACAACGATTCACCGAATCTGATTTTTGTACCGGAGTATTTGTTCAAAAAGAATAAGATTATTGAACATCAAAAGGCAATGACAGCTAGAGTGAAGAAGCTTGTCCAACCGGCGATGAAACTGTCAGAGTGGGAGAAGGAAAAATATGTCCATGATTTTATCAAAATAAACGCAGAATACCCCTTCCTCTGCAGGTAGGGGATGAATGCGAAAAAAACTTGACAAAAGAACATATGTTCTGTTAAAATGGATACATGTAGTAAAC
>JBJELU010000081.1:0-2583 GCA_051879355.1 Oliverpabstia sp.
CGGGTGGGCCGAGGGAACACAAAAAGGTGGAGGGCATCAAGACCCAGTTTCAGCGGCTGTGCCTGATGAAAGGTCCCGAGGAGCAGAATGACTACACTCTGCGAAAACTTAATCAGTTCATGGAAGAAAAGACCTGTCCGGTGTGCCACGGACGGCGTCTGAATGAAAAAAGCCTTTCATGCAAGGTGGCGGGATATAGTATCGATGAGATGTGTGCCATGGAGTTTACCGAACTTGTAAAGGTACTGAACACCATTGATGATCCCAGAGCATCCACTATTGTGGACGCCCTGATGGCTTCTCTGACCCGAATGATTGATATCGGTTTGCCCTACCTTTCCATGGACAGGGAGTCGTCTACCCTTTCCGGCGGCGAAGCCCAGCGGTTAAAGCTGGTGCGTTACATGGGCAGCTCCCTCACCGGCATGACTTATATCTTCGACGAGCCCAGCACCGGGATGCACCCCCGGGACGTGTACCGCATGACAAGGCTGCTGCAAAGCCTGCGGGACAAGGGCAACACCGTGCTGGTGGTAGAGCATGATAAGGATGTAATTTCCATTGCCGATGAAGTCATTGATGTTGGCCCGTTGGCTGGAAAGAACGGCGGCCAGATTCTGTTTCAGGGAAGTTATGAAGCATTGCTTCTGTCCGGGACACGCACCGGAAATGCCCTGAAGCAGATCACACCCCTGAAAGCTGTAACCCGCATACCGAAGGACTTTCTTCCCGTGCGGGATGCCTGTGTCCACAATCTGAAAAATGTGTCGGTGGACATCCCGCAGAATGTGCTGACAGT
This sequence comes from Oliverpabstia sp., assembly GCA_051879355.1. GTDB lineage: Bacteria > Bacillota > Clostridia > Lachnospirales > Lachnospiraceae > Oliverpabstia. Next base: position 800 of record JBJELU010000081.1, read on the forward strand.
GATAACCGGCGTAGCCGGTTCCGGTAAAAGCTCCCTGATTCGGGATGTATTCGCCAGACAGTATGCCGACCGGGTGGTGCTGGTGGATCAGTCTCCTGTGACCGCCACGGGCAGGTCTACTCCCTCTACTTTTCTGGGTTTCTTTGATGAAATACGAAAAGTGATGGCGGCGGAAAATGGGGTTCAGGCTTCCCTGTTTTCCTTCAACAGCAAGGGTGGCTGCCCTGTCTGCGGCGGTCGGGGACAGATTGTGACCGAGCTGGTGTTTATGGACCCGGTGACCACGGTATGTGAAGCCTGCGAAGGAAAACGGTACAGTCAGGAGGCACTGTCCTATCAGTATCGGGGAAAGAACATCGTGGAGATTCTGGACATGTCTGCCGGGGAAGCCTATGAATTTTTCAAAGACAACAGGAAGCTGCGCAAGGCTCTGGGGGCAATGATTGAAGTAGGTCTTCCCTACCTGTCTCTGGGTCAGCCTCTGTCTACCCTTTCCGGAGGAGAGCGCCAACGGGTGAAGCTGGCAAAATATCTTGATAAGAAAGGCAACATCTATGTGCTGGACGAGCCCACCACCGGACTCCACGCTTCCGATGTTCAGAAGGTCATGGAACTGCTGGACAGTCTTGTAGATCGTGGCAACGCCGTCATTGTCATCGAGCACAATCTGGATGTGATGAAGCAGGCAGACTGGCTCATTGATGTGGGACCGGACGGTGGTACTGCCGGTGGTGAGATTGTCTTTTCCGGAACACCGAAAGAAATGGCAGAACACGCTTGCACCATCACAGCAGAATACCTCAGAAAGTCTATGTAAATTAAAATTAGGGACGTTCCTTTTGAGCCCGGCATCGTGGCAAAAGGAATGTTCCTAATTTTTTATATTGACAAAGGAAATGATTGCTCTTGCCGCTCATGAAAGTGGACTGGACAAAGAGTTTATTTCTGACATTCATAAAAACTCGCCGGACGTACTTCGTGATTTATATCTAAGTTCCCATGTTGTGAGGTATGCCATCAAAGCACAATATCCGTCGTTCAGATAAGGCAAGAGTTGCTTACTATCGGCACATATCCGGAAAACGTTGGGGCGTTGCAGGAAATTACAAATTGATGGTAGACTCATCTATTGGTATTGAAAAATCGGTTGAGTCAGTAATCAAGTACATTTCTACATCATCTCGGAAGTAAATATTGATGAACTGAAAACATTGTTGGAAGTTGCTTTGATTCAGAGTATCGGTGTATCCAACAGAATCGAAGGCATTTTTACAAGTGATAAGCGGTTGGAAGAATTGGTAAGCCAGATAGAATTAAGTCAGTTATTAAAGTTGATGCGGGACCATCTACCGGCTATGTCCGTATTAAAAAAGCTTCATCATTTAAATTGATATTATTTGTTATTTAGTATATACTATGTATATACTAAATGCAGGGAGGATTTTATATGCAGGCACAAGTTAAAGAATGGGGAAATAGTCAGGGAATCAGATTGCCAAAAGAAGTGTTGAGAAGTGCAGGAATCGCATTGAATGATTTTTTGGATGTCACAGTATCAAATGGTGTAATCACTTTAGTGAAACCATTTCGTCATAAAACTTTGGAAGAGAGAGCCGCTGAGTTTGATGGAAAGTTAATGCTTGATGGCGAATACGATTGGAGTGAACCTGTCGGAAGAGAGGTATGGTAATGGAATTGTTACATCAAGGAGATATTCTCAAGATTGAAAAAATAAAACATCCCGTATTGGTGGTTAGTAAGGATTTTTTTAATACTAGTGGTGA
>JBJELU010000082.1:0-11482 GCA_051879355.1 Oliverpabstia sp.
AAGCCCCAACGGGACTTCCTTAAAAATCAGATATGAATCGGCTGTGAATAGTAACTCCGATCTTCCCCGGACTGCGGATTATAAGATTTCGGCATTCCGTCATAATTCGGACTTTGGATACCCTCCATCTTACCTCTGACATTGTCGATCTCTTCGTTTGTATGGTCAATGATATGCTGCATACTGCTGTAATCTTTCAGTGCACTGATCGCTGCACTCTTCTTATCCAAATACTGCCACAAAATACTCATGACCCCTACCTCCGATTGAATTTTTTTTATTTCCCCCGGATCTACTCTGATCGTCACATATTTGCCTCTTCTCTTAATCTCTCCATCAGATATTCCGGGGCTACTCCGGTCAAAACGGAATACCACTCCGAACGGAAGAATCTTTCCAGTTTCTTCACATCCTGTTTCGCTGATGGATTTTTCTTTGCCAGCCTTAATGCCGCCCTGTAATCTGAAACTGCCTGAAGCACAATGGCATTGGCAAGTTTCTCATACGGATCTTCTGCCAGGTTCTTAGTCCCCATGGTCCATCACCTCTGCTTTCACGGCTTCAATGAGTGCTGACTGGGTAAGGTCTTTTTCTGACAATGCCCTCATCATCTGCTCGTCCACAGTTTGAGCTGTCAAAATATGCTGTACTACAACCGTCCCCGATGTCTGCCCCTGTCTCCAGAGCCTCGCCACCGTCTGCTGATATAACTCAAGGCTCCATGTAAGCCCGAACCATACCAATGTGGAACCGCCGCTCTGCAGGTTCAGTCCATGGCCTGCCGATGCCGGATGGATAAGACCAACCTGCAGCTCCCTGGCATTCCATTTTCGGATGTTTTCATCAGAATCCAGTTTCTGATAGATGATACCCAGCTGACGGAGTCTTTCGGTAATCCTTGTCAGATCATGTTGGAACCAATATGCTGCCAGAACCGTTTTACCATTTGCCGCTTCCACAATATCTTCCAGCGCATCCAGTTTTCTGTCATGGATAAATTCCGTACCGCCATCATCAGTATAAATGGCACCGTTGGCCATCTGAGAAAGTTTTCCTGACAAAGAAGCCGCATTTGCAGCGGTAACTTCCCCACCTGGAAGCTGTAACACAAGTTCCTGCTTCATCCTCACATATTTCAGCTTTTCTTTTTTATCCATATGGACCATGTAACTGCTGTTTACCAATTCCGGCATTTTCAGATGATCTGCTGACTTCATGGATATGGTGATGTCCGATATTTTTTCATAGATCTGCTGTTCAGCACCCGGAAGGAGCTTGTAACTGTAAACAATGGGACCATTACATTTATCCGGCTTAAAATAATTTGCCCTGTATTGGCCAATAAATCTTCCCAATCGTTCTCCCTTGTCCAGCAGCTTATATTCCGCAAACAGATCCATCAGCCCATTGCTGGATGGTGTACCGGTAAGACCTACCACCCTGTTTACCTTTGGTCTGACTTTCATAAATGCCTTGAATCTTTTTGACTGGTGGTTCTTAAAAGAAGACAGCTCATCCACAACCACCATGTCATAATCAAATGGCAGTCCACTCTTTTCTATGAGCCACTGCACGTTCTCCCTGTTGATAAGGTAAATGTCCGCCGGTGCTTGTAATGCTTCCAGCCTTTCAGCTTCCGTTCCCACAGCCACACTGTAGATCAGATCCGATAAATGCTCCCATTTTTCCACTTCATCCGGCCAGCTCAGTTTTGCAACTCGGATAGGTGCGATCACAAGCACCTTATGCACATCAAAACGGTCAAACATCAGGTTATTGATGGCTGTAAGGGTGATGCTGGTCTTCCCAAGCCCGCATTCCAATAAAACTGCCGCTATGGGATGCTCTTCAATATATTCCGTCGCATAACGCTGATAATCATGTGGATTGTATCGCATCCAGTATCCCTCCAATCTGTTCCGGCTCATCCAGTACGAATACTAAAAATCCGAGCCTTTGTAACATACCATGTCTTGCTTTCTGTAATGGCTGTGGTTTTTCTCCCGGTGCCTTCACTTCCACAAAACCTATCTTTCCTTTTGGAAGAAGCACGATCCGGTCAGGCACACCATCAAATCCCGGAGACACCCACTTCGGGCAGATGGCGCCCATCTGTTTCACCGCTTGTACCAGTTTCTTTTCTACTTCTTTTTCTCTCATACACTCTACCTTGGAACAACAAAACACAAAATTCCTATACGCGCGTAATACACACGTGTACACATGCGATTTGTATTAAAAACATTATTTTTTTGTGATATATAGAAATTACTGTTCATCTGTTCCTTTTTTGTCCTTTTTTCCTTTATTTTTAAGCCATTTTCCCATGAACAGTTTTTAGAACAGGGAACAGGATCGTCTGCCTGTTCCCCATACCTGTTCTTTCACTTCATGCTTTTCTGGCATATATCCTCTGTCTCCCGTAAATGGGCTGCATCACCAGTTTCCCGGTCCTTTCCCATCCGCCGATGCGAAGCATAATGCCGGAGATGGCATAGCTGTCCGCCGGTTTCATGTCCTCTTTCGGCTTGCCGAAGCATTCACACCAGATCTCCATATTGGAGACTTCCATGCGTTTCTTTACACCTACCGCACGGGTCGGATCATCGAAGTCACGCACATATTCCTTGCGCTTGTAAATGTCCATGGAATCCCAACTTTCCGGAAGGAGCATTTCCAGATATTCCAAAACCAGACCTTCACGGTCATCCTGCTCCATTGCAGCCCTCTGCTCTTCCTTTGCATAGATCTCCAACTCCGGCGGAAGATATAAGGATTCCCCATCCTTTACCATCTGGACAACTTCTGCCCAGATCTGAAGCACCATGTTCCCGTCAATCTCCCAGGGCTTTTTAATGCTCTTTCCGCTGCACTTCACATTCCAGTAACGTCTGTTGCCGGTAATGTCACGGAGATACCCGGACTCGCTGTTGGTAGTACCGAAGAACACACACTGTCTCGGATGGGGAGTCACCCTTCTTCCAAAACTGGCCCTGTACTTGTCATCCTGTCTGGAAATGAATGCTTTTACTTTATCAAGGTCAGCTTTTCTCATGCCGGCCAATTCCCCGATCTCCATGATCCAGTATCCCTGCAGCTTCTCCGCCGCAGTCTTATCATTCATATCCGAAATATTCAGACTGTCGGAATACCACTCCCCGCCCAGCTTGTGAATCAGTGTACTCTTGCCGATTCCCTGGCCGCCATTTAACACGATCATGTTGTCAAACTTTACTCCCGGATTATGCACCCGCACATATGCTGCACATAACAGTTTTCTGGTGATCGCCCTGACATAAGGGGAATCATCTGCTCCCAGGTAATCCACCAGCAAGGTTTCCACCCTTTTTACACCATCCCATGCAGGAAGGGATTGGAAAAACTCCCTGATCGGATGATAGGAACGGTCATCCACTACCTTTGCAACCGCAATGCTGTAATTTCTCTGAGAAAAGGAACCGTATTTTCCATCCACATAACAGATAAGCTGTGCATCATCCGCATCCCTCCAGAATTTTGACGGATGATTCCACGGGATCGGCTCCCTGATCTCCATTCCATCTGCAAGCTGGTTGAACACGATGTTTCTCATAAACTCATCATTTTCCAGAATAAGGATCAGGTTATGGAGCGTATTTTCCAGTTCCCCGATCTTCTTCTGGTAAGTAAGCTGTTTCTTCCATGCATCCGGATCTTCTTCGTCAAAATCCACGGCCGCTTTCTGCTGTCTCTCTTCAAAAAGTGTCAGCTTTACCCGCTCGTCATTTCTGGCAAACTCTGCCATTGCATCAAACGATTTTTTTTCATCATCGTTCGGAAACAGATGGACACGCACCACATCAAACGCATTTAAGAGCATTCCACAAGCTGGATCCGTAGCATGGAAACTATAGGAAAATTTTTCATCATGGATGGTCACACCGGCACAGCTGTCTGCCGGGATGTAATCATATCTGCCTTCCATAGCGGATGGCTCATACACATCTTTCAGGAAAGTATCAATGGCATCACGGATACCATAAGTCCTGCAAAATGCCCCAACAATCCCTGCTTTCTCCAACGGATCTGCCTGTGTCTTAGCATCCTTTTTAATAGCACTGGACTGTCTGGAAGATGTGGGTTGTGTAGAGATATCGTGCCAGTCATCATACATGGCAAGATAATCATCCGGATCCAGCACTTCTCCTTCCAGCTCCTTAAACACAAACTCCCCATTCATGGAAACAGATGGCCAGTACATCAGACGCTGCGGCTGATATGTGGTATCATCGAACATATCAATGCCGATCTCCTTTGCCACCATGCGTCCTACTGCCGGGTATTCCTCCTCACTGACTTCCCTGCTCATCGGGATGATCAGACGGAGTCTCGGTTCTTCCGGTGTATGCTTGTGTGTGGAATAAATGCACATCTGGTAACCAAACAGCAGTTCCAGTTCATCCACAATCCCTGCAGTTCCATAATCCATGTCCAATGTCAGCATGGAGCGGCACAGCACGGTTCCTGATTTTCTTTTGCCCTCTTTTAAGTGACCTCCAACAAAACCACCCACATCCTTGATGTCATCCTGCTGCTTCTTGCTCATCTTGCGGTACTCTTCTACGGTTTCTGTGGTAACCTTCGGAACACTGACCTTTTTGCAGAAATCTTCCCATGAAATCTCCCTGTTCTTCCATTTCTTCTCCATCCGGCTGTTGCCATATGCTATCTTCATGGCTCCACCTCCCTGCAGTCTGCTGTAAAATAACGGATCTTCTTTCCCATGCCGGCGGCTTTCCTGATCTCATAAGCCATACCATCTGAAACACACTCCCCGAACACCCATAACTGCTCACATTTACTGAGGAAAATAATCCCCATGCGAAGTACCAGTTCCCGTTCCGCAGCTTCATCCATGTACTGTGGCATGAGAAGATGCGGTGCAAATGGGATCGCCATGCTCTCCACTGCAAATCTTGAATACTTTCTGGCATTCTCTACATTCACTTCCACATCCACGGCATAAGGGGAACATATATACACCAGCGGACGATAGGCAGAGGCAGCCCTTACGGCTGCACGCTGCTCTTTCTCCATATTTGTAAGTGCTTCATATACCACCGGATCGTGATATCCTTCGCTGTTGAATCTGCTGACTGACATATCACACCTCCTGTTCCACAAGCGGCAGGATGCCGTCTGCTTTCAATAGATCATAAATGAACAGCCTTCCTCTCTGTGTCCAATAGGTATGGACCTTTGTATGGGTACTTCCATCACTTCCCGGATAGCTATGTGTCTTTGTGCTGGTGTATCCTTTTTCCGCATACTTCTGATATAGGAGCCAGATCTTACCGCCCTGCTTGTACTGGATGCCTTTCTGCTGCAGATACTGGTTCAGTTTTGTGGCACTCCATCCATAATCCTTTGCAATGACCGAAATCGCCACCAGATCCTTACAGTTCAAAACCACATCGTAATAAGAAACCTTTGGCTGCATCTCAATCATCTGCTGACTCTGCACTGCCACTATTGCCTGCAGATTGGCACTCTTTTCACGCTCTGCTTTCAGCTCCAGCAACGCATTGATCAGAATATCCGGATTGGCAAGAACTTCGTCCACAGCATACAGGCCATGCTTACGTATTGCCGGAAGGACCTCTGATGTCACCCATCTTTTAAAGCGTTTTGCATTTGGCATCTTGCTGGAAAGAATCAAACTGTACAGACCGGATTCATTGATAAGCCATCCGCCACGCTGTCCCAAACTCGATAACGATTCGTTATTGAGTTTATCTTCCACATCCACATGATCCGCAATCGCCTTGCTGGCATTGGCATACCCAAGAATCTCCGTTACATCCTTTGCAACAAAATATGGCTCACATTCTACTGTGACAGTGCGGACAGAGCCAAATTCCGCATTCTTAAAAATCTGTAATTCACTCATCGAATTACCCTCCTTAAAATATGATGAGGATGTTTCCTCTCAAGTCACAGGCAAAAGAAAAAGAGCAGATTTTAACCTTCCCCTGAAAAATTTTTAATGTCTCAACGGATTGTTAGCAGTAGAAAATATTGATATACTTATAGATGTGAAAATTAGTGAATTACATAGAATTGGGTCGAAAATTAATAGTCAGAAGAATCAATCCTGATTATGTAATAAATGCTTAAATGCAAAATGAAAGAATTCAAGAATTGCTATTTTATCTTCCGCCTTAGGAAAAGTATAAATAGTATTTTATCATGAAGAGGAGAATGACTATGGAAGATGAATTAAGAAAAGCTATAAGAGATTGGGTTGATTGCCAAATTGAGAAACAGGCTGAATCAGAAAAGAAGTATCCACCTAATCCACCGAATGATGTGTGTAAAAATGCTTATGTTAAAGGACTATTGATTGAAAACAGCTTTAATCCTCAAGTCGGAGAAATAAATGCGTTATTTGAAACAGAGTATGAAAAGTTGTTTGTATGGACACATGACAAAGATGAAAACTCAGCAATTATAATAAATGTAGATCCAACAGTTAAGGATATTCCTTTTTGGAAGAATATATGTAATGTTATGTGGATGGCAATGCAGTATGCTAGCGCTTTTGAAGGAATTTCATCGGAGTGGTTTGAATACAGATGGATTTATTATTTTGACCCGGACAAAAATTTATCTGAACAAGTGTTTAACAATCTTGATCAGTTTGATGAAATATACTTAAAGAGTGGAAGAATCATAAAAGCAACTAATATTGGAAATCTTGCACCCGAAATAGAATTAATGTTGCGTGATGATAAAGCATATACAGCACTGATGATGTTATGTAACTCATTTTTACAACATTATATTTGCTTGATTTGCGAGTTGAGTAGTCATCCTTATCATGACCATTTATCTGAAGAACCGAAAATATGGGAACACGCAGCAATAATCCCTAATATGGAAGCAGCAATAGTTCAAGCGTGTAGAAGTGTGGAAGGAATATTAGGTGAGCCTCCTAAATCCACGAAACAGGCATCAGTATTAAGACATAAAGAAAAATGGATAGAACTGACAGGTATTGATCCGGATAGCATCTTTGAAAAAGCCAATATGCCATATTTAGATTTTTATTATAAACTGTTTTTTGATCTAAGAAATCCATCAGCACATAGTTACGGTAATATTCATTATGAATTAGAAAAAGCCAAAACAGTTCAAGCACAATGTTTTGCTGCAATTATTGTGCGTGATTATTTTAAAAAGCATATATTGGATTTAAACGAAGCACAGAAAAAGCTGAATTTCAATTTAGATTTACTTGCTAGAGTAAGCAAAAATATGAGTACATCACTGACAAAATAGGAATCAATTGATATGAGAATGGCTACCCATTCTCAGGGCAGCCATTCTCATATCAGTCTTTCTTATAAAATTCTGTCTCATACCCATCCGCACGCATGACCAGTCCCTTTGCCCAAGATGGTGTTCTTCCCATCTGCCCACAGATAGCATCCAACGATACATCCTTACGACATTCAATAATCAGTTCATCATGGACATGACCGCAGATAAAGCAATGTGACAAAGTCTGCATGGCAAAACTCAAAATATCTCTGGAGATTGCCTGCACGATATTCTCAACGAACTTCGGACCGTAACTTTCAATCCTCTCCCATTTCTTAGTGCCACCAACACCTTCATATGTCACAGCTTCCCCACCGAACTTATTCTCTCCCATTCTCGGTTTTACATAAGATAACTGCCTTCCAGAAGGCAGCTTGATAAACAACATACCACTCTGATAATAAAAATGAATCCCCTTTACCTCCTCCTGTTTCCTGTTCTTCACCACATTTTTTACTGCATGGTCTACATCCCACCAGAATCTCACGATATTCGGATTGGACTGTCTCCACATATCCACAAGTGACTGCAGTTCCTCTTCCTTTATCCCCATTTCCAATGCTCCCATAGATTTTAATGCACCAACCGAACCGCCATATCCAAGTGCCAGTTCCGCAATCTTACCCTTTTGTCTCAAATGAGCATTTTCGCCATGCTTCTCTACTGGAACACCGAACATAGCAGATGCAGACGCACAATAAATATCTCCGTTATTGATAAAGACCTCTGTTCTCCACTTCTCTCCTGCAAGCCAAGCCAGCACCCTTGCTTCGATGGCAGAAAAGTCAGATACCACAAATTTATATCCATCTCTTGCCACAAAGGCAGTTCTTATCAGTTCCGAAAGCACCTCCGGCACGGAATCATAAAGCATGGATAAAGCTTCATAATCTCCATTCCTGACCAAACCTCTGGCTTCTTCCAAATCTTCCATATGATTTTGCGGCAAATTCTGCAGCTGGATGATACGCCCCGCCCATCTGCCAGAACGGTTGGCACCATAGAACTGGAACATCCCTCTTGCCCTGCCATCCGCGCATACCGCATTCTGCATTGCCTGATATTTCTTAACAGAGGATTTCGCCAACTGCTGACGGAGCTGAAGCACCTCTTTCAATTCCCCGTCCACTTCACTGATCAGCTTTGCAACCTCTTTTTTCCCAAGGGAATCCATCTCAATGCCCTGTCCGGAAAGCCACTGTTTCATCTGCATCACACTATTGGGATTATCCAGTGCTGTCATCTCGCGCATAATTTTTGACAACTCATTCTTAGAAATCTCATCCAGTGCAATAGCTTCTTCCACCATCTTCCTGTCTATGGCAATTCCCCTGTCACAGATTTCCTGATCAATCCAGAATTCTTCCCAGACAAAATCCGGTACAGGAAATTTTGCCAGTTTCTGCTGGATGGACTGTTCTACTTCCACATCTCTCTGGTTGTATGCCTTAAACAATTCCCACTTCTCCATGTCATGTTCCGGCAGGTTTCTGGTTCTACCGCCATTACTCTTAGTTGCCTTGCATGGCACGCAGAAATACCGGATCAAATCCTTACCCTCTTTCAGTTTCTGTTCTTCCAGTCCCAGCACCGCACCAGCTCCCTCAAGTGACAGCGGCAATCCCATATATGCAGACCATATCATGGAACACTTCCACCCATGCGGATCAAGATAAGCCCCTACCGTGTCTTCCAGGATACTGTAAGAAGTAAAATGTTCCGGATGCTTTCGCCTGAGCCATTCTGACAGGCAGATCCGTTCAAAGTTGCTGTTGAATGCCCACTTTGTAATGCTCTCATCCGTAAGCGCCGCCAGAACATCCTCCGGTATCTCTTCCCCTGCTGCCAAATCCACAACCTTTACAGTACCGCCATCCACTGCATAGCCGAACAGCAGGATGTCAAAATCAGGCGCCTGCACATATTTATAAACACCACATTTGTTAAGGTCATTGCTGGAAAAGGTTTCTATATCAATGCTTATTGTACGCATGTCTTCCTCCCATCTGAAAACAGGCGGCACACAGGCCGCCCATTCTCATAAATCTTATGCCAGGAAATCTTCATCTTCCTCTGTTGCAAAATCATCCTCAGCTCTGCTCTTGCCGCCAAGTGGTTCTCCGTCCCTGATCTTCTGGAGATTGTTAAGTCCGCATGCAATACCCTTATTTCCGTTGCTGTTGAAAGCATAAAAATTGATGGATGCACGACCATACACACCGCTGTACACTTCAGAACGTTCAAGAATAGGATTGCAGTTTGCGTCTACGATTCCCGGTGCAGTTGCACTATTCGCATTGATAAAATATGCATCCGCATAAGCTTCATCGTCTGGTCTTTCCGCATCTCCGTCACGAAGCGGTGTTTTCAGTACGGATAATGCTGGTACGGATTTTCCATTACCTTTTAACTTACCCTGCCCTTCCTCATAAGCTGCCTGGATAGCCGCCTGAATCTTCTCGATTGTCCTGGTATCAGACTTCGGAATGATAAGGGACACGGAGAACTTCGGTGCTCCGCCATTGATGGATTTTGCTTCCCATGCATTTACATAGCTCCATCTTGTGTTTACGCCTGTGATTACCTTTGTTGGATTATTGAATTTTGCCATCGTGAATTTCCTCCTTAATTTTCACTAAAATCTTCATATGCTGTATTTATTGCCGGTCTTTTGTCCGACTCCGGCACCAGTGCCGGCTTGCCCTGTGGCTTGACAATGTAACTGCCCACCACTTCTTCAAATTTTTTCTTGCCAAGCAGGGAAGTCATGGCTGTGATTCCCAGAACCTTCTTCTCATACGGATCATATCCTGCTTCTGCCACAACTGCTGCCACCGCAGCTTCATCAGAATATCTTCTATTTGCCCTGCCTTCCACGACTTTGAAACCATCGTAATGGACACCGCTGAGTGCCTGCTGCAGAGCATGTTCCTTAATATCAGAAGCCCAGGATACCAGACTGTCGATTTTCCCAAGGATGACCGAAATCTCCGTATCATCCAGAACCGGCGGCATCTCAAAATCATATCTTGCAAGTTCCAGATTATATTCAGCCCTCTTCCTGCAGGTGGCTTTGACCTTACAGAACTGGCAGTGTTCCCCCGCCTTAAATTCACCCTCGCCTGTATAGGCAAGTTTCGCTGTCGGTGCAAGTACCTCATCCGCCCATTTGAGCAATTCTGTCTTACTGATAGTATAGGTACTGATGTTTTCCCTTCTCGGCTGGTAAATGGTCATCTGAATCTCTTCAATGTCATAAATGCCATCGAACAGTTCCAATGCCCCCAGTGCGTAACACATCATCTGTGGATTTCGTTCTGCTGAAACTAAAATCCCAAGACCATGCTTGTAATCGCAGATATGCAGCACACTATCTGCTACGATCACGCAGTCACCGGTACCAAATCCGTTTTCCACCCATCGCGAGAAATCCAGTCTCTGTTCAATCAGCACCTGCGGATCTGGGCAATGCTTCTTTGCTTCTTCGATCTGCTCCAACACATAGGAACAATAACTTTCCGCACAGTCCTGCATCTCTGTATCATAATAATCCAGATTTCCCGTTGGATCCTGTACATCCTTTCCCAGAGCCTTTTCCACCAGATAAGCACACAACTCATGGCAGTCCGTACCCTGTTTTGCATAAGGACTTGCCCTGTCCTCATGTCCTGCACACAACTTAGCTGACGGCGGGCATTCCAGCCATCTGTGACTGGATGACGCAGATAAAAAAGCATGTTTACTCATTACCAAGTACCTCCACATCCGCTACAAGTGCCGCATATTCCGTTGGTGCAATTTTTGAAAGCTTATCTGCACCATGTTTTACAAGAAGTTCTTTAATCTCTGCGGTAAATCCAGCTCTGGACTTTTCAGCCAGAATCTTTCTTACCTCTGTGAGAGACAATGCCTTTTCCTTAGCTGACGGCTGTTTCTCCTCAATCTTTGCAGCAGGTTTGCTTGAATCCTTTTGCAATTCAGCCAAAATCTCTGCTGTTGTCTTTGCAATAAAATTCATCTGTTCTGAAACGGCAATGAGACTTTCACTGCATTTTTCAATCTTCTTATTAACAACCACTTTATAACAAACTCATTTTCAACTTTCCATGCAGAATAAAAG
>JBJELU010000083.1:0-2556 GCA_051879355.1 Oliverpabstia sp.
TGGGACATTTTCATATGTGGTATACTGAGACATTATCATAAATGGCTTATAAGAGGATATAAAATTATTATAAATTTCTTGCATGTGAGATAATTTGATGATAAAATCATTCTACAAACATTCCATGTATTTTTCATAATGCATGATGGGCAATCTGCCTAATCTTATATTTTCAGGTGTATCACCGCAATTTTTCAACTATTTTATCATCATTAAAGGAGGGCTTTTCTTATGCAAAGAAAGCAAGTCGATTCATATTTGGATGCTCATGGCACCATAACATTTAACATGACAAATGACTATATGTTCCGTTATGTTTTACAGAAAAACAAAAAGGTTCTCAAAGGTCTTATCTGCTCACTTCTTCATTTACATCCAGAACAAATCCAATCCATCGAAATTACAAATCCTATTGATCTTTCTGAAAATATTTATGGAAAGGATTTTATCCTTGATATCAACGTATTTCTAAATAACGATACAATGATAAATCTTGAAATGCAGGTTACTAATGAGAGTAACTGGCCAGATCGTTCCTTGTCTTACCTTTGCCGATCTTTTGATCAGTTATACCGTGGTCAGAATTATAACGAAGCGCTTCCTGTTTACCATATTGGATTTCTTGATTTCACATTATTTCCCAATACTCCAGAGTTCTATTCTACATACAAAATGCAAAATGTAAAAAATGGCAATGTATATAGTAGCAAATTTATACTTTCTGTGGTAGACTTAAGTTGTATAGAACTTGCTACTGATGAAGACAGGTTTTATGGACTCGATTATTGGGCACGTGTTTTTAAAGCCAAAACATGGGAGGAATTAAAAATGTTATCAAAGGACAATGAATATTTGAAGGAAGCTGCTGATTCTATCTACATGGCAAATGCAGATGAAATCGTGCGTCAGAGATGTCTTGCCCGGGAAGAAGCGGAACGGAGAGAGAGAACATTAGAACGGGATAATCGGCTGCTTAAAGAAGAAATTGAAAAATTAAAAAAGGAAATCGAAAGTCTGAAAAAAATAATAGAAGACGGAGAGTAGAGGTGCGCAGATGTATCGTGTCATGCAAAGCATGACGCACACCTTGCAGCAAGTACGCCGAGGCGTACTTGAAAAAACAGCGGAATCTGAGCAAGCCTTATCCTTACTCAGATTCTGCCAGTATAAGCCATTCACTTACCACTATAACTGTAAATCAACTCCAAGATCACTTCCACGCATTTCTCCATAGACTGGATACATGCAAATTCAAATGGACCGTGATAGTTTTGCCCACCGGTTCCCAGGTTCGGGCATGGCAGTCCCATATAAGAAAGTCTTGCGCCGTCCGTACCGCCCCGGATCGGCACAATCTGCGGTGTGATTCCCAGCTTTTCATAAACTGCAATCGCAGTGTCTACCAGATGCATATGGGGTTCTATCTGTTGTTTCATATTATAATAGGAGTCTTTAAGTTCAAGTTCCACAGTTCCGGTTCCGTACTTGCTGTTCATATATTCGGCAGCACGGGTCATGTAGTTCTTTTTCTCTTCAAACAGGTTGCGGTCATGGTCACGGATAATGTATTCGCTGACTGTTTTTTCTACATCTCCTCTAATAGAATCAAGATGAATGAAACCTTCCCGTCCTTCCGTGTGTTCCGGTTTCTGAGCCTCCGGCATCATACTCTGATATTCCATAGCCAGAAGAGCGGAATTAACCATTTTGTTTTTCGCTGAGCCAGGGTGAATGCTGACACCGTGGAAAGTCAGATGGGCAGAAGCCGCATTGAAGTTTTCATATTCCAGTTCCCCACATTCCCCGCCGTCCATTGTATATGCAAAGTCTGCGCCAAACCTTTTGACATCAAACAAATCCGCACCTTCACCAATTTCCTCATCCGGTGTAAAACCGACATGCACAGGTCCATGAGGAATTTCCGGATGTGCCATCAGGTATTCGGCAGCCGTGAGAATCTCAGCCACACCGGCTTTGTCATCTGCACCTAACAGTGTAGTGCCATCAGTAACAATCAAATCTTTTCCCACGAGATTATTCAGACCGGGGAAAATATTGGTGTGCATAACGATGTTCTTCTCAGCATTCAGCACAATATCATTGCCATCGTAATTGCGGATGATGGAAGGCTTGATATGAGCCCCTGGAGCCGCATCCACGGTATCCATATGGGCAATAAACCCAAGAATCCTACCCTTGTAATCAGGAATCGTAGAAGGTATGGTTCCAAATACATATCCATATTCATCACAGGAAATATCAGTAAGACCCATCTGCTTCATCTCATCTGCCAGCATGGCTGCAAAATCAAGCTGACTTGCTGTGCTGGGATGGGTGCTGGATGAGGAATCCGATGTAGTATCAAAAGAAATATAGTGTAAAAATCTGTCTGTAACATTCATAAAATGAAAACTTCCTTTCTGTGATACAAAAGTATACTTTTTTGTAATTCCTTATGGAAAGGGACGGAGAATCGCTGGTATTTTTAAGAAGCAGGCCGTTCCTCCTCAACTCTGCACTAAGCGCGACTAATTGACGCTCAGGAGAGCCTTCGCG
>JBJELU010000084.1:0-2545 GCA_051879355.1 Oliverpabstia sp.
CAATCCAGTTCATTCAAAACAATGTTTGCAAGCAATGGCGACAAAATACCGCCTTATGACGAGATAAACATTATGCCGAGTTGACATTGATTCTCCTTGTAAATACGTGATTTTTGAAAATTTATCTCGGCATAATACCAGCAAAAATACCACACTTTGTTATTCTGTAATCATTAGAAAGAAAGGAGTCAGAAACTCATGAAGCTTGAAATGATTACAGAAGGATTAAAACAACTGTTGCAGGAAAACAACTATACTCCTGCGACTATCCGCTTTTATGAAAGAGAATGGAATAAGATCCAATGCTTTCTTACGGAAGAATACGGAAATACCGAATACGACATGGAACGAGGGCTTAAATATCTCGAAAACCAATACGGCTTCATCACTAAATATAATGATGGAACACTTTCTCAGCAGAGAGTTCAGCTGCTCCGTGTTGTTCATATGCTGGAAGACTATCGTCTTCACCAGGTGCTTACCAGAAGATACTATGCATCCAAAAATCCCATTACGCTGAATGTGTATTATTCAGCTGTATTTACGGATTATACGAATTTCCTGGATTCAACGGAATTGTCAGTGAGTACGGTCGGACATTATAAAAGCATTTCTATGGTTTTCATGGATTATCTCCAGCAACGGAAAATAGAATCGGCAAAAAGTATCACAATGGATATCTGCAATTCTTATTTGAAAACGCTGGCTGGCTATAGTTTTAAAACCATAGAGCAGAATGTTTGTGGAATCAGACACTTCCTGCGTTTTCTTTATTCGACCGAAATCCTTGACATTGATTACGCTGAAAATATCCATATGCCTGCTGTTTCCAAAAGTGCCAAAATACCTTCCGCATGGAAACTCGATGAACTGAAAGCAATGCTTGCGGCCGTTGACAGGAACAGTCCTATTGGAAAACGTGACTATGCGATGATCCTTCTTGCGTGTGTTCTTGGTCTTCGGATTGGAGATATCAAAAATCTGCGATTCCAGAACTTTAACTGGGAAGATAAAAAGCTGTCCCTCATACAGCACAAAACACATAAACCATTGACTTTGCCAATACCTGATGCAATAGGCTGGGCGGTGATTGATTATATCAAAAACGGACGCCCTCAGTATTATGAAACGGACCATGTGTTCCTGAAACATATGCCTCCATTTGATCCTATCGGTAACGAAAACCATATGCAGCAACAGCTTGTAAGATACATGAGGAAAGCAGGTATCGATCAGCGTACAAAAAAGCATTCCGGATTTCATTCTTTAAGACATTCCGCCGGCTCCATGCTTCTGGAAATGGAAACACCGCTTCCGATCATTACAGATATCCTTGGGCACTCCGATTCCGATGTGACGGCTGTTTATCTGAAAACAGACCTGAAGAAACTGGCCGAATGTGTGCTTTCACCGGAGGATTTCTGTCATGAATAAAGAGGTCTATAACAGCATTTTTCAAAAGGAGATCCATGATCTTATAGAATTAAAACGTGCACTTGGATTCTCTTATGAATCAGAGGCAGGTTCCCTGCGGCGCATTGACACTTTTTTATGTAAAAACAACCTTTCTGAAAAATGTATCACCAAAGAGCTGTGTGATCTATGGTGCAGAAAAAGAACTTATGAAACCGTTACGAATCAGGCAAGCCGCATCAGTATCATGCGTGTTTTCTGCAGATATCTCAACGATATAGGTATTCCGGCATATATTCCACCCAAGGGAATTACAAAAAAACGGATAAGATATGATGCGCATATCTATACAGATGAGGAACTTCAGAGCTTTTTTGATGCAGTTGATAAAAGCAAGTCTGTGCCTGATTCCTGCCCATATCGTAGTGATGTTATGCCGGTCTTTTTCCGAATCCTATACACCAGTGGAATGCGCGTTTCGGAACTGCGTCTTGCCAGAATACGTGATATCAATCTCGAAGAAGGATATATCAATGTCCGTGAGGCTAAAAACCATAAAGAAAGGCTTATTCCAATCCATCCTTTGCTTGTAATTAAGTGTAGGGAACTAAAAGAAAAAATCCATGTCACTTCACCCGATGACGAATATTTCTTTATGATACTTCCGGGGAAACCAATGACCTTGGGGAATGTATATAAAAACTTCAGACGATATCTGGAGCAGGCTGGTATCTCCCACACCGGAAAAGGACCTCGCATTCATGACTTTCGCCACACTTATTGTGTGAACCTTCTCCGTAAATGGACTGATGAAGGAAAAGATCTTATTGCGTATCTTCCTTATATGCGGACAATGCTTGGACATGAAAGTTTTGAGGAAACAGCGTATTATCTGAAACTTACGGCGGAACGGTTTCCATATATAAAAGAACGGATGAAGGAATCTTTTCCCGATCTGATCAAGGAGGCAGAGATCAATGAGCACGAATTCTACTGATTTTGCCTGTCTGGTTACAGGATTTCTGACAGATTACCTGCCGCATCACAGATGCTATTCCAAGAATACCGTGCTCAGTTACAGGGATACCCTGAAACTGTTCCTGCGATTTTTAAAAGAAGAAAAAGGAATTTC
>JBJELU010000085.1:0-43650 GCA_051879355.1 Oliverpabstia sp.
TTCGGACTCACTTTCCCCAATGCTTCTGAAAAAATGATATGAAGTTTCCTGTTCTCTTCCAAACGTAACAAAATGCGTGGAGAGAGATGGATGTTGTATTAACATGAAGTTCCCAAATAGCAATGGTTGTGATTTAAGTTTAACATACATCCTTTCAAGGCACAGTTGTTTCGTTTGGAATAAGACAGGAGAATCTATGGTATTTTTCAGAAGCATTGGGGAAAGCGAGTCCGAAAATATGCACTTAGCAAGACTTTGGCGCGAAGGCTTTCCTGAGCGTCAATTAGTCGCGCTTAGTGCAGAGTTGAGGAGGAGCGGCCTGCTTCTGAAAAATACCATAGATTCTCCGTCACTCTTCCAAACCACAACATCAACAAGTTAAAGTAACAGAGCATTTTAGTAATTATTTCCTTGAAAAAGTGCGAGAAATGGATTATTATATTGTTTAAACACGTTATGAGAGAGGATGAGAAAGATGAATTACAATATTGCTTTGATTCATGGGGATGGTATCGGTCCTGAGATTGTGACAGAAGCAAAGAAAGTTCTTGATAAAGTATGTGATGTCTACGGACATAGTTTTACTTATAAAAATGTGCTGCTTGGCGGTGCTTCTATTGATGTTCATGGTATTCCGCTGACACAGGAAGCAGTGGATACGGCAAAGTCATGTGATGCCGTTCTGATGGGTTCTATAGGGGGAGATGCAAAGACTTCACCCTGGTACAAGCTGGAGCCTTCCAAGAGACCGGAAGCAGGACTTTTGGCGATCCGCAAGGCACTGAATCTGTTTGCCAACCTGCGTCCTGCTTATCTGTATGATGAGCTGAAAGAGGCCTGCCCTCTGAAAGAAGACAGGATCGGGGATGGATTTGATATGATCATTGTCCGCGAGCTGACCGGAGGTCTGTATTTTGGAGAGAGAAAGACAGAAGAAGTGGATGGCGTGATGACTGCGGTGGATACGCTTTCCTATAATGAAAATGAGATTCGCAGAATCGCAGTGAAAGCATTTGAAATAGCAGGGAAAAGAAAAAAGAAAGTAACAAGTGTTGACAAGGCAAATGTGCTGGATTCTTCTCGTCTCTGGAGAAAAGTGGTAGAAGAGGTGGCAAAGGACTATCCGGATATTACACTGGAACATATGCTGGTAGATAACTGTGCGATGCAGCTGGTTCACAACCCGGGTCAGTTTGATGTGATTCTTACTGAAAATATGTTTGGCGATATTCTTTCTGATGAGGCAAGTATGGTAACCGGTTCCATCGGTATGCTGTCTTCCGCCAGTCTGAATGAGACCAGTTTTGGTCTGTATGAACCAAGTCATGGCTCTGCTCCGGACATTGCAGGAAAAGGAATTGCCAATCCGATCGCAACAATTCTCTCCGCAGCTATGATGCTGAGATTTTCACTGAATCTGGATAAAGAAGCAGATGCTGTAGAAGCAGCTGTTCAGGAAGTATTAAAAGAAGGTTACCGTACCGGAGATATTATGTCTGATGGATGTACAAAAGTCGGAACTGTCGAGATGGGTAATCTGATTGCAGATAAGATAAAGTAATATTTATGAAAGGATGATATTATTATGAAAAGTGACGCAGTAAAAACAGGTATGCAGCAGGCTCCTCACCGTTCCCTGTTTAATGCTCTTGGCATGACAAAGGAAGAACTGGAACGTCCGCTGGTAGGTATTGTCAGCTCCTACAATGAAATTGTACCGGGTCATATGAATCTGGATAAAATTGTAAATGCGGTAAAACAGGGTGTTGCTATGGCCGGCGGAACACCGGTAGTATTTCCTGCAATCGCTGTATGTGATGGAATTGCTATGGGTCATATCGGTATGAAGTACTCTCTGGTAACCCGTGACCTGATCGCTGACTCAACAGAGGCGATGGCGATCGCTCATCAGTTTGATGCTCTGGTTATGGTGCCAAACTGTGATAAAAATGTTCCGGGACTTCTGATGGCTGCAGCCAGACTGAACGTTCCTACCGTATTTGTCAGCGGCGGTCCTATGCTGGCTGGTCATGTGCGCGGACAGAAGAGAAGTCTTTCCAGTATGTTCGAGGCAGTAGGTTCTTATGCTGCAGGTACCATGACAGAAAACGATGTAGAAGAATTTGAAAATAAAGTATGCCCCACCTGTGGTTCCTGTTCCGGTATGTATACCGCCAACAGTATGAACTGTTTGACTGAGGTTCTCGGTATGGGTCTTGGCGGCAACGGAACGATTCCGGCAGTATATTCCGAACGTATCAAACTGGCAAAACATGCCGGTATGCAGGTTATGGAAATGTACAGAAGAAATATCCGTCCGCTGGATATTATGACAAAAGATGCGATCCTGAACGCACTGACAGTGGATATGGCACTGGGATGTTCTACCAACAGTATGCTCCATCTTCCGGCAATTGCTCACGAGATTGGATTTGATTTTGATATTACTTTTGCTAATGAAATCAGTGAAAAGACACCGAACCTGTGTCATCTGGCACCGGCAGGTCCTACTTACATGGAAGACCTGAATGAAGCCGGCGGTGTTTATGCTGTAATGAATGAATTGTCTAAAAAGAATCTGCTGAATCTGGACTGCATGACAGTAACAGGAAAAACAGTAGGAGAAAATATTGCAAATTGTGTTAACCGGAATCCGGAAGTTATCCGTCCGATTGACAATCCATACAGTCAGACAGGCGGTCTTGCAGTTCTTACCGGCAACCTTGCTCCGGATGGAAGTGTAGTAAAACGAAGCGCTGTTGTACCGGAAATGATGGTGCATGAAGGACCCGCCCGTGTATTTGAATGTGAAGAAGATGCCATTGCAGCTATCAAAGGCGGAAAAATCGTTGCCGGCGATGTGGTTGTGATCCGTTATGAAGGACCGAAAGGCGGACCGGGTATGCGTGAGATGCTGAACCCTACTTCTGCAATTGCAGGAATGGGTCTTGGTTCCTCTGTTGCGCTGATCACAGACGGACGTTTCTCCGGTGCATCCAGAGGAGCTTCTATCGGTCATGTATCTCCGGAAGCAGCAGTGGGCGGCCCAATCGCGCTGGTAGAAGAAGGAGATATGATCCGGATCAATATTCCGGAGACAAAACTGGAACTGCTGGTATCAGATGAAGTTCTGGCTGAGAGAAAAGCAAACTGGAAACCGCGTCAGCCGAAAGTTACAACAGGATATCTTGCCCGTTATGCATCCATGGTTACCAGTGGAAATCGCGGTGCAATTCTTGAAATACCAAAGAACTAATGAGGAGGAAAATGTGATGCAATTAACAGGTGCAGAGATTGTAATTGAATGCCTGAAAGAACAGGGCGTAGATACTGTATTTGGATACCCGGGAGGAACGATTCTGAATATTTATGATGAATTATATAAACACAGTGATGAGATTCATCATGTACTTACCTCACATGAGCAGGGTGCATCCCATGCGGCAGACGGTTATGCCCGTGCAACCGGAAAAGTAGGTGTGTGTCTGGCTACCTCCGGTCCCGGAGCGACCAATCTTGTTACCGGTATCGCCACCGCATATATGGATTCCATTCCTGTGGTAGCGATCACAGCAAACGTAGGAACCAGCCTTCTGGGAAAGGACAGTTTTCAGGAAATCGACATTGCCGGTGTTGTGATGCCGATTACCAAACACAGCATGATTGTAAAAGATGTGACAAAGCTGGCAGATACGATCCGCCGTGCATTTACGATTGCCAGATCCGGAAGACCGGGACCGGTACTGGTGGATATCACCAAAGACGTGACGGCACTGAAAACCGAATATACGTATAAAGAGCCGGATGAAGTACTGCCATCTATTTCTGAAATGAGAGACTGCGATCTGGAGCAGGCCGTACAGCTGATTAATGAGGCATCAAAACCATTTATCTTCGTAGGCGGCGGAGCAGTTATTTCCGGTGCACATGAAGAACTGACAAAATTTGCCCATACAATCAATGCACCGGTTACGGATTCTCTGATGGGAAAAGGTGCATTTTCCGGAGAAGATGAACTCTACACCGGTATGCTGGGTATGCATGGAACCAAAACTTCCAATCTGGGTGTGACCAAATGTGACCTTCTGATCACCGTGGGAGCAAGATTTTCTGACCGTGTAACCGGCAATGCATCAAAATTTGCAAAGAATGCCAAAATCATCCAGATTGACGTGGATGCTGCGGAAATCAACAAGAATGTACAGGTAGACTGTAGTATTATCGGTGATGTAAAAGAAGTATTAACAGAACTGAATAAAATGATTCATCCGAAAAATCATGATGCATGGGTTGTAGAAATCGAAGAGATGAAAGAAAAATATCCGCTCCGTTATAATCCGGACGGATTGACCGGTCCTTACGTAATTGAGGAACTGTATCGTGTGACAAAGGGTGATGCCATCGTTGTTACCGATGTAGGACAGCATCAGATGTGGGCAGCTCAGTACTATAAGTTTAAGAATCCGCGTACATTACTTACATCAGGCGGACTTGGAACCATGGGATATGGCCTTGGTGCCGCAATCGGTGCTAAAATGGGACGCCCGGAAAAAATCGTAGTCAATATAGCCGGCGACGGATGCTTCCGTATGAACATGAACGAAGTGGCTACAGCTGCGAGAAATAATCTCCCGTTAATCGAGATTGTCATTAACAATCATGTACTGGGTATGGTGCGCCAGTGGCAGACACTGTTCTATGGTCATCGTTATTCCAACACCATGCTGGAAGATAAGGTTGACTTTGTTAAATTTGCTGAGTCCATGGGAGCTGTGGGTATCCGTGTCACAAAGAAAGAAGAAGTAGCTCCGGCAATTGAAAAAGCAATTGCTCTTAATACCACAGTTGTCATTGACTGCCAGATTGACTGCGATGATAAAGTATTCCCGATGGTACCGGCTGGTGCTCCAATCGCAGATGTATTTGATGAAGAAGATCTGAAGAAGAAAAAATGATATTGACAAAAATTTATCACAAGTGTATAGTAAGCGTTATACTATTATAGTAAAGCGTTAGAGTGATAGCAAGTGAGTATGACTCCCCATTCTTTCGGATGGGGAGTTCACACATAGAAGAGTTGCAATCAGCTATCCAGAAAAGGGAGGACAAAATTGTGAGCAGAGTATGTAATTTTTCGGCAGGACCGGCTGTATTGCCGGAGGAAGTGCTTCGTGAAGCACAGGCAGAAATGTTGGACTATAAAGGAACCGGAATGTCTGTGATGGAGATGAGTCACCGTTCTAAGGCATTTGATGAGATCATTCAGGAAGCAGAGCAGGATCTGAGAGATCTGATGCATATCCCGGATAACTATAAAGTACTGTTTTTGCAGGGAGGTGCTTCTCTGCAGTTTGCCATGATTCCTATGAACCTGATGAAAAATAAGGTTGCAGACTATATCGTAACAGGACAGTGGGCGAAGAAAGCCTATCAGGAAGCACAGAAATATGGCAAAGCCAACAAAATCGCCACTTCTGAGGATAAAACATTTTCTTATATACCGGACTGTTCCGATCTTCCAATCAGTGAAGATGCAGATTATGTTTACATCTGTGAGAACAATACAATTTACGGAACCAAATTTAAAACTCTTCCGAATACAAAAGGAAAGGACCTGGTAGCAGATGTTTCTTCCTGTTTCCTGTCAGAACCGGTAGATGTAAGTAAATATGCAATCATTTACGGTGGTGTTCAGAAGAATATCGGACCGGCTGGTATGGTCATTGCCATTGTAAGAGAAGACCTGATCACGGATGATGTGCTTCCGGGCACGCCGACCATGATGAAATACAAAACACATGCGGATGCCAATTCTCTGTATAATACACCTAACTGCTACTGCATTTATATGTGCGGAAAAGTGTTTAAATGGCTGAAAAAACAGGGCGGTCTGGAAGCAATGAAAGCCCATAACGAAAAGAAAGCAAAAATTCTTTACGATTATCTGGATGAAAGCAAACTGTTCCATGGTACCGTAGAGAAAGAATCACGTTCTCTGATGAACGTTCCGTTTGTCACCGGCAATGCAGACCTGGATGCCAAATTTGTAAAAGAAGCAAAAGAGGCTGGATTTGAGAATCTGAAAGGTCATCGTACCGTTGGTGGTATGAGAGCCAGCATTTACAATGCCATGCCGATCGAGGGTGTGGAAGCTCTGGTAGAATTTATGAAGAAATTTGAAAAGGAGAATATGTAACATGTTTCAGTATAAATGTTTAAATCCGATTTCCAAGGTTGGTCTTGACCGTCTGACCGGCGATTATGTACAGACCGATGATCTGGCGCAGGCTGATGCCATTCTGGTGAGAAGTGCAGCTATGCATGACATGGAACTGCCGGCAAATGTAAAAGCAGTGGCAAGAGCCGGTGCCGGAGTTAATAATATCCCTCTTGAAAAATGTGCAGAGCAGGGTATTGTTGTATTCAATACACCGGGTGCCAACGCTAACGGTGTGAAAGAAATGGTTATTGCCGGAATGCTTCTGGCTTCCCGTGATATCGTGGGCGGTATCGAATGGATTGAACAGCAGAAAGAAAATGAAAATATCGGAAAACTGGCAGAAAAACAGAAAAAACAGTTTGCCGGATGTGAAATCAAAGGAAAGAAACTGGGTGTCATCGGTCTGGGAGCAATCGGAGCTATGGTTGCCAACACAGCTATATATCTGGGAATGGATGTATATGGATACGATCCGTATATTTCTATCGACACGGCATGGAAACTTTCCAGAGAAATCAAACACATCAGCCATGTGGAAGATATTTTCCGTGACTGTGATTATATCACCCTTCATGTACCGCTGCTTGACAGTACCAAAGGCATGATCAGCAAAGAGGCTATTGCTTCCATGAAAGAAGGCGTGGTTCTGTTAAACTTCTCCAGAGACCTTCTGGTAGATGAAACAGCTCTTGTAGAGGCATTGGAGAATGGAAAAGTTAAGAAATATGTAACTGACTTTGCCAATCCGATCGTGGCAGGTGCGAAGAATACACTGGTAACTCCTCACCTGGGAGCATCCACGGAAGAATCAGAAGATAACTGTGCCATGATGGCTGTAAAAGAAATCCGTGATTATCTGGAAAATGGTAATATTCACAATTCCGTGAATTACCCGAACTGTGATATGGGACAGTGCATGGCAGTTGGCCGTATTGCCATCAACCATCGCAATGTGGTCAACATGATCAGCCAGTTTTCCGGAGTACTCGGTGGAGCAGGCATGAACATCTCCGATATGACCAACAAGAGTAAAGGCAATTACGCATATACCCTGATTGATCTGGAGACACCGGCAACAGAAGATATTATTAAAAAACTGGAAGCCATTGATGGAGTACTGAAAGTCAGAGTTGTAAAATAAAATATTTTTTTGTTAATTTGGAGGGGGACGGAAACTTCCTATCATTTTTTCAGAAGCAGGCCGTTCCTCCTCAGCTAGCCGCTAACTACGACTAAATTGACGCTCAGGAAAGCCTTCGCGCCAAAGTCTCCGTAAGCGTCGGATCTTCGGACTCACTTTCCCCAATGCTTCTGAAAAAATGATAGGAAGTTTCCTGTTTTTCCCAAATATAACAAAATGCAGTTGGGAAGAATGTGTATATGTATCACATACATTTCTACCCCTGCACATTTTGTTTCGTTTGGAGTAAGACAGGAGAATCTCTGGTATTTTTCAGAAGCATTGGGGAAAGCGAGTCTGAAAATCTGCACTTAGCAAGACTTTGGCGCGAAGGCTTTCCTGAGCGTCAATTAGTCGCGCTGCGTGCAGAGTTGAAGAGGAGCGGCCTGCTTCTTAAAAATACCAGAGATTCTCCGTCCCCTTTAAAGGAATTACAAAAAAGTATAGTATGTGTATTGTACTCCCCTGGTCTTTGCGGGCCGGGGTTCTTTCGTGTGAGGAAGAATGTGATATGTATAGAAAATGGAAAAAATTGATGAAAAGAAGAAGGCTGTTCAGGTCTGTATATTACAATAGGAAGAAGTTCAGGCCGGCAGTGAAGGCACTTAAAAAATTAATCAGAAAAGGCAGGAAGTTGAGATTATGGCAATGATAAAACCATTTCGTGCAGTTCGGCCAAGGGCTGATCTGGCATCTCAGATTGCAGCATTACCTTATGATGTTTACAGTACAGAAGAAGCAAGAAAAGTGACGGAAAATAATCCATTGTCTTTTCTTAGGATTGACAGAGCAGAGACACAGCTTCCGGTGGGGACAGATATTTATTCACCGGCGGTCTACCAGTGTGCTCATGATACCCTGTACCGGATGATCGAAGAGGGCGATTTTGTGCAGGAGGATACTGCCTGCTTTTATATTTATGAACTGACTATGAACGGAAGAGTGCAGACAGGAATCGGTGCCTGTGCTTCTGTGCGTGAATATGAACAGCAGATTGTAAGAAAACATGAGAATACCCGGAAGGATAAAGAAGATGACAGAACCTGCCATGTAGATATCTGTCAGGCTCAGACAGGGCCGATTTTTCTTGCCTATCCATATAAAGAGGAGATTGCCCGTCTGCAGGAACAGGAAAAGCAGAAAGAGCCGGTATATGATTTCACTGCTGATGACGGCATTCGTCATCGTCTGTGGGTAATCAGTGACAGTCAGGTGATGGAACAGCTGGAAGAATTATTCCGTCAGGTTCCGGTACTTTATATTGCGGACGGTCACCACCGTGCAGCTTCTGCAGCCCGGGTCGCCGCCATGCGGAGAAATACATCGGAAGAGTGCCTGAAAAATCAGGACGGTCAGCCGGAATATGAATATTTCCTTTCCGTGATATTTGCAGATCGGGATCTGCTTGTGATGGACTATAACCGCTGGGTAAAAGATCTGAATGGTATGACGGAACAGGAATTTTTGGAAAAATTGGGAACAATTTTCAGTATAACTCCGCTGGAGAAACAGGAGCATCCCGAAAAGAAATTACAGTTTACCATGTATCTTAACCATCAGTGGTACCTGCTGGAAGAAAAAAATCATCCGAACAGACCGGATCCGGTAGCAAATCTGGATGTATCAGTGCTCCAGGATCTGGTATTACATCCAATATTGGGAATCGGTGATCCGCGAACTGATAAAAGAATATCGTTTATCGGTGGAATCCGGGGACTGGGTGAACTGGAGAATCTTGTAAATCAGGGAGGCGGTGTGGCATTTGCTATGTACCCGACGGCTATGAGCGAGCTTTTTGCAGTGGCAGATGAACATCGGCTGATGCCTCCTAAATCAACATGGTTTGAACCTAAATTGAGAAGCGGACTTCTGATACATAGGATTTGATTTATATACCGAAACAAAGTGTGGACTGTGCAATCATCTCATTTCTATGAATTATGAAAATATAAATTGTAATATTGGAAAAATAATGTTAGAATTCTATATAAGAAATGATTTTTCGGTACAAAAGATTGAATAGGCAGGAGGTATTTGAAAAATGTCAGATAAATTATATGATTTAATGGACTGGCCAGAGATTGAAGCGGTAGTGTATTCGGAGGAGGGTTCTCCCAGGGACATCCTTGGTCCGAGAGTGACGGAGAGCGGTGTGTTGATCCAGTGTTTTTTCCCGGATAAACAGA
Organism: Oliverpabstia sp.; assembly: GCA_051879355.1. Classification (GTDB taxonomy): domain Bacteria; phylum Bacillota; class Clostridia; order Lachnospirales; family Lachnospiraceae; genus Oliverpabstia. The sequence continues at coordinate 9,587 of JBJELU010000085.1, forward strand.
AGGTAAGTGTGAAAACACTGGCGGACGGGAATGTTTATCCTATGACAATGGAAGATGACGCAGGTTTTTTTGCCTGTCTTCTGGAGACAAATGAGATTCCCGAATACGTATTTGTGGTGGAAGAGGAGGATGGTGTATCCGAAGTTTATGATCCCTATGCGTTTCCTTCACAGATTTCGCTGGAAGAAGAGCAGAAGTTTACGAATGGAATCTGCTATGATATTTATGAGAAACTTGGTGCTCATCCCATGAAACTGAATGGTGTGGACGGTGTTTATTTTGCTGTATGGGCACCGAATGCCATGCGTGTCAGTGTGGTAGGTGACTTTAATCAGTGGGACGGCAGAATGTATCCCATGCAGAAAATGCCGGTTTCCGGTATTTTTGAGCTGTTTATTCCGCAGGTACCGGTAGGAACTATTTATAAATATGAATTGAAACTGAAAGACGGATTGACATATCTGAAAGCAGACCCTTATGGAAATGCTGCTGAACTTCGTCCTGCCAATGCCTCTATCGTTGCAGACCTTACAACATTCCGCTGGCGTGACGGTGCATGGATGAAGGGAAGAAAGAAAGCTCAGTCGGAAAATTCACCGATTATGGTGTATGAGATGCATCTGGGCTCCTGGAAGAAACCGGATGACGGACGGGAATTTTATAATTACAGAGAGATTGCCCCGCTTTTGATTGAATATATTCAGGAAATGGGATATACCCATGTAGAGCTGATGCCGATTATGGAGCATCCATTTGATGCATCCTGGGGTTATCAGGTAACCGGTTATTACGCTCCCACCAGCCGCTACGGTTCTCCGGAAGATTTTATGTATTTTGTTGATGCTCTGCATCGGGCAGGAATCGGTGTGATTCTTGATTGGGTACCGGCACATTTTCCGCGTGATACTTTTGGACTTGCCACTTTTGACGGCACATGCCTGTATGAACACTTTGATCCACGGCAGGGTGCCCATCCGCATTGGGGAACTTTGATCTACAATTATGGAAGACCGCAGGTTAAGAACTTCCTGATTGCCAATGCACTGTTCTGGGCAGACAAGTACCATGCAGATGGAATCCGTTTTGATGCGGTAGCTTCCATGCTGTACCTGGATTATGGTAAAAATGACGGTGAGTGGGTAGCCAATATGTATGGCGGCAATGAGAACCTGGATGCGGTTGAGTTCCTGAAACACCTGAATTCTATCTTCAAGAAAAAATATCCGGACGCTATGCTGATCGCGGAGGAATCTACCGCATGGCCGCAGGTAACCGGCAGTGTAGAAGATGACGGTCTTGGATTTGATTTCAAATGGAATATGGGCTGGATGAATGATTTCATCGGTTATATGAGTAATGATCCATTGTTCCGCGGAAGTCATCACAATGAGCTGACTTTCAGTATGATTTACGCATACAGTGAGAAATTTATGCTTAGCCTTTCCCATGACGAGGTAGTACATGGCAAAGCTTCTCTGATTGGAAAAATGCCGGGAACGGAAGAAAAGAAATACTCGAACCTGCGTGCCGCTATGGGATTTTTTATGACTCATCCGGGCAAGAAACTGCTCTTTATGGGACAGGAATTTGCTCAGGTACATGAATGGGCAGAAAATAAATCTCTGGACTGGCAGGATCTGGAAGAAAAACCACATCAGCAGATGAAAGAGTTTATGAAAAATCTGATTGCTTTATATCGACAATCACCTGCACTGTATCAGCTGGATCATGATCCGGAAGGATTTCAGTGGATTAACTGCGTAGACTGGGAAAAGAGTATGGTTTCCTTTATGAGAAAGACAGATAAGCCTGAAGATACGCTGGTAGTGATCTGTAATTTCTCTGATGTGGAATATGACAATCATCAGATCGGTGTTCCTTATCCGGGCAAATACAAAGAAATTCTGAACAGTGATGCAGCAGTTTACGGTGGAAGCGGAATCACCAATCCTAGAATTAAGATAGCTAAAAAAGAAGAAGCAGACGATCGTCCGTATTCTATGAAAGTAAAAGTGGCACCTCTCAGTGTGTCTATTTTCAGCTACAAAAAAGCAGAGGAAAAAGCCGCAGATAACAAGGCTGCAAAAAGCCGTAAAAAACCCGCTGCAAAGAAAAATGAAAGCCTGAAAAAACAGATTCAGGATAAAATGATACAGGCAGAGGAAACTGTGAAAAAAACCGTGAAAAAACCCAGAAAAACACAGGCTAAGGAGGAAACTGCGAAAGCATGACGGATGTTCTGAAAAACATTACAGATATGATGGATTATTCTCCTAAAGAGGGATTTGTAAACTTTATTATACAGGTGATTCTGGCGCTGCTGATTTATATCATCGGCAGTCGCCTCATCAGCTGGTTCTGTAAGTTTTTGAAGCGTCATCTGTTCCGGTTTGGTACAGATGATGCCGCAAAAAGTTTTCTGCTTTCCTTTATCAAAATCAGCTTACAGGTGATTCTGATTTTGAGCATTGCAGGGAAGTTTGGCATTGACAAAACCTCAATTGCAGCTGTAGTGGGATCTGCAGGTGTGGCTGTCAGCCTTTCACTTCAGGGTGGATTGTCCAATTTTATCGGCGGTCTGCTGCTGATGTTTCTTCGTCCTTTTTCAGTAGGGGATTATATTATTGAAAATGGAGAGAAAAATGAAGGTACTGTTGAGAAAATAGAATTGTATTATACTACTCTTCTGACTATCGACAGCCGCAGAATCCTGATTCCCAATTCCACGCTGACAACAAACAGTATCATGAACTTCACAGCTCTTGATAAACGAAGACTGGAAGTGAAAGTGGGTATCTCTTATGATTCTGATTTACTGAAAGCAAAAGAGATTCTGAGAGAACTGATCGAGAAAGATCCGGAACTTCTGGATAAAGAAGAGGTTCAGATTTTTGTGGCCGAACTGGGAGACAGTGCTGTGGTACTGGGGCTTCGTGCCTGGGTGAAAACGTCAGAATACTGGAATACCAAATGGCGGATGAATGAAAATATCAAGCTCGAATTTGAGCGAAGAGGGATTCATATTCCGTATCCGCAGATGGATGTTCACGTGATTTCAAAAGATTGATATAATTGTAAGGAAAATGAAATTGAATTCTTAATGAAAAAGTATATAATAAAAGTCAGAAATGGAAAGGGCATTTCTGACTTTTATTTCTGCGAGCAACGAGCCAGGCGGACATGCTTGCATCGGGGTATTTGACTATGGGGAGATAAGGGGAACAAAAGAAAATGGCGAAGAAAAGAGCAAAAGAGAAAAAGGGAAAAAAGTCATTCTGGAGAAAGGCAATCGGTGTTGCAGTCATCTTGATTTTTCTGCTGCTTGCAGCGGCAGCTTATATCTGGAGGGCAGGTTATTTTGCAAATCATTTTTACCGGGACACATGGATCAATGGAATAGACTGCAGTTATCTGACGAAGATGGAGGTAAAACAGCTTCTTCAGGATAAGGTCAGTCAGTACAATCTGAAAATCACTGCAAAGGACGGAAGTGTATATGAAGTAACAGGGCCGCAGTTCCATTTGCAGTATGTGGATAATCATGAAGTGGATCAGCTGATGCGGGCTCAGGAACCTTTGAAGTGGGTGATAAAAGCATTTGCAGGTGGAAATTATCAGGTGTCGGCCGATACGGTGTATCAGGAGGATTCTGTAGAACCGATTTTAAAAAGTCTGCCTTTTATGCAGGAGCAGAGTATCGTTTATCCGCAGGATGCATATATGCAGGAAACAGAGGCAGGATATACCATAGTTCCAGAGGTTGAGGGAAATGCACTGGATGAACAGAAAGTATTGGAACTGATGAAACAAGCCGTTGTCAATGGGACAGAAGAGATTTCCCTGGCTGAAGAGGAATGCTATCTGAAACCCACGGTATATCAGGATAACGAGGAACTGGTTCGAACCGCTAATACACTGAATCAGCTGACAAAAGCAAATCTGACCTATACGCTTTGTGATCAGACATTTACGATCAATGACCAGGTGTTAAAGACCTGGCTGCTGCAGGATGAACAGGGAAATTACTCTCTGGATCAAAGTAAAATGGAAGAATTTATCAATAATCTGGCTGATCAGCGTGACAGCTATGGCGGAAACAGAAAGTTTACTACACATGCAGGGAATGAAATTACGTTAAAGACCAATAAGTACGGATGGAAGGTAGACCGTGAGGAGTCTCTGAAAGAATTGCAGACTGCCCTCAGTGAAGGCCGTCAGGGTGAGATGGAACTGGTCTATAGCCGGAAAGCCCAGGGAACCGGTACAAACGATCTGGGAGATGTTTACGTGGAAATCAGCATTAAAGAACAGACCATGTGGTGTTATCAGAATGGGCAGGTTATCGTTGAGACACCAATCGTCAGCGGAACAGAGACAGTCAGTGACCGGGCAACACCCAGAAATGGATGCTGGACCATTTATCGGAAGGCAACAGAATACACCATGAAGGGTCCTCTGAAAGAGGATGGCCAGCCGGAATATACAGCTTTCGTCCATTACTGGATGCCATTTAACGGAGGTGTGGGTATCCACGATCTGGCCAGCCGGGGGAACAATTTTGGAGGAACGATTTATCTGACGAATGGATCTCATGGATGCATCAATACGCCGCTGGATGCGGTAAAAAAGATATATAATGCTGTTTCGGTTGGGACACCTGTGATTGTATATTAAGATGGTATAAAAGACTTCGGAAGGAGTGGATAGTGAATGACAGATAAAAAGATGCTGCCGGTGGGTGTGGATATTTTTCCCAAACTGATCCGACAGGGATTTTATTATATAGATAAGACGGGTATGATTGCAGAACTTTTGCAAAATTGGGCAGAAGTGAATCTTTTTACACGTCCACGACGTTTCGGTAAAAGTCTGAATATGAGTATGCTGCAATCATTTTTTGAAATCGGCTGCGATCAAACATTATTTGAGGGACTGAAAATTTCAGAAGAAAAAGAATTGTGCGAGAAGTACATGGGTCAGTACCCGGTGATTTCCCTTAGTTTGAAAGGTGTGGAAGGGATGTCTTTTGCGTCTGCCTGTACCGCTTTTAAAAGTTTAATCAGATGGGAAGCCTCCAGATTTTCTTTTTTGAGTGAAAGTCCACGTCTGACGGAAGAAGAAAAAGCATTATATAAAGAGTATGTAAAATTAAAAGAAGAAAGTCCGTCCGCACTGGTAGATCATTTGGCCGTAGCTTTAAAAGATCTTTCTTTTCTTTTGGCAAAACACTATGATAAAAGTGTAATTCTTCTGATTGACGAGTACGATGTGCCGCTTGATAAAGCATTTCAGTATGGATATTATGACGAGATGGTCACATTGCTTCGCAGCATGTTTGGAAATGTACTAAAGACAAATCATAACCTCTATTTTGCTGTGCTGACAGGCTGCCTCAGGATCGCTAAAGAAAGCATCTTTACAGGGCTGAATAATTTCAATGTTTTTTCGATTACGAGTGTTCAGTTTGATGAATATTTTGGATTTACAGATTCTGAGGTAAGGAAAATGTTAGCCTATTATGGCCTTTCTGACCGTTATGATGTGGTAAAAGAATGGTATGACGGTTATCAATTCGGCAGAGAAGGGGTATATTGTCCGTGGGACGTTATCAGCTATTGTAAAAGCCTGTGTGCTGATTCCACAGCTTTACCGGAAGATTACTGGTCAAATACCAGTGGAAATACAATTGTAAGGCGGTTCATTGATAAAGCCGGTGCCAAAACCAGGGACGAAATAGAACGTTTGATTGAAGGAAAAACGATTACAAAAGAAATCAGGCAGGATCTGACTTATCAAGAACTGGATAAGTCGATAGATCATTTGTGGAGTGTGCTTTTTACAACCGGGTATCTGACATCAAGGGGGATGGAAGGGGAAGATAAATATTGTCTTGCCATTCCAAACAGGGAAATCAGAAAATTGTTCATCAGGCAGATTCGTGAATGGTTTCATGATATTACAGCGGCAGATACTTCCAGGCTAGATATGCTCTGCAATGCATTTCCTGCAAAAGATCCGGGGACGATAGAAGAACTTTTCAGCAATTATCTCTGGAATACCATCAGTATCCGGGATACAGCAGTTGCGAAAGAGCAGAAGGAAAATTTTTATCATGGAGTTTTGTTAGGTCTTCTGGGACATAGGGAAAACTGGTTAGTAAAATCAAATGCAGAGTCAGGGATTGGTTACAGTGATATCTTGATTGAAATACCTGAAAATCGTATTGGAATTGTCATTGAAATGAAATATGCAGAAAACGGAGATCTGGATAAAGCATGTACAGAAGCATTAAAGCAGATTGAAGAAAAGAAATACGTGGCCAGGCTGAAAGATGACGGCATGCGGACAATGATAAAATATGGGATTGCATGTTATAAAAAAGATTGTAAGGTTGTTATTGGGGTATAGTAGATGCAGGGGTTATGTAAAATAGTTTCCAAGTCCCCGGAGAAATATGAAAACGGGTTCTTGGAAACTATTTTATTTATTGCATTTTTCACAGAATGTGTTATAATTTGTTTATGGGGCATTAGCGCAGTTGGGAGCGCGCCACACTGGCAGTGTGGAGGTCACGGGTTCAAGTCCCGTATGCTCCATTTTTTTATGCATTCACAACATAACAAATCAGATCTATCGAATCAGGGTTTCCACACTCGCCCTCCCATCCAGTAATTCCAATGTCATCGTTGCTTTCGGACATTCTTCCTGAATCTGCATCAGAACATCTCGCATGGGAATCGTTCCCTCGAACAATCCCTGATGGCTGTCTTCCTGTCCTTCATTATTGTGTAAGTGAAAATGTCCAGTCACTTCTTTGCAGCATCGAATCCACTCTGATACCGGGATATCACCGTAGGCATGAGCATGCCCGATATCCAGACACATCTGAAAACGCGGGTCATCCACGGTTTTTACAATTTCAAAAAGCATACGGGGATTTTGCTCAAACACATTTTCCACGCAAATGGTCACGTCTTTCGGTATCTCTTTCAGCAAATCCTTCCAAAACAGGGGAGATTGCTCCACATACCAGACAGGATAATAAATGTGCGGATTATACCCTCCATGAAGTACAAGCTTCTTACATCCATAAGTTCCGGCAATCTCCACACTTTGCAAAAATCTTTTTTTGCATACCTGCCGGATCATGGGATCAATAGCACATGGAAATAATTCGCTGAAAGGTCCATGAAATATGACTTTGGTTCCCGCAGGCATTTTTTTTCGAATCTCTCTGTCCGTATCTTCCAGGTGCTCATCCAGGTTCCATGCGGTACAATACTCTGCCAGTTCAATACCAAGACCAAATTCCTGTGCCAGTTCATAAGCATGGGAGTCAATGGTGGAAAGATATAGTTTTTCTTTATTTATGTTTAAAATTTTCATGTTCAATATCCATCACTCCATATTTAAGTCGCAGACGATCTAATTTTTCAACGAATGGATTGCCCACCAGCAAAAGGGTCACTGCACAGCCTAACCCATGAAGCGTATTAATGGGTATACCCTGTCCATAAATCAGGAGCATGCCTTTCCAGTCAAACGCAGTCATTACGGTAAACACGGTACAGGTATCCAGCATGGGACCCACCAGTAGCAAAATGGAAAAAAAGCCGAAAATACAAAGCACCCATGGCTTACACCACTGTCGCCGTCTATGAAAAACAAGTCCTGCAAAGAATCCTGCAAAACCGTAAGCAAACATCTGCCATGGCGTCCATGGTCCCTGTCCAAACATAAAGTTGCTTGCAAAAACGCCCAGCGCTCCTGTCAGGAATCCCGCCTCCGCTCCAAAAGCAATACCGGTTATCATAATAATCCCGGTAATGGGCTTAAATCCCGGCACAAAAGCAAAAACTGCACGGGAAACCGCAGCAAGGGCTGCCATAACAGCAATGATAGAAAGCTCTCGTGCATCCGGTTTCCGCATTTCCATAGAAACAAATAAAGGAAGCATGATTTCTGCAATCACCAGAGTACTGATGAGATAAAACACGCGTCCGGGCAGTTTTGTACCCAGAATAAGGGTCGCTGGAATCAGCACAAAAAACACAAAAAGGGAAAATATCGTGGATTTTTTCATAGACCGTACTCCCTTAGATTTTGTATCACATCAGAAACGGTAACCGCCTGTTCAAACACACTTCTGCTCATACGATTCCCGACTGTGGTGTAAAAACTATTAGATCCAAAGAATTTTTTTGGAGTGTTGGTAGTCATGATCTGACCATCAAAATACATCCCTACCAGATCCACATATTCAGCACAAAATTCCAGATCATGAGACACAATAATAGTCGTCATTCCTTTCTTCTGTAAATTCCGAAGAAGTGCTGCAAACTTTTTCTTATAGTTACAATCCATTCCTTTCGTAGGCTCATCCAGTAACAGCAATCTGGGATTGGTAAGCATCACCTTGGCAAGAGCAGCCCGCTGTATTTCACCACCGGACAGATCATGCGGATTGGAATCCAAGATATGACGGATCTCACAAATATCCACCACTGCTTCAATCGCACACTCATCCGTTACCATCTCCAGCAGATCCTCCCGCACCGTCTTTTTTACAAACAGACATAGCGGATCCTGCGGCATCATGGAAAGCCCATGGGAGAACAATTCTCCGGATTTATATTTTCTTACATCTTTGCCCAGCACTTCAATTTTTCCACGATAAGCTTTATGTATGCCACAAATCATCTTAAGTGCTGTGGATTTTCCTGTTCCGTTGCCTCCGACAATGGCAAATATGATTCCTTCCGGGATATGTAAATTCAAATCTTTTATAATATCCGGACCATCCTTTTCATAACGAAACCAGGCATGTTTTATTCTAAGTACCTCTTTTTTATTGTTCCAATTGGCACGTCCGACCAGATCCAGATCCCACAGACCAGAATTCTCTTCTTCCTTTTGTAAGGACACGCCATTTTTACGTTTTTTTCCGTGAAGTACGTCCTCCAGCCATGTACGTCCGTCACGTACCGTCATGGGACTCTCTCCCGTGCAGCCCATTTGGTAGTACACCTGCATAGGTGCAGGCAAACCGGAAAACAAGGCATGTTTCTTATCAAATAAAGTTTTTCCAACAATGCCGGGATGGTCATTGGCAATCACTTTCCCCTGATCCATGACAACCACCCGGTCTGCTGCTGAAAATACGTCTTCCATCCGATGCTCGGTAATAATAATCGTTGTACCCAGATCCCGGTTAATTTGACGAATGGTATTCAGAAAATCAGCTGCTGCAATAGGATCCAACTGGCTGGTAGGCTCGTCCAGAATCAACAGTCCCGGCTGCATAGCCATAATGGAAGCCAGATTCAAAAGCTGTTTCTGTCCGCCGGACAGTTCATTCACCTCGCTGTGAAACCATTTCTGAATTCCAAAATAGCTGGCCATCTCTGCCACACGGATACGCATAACCTTCTGATTATAGCCTAGATTTTCCAGACCAAAAGCCAACTCATGCCAGACCTTATCCGTCACAATTTGTTCATCAGGATTTTGCATGACATAGCCCACCCTGGCCGCCTGTTCTTTTGCATCCATCTGAGCCAGATTTTTCCCGTCCAGATAAATCATACCGGAACGATCCCCGTAAGGTGTCATTACGGATTTGAAATGACGAAGCAGAGTCGTTTTACCGCTTCCGCTGACACCGCAGAGCAGAACGTACTCTCCCTGTTCAATCTGTAAATTAATATGATGTAACGTTTTTTCTTTTTTCCCCGGATAAGTAAAACTCAGATCCTGGATATCGAGATATGCCATAACACCGTCTCCTTTATATGCAAAATAGATGGCAGCAGCAAGAAAATACAATACAGATAAAATCCGCAGCCAACCATCGGAATCCTCATGACCGGAGTAAACATTACCTTTGTACCTCCAAAAGAAACCACGCCCAAAAGCAGTGCAATCATTATCACAGCCAATATCCAGTCCTGAGCATTCATATGATAAATATTGAAATTCGTCCGTTTTCCTGTTCCATATCCTCTGGATTTCATAGAATCTCCGGTTATGATACTTCCCTCCAGAGCATGATCCGTCAGAGCAGATAAAATTCCTGTTCCATTCTTGATTTTCTCTTTGATAGAGTCTGACTCTCTGGGGGATTTTCCGATTAATGCTCTGGCATTTGCAATCTGTTTCTCCTTTCTGGACAGAGCCGGAATCAGACGCAGCACCATAACCAGCAGCAGTGAAATAGAAGGAAGCAAGTTACCAAACAGGCTGGTAAATTTCTCACTGGTCATGACCAGACTATAACAGAGAAACCAAAGAATCATCAGAACAAACATCATACCAATGGCAGCACCATAACAGAGTGCTTCCAGCGTATAGTTTCTTCCGAACACAGAACACAGGATATGCCGTCCTCTTGTATTGATAAACGGATTGATAAAGGTGATCAAAGAAAAAAATGGCAGAAGAGCTGCAATGTTTCTGATACCGGCTTTTCCCACCAGCAGCAGATAATAAAGTGCAGCACCAACACAACCGGCAATCAGATATGCAGGGTGAGTGACAACAACTCCGATGGCAATGGCACCAAGAAAAAACAGAAAAATAACTGCAGGATGGCAGTTTGAAAAAGCATCTCTTTTCATTTGATTTCCTCCCTATATAAAGAATGGACGCCAATCTGACGTCCATTCTTTATAAATAGTTATTCGGCTGCAAACTTGTAAGAAGTGCCTTCTGCTACTTCTGTAGTATCAACACCTGTCGCAGCATACTCATCATTAATATAGAATGCCCAGTACTTACCATCTTTTTCGTAATCCAATGTCTTTCCGTTTACGGTAGTAACAAAAAGACCATACTCACTGTCCTCGCCATCGATGATGCCAAGGTCAAGAAGAGCTTCACCAACTGTAGAGGCATCTGTCTTGATCGTTGCTTTTACAGACTTTGCCTCTTCGTCTACAACTTCCAGTGAGAATGAAACAGCACCATCACCAATCGTTGCGCCGTCTTTCAGAGGTGCTGCAGAACCGCTTTCGGTTTTGTTTCCACATCCAACAGTAGTCAATGCCATGGCCGCAACAAGCATCATACAGAGGATGAGAGATAAAAGTTTAGAAATATTTTTCTTCATCTGTCATTTCTCCTTTAATAATAATATTTTTCTCCTTCGACCAGTCTCGCAGTCTTACAGCAGGAGATTTTTTATCAGATATTCCGGCTTGATGTCTCATTTTCACCTTCTCAGCATTCCCAATGGTTTGTCCACGAATTTGCGGCATTCGTGCAAGAAAATGACTTTACACATCTTACGGCGACGGACTCGCACAGGACTCGCACCTGTTTCCCTGATAATGATTATCAATTATACCATATATTTTCAACAGATTTCAACAAATATCTGAATCTGCTCATTTTTATATGCAAAATGAGTAGATGTGCAATAAAAAGAGCCAAAATCCAATCATTAAGGACTTTGGCTCTTAATCGTTCAGCTGAAAAAGGGACTTGAACCCTCGACCCCTTCATTACGAGTGAAGTGCTCTACCGACTGAGCTATTTCAGCATAATAAAAATGAAAACACAAGTGCTCTCACAAATAATAATTATATAGGGGCTTTATGAATTTGTCAATATTTTTTTGAAAAGCTTTATGGGTTTTTGTCCTGTCTTTTATTTTGGGGTAGGCTTCATTGTTTAGTTTTGGATTTTCCTCCTACCTTTTCTTGATGTTTATAGGCTATATTATTTGTTTCTGGGATTTGTAGCCTACGCTTTTATCAATTTTAGTAAGCTTAGTAAGGTATTTCCAGGAATATCAGCCTACGTTTCTTCTTATTTGGTAGGATGAAAACGTGGAAACCAAGAAATGAAGCCTACCCAAAGTTCAAAAAGGACCGAATCTATTATATATCTGAAATTATTGATATAGACATCCCTGAAAATTATGATATAATTTACAAGAAGTGCGAATACTTACAATCAATCTTAATAAGAAAGAAGACGTAATATAGTATGAAAAGCGAAAAAATGTATCAGATAGCGGAAGAGTATAAGGAATATATTTTATCTCATGAAGAAGAGTGTAAGGCATCCGGTGCAGCGATTAAAGAATACCTGGATCATTCGACTGCTGCGTATAATGGACTGGTGGTGCATACCCTGCATATTCCGAAGATTTTTACTGAGAAAGAAATCGAGTACTTCCGCTGGATTGTCAAAACTACTTACAGTATTGTGACTAAAGTGATACGTGAATATATTGATAATCCCCGGTATCGGGCATATTATCCGTTCTCGAAAGAGCTGGAGGAACTGATTCTTGTTCCGAATCTGTATGATTCTCTGCTGCCGGTGGCAAGGTTTGATATCTTTTTTAATGAAGAGGACTGGAGCTTTAAGTTCTGTGAGATTAATACGGACGGAACCAGCGCGATGAATGAGGATTATGTGCTGAATCAGGCGCTGGAGCATAATGATGTTCATCAGGAGATGCTGAAAAAGTATTCTTTTGAAACTTTTGAACTGTATGACAGTCTGGTAGAAAGTTTCATGAAACTGTATGACACATACGAAAAGAAAGTGGAACATCCATATGTTGTTATTACAGATTTTATGGATCACTGCTGTGTGAATGAATTTAAAGAGTTTGCCCGCCGTTTCCAGAAAGCGGGATATGAGACAGAAATCTGCAATATTCGTGATATGACTTACCGTGATGGTGTGCTGTATTCTGCTGCAGGTCATCCTGTTGATCTGATTTACCGCAGGGCTGTCACCTGTGATATTATGGCACATTATGATGAGGTTCAGCCTTTTATTCAGGCTGTGAAAGATCAGAATGTCTGTGTGATGGGGTCAATCTGTACACAGATTCCTCATAATAAGTGGCTGTTCAAGATGCTGCATGATCAGGCAACGCTGCAGTTCCTTACCGATGAGGAGCAGCAGTTTGTGAAAGACCATATTCCGTATACCAATCTGATGGACAGCCGGTTCTGTAAGATGGAGGATATCCTGGATGATAAAGACCGGTGGATCATCAAACCTTTGGATTCTTATGCATCCAGAGGTGTATTTGCCGGAATTGATTATAACGATGCTGACTGGGAAGACATTGTTCGCAGACACTGGAATCAAAACTATATTTATCAGGAGTATTATCATCCGTATCGTACAGACAATATCTGTTTCCGTGATGCTCATCCGGAGTTTCATCCTTATACGAATATGTCCGGTCTGTATGTATATAATGGTGAGTTTGCCGGTATTTATTCCCGTTTATCCACCGGTGGAATCATATCCTCCCAGTATAATGAACGGGCAGTAGCCACTCTTGTATTAAAGGAAGAGAATGCATGAAAACATTAGTAATTGCTGAAAAACCTTCAGTGGGAAGAGACATTGCCAGAGTATTGAATTGTTCCAAAAAGACCAACGGCTTTATGGAAGGCAATGAGTATGTGGTGACCTGGGGAATGGGTCATCTGGTGACATTGAAAGACCCGGAAGGTTATGATGACAGATATAAAGAATGGAAAATGGAAGATCTGCCCATTATGCCGGAACAGTTGGAAATCGAAGTAATCCGGCAGACAGGAGGTCAGTTCCGTACTGTAAAATCATTGATTCACAGAAATGATGTGAAAGACATCGTCATTGCCACAGATGCCGGGAGAGAGGGCGAGCTGGTGGCCCGCTGGATTTTGAAAAAAGCTGGAAATAAAAAACCCTGCCGCAGGCTTTGGATTTCCTCTGTAACCGATAAAGCAATTCGCGAAGGATTTGCTCATCTGAAAAATGCCAGAGAATATGATCATTTGTATCACGCGGCTGTGTCCCGGGCAGAGGCAGACTGGCTGGTGGGAATCAATGCCACCCGTGCCCTCACCTGCAAATACAATGCCCAGCTTTCCTGTGGCCGTGTGCAGACCCCTACACTGGCAATGATTGCAGCCAGAGAGGAAGAAATCAGAAAGTTTCAGCCGGAAACCTATTATGGGATTACAGGAAAAGTGGAAGGCGTAACTTTCACCTGGAAGGATGCTAAAACCGGTAATACACGTTCGTTCCAGAAAGACAAAATGGAACATATACTGGACCAGATGAAAAAGAATGAACTGGTCATTACTTCCGTTGAAAAGAAAGAAAAAAAAGTATATCCCCCGCTGCTGTATGATCTGACAGAGCTGCAGCGGGATGCCAATAAAAAGTTCGGATTTTCCGCAAAAGAAACGCTCAATATCATGCAGCGTCTGTATGAGAACCATAAAGTGCTCACCTATCCGAGAACAGATTCCCGTTATCTGACAGAGGATGTGGTGGATACCATTGGAGAGCGGCTGCAGGCATGCGGAACCGGACCCTACAGGAAGCTGGCTGGTCAGCTTCGTGGAGAAAACTGGAAACAGAAAAAGCTTTCGTTTGTAAATAACAGCAAGGTGAGTGATCATCATGCGATTATTCCCACGGAACAATTTGTAGACCTGACGCATATGACCTCTGAAGAAAGAAAAATTTACGACCTAGTGGTGAGGCGTTTCCTGAGTGTATTATATCCTCCGTGTGTTTATGAGGAAACCACGCTCACGGCAGAATGTGCCGGTGAGACTCTGACAGCAAAAGGGAATATCATACTTCAGCCGGGATATCGTGTTGTCTATGAAAATAGCGAGGTGTCGGATGAGTCAGATGAGAAAGCAGTAGATAAGCAGAACCTGCCGTCATGGAGCAAAGGGCAGAAGCTGCTGCGTGTACAGTATGCCCTGAAAGAAGGAAAGACATCACCGCCCGCCAGATTTACAGAGGCCAGCCTTCTGTCTGCCATGGAAAATCCGGTGCACTATATGGAAAATAAAGACCGGAAGATGGTGAAAACCTTGGGTGAGACCGGCGGTCTTGGCACGGTGGCAACCCGGGCAGATATCATAGAAAAACTGTTCCGCAGTTTTCTTCTGGAGAAAAAAGGAAATGATATTTACATCACTTCCAAGGCAAAGCAGCTTCTGCAGCTGGTTCCTGCTGATCTGAAAAAACCGGAACTTACCGCTCAGTGGGAAATGAAATTGTCGGAGATTGCGGGAGGTTCGCTGGATGAAGCAGAATTTATGAGCGAGATCCGTACCTATACCGTGGAACTCCTGGAAGAAATACAAAGTGAGCAGGGAACCTACCGTCATGAAAATATGACTGGGAAAAAGTGTCCCAAGTGTGGAAAACGTTTGCTGGCAGTGAACGGAAAGCAGGCCAAGCTTCTGGTCTGTCAGGACAGAGCCTGCGGATACAGGGAGACTGTCTCGAGAATAACCAACGCAAGGTGCCCCGTATGTCATAAGAAAATGGAAATGACAGGAAAAGGGGACGAAAGTACCTTTGTATGTTCCTGCGGCCACAGGGAACGTCTCTCAAAGTTCCAGGAAAGAAGGAAAAAAGAGGGCGGCGGCGTATCGAAAAAAGATGTGGCTGCATATATGAGAAAGCAGCAGAAAGCAGCTGATGAACCGCTCAACAATGCATTTGCCGATGCGTTGAAAAATATACATCTTTAGCAGATGAATAAAGAAGACATTCAGAGAAATGTCTGGAAAGGAGAAGATATGACACAAAAAAGACAGGCGGGAATCTTAATGCCTGTGGCATCACTGCCATCAGACTTTGGAATCGGTGATTTCGGTCCTCAGGCATACGCATTTGCGGATCTGATGGGTGAAATGGGATTTGGTGTATGGCAGATTTTGCCGCTGAATCCTCTGGGATATGGGAATTCACCTTATCAGCCCTATTCTTCCTATGCAGGAGATCCCATCTACATCAGTCTGGAAAAACTGGCAGATGACGGCATGATTACCGGTAAACCGGAAGAATTCCGAAAAGAAAGCAGCAGTATTGATTATGAGGAGGTACGTAAGTTTAAAGAGCCGTATCTGAGAGAGGCATTTGCACATTTTGAGACAGATGAGGCTTATGAAGAATTTGCGTCTCAGGACTGGGTATATCAATATGGTGTCTTCTACATGATGAAATCTAAAAACGACAGAAAGTGCTGGCTTGACTGGGAAGAAGAAGACAAATTATGGATGACAGGAGAAAAAAGAGAGTTTACCGCTGAGGAGGAAGAAGAAATTCTGTACCAGATGTTTCTTCAGTATATGTTCTACTGTCAGTGGATGGAACTGAAAGCGTATGTAAATGAACTGGGAATCCGGATTATGGGTGACCTTCCGTTCTATGTGGGCATTGATTCTCTTGATGTGTGGGCAAACAGCAAATGTTTCCTGTTGGATGAGAATTTCCGTCCTACTTATATTGCCGGTGTTCCGCCGGATTATTTCAGCCCTACCGGACAGCGCTGGGGTAATCCCATCTATGACTGGGATTATCTGAAAGAAACGGGGTATTCTTTCTGGATGGACCGTATTGGATACAACAGCAAATTATTTGATATTGTCCGAATCGATCATTTCCGGGCTTTCGATACATTCTGGAAGATTCCGTCATCCTGCCCGACCGCTATGGAGGGAGAATGGATAGAAGCTCCGGGCTATGAAGTGTTTGATCATCTTCTGAAGCAGTATCCGGATATCGAGATTGTTATTGAAGATCTGGGTGATCTGCGTCCGCAGGTTATGGAGTTGAGAGATCATTTTGGATTTAAAGGAATGAAGGTTTACCAGTTCTCTCTGGATCCCAATGAAAAGAATAATGATTTCCCGGACAGAGAGAATATGATTCTTTACACAGGAACCCATGATAATCAGACAATCTGTGGCTGGTATCTGAGCAAACCTGAGGAAGTAAAAGATGAAGTGGATGCTTTATTTGCCGAGAAAAACTGTACGGATGAAAAGCTGGGACATCGATTTGTACATGCAGTACTGCAGAGCATTGCCGAGCTTTCTGTTGTTACGGCACAGGATATCCTGAATCTGGGAGATGAGGCAAGAATCAACCGGCCGGGAACTCTGGGAAGTCCCAACTGGGAATGGCGGATTGCCAGTCTGGATGCTCTGACAGAGGAGAAACAACAGATCAGACAACTGATAGAAGAGACAGAAAGAATATAATGATACGGGACAGTTTCCACAGTGTGGAACTGTCCCTTTTGACATTTCTTTCCAAAATCTTATATTTTTTATAAGAAGTCGTTTTTTGCTGGAATTCATAAGTGATTTGTAGTATGCTATTAAGTAACGGTGATTCGATGGAATTGTTCACTCCGTAACCAATGCATAAGAAAAATCTGATTCTGCAGAGAGTCAGGGACAGGGGGTAGAAGTGAAAAACAGGAATATACGAAAGTCGTTTGCTGCACTGCTTTTGACAGGGATATGTGTACTGAATTTTTGCGGCTGTACGGCACTTGATGTAGTAAAGGATATTCTTTCTGTGAATCATACAGATACGAAGGCTGATGAAAAGCCCAAAGTAACGATTAATCAGCCGACGCAAAAACCGCGGGATACGGTCACTCCTGAGCCTACGGAGACTCCGACTCCTGAGCCAACGGAAGAACCGAAAGAATGGATGTACTGCATTTCTCCGGTGAATGTCCGTGCCGGGGCCGGCAATCAGGAGCAGATTCTTGGCTTTTTGACGACAGGAGAGAAAGTTGAAAAAATAGGAGAGGATCGAAACTGGATCCAGATTATATGGGAAGGCCGGGAAGGCTGGGTATATGGAGATTATCTTGAAAAAAGATAAGCCTGCGGTATATTTGAATGATCGTAATTGTGGGTTCTGAACAGTTACGAAGTGTCCAGGAAAGGAGCATACAGTTATGAAAAGCTATGTATTATCAAATGATGTGATCAGTATTGAGGTAAGAGAAAAAAGTGCTGAATTGATTTCTTTGAAGAAAAAGGAAAATGGTCAGGAGTATTTGTGGAATGCGGATCCGAAGTTCTGGGGATGGACTTCTCCGGTATTGTTCCCAATCGTAGGGGCTGTAAAGAATGGAGAATATCATTATCAGGGAAAAACATATCAGATGGCTCAGCATGGATTTGCCAGAAGAAGGGAATTTACGCTGGTCAGCCTGACGGATCATGAAATCTGGATGAGTCTGGAGGAGGATGAAGATTCTCTGAAAGAGTATCCGTTCCATTTCCGTCTGGAAATCGGATATCGTCTGGAAGGTGCATCTGTTGAGGTGATGTGGAAGGTAATGAATAAGGAAGACGGTCCTATGTATTTCTCTATCGGTGGCCATCCGGCATTGCTCTGTCCTCCGGCAGGTGTTGAAAAACGTACCGACTGCTATCTGGGATTTGACACAGAGAAAGAAGTACTGCAGTATGTGATGGTAGAACCGGGGACAGGCAGAATCAGCGACAAATTGCACAGCCTGCAGCTGGATGACGGGGTTCACAGAATCACCGAAGGAATGTTTGATTATGATGCTCTGATTTTTGAAAATTATCAGATACAGAGTGCCTGGCTGGCAGGCCCGGATGGAAAGCCTTATATTCGTATGAAGACAAAATCACCTTTGATGGCATTCTGGTCACCGAAGGAGGAAGCTCCGTTTATCTGTTTTGAACCTTGGTTTGGCAGAGCGGATGGTGTGAATTTTAACGGAACACTGGAAGAAAGAGAATGGGGACAGAGCATCCCGGGTAAAGGAAATTTCGAGGCATCATATACGTTTGAAGTGATGTGAGAGAAATGGGGCGAAATGCAGTGAGTAAGAAACAAATGACAAAAAAACAGCTGAGGAGGAGGAAACAGAGAAATCGCAGGATTCTTTTATTTGTTCTGGGATTTCTGATCATAGGACTTCTCTGGCTGGGTGTGCTGCTCATGGCAGACCGGTGGAACAACAAAACAGAAAAATCTACACAGGATCCGGCATCGCAGGAAAATGTAGCTCAGGAGGATGCTTCCGGCGGAGAGGATGTCGATACACAGACATCTGAACCAACGCCCACAGAAGAACCGGAGGTACTTCCCACGGTGGACTTAAATGCGATAAACAGCAAGTCGGCCATTTTACTGAGGCTTTCGGATATGTCTGTGATTGCGGAAAAAGATGCGGATACACGGATTTACCCGGCGTCCATGACGAAAATCATGACTGCAGTGGTGGGACTGGAAAATCTGTCAGATTTGAATCAGCTGATTCCTGTTGACCGTGACACCTATGACCGGCTGTATGTAGAAGGTGCTTCTCTGGCGGGATTTACTCCGGGAGAACAGGTAAAAGCGATTGATATGCTGTACGGCGTGATGCTTCCCTCTGGTGCAGAGTGCTGTGTGGGTCTTGCAGAATTCCTTTTTGGTTCAGAGGCGGCATTTGTAGAGAAGATGAATGAAAAGGCACAGTCTCTTGGCATGGCCAATACACATTTTGTAACCTCTACAGGACTCCATGATACAGAACATTATACGACAGTCCGTGACCTGAGCATTCTGCTTCAATATGCACTGACAAATGAAACTTTCCGCACAATATACTGTGCCCACGAATACACAACTAGTCCGACCACATCCAATCCATCGGGGCTGCATTTCCTCAGTACCATGTTCAAGAAAATGAATAGCAGCGAGGTGAATGGCGGTCAGATTGAAGGCGGTAAGACCGGATATACGAATGAGGCGGGGCAGTGTCTGGCCAGTCTTGCAAAAATACATGACACAGAGTATATCCTCGTCACAGCGGGAGCACCGGGCAGTCCTTCCACGGAACCGTATCACATTCTGGATGCTCAGAATATTTACAACCAGCTGGGAAGCACGGCTTCCTGATAAGTTTAAGAGAAAAGTAAGAAAAAGAGAAGAGAAATCTTAAACCACATATGGTAAGATATCTACAACAGAAAAGAACTATATTAGACTAACAGGTTCGAATAGATGAGAGGCACCAGATTCCGTTGACGGGGAGGTGCTTCTTTTTGTTGATTTGAAAAGGGACGGAAACTTCCAAAAGAATTACAAAATCAACAATTTTGAAATAAAAAAGACATCTTCCATAGCAGAAGACGTCTTTTTATTTTGATATGGGAATCGAAAATGAATTTAATCGACAGCCCCTTTGTTTTTTAAACCAACGTTAAGGGATGCAAAAATTATGCTCTTTCAACTTTACCGGATCTCAGGCAAGAAGTACAAACGTACATTTTCTTTGCTCCGCCGTTAACTTTAACCTTTACAGATTTAACGTTAGATTTCCACATTTTATTGGTTCTTCTATGTGAATGGCTCACATTGTTACCGAAATGAGCACCTTTTTCACAGATCGCGCACTTTGCCATGACAGCACCTCCTTAACAAATAAATTTCGATTTGCAACACTAGCTATTTTAACAGATGAATAATCTTTTTGCAAGTAAAATTATAAAATTTTCAAATTATTATTTCTTTTTCTTCAAAAACAGGTTATAATACATACAGTATATGATACCGGCTTCCCAAATTATGTGCAGGTATCATGGAAGATTGGAGGTAGACCTATGAAAGGGCGTATGAATACAGGATTGGGAGAAGTTACCATCAATACAGATGTGATCGCCACATATGCGGGAAGTGTCGCAGTTGAGTGTTTTGGTATTGTTGGTATGGCTGCTGTCAACATGAAAGACGGGCTGGTGAAACTTTTGAAAAGGGACAGCCTGAAACACGGAATTAATGTAGAATTGAATGACAACAAGATTTCTCTGGATTTCCATGTGATTGTTGCATATGGAGTAAGTATCCGTGCGGTTTCTGATAATTTGATTGCTAATGTTAAGTATAAGGTAGAAGCTTTTACCGGTATTGAAGTAGAGAGTATCAATATTATGGTAGAAGGTGTCCGTGTGATAGATTAATGAAGGAGGAGCTTTAGAAAGCTATGAATACTATAGATGCCAAACTTCTTGCCAAAATGTTTCTGGCAGGAGCAAAGAATCTGGAAGTAAAAAAAGAATGGATCAATGAGCTGAATGTGTTTCCGGTGCCTGACGGTGATACAGGAACGAATATGACACTTACCATTATGTCTGCGGTTAAGGAAGTAAATGGAATCACAGATCTTACGATGGAAAATCTGGCGAAAGCTATTTCTTCCGGTTCTCTTCGCGGTGCCAGAGGAAATTCAGGTGTTATCCTTTCTCAGCTTTTGAGGGGGTTCACTAAGGGAATCAAAGAGCACAAGACACTGGACGCTGTTACAATCGCAAGAGCGATTGATAAGGGTGTTGAGACAGCCTATAAAGCGGTTATGAAGCCGAAAGAAGGTACGATTCTTACTGTAGCGAGAGGTGTTGCTGATAAGGCACTGGAACTGGCTGATGAAGCACAGGATCTGCAGCCGTTCTTTGAAGATATCCTGGCAGAAGGAAAAAGGGTCCTTGAAAAAACTCCGGATATGCTTCCGGTTCTGAAGGAAGCAGGTGTTGTGGATTCCGGCGGACAGGGTCTTATCGTTGTTCTTGAAGGTGCGTTTGATGCGTTCATGGGCAAGGAAATTGATCTTTCCTTTGAGGCAGGAGAAAGTGCAAAGGTTGTGAAGATTTCTCCGCAGGCAGAGGCTGACATTAAGTTTGGTTATTGTACAGAGTTTATTATCGTGCTGAACAAAGAGTTTTCTGATGATGATGAAGCGGATTTCAAGAAGTATCTGAGTTCCCTGGGTGATTCCATTGTGTGTGTGGCAGATGATGAGGTTGTTAAGATTCATGTACATACCAATGATCCGGGTCTTGCGATTCAGCGGGCTCTGACCTATGGTTCCCTGTCCAGAATCAAGATTGACAATATGCGTGAAGAGCATCAGGAGAAGCTGATCAAAGATGCAGAAAAAGTAGCCGCACAGCAGGCCGAGGAAGCTGCAAAGAATGAACCGAAGAAGGAAGTTGGATTCATTTCCGTATCTATCGGAGAAGGATTTGGTGATATTTTCCGTGATCTTGGCGTTGACTATCTGATTGAAGGCGGTCAGACCATGAACCCAAGTACGGAGGATATGCTGAATGCCATTGAAAAAGTGAATGCGGAAAATATTTTCATATTCCCGAATAATAAAAACATTATTCTGGCCGCCAACCAGGCACAGGCATTGACAAAAGATAAAAACATTATTGTGATTCCTACAAAGACGGTTCCGCAGGGAATTACCGCTATTATCAATTTTGTACCGGAAAAATCGGTAGAAGATAATGAAGCAGCCATGATTGAGGAAATTAAACGGGTAAAGACCGGCCAGATCACGTATGCGGTTCGTGATACCCATATTGATGATAAAGAGATCCATCAGGGTGATATCATGGGCATCGGTGATCATGGAATGCTGGCAGTGGGTCAGCAGGTGGCTGAAGTAGCAAAAGAAACCGCTGCGGCTATGGTAGACGAAGATACAGAGTTGATCAGCATTTATTATGGCGAGGACTTTTCTGAAGAGGAAGCAGAGGAACTCGGTGCACAGTTAGAGGAAATGTATGATTACTGTGATGTGGAAGTAAATTATGGCGGTCAGCCGATTTACTACTGTATCGTTTCTGTTGAATAAATAGTACTGCCGCAGGCAGTATGAGGGGGTGCTGTGAAGCTTTTGAGCTTTTCAGCACCTTTTTGTACCGAAACGTATGGAATAAGGAGGAGGAATGAAAGAAACAGAATCCATCCGCTCGTTGAAAGGAGTGGGAGAGAAAACGGAAGCACTGTTCCACAAACTGGGGATATACAGTGTCGGAGATCTTCTGCATGCTTATCCGCGTGATTATGATATTTTCAGGAAACCAGTGTCTCTGGCAGAGGCAAAGGATCAGGAAAAAATAGCTGTCGTGGGAACAGTAACAGGCAATATTGATATGAAAAAAGTGCGGAATCTTACTGTGGTTTCTACGACGATTGCAGACCAGACCGGTCAGTGCAAAATCACCTGGTTTAACATGCCATTTCTCCGAAGTACGCTGAGACGGGGCATGGTGATGGTGTTTCGCGGGAAAATCACCATAAAAAATGGCCGCTGTCAGATGGAACATCCGGAAATATATACTCCGGCGGCGTATGAAGAAAAATTGAACAGTATGCAGCCGATTTACAGCCTGACGGCAGGCATGACAAACAGTACATTGACGAAAATGGTCCGTGAGGTGCTGGAACATCTGGATTTGTCTTATGATTATCTCCCGGAGGAAATCCGTCTGAAAGACCATCTGGCGGAATATAATTTTGCGATTGAACAGATTCATTTTCCGAAGAATCAGGAATGTTATCTGGAGGCAAGGAAAAGACTGGCATACGATGAATTTTTATTATTTATCCTTGCTCTGCAGCAGATGAAAGACCGGAATCAGGCTGAGGAAAACCATTATCAGATGAAGGCTGTCTGGAAAACGGAAGAAGTGATAGAAAATCTTCCCTACCGTCTGACCCGGGCGCAGGAAAAAGTATGGTATGAGATAGAAGAAGATTTGAAGGGAAATACACTGATGGCACGCCTTGTGCAGGGAGATGTGGGATGTGGAAAGACGATTCTGGCATTCCTTGCCATGATCATGGCAGCGGAGAATGACTATCAGAGTGCTCTTATGGTGCCTACGGAGGTACTGGCACGCCAGCATTTTGAATCTCTCACGAAGCTTCTGGCAGAGAATCAGCTTCTGGATGTATATGCTCCGGTGCTGCTGACCGGTTCCACATCGGCAAAGGAGAAAAGGCTCATTTATGAGCAGATTGCATCCGGAAAGACACATATGATCGTGGGAACCCATGCACTGATACAGGAAAAGGTGCAGTACGAAAATCTGGCTCTGGTGATTACGGATGAGCAGCACCGCTTTGGGGTAAGACAAAGGGAAACATTTTCATCCAAGGGAGTAAAACCGAATGTACTGGTTATGAGTGCCACACCGATTCCCCGTACGCTCGGTATTATTCTCTATGGGGATCTTGATATTTCGATTGTGGATGAACTTCCTGCCCGGAGGCTTCCGATTAAGAATTGTGTGGTGGATACCAGTTATCGCCCGAAAGCTTACCGTTTCATCGAAAAGCAGGTAAGAGAGGGACATCAGGTTTATGTAATCTGCCCGATGGTGGAAGAAAGTGAGGGGCTTGAGGCGGAAAATGTTACAGATTATACCCAAAAGCTTCGAAAGGAACTGCCGCCGGATATCTGTGTGGAGATGCTTCACGGGCAGATGAAACCAAAAGAAAAGAATGGGATTATGGAATCCTTTGCAGAAAATCGTATTCAGGTTCTGGTTTCCACTACGGTGGTAGAAGTTGGGGTGAATGTGCCAAATGCTACGGTCATGATGGTTGAGAATGCAGAACGTTTCGGTCTTGCTCAGCTGCATCAGCTGAGAGGCCGTGTAGGCCGGGGTGACAGCCAGTCGTATTGCATATTTATTCATGGAAAGGATCAGGCAGAGCATTCCCGGAGGCTGCAGATTCTGAATAAATCTAATGATGGATTTTATATTGCGGCGGAAGACCTGAAACTCAGGGGCCCCGGGGATCTGTTCGGAGTGCGCCAGAGCGGTGTGTTGGAACTGGGAATTGCAGATATTTTCAGGGATGCAGATATTATGAAGATGGCCAGTGAGACGGCAGGACAGATTCTGGAACTGGATTTTGAACTGGCACTTCCTCAGCACAGAGGACTGAAAGAGCGGCTGGAGCAGTATTGCAGCAGACAGTTGGATGACATTGGATTGTAAAGGCGGTTGATAAAAATGAGTGCGATTGTAACCATGCAGGATGTAACAAAAATTTATCATATGGGAGAAGTGGAAATCCGTGCGGCAGACGGGATTTCCTTTGAAATTGAAAAAGGTGAGTTTGCCGTGATCGTAGGCCCCAGCGGGGCCGGAAAAACAACGGTGCTGAATATACTGGGCGGGATGGATACCTGTGACGGAGGAAAAGTGATCGTTGACGGGGAGGATATTTCCGGTTACAGAAACAGGAAGCTGACAACCTATCGGAGAAATGATATCGGTTTTGTCTTTCAGTTCTATAATCTGGTGCAGAATCTGACAGCACTGGAAAATGTGGAACTGGCGGCTCAGATCTGTAAAAATCCTCTGGATGCAGCCACGGTGCTGCAGGAAGTAGGACTGGGAGACCGTATGCAGAATTTCCCCGCACAGCTGTCAGGCGGTGAGCAGCAGAGAGTGGCTATCGCCAGGGCTCTTGCCAAGAATCCCCGGCTTTTACTCTGTGATGAGCCAACGGGTGCTTTGGATTATCTGACAGGAAAAGCTATTTTAAAACTGCTGCAGGATACCTGCAGAGAAAAAGGAATGACGGTGGTGGTGATTACCCATAATACAGCAATCACACCGATGGCAGACCGGGTGATTCAGATTAAGAATGGGCGGGTGCAGTCGATGGCTGTAAATGAACATCCGGTGCCGGTTGAGACGATTGAGTGGTGATGATATGAAAAGAAAACATACACTTATAAAAGATTTTTTCAGAGAAGTCCGTGCCAGCCGGAACCGATTCCTTTCTATCATGGCAATCGTCATTCTGGGAGTGGCGTTTTTTTCCGGTGTCCGTGCGGCATGCCCTGATATGAAGCTGTCTGCAGATACATATTATGATGATGTGAATCTGATGGATATCAGGGTGCTCAGTACGCTGGGACTGACGGAGGAAGATGTGGATGCTCTGGAGCAGATTCGGGGCATCAAGGCGGTGGATCCCGCTTACAGTGCGGATGTCCTTTGTCAGATGCCCAACTCTCAGCCGGTTCTGCATCTGATGTCGTATACAAAAGACATGAATCAGCTTTCCGTTGCCGAGGGAAGAATCCCTGAGAAACCGGATGAGATTTTTTTGGATCAGAAGTTTATGGAGAACAATAATCTGCAAATCGGGGATACGGTTCTTTTCGATGCGGGAGAGGAAGATGAGGCTCTGGAAGATACGCTGCTGCTGAACGAGTATACCGTTGTAGGTGCAGGAACCAGTCCTTTCTATCTCAGTCTGGACAGAGGAACCAGTACTATAGGAAATGGTTCAGTCAGTGGATTCGGTATCCTTTTGCCGGAAGCATTTACACTGGAGGTGTATACGGAGATTTATCTGACTGTAGATGAGGCAGAAACATACATTTGCTACGATGATGATTATGAAGATCTGGTTGATGAGGTGAAAGACCGGATTAAGGGAATCGAAGATGAACAGTGTGAGATTCGCTATGCGAAAATCAAGGCGGACGGGCAGGAAGATATCGATGCTGCTAAACAGGAAATTGCTGGTGCCCGAAAAAAACTGAAGGATGCCAAAGATGAGCTGGAGGATGGAAAGAAACAGCTGCAGGACGGCAAAGAGGAGATTCAGGAGAAGAAGCAGGAACTGCAGGATGGCAAAGATGAGCTGGCAAAGCAGGAAAAAGAACTGGAGAGCGGGAAGTCTCAGCTAAATCAGGCATGGTCACGGCTTGACAGTCAGAGACAGACTCTGAAACAAAGTGAAGCCAAACTGGCGGATGTCCGTCAGCAGCTGGTTCAAAAAGAACAGGAATTGCTGGCCGGAGAAGAGCAGCTTGCCCAGGGCGATGCCCGGATTGAAGCCGGAGAAGAGCAGTTGGCTTTGGCAAAGGAACAGCTGGAGGCGTCAGAGGCACTGCTGCAGGAGAAAGAAGAGCAGGTTGAGCAGGCCAGAAATATGCTTCCGCAGCTGGAAGAATCTCTGGAGCTGGTCAACCAGCAGATCGAACTGCTTGACCCGGAAGATGAGTATCAGAAGCCGATTCTGGAAGAACTGCAGGAATCAAAAACGCAGCTGGAAACATCCATTGCTCAGGCTAAGATGGGAATAGAGGAATATGAGCAGGGACTTTTACAGATTGAGGCCGGAAAACAGGAACTGGCTAAACAGGAAGGGGAACTTCAGCAGGCCAAAGAACAGGCAGAACAGTCCCGGGCAGTTCTTGCAGCCGGGAGAACGCAGCTGGAAGCTGGAAAAGCCCAGCTGGCAGCCGGAGAACAGCAGCTTGCCTCGGGAAAAGCTCAGCTTGCTCAGGCAGAGAAAACGTTACAGTCAAAGCAAAATCAGCTGAAAGAAGGCGAGCAGGAACTGGCAAAAGCCAGGAAAACCATAAAAAGTGGAGAAGCCTCATTAAAAGAAGCGGAGGAAACGCTGCAGGAGAAGGAAAAAGAATTGCAGGACGCAGAAGAGGAATTTCTCAAAGAGTCGGAGAAGGCTGAAAAAGAAATCAAAGAGGGAGAAGATGAAATCGCAGAAGCACAGGAAAAGCTTGACGAGCTGGAAAAGCCTGTCTGGTATATTCTGGGAAGAAATTCTCTTCAGACTTATGTGGGATACGGGCAGGATGCAGAGCGTATCGGTGCCATCGGAGAGGTATTTCCTGCCATCTTCTTTCTTGTGGCGGCACTGATCTGTCTGACAACGATGACCCGTATGGTAGAAGAAAACCGCACGCAGATCGGTATGCTGAAAGCACTGGGATATGGAAAAGCTGCCATTGCCGCAAAATACCTTTGTTATGCATTCTTTGCCAGCTGTGTGGGCAGCCTGATCGGAATCTTTGTCGGGCAGAAAACCCTTCCCGTGATTATCATACAGGCATATAAGATTTTGTATAATAACCTGCCGGTGGTTCAGGCTCCTATGTATCTTGGTTATTCTGTATCGTCGGCTCTTCTGGCAACGGGTATTACTGTTCTTGCCGCAGGATTTTCCTGCTGGAATGAACTGCGGGCGGTGCCGGCTGAACTGATGCGGCCGGAGGCACCGAAGAAAGGAAAACGGATTCTTCTGGAACATCTGCCGTTTATCTGGAAACGGCTGAGTTTTTCCTATAAAGCGACATTGAGAAACCTGTTCCGTTACAAAAAGCGATTTTTTATGACGGTGTTGGGTATCGGAGGCTGTATGGGATTATTGATGGTGGGATTTGGTTTAAAAGATTCCATCATGGCCATTGGAGAAAAGCAGTTTGGAGAAATTCGTGTGTATTCTTCTGCTTTAAATCTGAACAGTGATATCACGGAAGCGGAAAGGGAAGCTCTGTTTCACTATCTTGATCAGGATGAGGATGTTCTGAATTATATGGAAGGAAAAGAAACTTCGGTCGATGTGGAAGTCGGAGATGAAGAACGAAGCGTTTATCTGGTTGTTGTGCCGGATAAAGAAAAATTTCAGAAATTTGTCCGGCTGAAAAACCGAATTACGCAGGAAGAGTACCAGCTGGATGATCAGGGAGTGGTGTTGTCGGAAAAACTGGCTAAAGTGCTGGGTGTTTCAGAAGGTGATACCATATACCTGAAAGATGGTGAAACAAAGAAAATAGAGACCGTGGTATCTCATGTGGTGGAAAATTATTATTTCCATTACGTTTATATGTCGGAACAGGTATACAGGCAGCTTTATCAGAAAGATCCGGAGTATACGGAGATATTTACCATTAACCGGACCAATGAGGAAGACTTTGAAGAAGAATTCCAGAAGGAATATATGAAACTGGACGGTGTGATGAATATCACTCTATTAAGCACCATGGAGGGACGGATTGCCGATCTCATCCGAAGTATGGATGCCATCATTTATGTGATTGTCATAGCAGCAGGTCTTCTTGCCTTTGTGGTTCTTTATAATCTGAATAATATCAATATCAGTGAGCGCAGAAGAGAACTTTCTACATTAAAAGTACTGGGATTTTTTGATGGTGAGGTGTCTGCTTATGTGTTCCGGGAAAATATTATTCTGACGCTGCTGGGAGCGCTGACAGGCATCGGATTCGGGCTGTCACTCCACCGTTTTGTCATTTTGACGGCAGAAATCGATCTGATGATGTTTGGAAGAGAAATTAAAAAAATAAGCTATTTATACAGTATTTGTCTGACAATTCTGTTTTCAGTGTTGGTTAATTTGTTCATGCATTTCAAATTAAAGAAGCTGGATATGGTAGAATCCATGAAAAGCGTGGAATAAACTTGAAATAATTTGAAAACCGTAGTAAACTACTCCAGTAAAAACAACCACGCTGTTTCAGACAGCAGATTGAGCCATGACCGGAGAAAGAGTGGTCATGGAATTGAGGAGGATGTGTAATGGCAGCAAGAAAAAGTGTTACCAAGACAACGAAGAAACCTGTAGAAGCTAAGACAGAAGTTGTTACAGAAGAAGTGAAAGCACCGGCAAAAAAAGCAGCAGCTAAGGCGCCGGCTAAAACTCAGGAAGTATACGTACAGTTCGGTGGAAAAGAAGTTTCTGTAAAAGATCTTACAGAAAAAGTAAAAGATATCTGGACCAAAGAACTTGGCAACAAAGTAAAAGATATGGCTGATGTAAAGGTTTATGTAAAACCGGAAGAAAACACTGCTTATTATGTAGTAAACGGTGAAGTATCCGGAAGCATGGAACTGTAAGAGACAGCATCGGTAAAAGAAGAGATTTGGCATTAAATCATAGTGCCAAATCTCTTCTTTTATTTG
The DNA here is from genome assembly GCA_051879355.1 of Oliverpabstia sp. GTDB lineage: Bacteria > Bacillota > Clostridia > Lachnospirales > Lachnospiraceae > Oliverpabstia. The sequence goes on from JBJELU010000085.1 coordinate 38,950, forward strand.
TTGAAAAACAGAAGATTTTCTGACTATAATAAGGCTATCAGAAGAGATTGACTGGCCAGTCATACCTTTGAATAAAGAAAAAATGAGGTGTGATGTCAATGAAAGAAAAAGTACAGGTTTTTGGCAGGTTTCTGAGCGGAATGGTAATGCCTAATATCGGCGCATTTATTGCATGGGGTCTGATTACCGCTTTGTTTCTGGCGACCGGATGGTGTCCCAATGAAACGCTTGCACAGCTTATAGGTCCCATGTCCTCCATGCTGCTGCCCCTTTTGATTGCTTATACAGGAGGACAGGTGGTGGCAGGACAAAGAGGTGGAGTGATCGGTGCGATTGCTACTATGGGTGTCATCGTGGGATCGGATGTTCCTATGTTTATCGGTGCAATGATCGTGGGTCCGGCAGCTGCGTGGGTGATCAAACAGTTTGACCGTCTGGTTCAGAACAAAATAAAAGCCGGATTTGAGATGCTGGTTAATAATTTTTCTATCGGTATTATCGGAGCTGCACTGGCAGCTGCTGCCATGCTGGGTGTGACACCGCTGGTAAACATCCTCAATGGCTGGATGGAAGCCGGTGTAGGATTTTTTGTGAATCACGGCCTGCTGCCGCTGACCAGTTTGTTTATTGAACCTGCGAAAGTATTGTTTTTGAATAATGCGATTAACCATGGAATTTTATCTCCTATGGGAATCAAACAGGTGGAGGAAGTCGGAAAATCTGTCTTCTTCCTGTTGGAGGCTAACCCGGGTCCGGGGCTTGGTATCCTGCTTGCTTATTGTTTCTTTGGAAAGGGAACTGCAAAAAGTTCAGCACCGGGAGCAGTGATCATTCACTTTTTCGGCGGTATTCATGAAATATATTTCCCATATATTCTGATGAATCCTCTGCTTCTGCTGGCTGTAATTGCCGGCGGTGCTTCCGGAGTTTTTGTGTTTACCATGATGAATGTGGGCCTTACCGCACCATCCTCTCCGGGAAGTATTCTGGCAATCCTTATGATGGCTGAGCGCCACAGCTATGTGGGACTGATTCTTGGCGTTCTGATTTCTGCTGCTGTGTCACTGGTGATCGCGATTCCAATTCTGAAGTTTATGAGTAAGGATGCATCTCTGGAAGAAGCACAGGCGAAAAAAGACAGCATGAAACGTCAGGCGAAAGGCCTTGATGCAAAAAATACCACTGAGACTGCAGTGAGAAAAGTGAGTAAAATTGCTTTTGCCTGTGATGCCGGTATGGGTTCCAGTGCCATGGGAGCCACAGTTCTGAAAAAGAAACTGGCAGCGGCAGGTATTACAGGAATTGAGGTAATACATACACCGGTATCCTCCATACCGGGAGATGTTCAGGTGGTAGTGACTCATCAGGAACTGGGTGAGCGGGCCGCTCACAGCTGTCCACAGGCGAAACTGATCCTGATTACCAATTTCCTTGCTGCACCGCAGTACGATGAACTGGTAGAGGAATTAAAAAAATAATAGCAGGCCGGTTCTTGCTAAGAAGATGGTAAAATGATATTATAAAAATATACAAGGGTTCTTAGAACACGCAGAATCAGGTGGACGGATTTATGAGGAATGTGATACATAAGATTGGCAAATTTTACAGCAGTATTATTATGGGAAATATGGGATTGTTTATTTTCGTCGGTTTCCTTTTTGTTATTGTCCAGGAGCAGGGCTGGTTCCCTGATGCCAATATTTATGCGATTGCCCAGTTGGTCTACCGTATGGTAATTCCAATTTGCATAAGTTATGCGGGAGGTGCAAAAATCAGCGGACAGACAGGCGGTGTCCTGTCTGTTCTGATGGCTGCCGGTATGGTGTACGCAGATATGACGGTGGGAATTCTTGCCGGAATGATCGCGGCTCCTGCCGGCGGCTTTTTATGGGTTTATATCGAAAAATTAATCCGCAGGTATGCAGGTTCAAGTGTACAGATGCTGACAACAAATCTGATGGTGGGTATCACGGGAGGTATCCTTGCCATGGGAGGGTATTATGTGCTGTGTCCTGCGCTGCTCTGGACAGCAGAGGAGATCGGGGGTGCCGTGGGAACACTTCTGAATCATCATCTGACCGGACTGTTCAGTATTTTCGTGGAACCGGTCAAAGTATTATTTCTGAATAATGTGCTGAATCATGGCATTTTGTCTCCCCTGGGTATACAGCAGACGCAGAGCACTGACAGTTCTGTGTTATTTCTTCTGGAGACGAATCCGGGACCGGGATTCGGTATGCTGGGTGCCCTGTATCTGACCAGACAGAAAGAAAAAGAAACGTATGCAGGTGCTATGATTGCAGAGTTTATAGGGGGAATACATGAAGTCTATTTCCCCATTGTGCTGTCAGATATACGGCTCCTGCTCCCCTTAATGGCTTCCAGTGCGGCAGGTGCTTTCTGGTTTGAACTTACGCGGGTGGGATTGCGGACTCCGGTTTCTCCGGGAAGCTGTATATCGATTCTGCTTCTTGCAGGAAGACAGGATTTTATAAAAGTCGGAGCAGGTATTCTGCTATCTGCGGCAGTTTCCTTTGGAGTCAGCTGGCTGGTTCTGCACCGGAACAAAACCGTGAAAGAGGAAAAGAAGTTGTGTGAAATGATTGATAAAAAAGAAGAAATAAAACAGCCGCCTGTCCGTGCGATTGGTTTTGTGTGTGATGCCGGTGTGGGATCCAGTGCTATGGGTGCCGCACTCCTTCGAAGAAAACTGATGCAGCAGCAGATTACGGATATACAGGTGGAGGCATACGCCAGCGATCAGATTCCGGAGCATCTGGATCTTGTGGTCTGTCAGAAAAATTTCCGTAAACTGCTTCCGGAATCTCTGGAGGGTTCAGAAATCCTTGAAGTGGACAGCCTTCTGGAACAGTCAGCCTTTGAACGGATCGTGGAAATTATCAAAGTCAGGAATGGGTGATCATATGAGTTTTACACCGAGAACAAAACAGATATTGAAAGTCATGCTGCAGCAGAATCAGACTATATCCATAAAAAACCTTGCAGACCAGGTAGGTGTCAGCAAACGAACCATACAGAGAGAATTGGAGTACATAGACAGCAGTCTGAAAAAATATCAGATTCATTTCCATTCCAGAACAGGTGTGGGTGTGTGGCTGGAAGGTAATGAAGAGGAGAAGCTGCGTCTGCTTCAGGATATTACAACCGGAGATACGTATGATGTCAGCAACCGGGAGGACAGGAGAAAACGGCTGGTACTGGAAATCCTGAAAAATAAAGGGCTGAAAAAACTGTTTTATTACAGCAGTAAATTTCAAGTCAGTGAGGCCACCATCAGTGCAGATCTGGAAGCTGTGGAGGAATGGCTGAACCGACAGGGACTGTTTGTTGTTCGTAAGCCGGGAAGCGGTGTGGAAATTGAGGGAAGCGAGGCAAGCTACCGGAAAGCCATCCGCACCTTTATCGATGAAAATATGGATACCAGGGTACTTCGTGAGGCATATGAAAGTGATGACAATGTGCGGGAAAGCTGTGATGAACTTTCCCAAAGTAAGATTGGTCAGATTCTGAATAATGATATTTTGAAACGGGTTGTTAATTGTCTGATGGAGATGGAAGATCCCCGGGTGATGTCACTGACAGAGAATTCCTACATCGGTCTTGTGATTCATATTGCGATTGCCGTGAATCGTATCGTTAAGAATGAGATTATTGAATCCGATACCCGATGGACAGAAGAAGTACTCCGGGGAGAGGATTATGAACTTGCGCAGAAGATTGTCAGTGAACTGGAAAAAGAATTTGATATTGATATCCCTCCGTTGGAAATTTCTTATATCTGCCTGCATATTAAAGGGGCAAAGCACGAGAGAATTGCGTGGGAAGGACAAAAATCAGCAGGACGGGAAAATCGTGAGCTGCAGCAGCTGATCAATGAGATGATTGATGTGTTTGATGCAGAGAACAGTTTCCTTCTGAAGCAGGATGATGAATTTATTCAGGGACTTCTGGCCCATCTGCAGCCTACCTTTATCCGGATCCTTTATGATATGCAGATTGCCAATCCTGTGCTGGAGGATATAAAAAAGGGATATCCGGACATTTACGAAAGATGTATCCGTGTCGCAAATGTACTTGCGGAATGGATCGGAAAACCGGTGCCGGAGGAGGAAATTGGTTTTCTGACCGTTCATTTTGGCGCGGCGGTGGTGCGTCTGGAAGGAAGAAAGGAAGAAGTGCGGAATGTATCGATGGGAATCGTATGTTCCAGCGGTATCGGAATTTCCCGCCTGATGTCTTCCAAGCTGGAAAAAGCATTTCATGACCGGGTGGTGATCACAACATACGGAAAGAAAGATATCACCCCTTATATTATTGCAAAAACAGATTTTTTTGTGTCCAGCATATCCCTGGAAAATGTAGATGCCCCGGTTCTGTATGTAAATCCGCTTCTGAGTGAAGAGGATATGGAACAGGTGCGGAAAATGGTATACCGCTATGAAAGGATGCCCCGGAAAGACAAAGAAGTGACAGGGTTTTCGCAGCAATTAGAGGAAATCAATCTGGTGGCAGCCCAGATCAACGCAGTGATCAAGTACATGGAATTTTTCAAGGTGGATCACTATATTACTTTTGATGAACTTTTGATAGCCATCGGAGAGAAAATGTCACCATACCGGGATCTGGGAGAGATTATCCGGGACGATCTTCAGAAGAGAGAAATGATAGGATCCCAGATTT
>JBJELU010000086.1:0-2512 GCA_051879355.1 Oliverpabstia sp.
CGATATGCCTTGGATGTCATTCGGCTTAAGCAGGCATCTGCGTAGGTGGAATCCCCAAAAAGCTGATACCATCCAGATACTGGAATCTGTGAGATAATAATAGTTGCCTTGCGGCAGTCTCTGGATTCGATGATTTCAAACAGATCGCGGCATTTCTCGATGTCCAGATCCATTAAGCCGAAATCATCTATCACCATGAGATCATAAGCTGCCATTTCATTCGAATACTCAAAGTAAGTACCTTCCTGCCTGGCATGATCTGATTCCTTTAAAAGAGTGTTCGCACGTATATATTTAACAGTACGGTTCTGATGCATTGCTGTGATACATAAGGCGCAGGCGATGTGCGTTTTCCCGGCACCGGCCCCTCCGGTCATCAGCAGGTTATTCGGCTCATCGATCCAATCACACTTGGCCAGAAGTTCTATGACGTGTGTATTCAGCTGACGTTCTGGATCATAGATTGAACTGTCAAGATCAGCTGCAGGATATTTCAGGGTCGCTTTCTTCATGAGACGTTTAAACTTTTTACTCTCACGCTGATCCCACTCCTGATTTACAATAGCAGCAAAGCGGACTTCAAATGGTTCGAGACCTGTGTTTGGTTCCAGCAGCTGCTTTTCAAAAGCTTCAGCCATACCGGACATGCGAAGTTTATACAGCCGATCCATGAGTATGTTCTGTTCCTTTGTGAGTTTATCGTTATAAAGATAGTCTTTTAATCTGTATGCCATAGTACGTCACCCTTACTTATAGTAGTCCTTTCCTCTGATATTTTCATGATTGGGCAGTGTTCCGGGTGAATGCTCGGGGAGTTCCTTCACATCCATCTTTTTCAGCATCTGCTTGAAGGTAAAATACTTACAGGAATTGATCTCTATACATTTACGGGCAACTTCTTCAGCAGCACCTTTCGGGATTGTTTTTACTTTATGCAGGATACCTGCACAGGCATTATAAGACTGCTCTTCATGTTTTGATGATTTAAGGAGTCTGTCAATCAGTTCTGACATCGCAGGACCAATGGCAGAAGCCCAGCGGCGGTAATAATTACCATCCTTTGAATTGACTTCTTTATAATAAAGGTGTTCTGGCGGCATATGTTCATCTACCGTGATATACAGCGGAAACTCCCTATAAGACCGCTTATGTGTACAGATCAGCCGATTATACTGATCACAGATCCTGATCTCTGAAGCGGTTGCCTTCAGGATTGCAGGCTTGCCACAGTAAGAGTACAATACGGAGTAGTAGTGGCCGTCATACTCGATGTGGTAGTTGTTGGGAACTTTTAAGACCGCTTTATAGTCGCAAGCCGTGTAACATCCGCCTGGCAGTGGTTTCATACATGGTTTGTCATACTTTTCGAAAGCATCCAGTCTTGAGAAATCCTTACCTTGAAAAGATCGTTTATTGAGGACCGCTACTATTTTTTTGATATCATCATTCAGGTCTTCAAATGACACATATATCTTTTCTTTCAATTTTTCAACCAGATGTGTTTCAAGATAACGTACATGATTTTCAACTGTAGGCTTGCCTTTCGGCTTTCTAGCGGGTGGTGGAAGAACAATAGTCTCATAGAAGTCTTCCATATCTGCAAATGTAGACTGCAGGATAAGTTCATCTTTTGTGTGCCTGGTTACTGCAGTTTTCAGGTTATCCGGCACAAAATACTTGGCAACAGCACCATAAAAAGAAACTGCATGCGCACAGCCTTCTATAAAACACGGAAGTTTCTCGTTTGGAAAAGCTTCTGCATAGATCAGGCTGCTGACTCCAAGCGTGGTCGCAAAGATATGAACCTTTTTGATCTCGCCCGTTTCGGTATCTGTTAACAGTTCCGGCTTATCACCGACCCAGTCGATATACATCTTTTCACCCGGGATTCGGTTTACGGCCATTGATACCTTCTGACCACCATAGTTTTCTGCTATGAATCGGTTGAAGTATTCGTAAAACTGTGACTTCTCATAACCATCAGGATTCTTTTCTTTATAATCCAGCCAACAGAACGAAATGTTCATGCGGCTCCCTGGTGCATGGATTCTGTCATAGTAATACTGGAAATCTGGAAGTGGGACATCTTTCCTCTGTAGATTTTTCTGCGGATAGAAAAGGTTCTCAACTTCCTTAGGTGCCATCATTCGGAGTTCCTCGATTGGGATCCCGTTGGCATGGTATCGGCTCATGATCAGATTTAATGTACCTGAGCCAATCTTGTAACGGTCCATAACGGACCTGGTCTGGCATCCATTCAAACGCATCTGGATGGAGCCGATAATCGTGTTGTAGTCTTGCATAGTTATGCCTCCTTTCGCAATCATTTGATGACTACGAAAGAACTATAACACGTTGAAAACTTATTGATCAGCTGAAGCGGAAACGCGTTCAGTTACATCCGGAAAGTCTGATCAGTTCTTAGCGGAATGCGTGGTCAGATGAGCCGGAATTTGCACTCTGGGCATGTGAAGTGAATTCACAGCCCAGGGTTCTAACAATCTGTAACAAA
>JBJELU010000087.1:0-11143 GCA_051879355.1 Oliverpabstia sp.
GCTCCAGAATCCTGAAAAAGGAAGGCATACCATTCGCCTTCCGGTGTATCTACAATTCCCCCCTGTGCCACACCGCAATTGAAATATCCCCGATCATCATCCAGTATATCCCGTCCGATAAACTCACTCTCCAGACTATCTGAAACAAAACATGCTTCTGTTCTTCTTCCCGCTCCGCCATTGGGCCAATGGATCAGAAATACATAATACTTACCGTTAATTTTATATGCATGAGCTCCTTCATATCCCAGACGCACATTTCCCGTATCCTCAATAATCTTTCTGTGCAGACCTCCTGGTTTCGGTCCGCTCAAATCGTCCTTTAATTCTGTAAGATAAATCTGGGTATTTCCATATATGATGTAAACTCTGCCATCATCATCAAAAAGAAGGGAACAGTCATGGTAAAATCCTTCAATAAATTGCTTTTTCCACGGTCCTTCTATATTCTGTGACTGATACAGATAGGTTCGATGGGTATCATTAGCAACAAAGCAGACATAAAATATACCGTTATGATACCGCAGGGATGCTGCCCACATACCCTGTCCATAAATATTTTCTCCGTTCTCCATACACTGTGCCGATGTATGATCCAGATCATCAAAAACGTAACCCACCCGCTCCCAGTCTGTTAAATTATAAGAACGCAGAATCTCACCACCCGGCATAAAGTGCATGGTTGTACTTATCATATACCAGGTATCTCCCACGCGTATTACATCAGGATCCGGATAATCCATTCCAATTAAGGGATTATAAAATTCTTTCATTACATGATCCTCCTTATCAAGATTCACTACTTTTTCCCGTCCGCTCATCCACTACTTTCTGCATTTCTGCAAAAAATATCTCCGGATGAACGGATTCGTAACTTTCCATATACTTCTCCCAGATAGAATCAAAATCCTCTGTCATAACCAGCTGCGGCAGATATTCACGTTTCACCTGATCCATTTTCTTCCATACCAGTCCTGCCTCAGAACCCGTTGTCAGAATATCCGCATAGGCATACACGGGAAACCACTCTCCCGGTATATCATGATTTCCCAGCATATCTACATAGTCATTACATCCATACGCTGACAAACATTCTTTCACATCCTCCGGCAGAGCAGCATAAAATTCCTCCGGCTGAAATTCCGGTGAAAAAGCATTGATTCCATCTTCATAATTTCCTTCTAATCGTGGAAAATAAGCATAAGAGCAAAAATGTGTATTTTTATACTGCGAATCAGCAACCATATCTCTCTGCTCTTCGGTCAGATAAAACAATCCGTTCTCGTCCACTTCATAATCTACCCCTTCAATTCCCCAAAAACGAAGTTTCTGAATATCCTCTCTGAGCAAATCATTAAGGAACTGAAAAGCCCCCTTTACATCTTTACAACTTACTGTGACAGATATTCCTCCTGAAACATCTGGCTGAGTTCCGTTCCGGGTATGCCACTTATTTTGTACATTTCTGTCGATTGTAATGGGAAGAGGCACATAATTCATTCCCTCTCCCTGCTGACGCAGCATATCATCCACGGTATAATAAAACTGCCACCACTGATCTGACATACCAAGAACACGTCCGGTAGCAAGTTTTTCCAGATACTCACTATAAGTCTGTGTGTAGAACTCTGGATCAAGAATTCCTTTCTGAAATTCCTCATTTAATTTCCGGTAATATTTTCTTGCCGTGGCTGTGGTATTATAATCCTCCACTTTCAATGTATTTGGATTCACAATGCAGCAGCCATCATTAGGATAGCCATCTAAAAACTGCGGCACATTTTCCAGACAAAAATATCGCCAGTCATCACAAAGAACAGTATATGGTACAAGGTCATCCAGAGGATGAGCGTCCACATAAGCCTCAATAAGATTAAAGTATTCTTCCAACGTACGTATTTCCGGATACTTCGCCCATTTTAATACTCTTGTCTGTATCCAGAATGCTTCGCCATTATGCAGAATATCTTCTGATGGATTTTTTTGATTCCCAAACTGGGGGATCCAGTAAATATGCCCATCCTCCTGTTTTAACAGCTCCCACTGACTATCAGTAAAATAACTGCGCAGATTCGGGTATTCATCCCAATACTCATCAACCGGAATCAAAGCATTTGCTTCATATAAATCAATATTGCCGGAAATAAAATCCGGATACTCTCCTCCGGCAATATAGGAAGCAATAGCCTGATCGGAAGTCTGTCCTACCAGCCATATCTCTTCACATTCTGCTCCTGTCAGTTCCGCGATTTTCTTTTTTATCTCATTATCTTCATCAATCTCCTGTCCTGGAACGGAAAAAAAAGCCGAATATTTTCTAATCTCCGGCTTTTTCCTATTTGTCATTTTCCAAGATGCTGTTCCCGCCAGAGCTATGACGCAGCATAAAAGTATACATTGTTTCCAGTACTTCTTCATATATCCATTTCCTCCGGTACTAAGGTAAAGTAATGCCCGGAAATTCCGCTGGAATTTCCGGACACACAGCTTAGAATCTTATATTATTATAATGGATACTCTTACTGGTTTTCAAGAGCCAACCATGCAAAATCTGCATGATTTTCAGATTTTTCCCCATTGGAAGAGGCATACATCCCAATACAACATCCTGTAAAGCCACCCGCCAGTTCAGTACTCAATCCTGTCATATCCACATCTGAAACAAGCATTATTTTTTCTTTTCCCTGAACTTTGTAATAGAAGTCTGTCTTCTGGCCTCTGCCTCTGATTTCCAGAGTTAAGAATCCATCTTCGATTTCTGCAGCAGCCAGTTCTTCTTCCCTGTCGCCAAGACGCCGACTGAGAACCAGCTGTACTTTACCGTCACACATCATCTTGGAAAAACGAACATGATGTGTCTCATCACACAAAATGGCAAGACCAGCCTCCTCTCCGTTCACACAGGGAGTAAATTCTATCCCCGCAGATGCAAGATACTGATACTCCTTCTGTCTTACAGCAACGAAAGCAGGACAGGATGTTTCACTTAATGTCTGCGGTAAAGTCGGAAGTCTCAGATATCCACTTCTCTGGAAAAGATCGTATTTTTCCCAAAGAGGCTTCCGAAGAGTCATGCATTCCATCGGGAGTTTCTTCTCGAAGAAATGGTATACCTGGCTTTCAGGTTTCATTTCTGCCCCATCTCCCGGAAGTTCGACTACCGACTCCAGCATACCGACTCCCGGATTCACAACAGGCCATCCATCTTCCCATGTCACTTTCGCAAGAAATGTATCGCGACCTGTATTTACATAGCCTTCGCATTTTCTGGAACCCAGCATAACCACATACCAGTTTCCATGGCCATCGTCCACCAGATCACCATGACCCACAGCAGTGATGGGATAATCATTTCCCAGATGACGATGAGTCAGAATAGGGTTATTGGGATTGCCCTCATATGGTCCCCACACACTTCTGCTTCTGGAAATCGTCATACTGTGATTTGGTCCTGTACCTCCCTCAGCATTCATCAGATAATAATAACCATCCTTTTTGTAAAGGTGAGGTCCTTCCGGCCAGATCACATGATGCATGGCACCTTTCCAGATTTTTTTGCTTTCACCAATAAGCTCCATTGTCTTCAAATCAAGTTCCTGAACCCATATCTCCCAGTCCCCATTATAACGAACTCCGTGCTTCTGGTTTGGTCTTGTTCCTACATAATAGCAATGAACTGTTCCATCTTCATCTTCGTCAAAAAACAGACTGGGATCAATCCCCGGAGCATCTTCATCCAGATAATAAGGATCAGACCAGGGTCCCTCCGGTTTTTCAGCAGTTACAATAAAATTGTCTCGATGAGAAACATTTGTTGTAATCATGTAATATCGCCCCTGAAAATACCGTAGGGTCGGTGCATAAATTCCCCTGGAATGTCCGGCATTTTCCAGATGAAGCTGAGATTCCCGGGTAAGTACATGACCGATCTGCTCCCAGTTAGCCAGATCTTTGCTGTGATAAACAGGAACACCAGGAAAATAAGCAAAGCTTGATGTTACAAGATAATAATCGTCTCCCACTCTGCAGATGGAAGGATCCGGACGAAAACCCGGCAAAATTGGATTGTTTGCAAAATGCATATCAATATCTCCTGTTAATAGATTCTATAATTTCCACTTAATGCAAGAAAAGCGAAGAAATAAAGGCAATTATCATAATATCTCCTGTTTCCTGTGCGCAGAGGTGTATTCCAGAACTTGCGGACACAGGCAAGAGCATGTTCATTCTGTACCAGCAATCCTGCCTGTGCATTTACTGCTGTCATAGCCACCGGATGCAGGGCTTTCCCGGGAATCACCGTACCATCAATGGCAAAAATTCCATCCTGATGTTCCTCCCCTGCTGTCTCACAGAAAAATTTCAGAAAGTGCTTTCCTTCTTCCACTTCCCACTCATCTGCACCAAACCAGGCATAATCCAGAGCAATATTAGCAATCGTGCGATAGGCATCACTGTAATACCAGTCATGTCTCCCCCAGATATTCTGCCCTTTTGTATAGGGGGTTCCATCATACTCTGCATATTCTGCACACAAGCCGGTCACAGGGTGACATGCCTTCTTCAGGTAATCCCTGCTTGCCTTCGCCGCCTTCTTCCAGAAAGAACGGTCTTCCTCGAAGGACCACTGTGCAAATAATTCATAAAAATGAGGCAGATGGTAGGAAGGATCCGAAAAATCCACCTCAGTAATAAAACGAATCAGGTAATTCTTGGAATCCCACATGGCACGTCCCGGTTCTCCGTTTTCTCCTTTATGAATACAAGTATGCAGCAATTTTTTTGCCTCTTCGCTATAAGCAAAAATTCCTTCCCCGTCGCCCCAGCGATGTGAGGCAAAAAATAATGCCATTGCAAAGAACTCTTCTCCGTCCGGTGCCGGGCCATCAGCGTTTCTTGTGCCATCTGTTCCACAAGACCATGCAAAATATCCGGCATTTTCACCTTCAGTCATATACATATAGGTTCTTGCCCATTTCCATATCCTGTCAAACTCTTCTTTTTTATTCATCTGCACGCACATCATCATGCCATAAGACATGCCTTCCGTACGGGCATCCAGATTACCGGTATCTTCTATGTATCCAAGATCACAACCGACGGGATGATAAATTCTTTCCTCATCACTCCCATAAAAAAGAGTCTGAAATATTTGATCTAATCTATTTTCTATTTCCTTTTTCTCATATCCGGCTAATTCGAATATATTTGGATAAATTCCTGTGTAAACGGCTCCCTTTTCCATCTTTATCTTATTCCTTTACTCCTCCGATGGTCAGACCGGCTACAAAGTATCTCTGAAGGAACGGATACAGGCAGATAATCGGCAACATGGTCAATACGGTAGCTGCTGCACGTACAGATGTTGGAGTAACTGCACCTGCTGCATTTTTCATAGCTTCTGCAGAATTACCCTGATTGGTAACGGAAGAAAGCAGTTTCATCAACTCATACTGCAAGGTTGTCAGGTGTTGGCTCATACGGTTGTACAGCATGGCATCGAACCAGGAGTTCCACTGACCAACTGCCACAAACAAAGCTACGGTCGCATACACCGGTTTACACAGCGGTGAAGTGATTTTCCAGAAAATCGTTGTGTATCCGGCACCATCAAGCTGTGCAGACTCTTCCAGACTCTCCGGAAGACCGTTCATATAGGTACGGATAACCAGCATATTAAAGGCGCTGAACATACCAGGAATTACATAAACCCAGAAACTGTTTGTCATTCCCAGGTTTTTGTACAGCAGGAATGTTGGAATCATGCCACCGTTTACATACATGGTAATAACCCAGAACAGTGACAACTGTTTTTTGAACAGGAAACGTTTTCTGCTGACGATAAATGCCAGAATTGCATTGGCAATCAGAGCCAGCAAAGTTCCAACTACTGTTCTTGCCACAGAAATATAAGCACCTATCAGCAGGTTATCTTTCTGTAAAACGGTAAGATAGTTCTTCCAGGTAAATTTTCGGGGCCACAGATAAATCCCACCCCTCAATGCATCCGTACCGTCATTAAGTGAAATTGCCACTGTATTCAGAATCGGATATAGTGTAATCAGCACGAATAGAATCATGAACAGGGTATTACATATCACGAAGATGGTATCCCCAACCGATGTTTGTTTCCTTTTGTGAAGTTTTTCCATAGTCTGATTTCTCCTTTCCTAAAACAGCCGCTCGTCACCGGTCCGTTTTGCAATCTCATTGGCGATGACAACAAGCACGATGCTGACAAAACTCTTGAAGATACCTGCCGCAGTACCAATTGCAAAGTCATTCTGGCTGATACCCCATTTCAATACGTAAATATCAATTGTCTGTGCCACGCTCTGTACCAGACCATTACCTAACAGGTACTGGATTTCAAAACCTGCATTTAATACGTTACCTACATTCATCAGAAGAAGAATCATAATAGTCGGACGGATTCCCGGTAATGTAATATAGCGGATTCTCTGCCATCTTCCGGCCCCATCAATATTGGCCGCTTCATAAAGGGAAGGGTCAATGGATGTAATTGCAGAAAGATAAATAATGGCATTCCATCCTGTTTCCTTCCATACATTGGCAAATGCCACGATTGGCCAGAAGAATTTTGGATGAGCGAAGAAATTCAGAGGCTGATCAAGAATACCGAATTTCAAAAGAAGCTCATTCACAATACCCGTTCCGGACAGTGCGTCATGCAGAATACCAGTTACGATAATCCAGGACAGGAAGTGCGGCAGGTAAGAGATTGTCTGCACTACTTTTTTTCCACCCTGAGATTTTACATCGTTCAACAAAATAGCAAATAAAATTGCCATAAAGAAGGTTGCTACCAGGTTGAGCACGCCCATAGCCAGTGTATTTCGAATTACACGGATAAAGGTGGCATCAGAGAATAACTGCTGGAACTTTGCCAATCCTACAAACTGAGAATGCAGAAGTCCATCCTTGGGACGGTAATTCTGGAAAGCCATCAGCCATCCTCCCAATGGCAAATAGCAGAAAATCACACCATATAATACAATAAAGGCTGACCAGATCAGCAGAGCTTTCTGTCTTTTTATTTCTTTCCAAGTGATTTTCACTTTCATTTCTGTTACTTTTTCTTTTTTTCTTTTTTCTATAGCAGCCATAGTCTCCTCCTAAAAAGAGAGGGCAGATGAACCGGTCTATCACACGATACCGTAACCGACATCTGCCCGATTTATTCACTTATATTCTACTGATACTTCTTGGCTTCTTCCATTCTGCGATCAAGTTCTGTCTGCATTTCTTCCAGGAAATCCTGAGGATTACATTTTTCGTATACACTCATGTACTCATCCCATGCAGCTTCAAAATCTGATGCCATTACTACTTTAGGAAGATATTCATGCTTGATTTCTCCCATCTTTGTCCATGCAAGACCACCAGGTGTGCTTGTTGTCATAGTACTTGAGAAAGAATACATTGGATACCATGGTCCCGGAGCCTCACTGGTTCCAAGCATGTCTACATATGTTTCAGCACCATAGGCATCGAAACATGCTTTCACATCATCCGGCAGTCCATCATAGAATTCTTCGGGCTGGAACTGTGGCGACATTGCGTTGATTCCATCACGGCTTGTTCCGGTATACCCTGGGAAATAAGAATAACCGCACATATGTGATGCTTTATAAGCAGTATCAGCTGCCTGATTTCTCATTTCCTGAGTTTTATAGTATTTACCATCTTCATCTACTTTATAGTCAACATCTTTTACGCCCCAAGAACGCAGATCCAGTACTTCCTGAGAAAGAAGATCATTCACAAACTGAAGTGCACCTTCCACGTCATCACAGCTTGTTGTAATAGCAAGACCGGCGGAAACATTCAGAACACTACCGGAGTTATGCCACTGATTTTTAATTCCTCTTTCAATTGTAATCGGAAGCGGAACGTAGTTGCAGCCCTGTTCACCCAGCCCCTGCTGTTTCAGTGCATCGTTTACACTATATGCAAAATCCCACCACTGGTCGATCATTCCCAGCACACGTCCGGTGGAAAGTTTTGCAATATATTCATCATAAGTCTGTGTAAAGGATTCCGGGTCTACAATACCTTTCTTGAATTCTTCATTCAATTTTCCGAAGTATCTCTTAGCTGTAGGTGTTGTATTATAATCAATGACCTGCAAGGTTTCCGTATCTACCATAACACTTCCATCATTTGGATATCCATCCAGGAACTGAGGTGCATTTTCCAGGCAGAAATAACGCCAGTCATCACAGAGGATTGTGTATGGAATATTGGTTGTACCATCTTCCATTGTAGGATTGGCCTCATAGTATCTTTCAATCAGATCAAAATACTCATCCATGGTCTGAATATCCGGATAATCTGCCCATTCAAGAACTCGAGTCTGAATCCAGAAAGCCTCATCATTGTGTGTTGTTGCTTTTTCTTCGCCATAAATATTACTGAACTGTGGAATCCAGTAAATATGTCCATCATCCTGTCGAAGTTTGTCCCATTCTTCCTCTGTAAAGAACTCTTTAATGTTCGGATACTGATCAATATAGTCATCCAAAGCAACCAGTGCACCGGCATCATACAGCTGCGCCATACCATCTCCACCATCAATCAAATCCGGATACTCACCACCGGCGATCAAGGTTCCTACAGCTTCCTCAGCAGTCTGTCCGGTAAGCCATGTTTCTTTACATTTTGCACCTGTAATCTCAGCAATTTTCTGCTGAATTTCATTATCATCATTGATTTCTGAACCAGGAACTGCAAAGAATGCTGTGAATTCTTTTACTCCGCCATCGGATGCCTCTGAACCTGACTCTGCACCTGCGTTTGTGCCTGTTTCTTTACCTGCCTTGCCACAGGCCGTCATGGACACTGCCGCCAAAAGCATAAGGGATATCAAATATTTTCTTTTCATAAACCCCATCCTCCTATTTCTTTTAATACTGTAAATATTTTCCTATCCGTCTGCAGAACAAATATGAATTATCAAGTAATTACATTGTACCTTTTGGGGCAAAATTCTCAACCGGACAAAGCATATAAAAAGACAGGACAAATTATAGAAGTCTATCATTTATCCTGTCTTTTTTCAGTCAGAAGGTACCTTCCGCCTTTTTAGTTTTCCATTACTCCGCTCTGTCTGCGGAACTTTGCAGGTGTACACCCCTTTGCCGCAATAAAACGGTTAATAAAATAATCACAATCTTTATATCCCACGTCCAGAGCAATCTGATAAATTTTATCGCTGGTATACAACAATCTCTGAGCTGCCTGCTCCATCCGGTAGTTATTCAGATACTCTTTAAAAGACTGTCCGAATTTTTTCCGGAATATCTGTCCCAGATAAGCACTGTTGACATAATACTTTCGGCTCAATTCCCTCAAAGTAAGATTTTCCGCATAATTCTCGCGTATTTCTTTCTCAATATCTCCAAGTACACCTCCCTTGGAAATATTTTTACGAAGCTGTGCCAGATACTCTGCATACTCAAGGGCAAAATGTTCCATATGCGCACTGCTGCCTCTGGTGACTCCCTCTTCAAATGTACTCTCACCGATGAAATGAAGAATTTCTTCCTGATTGACACCGTCATCCTGCTCAGTTGCCAGATGAATCAATTGAAACAGGAAATAATTAATGTTGAGATTTACCGTATCCGCGGCAAGCCCCATCTGCTGCATTTCTTCATACAGATGTTCCACACATTTACGGATCTGTATCTTATCGTTTTGCTCAATGGCTGATATCAACGCATCCAGGCTTTGTTTGCACAGGATAATGCCTCCACTATGAATCTGTACTTCTTCTTCATAAAAATACATCTTCTTTTTGGTGCGGAATGCCTCCAGAGAATTCAGAACGCAGGCTGTACTATATGATTTTGCCAGCCCGGAAATATCCGCTACTTTTTTACCTGCCAGCAATTTGACAGGACGTTGGATCGCCTGTTCAAGACTCTCCTGAAAATTACTCAGATACTCAGCTTCGCTGATTCCCTGCTTCTTTGCCATATAGTCACAGTAAATAAAACCAATGTCATAATTCTTCTCATTCCAGGACACATCAAAGAAGCAGTGGGTACTGTCTTCCTTCAGAAAATCCAGACAGGCCTGATACAGTTTCCTCTGAAGCTTCCGATACTCTCCATCCTCCCGTTCCGACATCTCTCCCATATCACAAGGCTCCAGATAAATATACCTGACACTCTCCGAAAGATTCATGTGACTTTTGATATATTCCAGATTAACCCGGTCGTACTTTCCGCAAAGAAGAGAAATAATATTTCTGGCCAAATACTCATGTTCCAGCTTTAGTTTCTTCTGCTCATTTTCCCTGGCAGCTTCCGACACCCTGGCAACTCTGCGCAGTACACCCAGAAGTTCCTCTTTTTCCACCGGTTTCAGGATATATTCCATACATTCATAACGAATTGCCTGCTGTGCATAGGAAAAATCGCTGTAACCACTTAAAATCACAAAATAAGCATCTGAAATATTTTCTCTGCGTATCGTCTCCAAAAGCTCCAATCCACTCATTACCGGCATTTTAATGTCTGCAATGACAAGATCCACCTTATGATCTTTCAGATATGTAAGTGCTTCTGCCCCATCGGAAGCAGTATATACAATCTCATAACCTTCCTGTTCCCAGTCAATAAACACCATAAGTCCCTGTACAATAAAAGGTTCATCATCAACCAGCAAAACCCGCAGCATTTTCTTATCTCCTTTGTTTCCTTTCATTCGCAAGACTCCCGTTCAAGTCTTATCTCTGCATCTGTATCCTTTTATCAAGAGAGTCCATCGGTATCCTGATCTGAATGGTAGTACCGAGCCCCACTTCACTCTCTATATGAAAACACACTTTGTTATCCGTTATCATTTTCAGTCTGAGGCAGGCATTGATGATACCTACACGCCCTTTTTCTCTGAGTTTCTCGATGCTTGCATTACACATCTTCTCCTTAATTTCAGCCACCTTGTCCTCGTCCATACCACTTCCGGTATCCTCTACTTCAATCCAGACATCCTCAAGTTCCCTGTAAACCCGGACAAAAATCCAGCAAGGTGCTGTTTTATTCTCAATTCCGTGCACACATGCATTCTCCACAAAAGTCACGAAAGTCAGTCTTGGAATCTGAATATCCTCACA
>JBJELU010000088.1:0-2511 GCA_051879355.1 Oliverpabstia sp.
ACTGGTCAATGCACAACTTCATTGAAATCGAAATGCAAAAAATCCGTGAAAAAGTCGGCGACAAAAAGGTTCTTTGCGCACTTAGCGGCGGCGTAGATTCTTCAGTAGTAGCTGTCTTAATTCACAAAGCAATCGGCGATCAGTTAACATGTATTTTCGTAGATCACGGTTTATTACGTAAAGGTGAAGCAGAGCAAGTAATGAAAACATTCACGGAGCAATTCCACATGAATGTTATCAAAATCGATGCAAAAGACCGCTTCATGAGCAAGCTGAAAGGCGTTTCTGACCCAGAGCAAAAACGTAAAATCATCGGTAACGAATTCATCTACGTATTCGACGATGAAGCAGCGAAACTTGAAGGCATCGACTTCCTTGCACAAGGAACACTTTACACAGACATTATCGAGAGCGGTACGGCTACAGCTCAAACAATTAAATCGCACCACAACGTAGGCGGACTTCCTGAAGATATGGAATTCCAACTAATTGAGCCATTGAACACATTGTTTAAAGACGAAGTGCGTGCACTTGGAACGGAACTAGGTATGTCTGATGAAGTAGTATGGCGCCAACCATTCCCGGGCCCTGGTCTTGGTATCCGTGTACTCGGCGAAGTAACAGAAGAGAAGCTTGAAATCGTTCGCGAATCAGATGCGATCCTTCGTGACGAAATCAAGAAAGCCGGCCTAGAGCGCGACATCTGGCAATACTTCACCGTACTTCCTGACATCCGCAGCGTTGGTGTAATGGGTGACGCTCGTACGTACGACTACACAATCGGTATCCGTGCAGTAACATCAATCGACGGTATGACTTCTGACTGGGCACGTATCCCATGGGAAGTACTAGAGAAAATCTCTGTACGTATCGTAAACGAAGTAGCACACATCAACCGCGTTGTGTATGACATTACTTCTAAGCCACCTGCTACTATTGAGTGGGAATAATTTTTAAGGTGCTGAAAAGCCCATGGTTACCGGATTCCTGAAGGTAAAAGGGCTTAAATGATAGCAGATAATTAGTGCTTGATTAGTAGTATACCAGTTAAAGGTAGCCCTCAGAAGGAAACTTCTGGGGGCTAATTAATTGCTGATAGAATTCGACATAATATTCTGATATTTTTAACCATCAAAAGAGTGCGATATACTTGAATTTGCATATGTAGAAGAACGGAAACTTGACAGAGGACCAGATATAGAACCAACATATCGGCATATTGAAGATGGAAAATGGCTGAACAATAGTGCATATGGCGTAGTACATCGTCTCGCCGGGGGTGGGAAAATTATTCCTGGATTAGGTATATCAGCAGTGCGGACATCTTCGCATAGATACGCACGGAGATAAAATTTTTTACATAATTTTCTAAATAAAATAAGATTTACGCATTGCGGGACTATTTACGTTGAAGAAGATAACTATCCGAGACTTGCAATATGAAAAGTTTTAGCTTGTAATACCGATTTGCGGATTGTAGAAAGCAAGGCGAGGGATGGTGAAGATGTCCTGGCATTATTTGATGAGTGAAATGGCGCCCAATGTTGTTAATGTGGCGCTATATTTCTGATATCCTTTAGGCATAATATGAATATTAATTGGAGGTAGCGAAATGAAAAATACAGCACTCATCACAGGATCTTATGGCGGACTTGGAACATGCTTTGTAAATATTCATGCAGGAAAAGGCGGCGACCTGATTCTTGTAGGAAGAAGTCAGGAGAAGCTGGATGCACAGGCAGAGGAAGTGTCTGATAAATACCATGTAACCGTATACACAATTGCAGCTGATCTTTCCCGGGCTGACGCTGCACAGACAATCTATGACACCTGCAGGCAGAACGGATGGCTTCCTGATATAATCATCAACAACGCCGGATTCGGCGGTCAAGGAGATTTTGCAAGAGAGCGCACTATGGAGCAGGATATGTCAATGATTGCAGTCAATATCGAGACACCTACCAGAATTCTGAAACTGTTTCTTCCCGAGATGGTCAGAAGGGGCAGCGGAAAGGTCCTGAATGTAAGCTCTACGGCAGCAACTATGCCGGGACCGTTGCAGGCGGTATATTATGCATCAAAAGCATATGTTACAAGCTGGTCAAATGCACTCTGGAGGGAACTGAAAGGGACAGGTGTTACAGTCACTGCTCTTATGCCTGGTGCTATGGAAACCGGTTTTGCTGATGCAAGCGGAATGGCAGGAACAAAGCTGTTTGCACATCCGGTAGATCCTTTGCAGGTCGCAAAGGATGGTTATGATGGGATGATACGAGGAAAACTGAATGTTACCAGTGGGCTTCCAGGATGGCAGAAACCTATGATGACACTGGCACCACTGTTCCCAAAGAAATTCATGATGGACTTTGTCTACAGCCAGCAGATTTCAGGCAGTGCAAAAAAGTGATGGTGAGAGAATGAGACATTTCATTGTGGATGGCAGATATAAAGATCTGCTGAAATATTATGGACTGGATATAAGGGGAATTCTGCGCCGGGCAATGCTCCCGG
>JBJELU010000089.1:0-2511 GCA_051879355.1 Oliverpabstia sp.
ATGATACACTGCGGTGACCCAATCAAATATGCTTCTATCAATACACCATACTGGCAGAGCCATTTCTACAGTTTTGGAAGATTAAATTAAAAGCAGGAAGTGAGGATAAATGACAAAGGAAAGAATTGAAAAAGAGCTTCTGAAAGTCCGGGAGCAGCTTGCAGGATTGCAGGCAAGGCAGAAGGACTTAGAGGAGCAGTTACAGATGGCAGAGGATGCGGAAAAAATGAAATTTATTGAGAAGAATAAAATTTCTTTGGAACGGCTGATTTTACTGAATAAAGTCAGTGAGGAAGAAATCCTGCATCTGTTAAAGAAAAAAGAACAGGAAGAACAGACACAACAATCAGAAAAGGAGGCAGTAAGCCATGAAAAAAATGAAACTATCATCTAAGGCGGTGTTATCGCTTGTTTTATCAACAGTTTTATTCTGTATGCCCGCTTTGGGTTTTGCCATGAACGGGAATTATGCAGTGAGTGTTCATGCGGAGGATACAGAGCCGGAAAGTAGTTCTGAGGAAAACAGAACCGAGAATGATACAGAGCAGGAAACGGAAAGTGGTTCTGAAGAAAACAGCACGGAAGAGGATACGGTATCCGGTGGTGACGTGAAAGAACCGGAATGTACCTGTGAGGATAAATGTGGTGCGTATGAATATGACCATAATTGCGAAGTATGCGTGAAAGATTATAAGCTCTGTGCATATAAAAAGCCGAATGTCACAATCCAGATCAATCAGCCGGATGGATGGCATAATGACAAAGCAACCGTGACATTTACAGTTGCGGATGTGGCACACACAGGAAATTTTGAAATTGCAAAGATACAGGCAAAGGTAGGACAGAATGGAAGCTGGACGGATGTGACAGAGGACAGAAAGCTGGAGGTTTCTGAAAACTGTACGGTGTATGTGCAGGTCACTGACCAGAAGGGAAATACCTATGAGAGAAGCCGTGCAATCAAATGTTTTGACACCACAAAACCTACACTTAATGCCGCAGTCAGTGATGGACTTTTGAGTGTTCAGGTACATGATACGGATTCCGGAGCGAAAGCAGTCTATGTCAACGGATATGAATTTACAGACCTTACAAATGGAACTTTGAATATCCGCCTGCAGCAATTTGATGCGGGGTATGAGTATTTTACCATTTCTGCAATGGACAATGCCGGAAATATGTCGGAGGTCTACAAGACGAAAAATCCATACTACAAAGACCCGGCAGATGAGAGTGATGACAATCCGGCAGAACAGCTTCCGGTCAATGCAGAAGCTACTAAGCCGGGAAGTGCCACAGGAACCGTAACAGAGCATACAAAGACAGACAGTAATGGAAATACCACTTCACAGACAAATCCTGCGGAGCAGAAGAAACAGGCAATGGCGGAAGCGGATGCTTCGGAGAAAGCAGAGAATGAGGATAAGGACAGTAAGCAGTCCGAGCAAGGCAAGGAATTTTACACCATTCAGACAGCATCGGACAAGGTGTTTTATCTGATTATCGACAGGGATGGTGAGGAAGAAATGGTATATTTCCTGACAGAGATTACGGAAAATGACTTGCTGAATACCACATCCGATAACAGCGAAACCTTACCGAAAAACTCCGCTGCATTAGAGTCTGCAATCCCGACTTCTGAAAGTGCATTGCCGAATAATAATGCAGAACAGGAAAATAAGCAGGAGGAAGCTGCGGAAGATACAGAGGGAACAGAAGAAGATACAGAAAGCACCGAGGAACCGGAAAAAATGGAGGTTAAAGAGCAGGCAAATCCTATGATTTCCTATATCCTGATGGGAGGTCTTGCAGTGGTAGTAATCGGGGGTGCGTATTATTTCAAAGTGGTACGCAAAAAGAAAGAGGATTTCATCGAGGACGAAGATGAGGACGAGGAAGATAACGAAGAATATGAGAACGAAGATGAGGAATCAGAGGGCAGTTCGGATGATGATTTCTTTGAGGAACAGGAGGAAGAATAATGCAGTTAGTGATAGCAGAAAAGCCAAGTGTGGCACAGTCAATCGCCAAGGTGCTTGGTGCAGATGAAAGAAAAGACGGATACATGGAGGGAAACGGTTCTATCGTTTCATGGTGCGTGGGGCATCTGGTTGAGTTGGCACAGCCGGATGCCTATTCTGATGCATGGAAAAAGTGGACATACGACAGCCTGCCTATGATACCGGAGCATTGGCAGCATGAGGTCAAGAAAGACACGGCTGCACAGTTCAGGGTATTAAAGGAGCTGATGCATGATACAAGAGTAGACAGCGTGGTATGTGCCACGGATGCAGGACGGGAAGGAGAGCTTATCTTCCGTCTGGTGTATGAACAGGCGGGATGCAGCAAACCGATGAAACGCTTATGGATTTCTTCCATGGAGGAGAGTGCCATAAGGGAAGGTTTTGAGAATTTAAAGCCGGGAAGTGATTACGATTATTTATACCATTCCGCACTTTGCAGACAGGAAGCGGACTGGCTTGTGGGTATCAACGGTACAAGGCTTTTTAC
>JBJELU010000090.1:0-2510 GCA_051879355.1 Oliverpabstia sp.
GCCCTGCGGGAAGCATGTTCCCGACAGGGTAATAAACGACAAAACAGCAGGGCTGCACGATGCTTTTATCGCCAGCACAGTCGAAGATAAAATGCCATGCGCCACTGCCATCAAGACAGGGTGCATAACTGCCATGCGGAACACCCCCGCACAGATTAAGTATAAAAAGCCCTCATCGTCGCGTCATAATGCGCTTTTTGTGACGACATTCTGCTCTCAAGAGCGCGCAGATTTGCCCCATTCACGTGGAATGCACCGTCCTTTCAGGCTCAGGAGGTGTTGAATGCAGCCACCCGAAGGCGTTCCTCACAGACTGCCGGAACATTGGTGGTCACCCAAAGGTGACAGAATTAGCATGCTCATTTTCCGTTGCTCTGTTTATCCTGTCAAGATTACGTTATCAGCAATTCTGTTTATGTATGATCAGATCTCCATTATCATCAAACAGATCACCAAACCATGTATTTACAGATGATGTAATATCAGATGAGTCTGGATCATATGTCCCGTTTTGCAGGGCATAAACAATTTCCGGAATCACCGGAATAATAACCGTATTATCCACTTTCAGCGAAAGGCTCCGGTGATCCGGTTTACATCTGAGAACACCACCCATTTCCGACCACAATTCAACCGCCGTTGTTTTTGGAATAAAATAATCACCGCCAGCTTCATCATCAAAATATACTGACTCAAAATAGCGGCAAATCATGGCACATGTATCAGATTCACTCAGTGGCGTTTTACAACGGTAATGCACCATGATATCTGTATAATCGTTCTCACTATCCAGTACGATATCCCTGATATAACGAACCGCTTTTATTTCCATCAATATATGATACATCACACATCCTCCTGTATTATTCCTGAATATCACCGTTTTTAAAGTAAACCTGTTTCACATAACGCCCCCGACCGTCCCCATGACCTAAATCCATAGAAACCCGTGCATATATCTCTTTATCACCCACCCCATCTTTTCGATAAAAACGTCTGGCCTCCTGAGAAAAATGGTAACGCATACTGTGAGGTGATTTTTCTCCGGTTAATCCAGCCTTACGAACATGATAGCGATAAACATCTATTGCCTGTTTTATATTCGGGCGATCGATAAGCTTTCCACTCTGTTCATTCATTATTTTCTCAGCATAACTCAGAGCCTGTCTGACAACATCACGATCGGTAATAATAGTATCCCGGGGGCGCCCACCTTTTGTGCCAAATACAATCAACAGAGAATTGTGCCCCGATTCCAGAGCCCGCATCCACGACTTAACTGATTTACATGACTGGACTGCTTCCTTCGTTCGCAAACCCAGTACATAAGAAAGTTGCATTGCCGCTGCAACACCGGGATTCTTTTTTTCCACCGCTGTAAATGCTTTCCGGAATTCCTCCGGTGGCAACGGTATTTTTTTTCCATCCCGGCATGTATTTGTCAGGCCGAGCGTCTCATTACTCAGTAAAGGGTTATCAGGAGCGGCTAATTTATAACGACCGTCCTTCTGTAAAATAGCTCTCATCACCGCCCTTTCATTCTGAATAGTCCGGTGAGAAATCCCCTGCGCTTTTCTGCTCAGAAGATACCCCTGAAAATGCCTCGTATTGATACTGTGGGTGTCCCGCAGCTTTATTCCGTTTTCCCGTAAATAATTCAGAAAATATTTTGCAATACGAACCCTGTCGGCTTTTGTCGCATAACTGCCGCCACACTCCCGGGCAAGAGTAATGAAATCCTTGCGAAACATCTCAACTCTGGAACGCTGCGATTTTCTGCTCATACATGCTTCTCCTGGTGACATACGGATACAGAAATCCATCCGCTTATACTGAACAACTGCACAAACAGTCTTCCCGGATAAACAGACTAATACATTGATATTGTTAGTTTTACGTCGTTTCGGACGGCTCTGTAACGCGGTTGCTCGCCTTCTTGGCTCGTATGATGTCTATGTAGCAGAGCGTGCACGTGTTGAGTTTTTACAGGAGTTCGCTACCTGTGCACCAGGGCGATGTTTTACTCCCCGTCAGCCAGCGCTGACGCCTCCAGACATCAGAACGAATTTACATTTTTCCTCTCAATATCAGATGGTTGATACATATCTTTATGTATTAACGAAGTTAAGACAGTCGTCCGGGGCGGCCGTCCGTGAAAACGGACGCTCCGGAAAGGACGTGAATACGTCGCAGAAAACGGACCTGAAATCGCCTAAATTTTCAACAAAAAGCTGATCACGAGCGACGATTTTCTGTCAGGCCGTAAATGACGCGGCTTTCAGGACGTTTTTTCGCGGCGTCACTTGGTGTTCCCTTCGGTCGCACGCAAGTGACGCCGCGCAGCTTCAAACTCCACGTACGCACGCAAGCGGCCAGATTTCAGATGGCCTTATGCCGTACGTACAGTCGCAAGAAACCCGGGGCGAATGCCCGAACAGATTAAAGACGTCAGTCCGTGGTTTACGGATGACTACAGACCGATCATAGCGGTACTGGATGGAAGTAAAAAA
>JBJELU010000091.1:0-2476 GCA_051879355.1 Oliverpabstia sp.
CACGGTAAACGCACGTTTTCAGGGATGTTCAAAAAAAGATTAGTATGATAGATTGTATACAGGAAAACGGTGACATATCCAAAATAATCCTGTACAATGGAATCCAGAAAAATAATCTGGAGGACCCAATGGAAACAAATCATACAGAAGAAATATTACTCGGTGCATTCAGCGAAGTACCGGATCCAAGAGCATCTTATAATCAAAAGCACCGTTTTATCGACATACTGACCATTACAATTCTTGCCACGATCTGTGGCGCAGACACATGGGATGAGATCGAAGACTGGGGAAATACAAACCTGGAATGGCTGAAAAGCTTTCTGGTGCTGGAAAACGGAATCCCGTCGCACGATACGTTTAACCGTGTGTTTCAGATGATTGATCCAAAGAAACTGCATGAAGCATTTCAGACATGGGTGAATGGGATCATCACAAAACTGGAAGGCGTGGTTGCCATAGACGGAAAAACCATACGCCGCAGCAAAGAAGAAATCAGCCAGACGAAACCGGCGCATATCGTAAGTGCATGGGCAAATTCACTGTCCATGGTACTTGGCCAGGTGAAAGTGGATGAGAAAAGCAATGAAATCACAGCAATCCCGGAGCTGTTAAAAACCCTGAGCATCAAAGGATGCATCGTGACAATCGATGCAATGGGAACACAGAAAGCGATTGCCAGCCAGATCGTGGAAAGCGGTGCGGAATATATCCTGTCGCTGAAGGAAAACCAGGGAACGCTTTATCAGGAAGTAAGTGAATATTTTGAGAAAGAACTGTTTCCTCAAAACAAGGGAGAACTGGAAAAAGCAGGGAAATACTACAAAACCCTGTGTCAGGATCATGGCCGGATCGAAACAAGGGAATATTATCTGGAAAACGAAATCGACTGGATGAAAGATGCGAAAAAAGAGTGGAAGACTCTTGGAGCAGTGGGGGCATGTCGCAGCCGTGTAGAAGAAAACGGGAATGTAAGAGAATATACCCGTTATATGATCATCAGTGACGGGAAAATGTCAGCAAAGACCTTTGGAGACAGCCAGAGAGGGCACTGGGGAATCGAAAACCAGCTGCACTGGTGTCTTGATATCGCATTTAACGAAGACAGCTGCAGGATGCGGTCAAAGAATGTGGCAGAAAACATGAACCTGATCCGTCATATCGCTCTGAACCTGTTGAAACAGGAAAAGAGTGTAAAGATGGGTCTGAAAAGCAAGCGAAAAAAGTGTGGCTGGGACAAGGAATATCTGTATCTTGTGCTGAGCAGGCTGAATTAAAAAACATCTTATTTTCTGAGGAATCAGGAAACAAGCGGAACAAGATAAAAATGCTCTTCCTATACTGGACGAAAAGTGCAGTTTTAAGGATAAGCGACTGCTCTTAGTGGAAGATAATGAAATCAACCAGGAAATTGCTCTGGAGATTCTTAGCGAGTACGGCTTTTTTATCGACACGGCGAATAATGGTTTAGAAGCAGTGGAAAAGGTTACTTCCTCTAACCCCGGTGACTACGACCTGATTCTGATGGATATTCAGATGCCCGTCTTGAACGGTTATGAAGCCACGAAGAGGATTCGTAACCTCAAAGAACCAGCACTTACGAATATACCTATTTTTGCGATGACTGCTAATGCTTTTGAAGAAGATCGTAAAGCCGCGATAGAGTGTGGAATGAATGGTTTCCTGTCAAAACCAATTGAGGTGAAGCAGGTCATTCAAGTACTGCGGGATTTATTCTATCCGGGGTAAATGAATCAGATGGCTGAAACGCTTCCGGAAACGCGTTTCAGAAAGAAAGAGGGCCATGCACTGACTATATCATGATCAGTGTCATGGCCCCGTTTATGTACGGAGTTAGTTTTACTGCTGTGCGTAAATTTTCTGTTCTTCTTCAATGAAGATTTCAGCCAGCACACCGTACGCTTTCTCCCACGCGGATATAATTTCATCTGTTGCAGCATCGCCGAGTACTTCTTTGATTGCAGCCAGTAAGTTGGCTCCTACGATCGGATAATGCTCAGGTTTTACTCCTGCTGCTGCATGCCGGGCCCCGATTTTCCTGACCAGCGGCATAATAACCTCCAGATTTTCGATGTTTTCTGCAGCTCCCAGTACAGCCATGGCAAGGGCCTTCGGCTGTTCACCATTTCTCTGACGGGCCATATCAAACAAAGGGGCTACTTCAGGGTTCTTTTCGAACATTCTTTCATAAAAACGTGTGGTGATTGTAATACCGTGTTCCCGAAGTGCGGGTACGGTAGCCTTAATGATGTCCATTGTTTTCTGATCCAGCATATAATACCTCCCTTAAATACAAGTAATTTTGGTGAACGACCACCTTGTAGAATAATGATACTACAGAATTTATTAAATTTCCGTTGTATTTACAACAAAATTCACTTTCTGATGATAACTATAAAAAATCCGGCAGATGCACAAGGGGATAGTTAAAGGCAAAAAACGTGCGTTTGCCGTG
>JBJELU010000092.1:0-2455 GCA_051879355.1 Oliverpabstia sp.
TGTGAACTTCCTGAAAAAAGTACCCTAAAGACTTTTTTCCCCATCCCTCACCAGTCAATATCATCATCTCTTCCTTCAATAAACGCCAGGATATCATCCAGTGATCTGTCGCTATGAGAATACGCTTCATAAAGAGTAGTTTTTATCTTTTCAGGCCTTCTCTCGGGATATCTCTCTTCGAGCAGCTTTTGAAGTTCTTCTGTCATGGCATCATACTCTTTGCGGTTGACAGCGATTTTATTCTGGATTTTTTCGATTCGCTTATCCAGTGATTCGATTCGTTTTTTCTCTGCGTTGGTTAAATTCTTTTCCTTGATCATCATGATTTCTCCTCTGCAGATGATGTGATAAATGCCAGGATCTCATCATATGAGCGGCGGCTGGATTCTAATGCTTTTAGAAGTTCATCTCTCTGATATGCTTTTCGTATATCGTATAACTTTTTCAGTTCATCCACCGCTTTTTCATGGGCTTCTCTTGTTCTTGCTACTTTTGCTTCAGCCTGTTCGATTTTAAATTCCAATGTCTGCTCACTATTTCTACGCATTCTTGCCATTTTTCTTCTCCTTTAGTCCTCGTCCGTCCTATCTTGCAGTGTCTTTTCGATTTCTTTTGCCTGGTTCCGTACATTTCCTTCGTTTAAACCGAATGCGTCCAGAATGGTCTTCTGTGTAGCTGTGACGGCATGATCCAGCCTGTAAAATCCATCCAAATGCCTTATCATGACAATCTTTTCCAGTTCCTTCAGTGCTGCCGGTACTGTCATATAATTCGGTTTTTTCAGCATCTTTTCACATTTATCTTTTAATGTTGTATAGATCCTGCTTCGCAGAATCAGAGCAATAAACTGAATGAATATCTTGGAAGAAAGTGCTTCCTCTGAACAGACCCGCATGCTTTTATTTCCAAGATAAGACTTGTCACTTCGAAATAGTTTTTCTGATGCATCTCTGCTCTTATAGATATCTATCGCTTCTTTTGCAGTCATGTTATCCGATGATACGATAGCAAAATATCCGGCAAGGGATAGTTCTTTTTCTACCGCCATCGTGTTTTCTTCAGCCAGTTTCAGCGTTTTTCCATCTTTCTCAAAATGCAGATAGAAATATTTCCTGATCTCCGAACCAAAAGCTGTACATTCTTTTCCGATACATTTGTTCAGATATTCTTTCAAACGACGTATTTTCTGCTTGATCTCCTGCTTTTCCCCATAAGCTCTGCCATCACTGTAGTAGATATGGATATGCCTCTTTTTCTGATCTCCTTCATACAGATACTGTTTGACGGTTGTGCCGTATACATCATATCTGTCATTATACTTTGCCCTGCTGTTTTCAAATTTTCCGTAATTTTCCAGTATGATATCACTGATGAATTCCTTCATTCCTTTGACCATGATCAGAAAGCTGTAACCATTCTGTTCCATATAGGCTAGATTTTTTCTGCTGAAATATCCTCTGTCCAGGATAAATCCAAGATTGCGGTATCCATATCCGTGTGCTTTGTCGATCATACAGGTTAACTGAGAAACATCATTGATACTTCCCGGATACATTTCATAAAAAAGTGGTTCCCGGTTCGCTGCATCATAGGCAACAGAATAATTAAAGATCGGAAGTCCTTCATCAACTTTAGCTTTTCCATACTCCACAAGATCGATATCTCCAGCCTGACAGTTCTTATTTGTTGAATCATAGGAAATATATATCCTTTGTCTCTTATTTCTGGATTTATTCCAGCTGTTCAGAAACCCCACTGATTGTTCCGGTTTGATTTTATGGAGAAAATCCGAGACTTTAGAATCTGTATATATCCTCATATCTTGTGTGAAAAGAGGATGATTGTATGCGTAGTCTGGATAATACTGACCGGCATTGTTTTCTGCAATGATACTGTAGCAGGCCAGATCCAGAAGAAATCCCGCATCTTTATCCTCCATGTATTCGCCTAATATTTCCCTCAGCCTGCAGTCCCGTATCACCTTGTGCAGTACAACATAAGGACCAATATTTAGGTATGGGCTTCTATCTGAACGACTGATTTCTTTCGGTACCTCTGCCTCTGGAAAATACTTCAGGAAGTTTTCGTTTGGCGTCATCTTATTCGGATCATCCGGATCTACCCTGCCAATAGATGCACGTTTTGGATAAGTGTATTGCTTGACCGGATCGTATATGCGGTCATATTCATATTCTATGTATGTGTGTCCTCCACGATTTTTTCGTACAAGTTTTCCAGGAACAACCGGAATATCAACCTTAAATTTCAGGAACACTTGGGCCTCCATCCTCCTAATAATCTCTCATAATTATAGGGTATAAATACCCTATAATTATTTTATCATAAAATCCGGTAATTTGCAAGCAAAATGCTCGAAACCCCCGGATTTTCAATGTTTTTTAGATTCTGTATTTTACTCAAAACCTGTTTAGGGGACATTTTTCAGGAAGTTCAC
>JBJELU010000093.1:0-2446 GCA_051879355.1 Oliverpabstia sp.
GGTAGCCTCCCGAGCCTTACAGACTGGCACCTTTTTGGTGGCGGAATAAACAGGAAGGGAGGTGCGTGATTATGACAGCTTATGAGATTTTATCTCTTGTCATCGGCATATTGACTTTGTTGATTGCCTTTGGCAGCTTGATTGTTGCGTTTCTTGCCTTTCTTGACAGAAAGCACAAGAAGAAATAAAAATGCCTATCCTGTCTGCCCACAGGATAGGCGGTGTCCATAAGGACAAATAACCATCTCGAGAGGCATCCACTTTGGAGTGGGTGCTCTTTCTATATCTAATGTACCACTAATCTGTTTTTTTATCAACGAAAAATCGAAAATTCATTATATTTTCATAAATACGTTGGAGATTATTTGATTAAGAAAATAAAATATGGAGCCAGTGATTGAGCAGTTAGTCTATGAAATATGGGTTAGCTGCTTTTTTTGTGCAGAAAATGGAGGGGATTTTTATGGCAACAAAAAATAAGATTATAAATATTAAGGTGTTTTTTGATGGCAATCAGGATGCGTCACAGGTCTTTGCAGAGGTGATCGCACAGAAAATAAAGGACACGAAAAGGAAAGATTACCTTGCAAAAATGACAGATAGGGATTATAATGAACATGAGTTCAGTAATCTGAAATCTGCGTAGGATGTGCGAAAGGAACGGAGGTATCAGATGAACAACGCAATGATGTATCAAAACAGCAGACGAAAAGAAAACTGTGATACATGGAGAGTCGGTATTTACTGCAGGCTTTCCAAGGATGATGAACTGAATGGCGAGAGTGCCAGTATTTCCAACCAGAGGGATATCCTGACGAATTACTGTAATTCGCAGGGATGGCAGATCGTAGGGGTATTTCAGGATGATGGGTACACCGGATTGAACACGGAACGTCCGGATTTACAGAGGCTTTTGCAGGCATGTGAAAAAGGCCTGGTCAATCTGGTAATCACGAAAGACCAGAGCCGTCTGGGAAGGAACCACGTACAGACCGGGTATCTGATGGAAGAATTTTTCCCGAAGCATGGTGTCCGGTATGTGGCATTGTATGATAACGTGGACACGTATGCCGGTGATAATGAGATTGCTCCATTCAAGAACGTCCTGAACGAGATGTATTCAAGAGATATTTCCAAGAAAGTACACGCTTCTTATCATCTGCAGGCAACGAAAGGCAAGTTTACCGGTGTGGTTCCTCCTTTGGGGTACTTAAAAGACCCGGACGAAAAGGGACATCTCCTGATAGATGAGGAAACGGCACCCATTGTCAGGAAGATCTTCCAGTGGGCGGTGGACGGACGGGGAATCAATTATATTTCCCGGGAGCTGGAACGCCAGAAAGTCCCTTGCCCGTCATGGTGGCACCGGAAACGGGGGAACCGTACTTATTACACCAAATGGGAGCAGAAAGACCCGGAAAACGGGAAATATGTCTGGGATGAATCATACCTGAAAGACTTGCTCCGGAATCCGGTCTACTGTGGGGATATGGCATCCCAGAAGAGGTATTACCGGTTTAAAATTGGCTCACAGGGAGACAAGGCACCGGATGAATGGATCACAGTGGAAGATACCCATGAACCGATTATTTCAAGGGATACCTTTGAGCTGGTACAGGCGAAAATAAGATCAAGGAAAAGGCAGAATACCACTGGGGAATACAGCATTTTTGCGGGACTGCTTCGATGTGCGGAGTGCGGAGGGGCACTAACCATCCGAAAAACCAACAGCAAAGACCCACGTGAGATTTACACCTGTTCCACTTACATCCACAAAGGAAAAGCACACTGCAGCCAGCATCGGGTGGATGCAGATGATCTGTACGATGCAGTTCTTTCTAAAATCCGTGAATGCGCCAGAATTGCCGTCGGCGGATGTGAGGATATGGAAGAACGTGTCCGGGAACTTTGCTGTGAGGACGAACAGGATCACAGGGACAGTATTGAAAAACTGGCAGCGAAACAGAAAGACCGGCTGGAGTCACTTGACCGGCTGATTGCCCGCCTTTATGATGACCTGATCAGTGAAAAGATTTCAGAAGCTACTTTTGATAAGATGCTGGAGAAAACACAGAAAGAGCAGTCTGAGATCAAACAGGAGCTTGTAAAAAATCAGAAACTTCTGGATGAAGAAGAAAAGCTGGATTCCCAGTCACAACAGTGGGCAGAAGATATTGGCAGCTATACAGACATCACAGAACTGGATGCCAATATACTGAACCGGCTGATCAGCAAGATTGTTATTTCAGAGCCGCAGGATGATGGAAGCAACAATTCCCATGCGGTGGAAATGGAAATTCATTTTAATTTAAGTCCAATACCGGAGCTTGGAACCATCGAAAGAGGTTCCAGCTCCATAAGATATTTCTAATCTATCATATTTTTATCAATTTCAAGCCCATTCGGGCAAAAATTTTCTCATATTTGGCATTATACAGCTCATGGC
>JBJELU010000094.1:0-10700 GCA_051879355.1 Oliverpabstia sp.
CCCCAACGGGACTTCCTTAAAAATCAGATATGAATCGGCTGTGAATAGTAACACAGCAGCAGATATTTTAGAATCATAGGATTGACATAAGCTTCCAGCAAAATTCCCACAATCCAGCAAAGGAGTCCGATCACAGCCATAGATACATAGGATCTGATTCTCCCCGGCACCTGACGGATGATTTTTCCATTCCATTCATAAATGGTAACCATCATTCGGAGTACTACCAGGAAATATACGATACCATGGGGCAGATTGATTGCTATGAAAATACCGAAGCCTTTCACTCCGTGCTGCAGCAGTGCCATGCTTCCGGCTGCTCCCAGAAACATACCCAATGCAAAAAATATCAAAGCCGCCATCAGCCGTGCCATTCCGGTAATCCCGCTCACGGCAACAACCAGATAAAACGGCAGTCTCCTGCCACACAGATAGCGTACATATTGTCCCGAAGATATCGGTTTCTTCTTCAATTGTTCCGCAAGATATATCCCGAGCATTTGAGATTCCATACCATAATCCGGCCAGGTGAGATTGGCAAAAATTGCTCCGGCGGCTGTTCCTGCCGCCAGGCAGCCGAGCAGAAACCAGAGAACAGAATATGTTTCCGGATTTCGATTTTTTCTCATATACATGCGCATAATCCCTCCCTTATATTGTATGAGGCATTATTTTTTACTATTCATAACTGTTCAGTATCTTCACAGTTACGAGCAAAAATCCATAGAAAATTGCTTTTGCCGCCTCAATATGATATTATTTTGATACAGAGTTTTTGTTATTTAGCTACGGAGGATTTTTATGGACTCATCACAAAAACAAAATTTACGGGAAATCCGTGCGCACGGTACCAGTATTTTCCCGTGTGCCTATTATCTTACGACCGGTCATTTTACACGTCTTCAGGTGAAGCATCACTGGCACGAGGAAATTGAAATTCTCTACCTGAAATCCGGAAAATACAAAGCACTTATCAATATGGAATCTTTTGAAATACATAAGGAATGTTTTCTCTTTGTCAACCGGGGCGAACTTCATGATCTTCGTTCTGTGTCTCAGGATTATGAAGAACGGGCTGTTGTCTTTGACCCGCAGATGCTGCGTTTTTACAACTATGATTCTATCGATGAACATATTCTTCTGCCTCTTATTCAGGGAAAATTGACATTTCCTCGAATGCTGGACCGTTCTCACCCTGTTTTTGAGACACTGGCAGCAGAATACGAAAAAATCTCAGATGCATTTTGCCGCAATCAGCAGGTAAGCGGCTCCGGCGATCAGATTTATACGAACAATATCATTTCCCAGATGCAGATTAAAGCGTCTCTGCTCCAGTTTGTCGCCATTATGATGGAGCACGAGCTGATGTGCCGCGATGTGCTTCTGGAAAATCAGAGAATTGAATCAATCAAAACGGTTCTGGCCTATATCCGGCAGCATTATGGAGAAAAACTCTATATTCAGGATTTGTCCGCTCTTGTCAACATGAACGAACAATATTTCTGCCGGTTTTTCAAAAAAGCAATCGGAAAATCTCCGATTGATTACCTGAATGACTACCGGCTGAACAAAGTCATCTATCTTCTGGAAAATACGGAACGTCCCGTGACAGATATCAGCCTGGACTGCGGATTTAACAATATGGGGAATTTTCAGCGGCTCTTCCGCAGGAAAACCGGAACCACACCACTGCAGTATCGGAAAGCGGCATTTTCAAAAAAGTCATAATAGCGTACTTTTTCATCAGTTTTTCGTTAGTATTTCTGAATTGTTTTTAGTATACTTTTTGTAATTCGTTTGAAAAAGGACGGAAACTTCTTTTACAGGAGGGATATATATGTTAAAGAAGCAATGGTGGCATGGGAAGGCCGCTTATCAGATTTATCCGAAAAGTTTTTATGATACCAACGGTGACGGTATCGGTGATTTGCAGGGTGTTATCAGAAAACTGGATTATTTAAAGGAGCTGGGCATCGATATTATCTGGCTGTCTCCGATTTATTGTTCACCACTGGCTGATCAGGGCTATGATATTTCCGATTACCAGAATATTGATCCCCGCTTCGGGACGATGGAAGATATGGATGAGCTTCTGAGAGAAGCAAAATCCAGAGATATGTATATTGTTATGGATCTGGTTGTCAACCACTGTTCTGACGAGCATGAATGGTTCCGCAAAGCCTGCGAAGATCCGGATGGCCCTTACGGTAAGTATTTTTATATTGAAGAGGTCAAAGACGGAAAGCTGCCCAACAACTGGCGGTCTTATTTCGGCGGTCCGGTGTGGGACAAGCTTCCGGGACACGAGGACAAGTATTATCTCCATGTATTTCACAAGAAGCAGCCGGATCTGAACTGGGAAAATCCGGCACTCCGCCAGGAAGTGTATCGGATGATCAACTGGTGGCTGGAGAAGGGAATTGCCGGTTTCCGTATTGATGCCATCGTTAATATCAAGAAACCGGATATCCACACCTGTTATCCGGCAGACCGCGAGGATGGGCTGACATCTATCCAGAATATGCTCCACGATGCCTTCGGGCTGGATGATTTTCTTCACGAAATGAAAATGGAAACTTTTGCGAAACATCAGGCATTTACTGTGGGTGAGGTATTTTCCGACCGGGAAGACGCTCTGCAGGCTTTCATAGGCAATGACGGACATTTTTCTTCGATGTTTGATTTCAGCGAAACAATGGCGGGAAAAAGTGAAGATGGCTGGTATGCCTGCCAGACCAGTGTGTGGGGCGATGAATATAAGAAATGTGCTTTTGATACACAGAAACGATTGGGCGATATTGGATTCATCTCCAATATCATTGAAAATCACGATGAGCCCCGCGGTGTCAGCCATTACCTCCCGGAAGGCTGTGACAGCGAGTCTGCGAAGAAAATGCTGGCCGCAGTCAATGTTATGCTGCGCGGACTTCCCTTTATTTATCAGGGGCAGGAAATCGGCATGACCAATGTAAGTTTTTCATCGATTGACGAAATTGATGACTGCACCACACGACATGAATATGATCAGGCAATTGCACGGGGACTTTCCGAGGAAGAAGCATTGCACGTGGTGTCTCATTTTACCCGTGACAATGCCCGCACTCCTTTCCAGTGGAACGATTCCCCGCAGGCCGGTTTCACTACAGGCACACCCTGGCTGAAGCTGAATCCAAACTATACCACAATCAATGCGGCTGAACAAATCGAACGTCCTGCTTCGCTTTATCACTGGTATAAGGATCTTCTGTCTCTCCGGAAATCACCTGTTTATGGCGAAACGATTGTCTACGGTGAGTTTGTTCCGTATCTGGAAGAACAGACCAACCTGATGGCATTTTATCGAAATGGTGAATCGGGAAGTCTGTTGGTAGTGGCTAACTATCAGCCGGAACCTCAGGATGTGGAACTGCCCGACGGATACCGCAAGGTGTTGATGAATAATACAGAGGATTTCCTGCTTGAGGGAAATACATTGCATATGGACGGATTCCAGGTGGTCATACTGGAGTGAGGCAGCAACGGGGATGGGGTGACCCTCCCCGTCAGCTTTTCCGGATTATCAGGATTTTTTTGAGATAATCAAAGAATCCTGCTTTTTCTACATTTTCAGTGGCAATAATGTCAGTCTCTCCGATGACCTCTCCATTCAGCATAAATACCGCTTTCCCCAGGACATCTCCTTTTTTAACCGGTGCCGTAATTCCCTCTTTAATCTGGATTTCTTTTTCTATGTTCTCCAGATTTCTCCCTTCCGTATCAAGATAATAGAAAGGTTCCAGTATCCGGCATTTAACGGTATCTTTAACTCCCCGCTGCACAGGTGCAGGAGATAATTTTTCTTCGTTTCCGTCCTCATACATCTGGCAGCTTCCAAATCCGTAATTCAGCAGGGAAGATGCATCACGATTTCTGATTTTGGAATCGGGAGCCCCCATTACCACCGCCAGCAGCATGAGATTTTCCCGCTTTGCCACTGCTGATACGCAAAACCTGGCCTTGCTGGTGCTCCCGGTCTTCAGCCCCACACATCCATCCAGACTTCGAATCAGCTTATTCGTATTTGTCAGGCAGAATTCTTTCGTTCCCTGAGCCGTCACATGGGTGATATTTTCCATCCAGATGGAGGAATATTTCAGTATCTGCGGGTATTTTGTTATCAGCTCCCGGGACATGCGGGCTACATCTTCGGCTGTGGTATAATGACTATCCGAATCTGTAAGGCCGCAGCAATCCTCAAAATGAGTATTATCCATGCCCAGTTCTTTTGCCTTTTGATTCATCTTGTCAACAAATCCATTTTCACTGCCTGCTATATGCTCTGCCATTGCCACAGAAGCATCGTTCCCGGAAGCCACCACAATACACTTGATCATGGTTTCCACCGTCTGTTTTTCGCCCTCTTCCAGATACACCTGCGAACCGCCCATGCTTTTTGCATGTGCGCTGGTAATCACCTCATCCTCCAGGTGGAGAGTTCCTTTTTCCAGTTCTTCAAAAATCAGCAGCAGCGTCATTATTTTCGTAATACTGGCAGGACTCCTTTGTTCCTGCGCATTCTTCTCCGCCAGCACAGTACCCGTGGTCACTTCCATCAAAATCACACCGGGAGATTCCGTCTCCACCTGGGCCGCTCTCACCAGCTGCACAGACGGACTCAGAAGCTGCAGAAGGACACCCACAGACAACAACCAGGACAGCAGGACTTTCATAATCCATGCTCCCATCGCAACCATTTATTACAATATACGAAAGTCAGGGGTGTCTTATGACTTGACTTTTTTGTAATTCGTTTAGATGAGGGACGGAGAATCTCTGTGATCTTTCAGAAGCATTGGGAAAAGTGAGTCCGAAGATCCGACACTTACGGAGACTTCCTTGCTCAGGCTCTCCTGAGCAAGGATTTAGTCGCAGTTAGTGGCTAGCTGAGGAGGAACGGCCTGCTTCTGAAAAAATAATCAAAATTTTCCGTCCCTCATCCAAGCAAACAAATAAGTTACCTCTGTATAAACAGCAGCATCCTTTCTTTGATTTCTTCTACTTTTCTCGGCAGTCGTTCGTGTTTTGCCATGAACAGGTGCAGGGAGAAGTCGAAGGTGTAGGTTATGATGACGAATGCTGCGATTGTCATGCCTGCACGATAGGAGTAGCTGTCTACGATCATTTCCACAAAGCCCTGCAGGAATGAAAATAATATTACTGTGTAGAAGCCCCATGCGATTGTACTTTCCAGGCAGATGATTCCTTTATAATTGAAGGGTTTGTCGTTGTAATCCCACCATACAGCACCGAGAAAATGTTTCATAATTACTGCAGTGATGTATTCCAGTGTTGTTGCCAGGAATGCTCCGGCGAAGTACAGATATACATATCTGCCGGCCAACGGTTTTAATATGGCAAATACTGACAATGCTCCCACCGCATAAATCGGGCAGAATGGTGAAAAGGCAAATCCACGGTTTGTCAGTTTTCTGTTGCAGAACGACATATAAATCGATTCCACAACCCATCCCAGGAAGCTATATACGATAAACCATTGTACAAAATGATAAAAATCTGTTCCATATAACGCATGTGTCCACATATGATCCCCTCTTTTCTATCTACTAAAGTTTTTCCCTGATCTTTGCGGGCTTCTTCTTATTATCTCCCCGCTGCAATCATTTTATCATAGATCAGTCGAAAAAACTATCGAATTCAGATAACCTTAAAAAAATCTTCAGATATGCCCCTGCACTCTTGCTGCGTAACAAAGGGGCAATCTCCTGTTGGAAATTGCCCCTTACGTCACGGCTTAATCGCCCGATTGCACAACTTAGTTATATTTACGTTTTCTAGCAGCTTCAGATTTTTTCTTACGACGAACACTTGGTTTCTCGTAATGCTCTCTCTTACGGATTTCCTGCTGAATGCCAGCTTTGGCACAGCTACGTTTAAATCTACGCAGAGCACTATCTAAAGTTTCGTTTTCTTTTACGATAACGTTTGACATAGTCTCACACCTAACCTCCCTCCAGCTGTAAATTGTGCATAATACAACTGTTTGGGTATTTTATTGCACTAGAGATAATTATATCAGATTTTTTCTTTTCGTCAACATATTTTTTCATTTTTCCCCGGAGAAAATGTAAAAATCCAGGATTCTATTTTATCTGAGCTGTCCTTCTACGATTTCCGGTATTTTTGCGATGGCTTCGGGGATGCATTCCGGTTTTTTGCCGCCGGCCTGAGCCATGTTCGGACGTCCGCCGCCGCCGCCGCCAACGATGGCTGCTGCTGCTTTGATCAGGTTGCCGGCATGGGCACCCTGTGCCATTGCTGCCGGGGTTACCATGGCAAGCAGGCTGACTTTTCCGTCTTTGGCAGATGCCAGAACGACAACGCCTTCGCCAAGTTTTTCTTTCAGCTGGTCGCCCAGATCGCGCAGTCCGTTCATATCTACCTCAGGTACTGAGGAAGCCAGTACTTTTACGCCTTTTACTTCTACGACCTGTGACATTACGTCTCCCAGAGATTCCTGAGCCATCTTGCTCTTCAGAGATTCGTTTTCGCTGTGCAGTTCTTTTACTTCTTTCTGCAGATGAGCAATTTTATCCAGGATTTCTGCCGGTGATGTTTTCAGTGCTTTTGCAATGCTGTGCAGCTGGTTTTCCATTTCTTTGTAGTATTCCAGAACGTTGTTGCCGGTCAGGGCTTCGATACGGCGAACGCCTGCAGCAACACCTGCCTCGGATACAATCTTAAATAATGTAATGGCAGAAGTATTGGCTACGTGTGTACCGCCGCAAAGTTCCATGGAGAAGTCTCCCATGGATACGACACGGACTTCGTCGCCGTATTTTTCGCCGAACAGGGCCATTGCACCTGTTTTCTTGGCGTCTTCGATGCTCATCACTTCTGTTTTTACTTCCAGTCCTGCCTGGATTTCTTTATTTACCAGTTCTTCTACTTTGGCGATTTCATCAGCAGTCATTGGCTGGAAATGAGCAAAGTCGAAACGAAGTCTTGTCGGGGTTACCAGAGAACCTTTCTGTTCTACGTGAGAGCCCAGAACGGTCTTCAGTGCTTTCTGAAGCAAATGGGTTGCACTGTGGTTTTTACAGGTATCTTCACGGCCGCAGCAGCATACTTCCAGTTTTACAGTGTCTCCAACGGCAATCATTCCGGATTCCATGGTTCCCACATGGCCGTATTTGCCTCCGCGCAGCTTGATGGTATCTTCTACACGGAAGACGCCATTTGCGGTGGAAATAACACCTTTGTCACCTTCCTGTCCACCCATGGTAGCGTAGAATGGTGTCTTTTCTACGAAAATAGTTCCTTTCTGGCCTTCCATCAGTGAGGATACGATCTCGTTCTCTGTAGTCAGAACAGTTACTGTTGAAGTATCTTCCATCTTGTCATAACCGCAGAATTCTGTTGTGACAGAGGTGTCGATCTGGTCGTATACGGTTGCGTCTGCACCCATATAGTTGGTTACTTCGCGGCTTTCACGGGCACGTTTTCTCTGTGCATCCATCTCAGCTTTGAAGCCTTCCTCATCGATGGTATATCCTTTTTCCTCCAGGATTTCTTTTGTCAGATCCATCGGGAATCCGTAGGTATCGTACAATTTAAATGCATCAGAACCGGACAGAGTGTTCTTTCCTGCTGCTTTCATTTCATTTTCCATGTCATTCAGGATTTTCAGACCCTGATCGATGGTTTTGTTGAACTGGCTTTCTTCGTTGGTCAGAACGTTCAGAATGAAGTCTTTCTTTTCTTCCAGTTCCGGATAACCGTCTTTGGAGCCTTCAATGACAGTGGCACTCAGTTTTGCCAGGAACTGCCCCTGAATACCCAGCAGACGTCCGTGACGGGCTGCACGGCGGATCAGTCGACGAAGTACATAACCTCTTCCTTCATTGGTCGGCATTACACCGTCGGAAATCAGGAAGGTTGCAGAACGCATATGGTCGGTGATCAGTCGGATGGAAACATCGGCGTCGTGATTTTCGCCGTATACTTTTCCGGCAACTTCGCAGACTTTATTTCTCAGGGCACAGATGGTATCTACATCGAAAATGGAATCTACATCCTGTACAACTACTGCCAGACGTTCCAGTCCCATTCCGGTATCAATGTTTTTCTGTTTCAGGGTCTCATAGTGGCCTTCGCCATCATTTTCAAACTGTGTAAATACGTTGTTCCACACTTCGATATAGCGGTCGCAGTCGCAGCCTACGGTACAGCCAGGTTTGCCGCAGCCGTATTTTTCTCCGCGGTCGTAGTAGATTTCCGAACATGGACCGCAGGGACCGGCACCGTGCTCCCAGAAGTTGTCTTCTTTTCCGAAGCGGAAAATGCGGTCAGCCGGGATTCCCACTTCTTTGTTCCAGATATCAAACGCCTCATCGTCATCCTGATATACGGAAGGGTACAGACGGTTCGGATCCAGTCCTACCACCTGTGTCAGAAATTCCCAGGACCAGGCAATTGCTTCATGTTTGAAATAATCTCCAAATGAAAAGTTTCCCAGCATCTCGAAGAATGTACCGTGACGGGCAGTTTTTCCTACATTTTCAATATCACCGGTACGAATACATTTCTGACAGGTAGCCACACGGGTTCTCGGCGGAATCTCGGCTCCTGTAAAATACGGTTTCAGCGGTGCCATACCTGCATTGATCAGCAGAAGGCTTTTATCATTCTGGGGTACAAGAGAAAAGCTGTTCATTACCAGATGGCCTTTGCTCTCGAAAAAGTCCAGAAACATCTGACGAAGCTCATTTACTCCATACTTTTTCACTGTTTTTTCCTCCTCAACGTCAAAATCTAAGGGAAATCCCTCCGGATTTCACATCATAACGAATATTTTAGCACAATTATTTCCGCGGTGCAATTGCTTTACCCTTATGCCAGGCAGATTTTCTTGAATTTTTTCTTTCCGCGTTTCAATACCAGACCTTCTGCAGGAATATCTTCTCTGGCAACAGTGAAACGGATGTCTGTGATTTTTTCACCATCCAGGGAAACTCCCCCCTGCTCGATGGCACGGCGGCCTTCAGAACGTGAAGTTACCAGTTCAGCCTTGCACAGCATGGAAATCAGATCGATGGAACCGTCTTTGAAATCTTCTTCTGTCAGTTCTGCTGTGGGCATATTTTCTGCATTTCCAGCGGAAAACAGGGCTCTCGCACCTTCCTGTGCTTTCTTTGCTTCTTCTTCGCCGTGAACCAGTGAGGTCAGCTCGTAAGCCAGAATTTCTTTTGCCTGATTCAGCTGGCTGCCTTCCCATTTGTCCATCTCATCAATCTGTTCCAATGGCAGGAAGGTCAGCATACGGATACATTTTAATACATCCGCATCTGCCACATTTCTCCAGTACTGGTAGAAATCAAACGGGGAAGTTTTATTCGGATCCAGCCATACTGCACCGGACTGTGTCTTGCCCATCTTTTTACCTTCAGAGTTCAGCAGCAGGGTGATAGTCATGGCACAGGCGTTCTTGCCCAGTTTACGGCGAATCAGTTCTGTACCACCCAGCATGTTGCTCCACTGGTCATCACCGCCGAACTGCATGTTGCAGCCGTACTTCTGGTACAGCATAAAGAAGTCGTAGCTCTGCATGATCATGTAGTTAAATTCCAGGAAGCTGAGACCTTTTTCCATACGCTGTTTGTAACATTCTGCTGTCAGCATGCGGTTAACGGAGAAATGCGGTCCGATATCACGAAGGAATTCAATGTAATTCAGATTCATCAGCCAGTCTGCATTATTTACCATCATAGCTTTGCCGTCAGAAAAATCGATGAAACGTTCCATCTGCTTTTTGAAGCAGTCACAGTTGTGCTGAATGGTTTCCGGCGTCATCATCTGACGCATATCGCTTCTTCCGGACGGATCACCAACCATGGCAGTTCCGCCGCCGATCAGTGCGATTGGCTTATTTCCTGCCATCTGCAGACGTTTCATCAGACACAGTGCCATAAAGTGTCCTACATGAAGGCTGTCTGCTGTCGGGTCAAATCCAATATAAAATGTTGCTTTTCCATTGTTGATCAGTTCTTTAATTTCTTCTTCATCTGTTACCTGGGCAATCAGGCCACGGGCAACCAGTTCATCGTAAATTGTCATCGTTGTTCTCCTTTTCTTTTTTGTATTCCCCGGAGGGTTTTGTATTGATTTAGCGAACTTTCTCTGTGCATCTCATTTTCGCATTCCCCGAGGAATTTTGTATTGCAGAAAAGTCCTGCGGACTTTCCTGCAATACAAAAAAGAACCTGCATCTCATCCCTTTAGGACGAAATCAGATTCCGTGTTACCACCTAAATTCACAGAAGACTCGCATCTTCTGTCTCAGCAAGTACAGCTCTCGCAATACTCTGACCCGTATAACGGAGGTCCTTCCGTCACAGCCTACTTCGTATCATCCGGTTCGGTGTGAAGCTCCAAGATGTATTCACAGTAAGTTCTGCAGGGGCCTCTCACCAGCCGGCACCTCTCTGTCTGCTTTCCAAGCTGCTACTTGTTCTTATCGACGCTATTACTTCATCTGTTTTGCTGTATTCAGGATATACTCATAAGTCCTGAAGCATAATCCGAGTATAACTATTTACTGCTTTTTTGTCAAGA
The DNA here is from genome assembly GCA_051879355.1 of Oliverpabstia sp. Taxonomy (GTDB): domain Bacteria; phylum Bacillota; class Clostridia; order Lachnospirales; family Lachnospiraceae; genus Oliverpabstia. Next base: position 10,612 of record JBJELU010000094.1, read on the forward strand.
CTGTAGGCGGAATTTGCTGGTTTTTCTATGCATGTGTAGAGTAGGTCAGAGGGCGATTGCCCTCTTTCCCCTCATCAAACCGTACGTGA
>JBJELU010000095.1:0-10692 GCA_051879355.1 Oliverpabstia sp.
AACGGATGCGTAAGCATCCCAGAAGCCCCCACTTCTTCAAGTGGGGGTAATTCACAAAGAGAAAAAATTGTCTTTTACTAAAGTGGAAGATGTGTACAAACGATCCTTACAGGCGGCGAAAAAAGGAAAGACATTGACGTTTCAATGGCGAGGAGGTTTTCTGACCCGTGAGGTAATGGGTGAACTTTTGGAACTGATACGAAAAGCCGGTCAGGAAAAAGATAAGACTGCAAGGATTCAGTTGAACTGGCCCCAGGCAGTGGTGAGAATTTCCTATCAGGATGCAGGAATGCAGGAAACAGTTTTGATGGAAGATGCTAATATTTCGGAGCAATGAAAAGGTTACATTTGTTGATGATTTTGGCTTTCAAATAGAATATAATGGCAATAAATGAAATTAAGAAGAGATACTTGACCAGGAGGTATTAGATGGGAAAGATAGAAGGAGTTCAAATTAAAAATTTTGGTCCATTGAGAAATATTGTAATGGGAAAAACCCTTTCAAACCAAAAAGATATAGCATTAGGAAATGTGACAGTAATTATTGGACCGAGTGGGAATGGAAAGAGTACTTTGGCAGATGCTTTTGGTTTTCTTGCAGATTGTCTGGAATTGGGAGTAGAAGCTGCCTGTGATACAAAGAATCGTGGTGGTTTTTGGCAAATACGTTCGCAGGGAATAGAAGAACCTATAAAATTTGAACTATATTATCGTGAAAGCAGTAATACACGTCCGATTACTTATGAATTAGAGATTGATGAAGATTCTATGGGACGACCTTATGTAAAAGAAGAACGTTTGCGGCAACGCATAGAAAAGAGAGGTTGGCCATTATCTTTTCTTTTTTTGCAAAATGGAAAAGGATATGCCTATGAAGGAAAAGAAGGCGGAGCAGATGATACTGGTCGAAGTGTAAATGGAAAAAAAGTAGATGTCGAATTGGCGGATATCAGAAAACTTGGCATTGTGACATTGGGAGCTATGAAGCAGTATGAGCGTATTGAAAGATTTTTGAATTTTTTGAAAAGCTGGTATTTGTGTTATTTTTCGCCGGATGCAGCGAGAACATTACAGACTGCGGCACCACAGCCATATTTGAATCGAACAGGTAGCAATATTAATAATGTTGCTCAGTATATGTATCGAGAGAACAAAAAGGATTTTACAAAGGTTTTGAGAGAAATACAGACAAAACTTCCAGATATCGAAAAAATAGAACCGGTAAAATTTGATAACGGGCAAATGATGTTGAAATTTTGGGAGAAGGGATTCAAAACAGCATTTTATTCAACGAAAATGTCAGATGGTACATTGAAATTGTTTGCATATTATCTTTTATTACATGAAAGCAATCCAAGGCAGTTAGTATTTATTGAAGAACCAGAAAATGGTTTATATCATCAGTATTTAAAGATTCTTGCGGATGAGATGGTGAAAAGTGTTGGAACAGGATTTGCAAAACAGTTATTCGTGACGACACATAGTCCATTTTTTGTAAATGCACTAAATCCGGAAAACGTCTGGGTATTGACAAAAGGGGAAGACGGTTTTTCAACTATTAAGCGTGCGTCAGAGTATGCATTTGTAAAAGAACTCTCTGAGGAGGGTGTTCCTCTCGGAGATATGTGGTACAGTAAGTACTTTGGATAATAGGGAGGGTATATGTATTTTCAATTTTTAATAGAAGACTTATCCACGGAAATTTTGATAGGACATGTAATGGAAAAACTGCAAAAAAAGTATCCGGATAAAGTGGTTTGTTATGATACAAAATCATTTAATGGGATTGGACATTTGAGAATTACTGGAAATTTGATGGAGCGTAAGGGCGGTAATTTGTTGAATAATTTGCATCTCTATTTGCGTGGATTTGATAGGTCGTTATCTTCTATGAAAAATGCAGCAATTATTGTGGTACTGGATAACGATAAACGCAATCCTGAAGTGTTCCAACAGGAGCTGGAACAGGTTGCGAAAGAGGCTGTTATGCTCACAGATTATGTATTTTGTATTGCAGTAAAGGAAATGGAAGCATGGTTGCTTGGAGATGAAAATGCGATATTAAATGCGTATCCATCAGCAAAAAGAAAATATATTAGGTCTTATGAACAGGATGGAATATGTGATACTTGGGAAGTCTTGGCTAATGTTGTTTATCCAGGTGGGTTGGCAAGGTTACAAAAGAAATCCCAAAATAGTTATAGTGAAACTGGAAGAGCAAAATGTGAATGGGCAGACAAAATTGGAATGCAATTAATATTAGAAGAGAATGTTTCGCCAAGCTTTCAAAATCTATTAAAGACTCTTCAGTCAAGGATTGAAGTGGCATAAGGATGATATTTGAGATAAAGGAGATACAAAAAGATGGCATGTACAACAATGCTTGTTGGAAAAAAAGCAACTTATGACGGATCTACAATGATTGCGCGAAATGATGATTCCTGTTCCGGGCGGTTTACGCCGAAGAAATTTGTGGTGGTTCATCCGGAGGAACAGCCCAGACATTACAAGTCTGTGATTTCTCATCTGGAGATTGAACTTCCGGATAATCCGATGAGGTATACATCTATGCCAAATGCGGTAAAAGGAGAAGGAATCTGGGCGGGAAGCGGTGTGAATGAGGCACAGGTCGGAATCACTGCGACAGAGACGCTCACCTCCAATCCCCGGGTACTGGGAGCAGACCCTTTGGTAGTTTATCAGCCGGCAAAAGATGGAAAAGAGGAGATTCCAGGAGGAATCGGGGAAGAGGACATTGTGTCCATTGTTCTTCCTTACATTAACAGTGCAAGGGAAGGTGTGCAGAGACTGGGAAGCCTTCTGGAGAAGTATGGTACATATGAAATGAATGGAATTGCTTTTCAGGATATAGATGAAATCTGGTGGCTGGAAACCATTGGCGGTCATCATTGGATCGCAAGGCGTGTTCCGGATGATGCCTATGTGGTGATGCCGAACCAGCTTGGTCTGAATCAGTTCGATCTGGATGATGCGTTGAATGCGCAGAAAGAATATATGTGTTCTTCGGATATGAGGGAATTTATAAAGAAAAATCATCTGGATCTTTCATTGGATGGAAAACTAAATCCAAGAGATGCCTTTGGAAGTCATGATGATGCGGATCGTGTATATAACACGCCGCGTGCATGGTACATGCTGCGCTGTATGAATCCCCGCACAAAAGTATGGGATGGTCCCAATGCGGAATATTCTCCCACTTCGGATGATCTGCCCTGGTGCATGGTTCCTGAGAAAAAAATCACGGTTGAAGATGTGAAATACGTTCTTTCTTCTCACTACCAGGGAACACCGTATGACCCATACGGATCTTATGGGGACAAATCCATGCAGGGAGCTTACCGCTCCATCGGGATTAATCGGAACGACTTTATTTCACTGATTCAGATGCGTCCGGAATATGAGAAAGACAGCAGAACGATTGAGTGGGTGGCTTATGCTTCCAATGCCTTTAATGTGCTGGTTCCATTTTATGCGGATGTGGAGGAAACACCGGAGTATCTTTCCAACACTACAGAAACTGTTTCCACAGATAATTTTTACTGGAACAGCAGAATGATTGCAGCCATGGCAGATGCTTCGTACAGAAGTTCCCTGTTTCATATTGAGAGATATCAGGAGCATGTGATGTCAAAGGGGCACGAGTTGATCAATCGATATGATACACTTCTGGAGCAGGAGACGGATGCTCAAAGACGTCTGGCTCTGAAAACAGAAGCAAATCAGAAAATTGCGGAGATGGTGAAAAAAGCATCATTGGATACTTTGGATAAAGTCTTATATGAACTGAGTTGTCAGATGAAAAATGCATATTCAAGATCTGATGCATAAACATTAATAGCGAAAGGAAAATAAAATGTCACAGACAATACTTACATTTCAATTACAAAAGGAAAAAGAAAGTGCAATCGCAGAAATCTGCAAGAGACTGGAAATTTGCCTGAAAGCGATTCCTACGAAAGATTATGCCCAAAAACTGGGATATCTGGCGGGCATCAAAGGATTTCCACAGGAAAAAGTGATCTTTAGCGGGACACCTTTTCCCGCAGAGATGCTGGTGTTTTCTGGTATGAATTCTGATCAGGTGGATATGTTTTTAAAGCAATATAAGGAAACAGGGCTGCCTGTCATTGGACTAAAAGCAATTGTCACTCCGTATAATATATTTTGGACTGCGGAAATGCTTTTTGGTGAATTGATGAAAGAACATCTGGCTATCCATTGTTGATTGGGGTGGAGTTTTATGGTAAAATACCACGATACATGAGTCAAAAAAATAAACACGGAGGATTTTAGGTATGAAGATAGCAGTAACGTATGACAACGGAAATATTTTCCAGCATTTTGGAAGAACAGAGTTTTTCAAGGTGTATGAGGTTGAAGATAATCAGGTAGTTTCCAGTGAAGTGATTGGTTCCAACGGAACAGGACATGGTGCTTTGGCCGGTCTGCTTGCTGATCAGTCAGTGGATGTGCTGATTTGCGGTGGGATTGGCGGAGGTGCCCAGGCTGCACTTGCAGAGGCAGGGGTTGAGCTGTGTGCCGGTGCCCAGGGCGATGTGGATCAGGCTGTTGAAGCTTATCTGAAGGGTGAACTGGTATCGACGGGAGCAAATTGTGATCATCATCATGAGGAAGGTCATAGCTGTGGTGATCATGGGGAAGGACATTCCTGTGGAGGTAACTGCGGCGGCGGATGTGGATCTCATAGTACACTGACAGGCCGCAATGTGGGCAAAACATGCCGTACTCATTACAGAGGTACATTCAATGATGGAACCCAGTTTGATTCCTCTTATGATCGCGGCGAGCCACTGGAATTTGTATGCGGAGCAGGCCAGATGATAAAAGGCTTTGATGCAGCCGTGGCTGATATGGAAGTTGGTCAGGTAGTAGATGTTCATCTGATGCCGGAAGAAGCTTATGGTATGCCGGATCCGAATGCCATCTTCACCGTCGAAATCGCACAGCTTCCCGGATCCGAAGGTCTGGAAGTGGGGCAGCAGGTGTATCTGTCCAATCAGTATGGACAGCCTTTCCCTGTGAAAGTGACAGCAAAAGAAGAAACTACCATCACCTTTGATGCTAACCATGAAATGGCAGGGAAAGAGCTGAACTTTAGAATTGAACTGGTTGAGGTTAAATAATATCAGAGAAATTCACGATTGATAATATTGTTTAACGTATTCAATAAAGGATTTCATATAGTCTTTGTAGATGTAATCCTTATGGTAGACAATGTAAAACTGTCGGTGCGAGGTATGCTCCGGCAGCTGAAACACAAGAATCTTATTTTCACGCTGGAGATTCTGGGCGGCTTTTTCAGAGATAATAGAGATGCCCAGGCCTCCGGCAACAAGATTTTTAATGGATTCCTGATCGTTGATTCTTGCCATCACATGCAGATCATCTTCACTCATGCCCAGGCTTTCGATAAAGGAATCAGCACTCTTTTTGCTGCCGCTGCCTTTTTCTCGCAGGATTACAGGTTCATGCATGATCGCTGCAAGATCAGGCGTTCTCTCTGCGCGATAGTGCAGAAAGTGTTCATTGACGGGGGTGATGATGACCATGCGGTCTTCATAAAAGGGAATACATTCCAGCAGTTCATGATTACTGGGCATACCGGTAAAGCCGATGTCAAAGATTCCCTGCAGAAGTCCGTCGATGACTTTTTGACTGTCGCTTTGATTCATGCTGAAATAAACATTTGGGTTTATTTTTCCAAAAGCGGGGAGAATTTCCGGAAGGATGTATGCGGAGGGAATCGTTGAGGTTCCGATCCGGATCATTTGTTTGGTATCACCATACCAGCTGCGCAGCATAATGTCGCGGCTTTTTATTGTATTTGTAGCCCATTCGTAGAACTCCATGCCCCGCGGCGTTATGGTCAGGCATTTTGTCGTGCGGACCAGAAGACGGGTTGACAGTTCCTCCTCCAGATTACGGATATGGGAACTTATGGTAGGCTGAGAGGAATATAATACCTGGGCGGCTTTTGTAAAGCTTCCGTATTTGACCACTGCGATAAATGATTGTAACTGTTTAAAATCCATGGCTGCCCTTTCTTCTAAATAGCTCCTGTCAAATCTTTGAGTGCTTCTATGGCCTGCATTACGTCTTCCTCTGTGTTGTGCCAGCCAAAGGAAAAGCGAATACTTCCTGTTGGGTAGGTGCCCAGTGTTTTATGGGCGGAGGGGGCACAGTGAAGACCCACACGGGTCATGATTCCATAGGTGTCATCCAACTGGAAAGCAATTTCTGAGAGTTCCTGCCCGGGCGTCTGGATAGAAACCACACCGGTACGGTTCTGCATATCTTTTTTTCCAATAATTCGAACTCGTTCCCCTTGAGAATCAAAAGTAAGAATTCCCTGGATAAATTGTTCAGTAAGCTTCAGTTCATGGGTTCGAATCTGTTCCATCCCGGTTTCTTTAATCCATGTGAGTCCCGCTTGAAGTCCTGCAATTCCGGGAAGATTCATAGTGCCAGGTTCGAAGCGGTCCGGCATAAAATCCGGAATCGTTTCCTTGTGGCTCAGACTTCCGGTGCCTCCGGAAAGAAGCGGTATCATTTCTTTTGCCATATCATCCCGGATAATAAACCCTCCGATTCCCTGTGGGCCCAGCAAACCTTTATGCCCGGTAAAGGCGAGAGCATCAATGTGCATTTCCTCCATATCCAGAGGACAGGTTCCCGCTGTCTGTGCAGTATCCACAATCAATCTCAGTTTGTGTTGGAAACAGAAATTTCCAATTTCTTTTACCGGGAGCATCGTGCCGCAGACGTTGCTGGCATGGGTTATGAGAATAGCCTTTGTGTTGGGCTGCAGGTATTGCTCGAGAAAAGAATCTATTCCGTTATCATCCATACTCAGACGGCCGTCTCCGTCGCATGGTAATCGTGTAAAGGAAACACCTGTCTGTTCCATCTGCACAAGGGGGCGCATAACGGCATTGTGTTCCATAGATGAGACCAGAACATGATCCCCCGGTTTGAAAAATCCTTTGATAATCACATTCAGACTTTCTGTAATGTTTTTTGTAAATATTACATTTTTGCAGTCTGAAAAGCCAAAAAAATTGCACAACTGCCGGCGGGTATCATAAACCATTTCCTCCGCAGAATACGCATCTTCGTAGCAGCCTCTGTTAATATTGGAACCAATCTGTGTCATATATCGGTATACAGCGTCCGGTACGCAGGGCGGTTTGGGGTATGTAGTGCTGGCATTATCCAGATAAATTTTTGCTTTCATAAGAAACTCCTGATATGATTTGTGGTCAGATGATCTTTTGACCTTTGTATCATATCATAGACTTATTGCTAAATCAAATAAATCTATTGAATCTATCAATAGGTTTGATTGGACATCAGGTGTGGTGGATGATAGACTGAATTTTGAAAAAGGAGGTATTTTATGGATACGAAAAAAGAAAAAATAATGATTATCTTTGGTGGTCTCATCATCGGTGTAATCGCCTCTCTGCTGGTGTTTTTTGGCAATCCTGCCAATATGGGATTTTGTATTGCCTGTTTTCTGAGAGATACAGCAGGAGCACTGGGGCTTCACAGGGCCGGTGCAGTACAGTACATCCGTCCGGAGATTATCGGACTGGTACTTGGAAGCTTTATCATGGCAGTCTGTAAAAAAGAGTTTGCAGCAAAAGGAGGAAGTTCACCGCTGACTCGTTTTGTATTGGGATTCTTTGCCATGATTGGATGTCTGATGTTCCTGGGATGTCCATTCCGTATGATTCTTCGTCTGGCAGGCGGAGATTTCAATGCCTTACTGGGACTGGCGGGATTTGTTCTGGGAATTTTGTGCGGGGTATTTTTCCTCAATAAAGGTTATACCTTAAAGCGATCCTACAGACAGCCGGTAGTGGAAGGCGCTGTACTTCCAATCGTTCAGGTTGTCATGCTGGTTTTTCTTGTGGCAGCACCGGCATTTATCCTGTTTTCCGAAGAGGGAGCAGGTCCTGGAGCAAAGCATGCGGCTATTGCTGTCAGTCTGATTGCAGGTCTGATTGTAGGAGCTATTGCTCAGAGAACCCGTCTTTGTATGGTGGGCGGCATTCGTGATGTGGTTTTATTTAGAGAAATAAAGCTTCTTTTGGGATTTGTTGCTATTTTCGTCAGTGCACTGGTGTGCAATCTGATTTTGACAGCAGCTACAGAAGGTACATATTTTACAGCGGGATTTGCGGGTCAGCCGGTAGCGCATACAGATGGTTTGTGGAATTTACTGGGTATGCTGCTGGTTGGTTTTGCCTGTGTTCTTCTGGGCGGATGTCCGCTGCGTCAGCTGATACTTGCCGGTGAGGGCAACAGTGACAGTGCAGTTGCTGTGTTGGGACTGATTGCAGGTGCAGCTTTTGCACACAATTTTGGTCTGGCCTCCAGCGGTGAAGGCCCCACAGCAAATGGAAAGATTGCAGTTATCGTTGGTATTGTCATTGTTGCGGTGATTGCATCGGTCAATACATTTAAAAGCGAAAAGGCGTAAAGGAGATTTTGTATGAAAACATTAGATGCAAGAGGACTTTCCTGTCCGGAACCGGTGATTATGATCCGTAAAGCAATGGCTTCAAAAGAAAAAAGATATGAGATGATTGTTGATAATCAGACTTCAAAAGAAAATGTAACCCGTTATGCGGAACATCAGGGTTATAAAGTGACTGTTACAGAAAAAAATGAGGAATTTATACTGGTCATGTGCAAATAATGGGATGCAGGGGCTCAGTGACAGGTGGAGAGAAATGATTTATATAGCGACATGTTATTCTCATTTTGGAGCTGTTAAGTTTAAGAAAATCTGTGAAGGTACAGGCATGAAGGCGAGGATGATGCCGGTACCGAGAGATTTAAGCAGCAGCTGTGGTACCTGTGTCCGATATGAAGGTGATACCCCCTGTCCGGGGGATTGCTATCCTGAGGAAATCGAACAGGTAGTTCAAAAAGAAGAAAATGGTTATCAGGTTCTTTACCGGGCGAAGGACAGTTAGTGGGGGATGAAGATGGAAACAGACGTTAAATTGACAAAGCTTGCAAAATGTGCCGGATGCGGTGCAAAAGTTGGGGCCGGGACACTGGTGCATATGCTGGAAGGTTTTAAGACTCACAGAGATGACAGGCTGATTGTCGGCTATGATAAAAGTGATGATGCCAGCGTGTATGTGATTAATGAAGACACTGCATTGATCCAGACAACGGATTTTTTTCCTCCGATTGTGGATGATCCCTATCTGTACGGGCAGATTGCAGCGGCCAATGCTCTCAGCGATGTTTATGCTATGGGCGGCACACCAAAGCTGGCGATGAACATTATGTGTCTGGCAGAAAAGATGGAGAAATCGGTGGTGCAGGAGATATTGCGGGGCGGCTACGACAAGGTATATGAGGCCGGAGCGATTATTACCGGAGGCCATACGATCCAGGGGGCAGAACCGATTTACGGGCTGGCGGTGTCCGGCTTCGTCCATCCGGATAAGGTTCTGACTAACAGCAATGCCAGACCCGGGGATGTGCTGATCCTCACAAAGCCTCTTGGTATTGGTATTCTTACTACGAGTATCAAGGCGAATCTGGTGTCTGATGAAGTCTGCCGGCGTATTTACCGACAGATGGCATCTCTAAATAAAACAGCCAGGGATATCATGGTAAAATATCCTGTGAACAGTTGTACCGATGTGACGGGATTCTCTCTTCTGGGCCACAGTTTTGAAATGGCTCAGGGAAGCGGCATAACGATTCACCTGATGGCTGATAAAATTCCTTATCATCCAGAAGCCTATGAGCTGGCGGAAATGGGATTTATTCCGGCAGGTGCTTACAGAAACTGTGAGTATGCATCTGCAGGCGTCACAGTGAAGAATGGTATAACACGGGCACAGCAGGATATTTTCTATGATCCGCAGACCAGCGGCGGTTTGTTGATGGCTGTACCGGAAGCGTATGCCGATGCATGTCTGGATGAGTTGAAGACACAGATTCCGGAAGCAGCTGTTGTTGGCTATGTGAAACCTTTGGAGGAATCTTATATTATACTTGAATAAATGAGTTACTGTTCACTCTGTGACCAGTAACATAAATGATATGTAGGAGTATAAGGCAGGTATGTAAATTTGACAACACTCTGCGGATGTGATAAAGTAAGTGTACATAAAAACGTGTTCAAATCTATAGAAAGAAGGTATGAAAGGATGAAAATCAGACTTGACAAGGCAATCGTGGAATTTATTCCGGAAAATGACATTGAAACCGCAGAATTAAAGGCTTTATGGGTAAGAATGGGCAATTGTGTCGGTGAGACCAAACGCCTGGAGCCTATGGGGGTTTATACACCGGAAGATACGACTGTAAAAAATGTAGCTCGTTTCCATATGGAAGGGCTCAGCGAACAGGAACTGAAAGCCGTACCGGCATTTTTTGCTCCGTATGATACAGATGTTTATTGCGCAACCTGCAATAAAACTGTATTTGTAAAGAAAGGTGATCAGATTCCGATTTGCTGCGGCAAATTAATGGAAATTATTGACTGATTATTGCTGGAATAATAGTATGAGTAAGTAAGGGGAGAATGTGACTCGCAGGAGAAACATTCTCCTTTTGTTATTTAGGAGCGTGCCCAGCGAAGCTGGGTCACACCAGTCGGTGTAAGTCCGACTACGG
>JBJELU010000096.1:0-2395 GCA_051879355.1 Oliverpabstia sp.
ATCGTGGTGATCGTACCCGTCAGGCGATGTATCATGAGATTTTGAATACCATGGCTGTGCTGGGAGGTGAGGCAGATGTTCGTTAAGCTGGCTATCCGAAATGTGCACAGACAGATTCAAAGCTATCTGATCTATTTTGTCACGGTTGCACTTAGCATCTCGTTACTGTTTGCTGTTAACAATCTCAGCTACAGCGACCGGATACAGGCACTTTCCGAAATGTCTGCGGATATACGGAGTATGTTTACTATGGTGACGATCTTGTCCTGTCTGGTGACGGCATTGGTTCTCAGCTATGCTACAGGATTTATGCTGAAGCTTCGACGCAGGGAGTTTGGGATGTATCTGACTCTGGGTATGACCCGGAAGAATATTCAGACACTATTCGCCTGTGAGACAGGGTTGCTGACCGGTCTTGCATTGCTTGTTGGTATGGGAATGGGATTGGTTATCTTCCAGTTGCTGGCAGCATTATTTGCTTCCATACTGGAGATTCCCTTCCGGATTTCTGCCTATTCCATACAGGGGGTTGTCCTGACTGTGACCGTAAGTGTCGGCCTGTTTCTGTTATCTACTTTTGCATCCCTCAGGTATCTTAGAAAGGTTACTGTTTCGGAGCTGTTAAAGGAGGAGACAGTGCAGAAGAGCGAAAAACACCCGGTCCTCTGGTGTGCTTTGTCAGCAGTGACTTTGACAGGTTTTGTCATTTGTCTGATTATTACCTATCGGAGTATGATGGCTGCGTTCCATGCTCAGGATGGTGTGGAACTGCTTTTGTGGCTGGCCATTGACCTTGTCATGGTCATTCTGACGCACTTTACCCTGTCCAGAACTTTGGCGGGAATGCTGTTACTGAATCAACGGTTGAAGAATCACGGAATCAATACAGTGATTCTTCGGGGACTGTCGGGAAAGATGACAGTCAATTCCCTGCTGATCGGCGCTTTATCAACATTGCTCGTTTTTGCCATTGTAATGTCCAATGTGGCATTTAGTGAGAAAATCTATACAGATCTCACTATTGAAAAAGAATGTCCCTATGATATTATAGGCTTGTATAATCTTTCCCAGGAGCAGGGTATCTCCAGAGACGAGGGAAGGAAAATCATGGAGAAGTATAGTACCATTACTTCACAGCAGGATTTTTGTCTGTATACTTCAGGAGATACGACCCTCTGCAGTAATATTATAGGCTATGATTCTATGAGGTGGACAGATTTATATATGCCGCTCAGTCAGTTTAATGCCCTGCTCACCGGCTGCGGAAAGGAACCGGTGCAGCTTCAAGATAAGTACCTTTTGATTACCGATGTACAGGGAATCTGTGATGTGGATTTTTCAGCGAAATCTGTAAATCTCAATGACCGTACCTATACATGGGGCGGCAGCAGTATGGCGTATCCGGATTTCGCAAGACGGGTGATGATGTATTTTGTTATACCTGATGAGGCAGTGGAAGGCATGGCTGTGGCATATGAGGGGGAAGCCTACACGCTGGAAAATCATCGTCCTGATGCAGAAAAGCTGGTAAATGAATTGATGTATTCGGTGGAAACAGAGGATGGAGTAGAGGAGCACAGCGATTATGCCGTTCAGGAATATATTCGTCTTTACAGTAAGGCCAATGCAGGAACATTGATTATTGGGGCATTATACGTTTCGACCGTATTTGTTTGTATGGCACTGGCAATTCTGGCTGTAAAAACCCTTTCCACTCTGGAGAGTGAGCGCAGGAGATTTGCAATACTTTATCGGCTGGGGGTAGATACAAGGATGCAAAAGTCTGCATTGCGAAAGCAGATCGGTGCATTTTTCCTGATGCCTTTTGCGTTTCCGCTTCTGATGACCATTCCAGTGGGCGTTATTTTCGGAGAGGTATATGAGATTTGGAATCTTTCGGGCTTAAGCGGAGGAAAAGCCATGGAGACAGCCGTAATGATTGCAGCAGCAGTTTCAGGTATCTATGTCCTTTATTTTATTATTACCTATCGGATTGCCTGTGACCACGTGGTCTGCTATGGCAGTGAAAAATAAGAAGATGGAGAATTATTTATGGAAAACAAGAAGAAAGTGATCTATATCATTGAAGATGACATATCAATTAATCATGGAATAGCGCTGACTCTTGGAACAGAATTTGAATATAAGCATTTTTATTCGCTGAAAGAAATCGAAAAAATTGAACTGGCAGATCTGATCATCCTGGATATCAATCTGCCGGACGGAAACGGTTTTGAATACTTGAAAAAGCTGCGAGAAACATATGAGACACCGGTATTAATCCTGACAGCCAATGACACAGAGGTTGACGAGGTTACCGGTCTGTCTCTCGGAGCAAATGATTATGTTACAAAACCATTCTCGCTGATGGTGCTTAGACTTCGTGTTAAGAATC
>JBJELU010000097.1:0-2388 GCA_051879355.1 Oliverpabstia sp.
AGTAAAGAAGAGCTTGAATGTTACCGCATATGATGCTATGGTATTTTTGCTTAAGTTTTTCTGCCCGGGAAGGTACATGGTAAAAAAGTTTGTTACATAATACGGGAGGTCAGTTTTCTGCATTCTCTTCAAAACCTCCTTCCGGTATAATGTCAAAGCATGCTTTTTCCATCATCTCTACCATTTCCGGGTAGATTTCTGCTGTAAGTCTCAGATAGTATTGAGTAGCCCTGAAATCTGCATGCCCCATGTAAGCAGACAGATACGGAAGCTTATTGCTCATATCAGCCCCTTCTTTTGCCCATCTGCGAAGATTTTCCACTGCCAGACCATGCCGAAAATCATGGATTCTGGGGCCTTTATTATCATGGGGAATATCTGCCATTAAAAGATAATCCCTGAAATGAAGGTATGCAGTGCTCTTATCCATCTTTCCACCAGCGATACTTGGAAATAGATATTCCTCATCAGATAATTCTGTGAGAAACCGTTTGACGTACTTATTCAGCCGGTTGTTTAAAGATACTGAAAGCGGAATGATACGGTCACGGTTGTTTTTGGCACCCCGAATAAAGACTGTCCCATTGTCTGCATCATAATCCTCTTTCTTGAGACTGAGTGCTTCTGATAAACGTGCACCGGTGCAGCAAAGGAAGCGAAATAATTCCGGATCAACATCATTCCGATAGGAGAGTCTGGTGGCAGGATAATGATCCACGGCATAGAAAAAACGCTGTTTTTCTTCCGCTGTATAGATATGAGGGATGTATTTACTTCTTGGTATCTGATAGCGGTGTTCAATCCGGTATGCTGAATATCCTCTCTTTATCAGAAAATCAGCAAACTGCAGCATTACTACTTCCTTTGCGTAGTGAGTTGATTTCTGTTCCCTCTTATCATATATGAATTCTTCCAAAACATATTTTTTTAACTCAGGGCCTGCATATCCCTGCATTGAACAGAAGTGGTCAAAATGCTGCAGAATCCGTTCCTGCCGTTCAAATTTAAATCCGGCTAAGCGATACTGTTCCAGAAAAGCGTGGATGAGGGGTGAAAAATCACTTTTCCATTCATAATTCTGCATCTGCTTCGCCCTCCCATTCCAACTCAAGGGAACAATCCCTCAAATGTTCCGTGTCGATACGCAGATAATTCCCAACCGTAGTCCGTTCATCCCTATGCGCCAGTGTCTGTGAGATGACCGGAAGTTCGGTTCCACAGAATAGCATGTTTTTAGCAAGTGTGCTTCTCAGGGTATGTATTCCGTGAGCCTCTCCGGCTTTAATCTCAATCTCCGCTTTGATCAAATATTTGCGGAGTGCCCCTGTCAGGGAGGATGTACTTCCGATTGGACCATATGGGAAATGGTGAGCAAGAAAGACATTTGTATATCCTGACACAGGTCTTCCGTTCTTCAGGTAATCGATGATTGCCCATCCTACTGCTTCCAGTAAAGGCAGTTCCAGAGGTTCGCCGGTTTTGCCTGTAATGATTTTTAAAGTATGTGTTTTCCAGTTAATATCGTTGATTTTAAGATTTCGGATATCAGCTGCCCTGAGTCCGGTCTGAATACAAAGAGAAAACATAGCATAGTCTCTTTTTCCACGGGGCGATTGGCGGTCAACTGCCTCGAGAAGTCTTTTAAGCTCATCAGGTGTCCAAGCATGGGGAATATGACCATTTCTAGGAATACGAAGAGACAGGATATCTTCTGTATAATCAATCTCACAAAAGCCATTATCGAAGAGAAAATGAAGAAATTTTTTCAGCCCATAAATCAGGGTACCTCTATATTTGAGCTGGTTGTCTTTGTATTTTGACAAAAACAAATCAATATAGGACATATCCAGTAAACCCCAATCTGCCAGTCCGTCCTCAGATACAGACAGAATGAAGCGTTGGGTGGAGTTTATGATAGTTGATTTCGTATCTGCTGCCAGATGACTCTTTTGCGTTTCTGTTGCAAATGCTTCATAGGCAGATGCTAATGCAATAGGGCAGGAAAAAGGAACTTTCTTGCCTCTTGTACTTAGATCCAGAGAACCTGTTTTCTGGTATCTCAGCAGAATAACCAGAGCCCGGATTCTTCTGTTTAGACTGTCATTAGATGTAACGGTCATTAACGAAGACAATCGGATTTTATTTTTGATTTCGATATACTGGAGACAGACTTCTTCCGTTACTTCGTTGATGTCATTCTCATCAAGAAATTTGAGAAAAGACCTATAAACACTGAGGTATCCGGATTTTATAGATGATTCTGTCATTCCCTTCTTTTTCAGTTCTGCCAGAATCTGGTCAATAGTTTTTTGGATGTCATTATTATTGTTCATTATTGCATCCTCCTTTCGAAGAAATACTATAATAAACAGAAGTTAAATGGTGAGT
>JBJELU010000098.1:0-10490 GCA_051879355.1 Oliverpabstia sp.
CCCCAACGGGACTTCCTTAAAAATCAGATATGAATCGGCTGTGAATAGTAACACAAAATTCTGTAACTGTTCGCAACAGCCAAAAATCCCGGAGAATATATCCCCGGGATTTTTCTTTTATAGATTACACAAGTTTTAATGGGTTAATTTTAACGCCAGGTCCCATAGTAGGAGCGACTGTTACGCTTCTCAGGAACTGTCCCTTCACTGCTGAAGGTTTCGCTTTATTGATTGCACCCATAAGCGTCTGGAAGTTGTCCGCTAACTGCTCTTCTGTGAAAGAAGCTTTTCCGATTGGCACGTGAATGATGTTTGTTTTATCAAGACGATATTCAATCTTACCAGCTTTGATATCTTTAACAGCTTTGGTAACATCCATGGTTACTGTACCAGCTTTCGGGTTTGGCATAAGTCCTTTCGGTCCAAGTACACGACCCAGACGACCTACAACACCCATCATATCCGGTGTAGCAACAACTACATCGAAATCAAACCATCCTTCGTTCTGGATCTTCGGAATCAGTTCCTCAGCTCCTACGAATTCTGCTCCGGCAGCTTCAGCCTCATCAGCTTTTGCTCCTTTTGCAAATACAAGTACACGAACCTGTTTACCAGTTCCGTGAGGCAGAACTACTGCACCACGAATCTGCTGATCAGCGTGACGTCCGTCACATCCTGTTCTGATATGAGCTTCGATTGTTTCGTCAAATTTTGCAACTGCAGTTTTCTTTACCAGAGCGATTGCTTCGTCCGGATCGTACAGTTTTGTACGATCAACTGCTTTTGCAGTTTCCATATATTTTTTACCGTGTTTCATTTCCTATAACCTCCTGTGGTAATTGCGGGGATTGCCCTCCCACGTCATTGATTGTGATTAGTCCTCAACTACGATACCCATACTTCTTGCAGTACCTGCAACCATGCTCATAGCTGCTTCAATGGATGCTGCATTCAGGTCTGGCATTTTCATTTCAGCAATTTCTCTTACTTTATCTTTGGAAATTGTAGCTACTTTTGTTTTGTTCGGAACGCCTGAACCAGATTTCAGATTGCAAGCTTTCTTCAGCAAAACTGCAGCCGGTGGAGTTTTGGTTATAAAGCTGAAACTTCTGTCTGCGTATACTGTGATAACTACAGGGATGATCAGATCTCCCTTGTCAGCAGTTCTAGCATTGAACTCTTTTGTAAACTGTACGATATTAACACCATGCTGACCAAGAGCCGGTCCAACTGGTGGTGCTGGTGTTGCTTTACCAGCAGGAATCTGTAATTTGATGTATCCTGTTACTTTCTTTGCCATTGTAATGACCTCCTATAATGTGGTAATTGCGGGGATTTCCCTCCCACGAATCTTCTGATGCATGTATGCAGCAAAACGATTCTTACAACTTCTTTACTTCCGCGAAACTGATTTCTACAGGAGTTTCACGGCCAAACAACTCAACATTGATTGTCACAACCTGTTTCTGTCTGTTGATACTCTGGATAATACCTGTCGTATCTTTCCATGCACCTCCGGTAACAACTACGCTGTCGCCTTCTGCATAATCGATTTCGATTATTTCCGTCTGAATACCCAGCGGAATCATCTCTTCCTCGGTTAAAGGCACCGGCTTGGATCCCGGTCCGACAAATCCGGTCACACCTCGGGTGTTACGAACAACATACCATGTATCATCATTCATAATCATATTGATCAGAACATACCCCGGAAAAAGCTTTTTGGACACCTGCTTTTTGGTTCCATTTTTCATTTCAACCACGTCCTGCATAGGTACCCGAACTTCCAGGATCTGATCCTCCAGATGCCGGTTCTCGATTGTCTTTTCAATGTTGGCTTTCACTTTGTTTTCATAGCCCGAATATGTGTGAGCTACATACCAGTTTGCTTCTGCCATTTCATCACCCTTGTCCTTATTTGATCAATAAATTAATGAACTCCAGAACGATACTGTCCAGAACGGAAATAACCACGCTCAGAACCGCTGTAATTGATACCACAGCTACGGTCTGTTTTGCAAGAGTTTTCTTGTCTGTCCATATAATCTTCTTAAATTCGGACTTAAGCCCTTTGGTCCAGCTCTTTTTCGGAGCCTTTTCTTTCTTTGCAGATTCTGCCATAGTTTCACCTCTCACCAACCAATCTTACTTGGTTTCTTTGTGCATTGTGTGTTTCTTACAGAATTTACAGTATTTTTTGGTTTCCATTCTTTCAGGATGATTCTTTTTTTCTTTTGTCATGTTGTAATTCCGCTGTTTACATTCTGTACATGCCAATGTGATTCTTACGCGCACGACTTCCACCTCCACTGTGTTGATTTGCGTTGTTGCAACGGACTTTTCTTTCTGCCAACGGGGTTCACGACGTCCCGTTTTTAGGCATAAAAAAAAGACCTACTTCCATGTCGCTTAATAACTATATCATGGTCAATCCCAAAAGTCAAGAAAAAGTGTCATTCCTGTTATCAAAAAATCAGGCAGCCTTACAACCACCTGATTTTTTAATACTTTTATAATTCCTCTTCCTCACTCTTTTTTCCGCCCAGAGCGATCCACTTGAGATATCCATTAATAAATAAATCAATATTCCCATCCATCACGCTGTCCACGTTGCCGCTTTCCGTTCCGGTTCTGTGGTCCTTTACCATCGTATATGGCTGCATGACATAAGATCGAATCTGATTTCCCCAGCCAATCTCTGTAACTTCCCCACGGATGCCGGAAAGCTTTTCCATGTTCTCCTGCTGCTTCAGAAGATACAATTTTGCTTTCAGCATCTGCATAGCCTTATCCTTGTTCTGGAACTGAGAACGTTCATTCTGACACTGAACCACAATTCCGGTGGGAAGATGAGTAATACGAATGGCTGAAGAAGTTTTGTTGATATGCTGACCACCGGCTCCGCTGGAACGATACGTATCAATCCGCAGTTCATCTTCCTTGATCTCCACATCCAGATCCTCATCGATATCCGGCATAACATCACAGGACACAAACGAAGTCTGACGTTTGCCTGCTGCATTGAAAGGCGAAATACGCACCAGACGATGAACACCCTTCTCCGATTTCAGATATCCATATGCATTTTCTCCATGCACTTCAAAAGTAACTGATTTGATTCCGGCCTCATCACCATCCAGATAATCAAGGACTTCCAGAGAAAATCCTTTCTTCTCTGCCCAACGGCAATACATCCGGTATAACATTCCGCACCAGTCACAGGATTCGGTTCCTCCCGCCCCTGCATTCAATTTTACAATCGCATCATCTTTGTCATATTCTCCGGACAACAGTGTTTTCATCCGGATTGCTTCAAAATCAGCTTCAAACTGATTCAGGGTTGTCTGAATCTCTTCAATCACAGAAGGATCATTTTCTTCGTAACCCATTTCAATCAGGGTTTCCATATCTTCCATCTGAGTCTCAAGGTTTTCGTAAATTTCCTTGTCATCTTTCAGGCTTTTCAGTTCCTTCATCATCTGTTGGGAACGTTCCGGATCATCCCAAAAATCCGGCTCTTCCATCTTTCTTTCTAATTCTTCGATCCGCTTTTCTTTATTAGCGAGGTCAAAGTGAATCCCTCACTTCCACTAATGGTTTTGAATAGGAATTCAGAATGGATTTAAAATTATCTAATTCTACCAAAAGTTTCACCTGCTTTCCATATAATCTTGCCCTCTCGTCGGCATTTCTATTATACGGGTTCTGACAGATTTTCTCAAGGAAAATATCTTCTGGTTTCTCCGGTTTTTCACTGACGGATATAAATACCCTGTGCTTCTATAAAATCTTCCAGTTCCTGCAGCCCGTCCTGAGCCCAGGTTTCTGACAGCTGTGCCGGTCTGGGGAAAAACATATCTTCCGCTATTTTTTTGCCCGTTTCTGTTCGGAAAATCTTCTTTACGCTCTTTTTGACAGTCTCTTTATCCAGACCGTCTTCATAGTAGTTTACAAGGAAATCTGCTTCTACCAGAATCTGATAATCCATTCCTTCTATATTTGTATAAGTATGATGGTGTCCCACCAGATATGCGACCCGCTCTGCCACATCACGTTCAAAACCAAGTTCCTGCATCATACGCTTCGCCTCTGACGGACCTTCCTGCTCCTGCAGATGGCCTGCACAACTCCCATACTTTTCCATGGCAGGGCGAATTCCTATATCATGCACCAGCGCTGCTGCCTCCAGAACAAATAATGTTTTCTCATCCAGTCCTTCTTCCTCGCCAATCAATTTAGCAAAACTGTGAACTTTCACGAAATGCTGAATACGGCAGGGATCTTCTTTAAAGTATTCTACCATTTTTCTATATAATGTGTTAATCTGCTTCATCTACCCATCCTCCTTACTTTTCACGTCCTGTTAAAATACTCCAGTGGCATAACAACTTTGCTCTTATTAAGCCAAAAACGGGCAATAAACGCCCATACAGACGCCGTTGCCCGTTTGATTCTGATAACAATATAACATTTGTTACGGATAGCTGTCAATGTGATATTGCAGACACTATCAGTTCTCTTTTTTATTTTTTAACCCCATAAATACTTTCTCTGCAGTAATCGGCATGGTTCTGAAACGAAGTCCCGTTCCATTATACACTGCATCCGCAATTGCCGGTGCTGGCGTATTGATAACAACTTCTCCGATTGATTTTGCACCGAAAGGTCCGGATGGCTCATAACTTTCCTCAAACTCTACACGTATGGTTCCCATGTCAATACGGGTTGGCACCTTATACTGCATAAAATTGCGATTGATCATATTTCCCTTCTCTGTATAACGCATATCTTCATACAGAGTCATTCCTATGCCCTGAACAAGTCCTCCTTCCGTCTGCACCCTGGCAAGATTGGCATTTACTACAGTTCCGCAATCTACGCAGGCAACATAATCGATCGGTGTGATCTTTCCCGTTTCCAGATCAATCTCGATTTCGGCCGCCCCTGCCATAAATGGCGGCGGAGAAACAGGTGATGTATGGGAAGCCTGCGCAAACAGGACTTCTCCGGTACCTGCCTGAAGTCTGGTTACAAGATCAGCCAGAGTGATTCCCACTGTTTCATCCTCAATAGAGAACACTCTCTCCCCGTCAAATGTCAGATTTTCTTTATCCATGCCAAGGATCTGCCCTGCTGCTTTCATAATTTTCTTCGTCATGATTTCACAGGTTTTCACCACGGCCATTCCTGTCACATACGTTGTACTGGAAGCATAGGAGCCACTGTCATACGGAGACTGGTCGGTATCCACACCATACACAACAATTTTATCCAGATCACATCCCATACAGTCAGCCGCCATCTGTGCCAGAATCGTGTCACATCCGGTTCCCATATCCGAACATCCAATCAGCATGGTATAGAACCCATCATCATTCAGCCGGAGCTGTACACTTCCCACATCACAGTTACTAATACCGGAACCCTGCATAGCCATTGCCATACCAACCGCCCGGACTTTATTGGGTGCGATTTCATAACAGGGGTATTTTTTGTCCCAGTCAATCATTTCCTTTACTTTTTCTACACACCGATCCAGTGCACAGGATGTGGCAGTCTCCCCATAGTAATGAGTAAATTTATTTCCTTCATGCACCATATTCTGCTCACGCAGCACGGAAGGATCCACATCCATTTTATGAGCCAGCTCATTTACCGCAGATTCCAGTGCAAATATGCCCTGTGTTGCCCCATATCCCCGATATGCTCCTGCTGACACCCTGTTTGTATACACCACATCATAAGCAAACCGATGGGCCTCAAACCCATAATACATAGAAAGAGATTTCGTCCCTGAAAGCCCTACTGTTGTCGGTCCATGTTCCCCATAAGCACCGGTATTAGACAATGTATACAGGTCAACCGCCCGGAACTTTCCATTTTTATCTGCTCCAAGACGGATATGTACTTCCATTTCATGACGGGGAGAGCCGTTGATAAAGCACTCTTCCCTCGTGAAAATCAGGTGTGCCGGCTTTTTGGTCAGATAAGTAACAATAGCCGGATATA
The DNA here is from genome assembly GCA_051879355.1 of Oliverpabstia sp. GTDB lineage: Bacteria > Bacillota > Clostridia > Lachnospirales > Lachnospiraceae > Oliverpabstia. Next base: position 6,010 of record JBJELU010000098.1, read on the forward strand.
CTTCACAGACTGCAGTCTGTTTCGCACCAAATCCTCCTCCAATACGAGGTTTCACCACACGAACCTGTGATTTGGAAATATTCAGTGCATGAGAGACAATTCTCCTCACATGGAAGGGAATCTGCGTGGCACTCTGTACCAGTATCCTTCCATATACATCCATCGAAGTAAATGCAGTAAACGGCTCCATCATTGCCTGACTCACTGCTTTAATATGATAATGCTCATCCACAATGTAATCACATTCTGCCAGGATACCTTCCACATCGCCCTCTCTGCTGTCACTGGAAGCGCAGAGATTTCTTTTCTGTTCCGTTCCCTGTCCCTCATGTGCCACATAATTATCTTCCGGATGAATCAAAATCGGATTATCCAGGGATTTTCTGAAGTCCAGAATCGGTTCCAGAACTTCATAATCTACCTTAATTAATTTCATTGCTTTCAGACAGCATGCCTCATCCTTTCCCGCTATAATGGCAACCGGATCTCCTACAAAACGGACATACTGATCCAGAATCAGACGGTCATAGGGACTTGGCTCCGGGAACGTCTGCCCGGCTAATGTAAAGCGATTCTGCGGCACATCCTTATAAGTTACAATAATCTCTATTCCCGGCACCAGCATCGCTTTTGAAATATCTATATTTTTAATTTTGGCAAAAGCATGAGGACTTCTTTTCAATTTGACAACGAGTGCATTTTCCGGAGCCAGGTCATCTGTATAGACAGGTTTTCCTGAAAGGAGAGCCTTTGCATCTTTTTTTACAATCGGCTGACCGACATATCTGTGTTTTGTATGTTCCATGCTACGCTTCCTCCTTCAATCCAAAGTATTTTTCCAATGCTCTGTACTGAGACTGGTATCCCGTACAACGACAAAGATTACCAGACAGATATTCCTTCACCTCTTCCATCGTCGGATGGGGCATCTCGCGTTTCAAAGCCAGTACAGCCATGATAAATCCCGGGCTACAGAATCCACACTGATCAGCACCTTCCATGGCAAGAAATCTGGAGAATTCCTCCGCTTCTTCCTGAACGCCTTCCAGCGTCGTTACTTTCTTTCCATTTGCTCTGACTGCCAGAGTCGAACAGGAAAGTACCGGTTTATCATCCAACCATACTGTACAAAGTCCACAATTTCCTGTATCGCAGCCTCTTTTCACACTTTTCATACCCTGTTCCCGCACAAAATCCAGAAGCATCATATCCGGCTGCACATCTGCTTCTACTTTTTTTCCGTTTAATGTTAATTGTATCTTCATATGATTCACCCCAGTTTTATTTGTTCAGTTCCATCACTGCACGTTTGATCAGAACTTTCGCAATTTCTTTTCTGTACTCTGCGCTGCCTCTCATATTTGAACCAAATCGAACCTGTTCCACAACCTTCTCAGCAAATGTACTCAACTCTTCTTCTGAAACAGAATCTGTCAGTTCCACATGATCTACAATCTGTGCTTTATGCGGTGTAGCACCAAGCACCACTGTATACTTCCCATCCAGGCAGGATACTGCACAGGTAACAACAGCAAAATCCGTCTCCGTCATCCGATGAGACTGATAAGAGACTCTTCTGCCATCCTTTTTCACCACCATATTTACCAGAATGTCATCATCGGGTTTCATACCGATAAATTGTTTAATTGGCACACAACCTCCATGGTAAAGTTCTACATCCGTATCCAGTGCCGCGAAAATTGTCAGCACATCTGAAAATCCAAATCTGGGGAATATACTTCCGCCCACAGTTGCTGTATTTCGGAACTGCACACCCACAATATGCCGCACGGCTTCCCGAAAGCTTCCGCCAAACTCTTCGTTCAATGACTTATTTACTTCCAGATCCCGAAGAGTGCACATACATCCAATCTTATATCCCCTCTCATTTTCAATCACCTGATCCAGAGAAAGATTGCACAGATCAATACCAGTCATCATATTACGGGATCCCATCTTCATCCAGAGATTTCCGCCCAAAATACTATTTTTTTTACTTTTTTTCTTCAGTGCATAGGCCTCTTCAAGACTGGTCGCCTGCACATAATTTTTCATTGCAAACACAGCAATTCTCCTTCCTATCGTTTTCATTATTATTCAAGTACACCTCACCTATAGAAGTGGAAGTCTTATCTTCTTTCAAGATAACAAGATTATGTAACATCTCAAAATCCTGACAGGTATCAATATCCGACAATTCCAGTTTATCGGAAGCCTCCGCCAGAAGCAGCTGTTCGGGATATTTTTTTACCAGGAAAGAACCACCAGCCTTCTCAGGAAGACAGGCAAGTTCCGGAAAAAATTCTTTTCCGAATAAGATGGGAGCTCCCTGTTTCTCACCATAAGAGAGTCGTACCATTCCTGACCTCTGTACGGAAAATATCGCTGCCATCCGCATCAGACTTTCTTTTTTCAGCAGTGGCTGATCACAGGGACAGAATATACATCCATCCATATCCTGCATCTCACCTACCCCCAGACGCACTGTATCACTTCGATTCGGAAAATCATGAAATATCACATCCACATGCTGTTTCTCGCACATTTCTTTCACCTGTACGTTTCTTGTAACCACCAGACGTTTTGCAAATAACTCGCCGTCCGTAATGTCCAACACCCTTTGTAGCAATGTTTTCCCATGAAATTCTTCCAGCAGCTTATTCTTCCCAAATCTCCTGCTCATTCCGGAAGCCATAATGACGCATCCAAGCTTCAGATTGCCCAGATACAGGCTGGGTTGCACATGGATTTCTTTTCCAGGATATCTTTTTCTCAGCGGTTCCACATAACCTTTCATCACAATATTGCTCATGTGTTTTTCTGTAATCAGTTCATCTTTCTCCAGCGGATAATATTGGTCTGCCAAATACAGCCGATGAACAACTTCCCCTGCCCTTCTGTATAACGCATGGAGCCCATAAACCACAATGATTTCATCTACATTATCATAAATAACCGGTTCCGATATGTCCGGGAATTTCAGCGGCATATGCTTTGATCCATCTGCTTCTACCAAAACTATATCTGCATATTGACACACTCTCAGATACGTCTCATATGACAGGGGTTTGATTTTTTCCCCCTCCGGAATTCCAGCCATGACATAATGTTTTTCTTCCAGTTCCCGGATAATATCACTGGCATGATCCGTCAGCATAGTATCATCTTCTATGTACATATGAGTGGATGTGGTCACAAATACTTTATATCCCTGAACAAGATATTTTTTTGCACACTGCCGGATCAGAGATGTTTTTCCTCCAGCTCCGACAAAAGCCTTAACCATGACTGCCCCCTCTGTTCCTTCCATCAAGATGCAAAATTGCCTCCAACACACCTCCGGCAATGCATCTTGCCTTATCGGAAATAGTAAAACAATTTTTATATTCTTCTATTCTCGGATCGATATCTGCAACTTTAAACCCCTTCGTAACGGGATATCCATCACGAAGCAATCCACGAATCAACCCGTCAATCGTTGCCTTTACCGGAGTTTGTCTCCCACTATTTTCAACAACGGCTATGATATCTCCTTTTTTTACGGTATCTGTAATTTTCTTTATATTTCGGAACATTCCTTCCTGCGGGCTGTGAATAACCCTCTCTTTGCCGTACCCGGCAATCATTCCCGGAATTCCCGTATTCTCTATCGCTTTTCCCTGATAAATAACTCTCCCCAGCGAATGACCTCTCTTGGTTTCAATTACGGCATCTACATCTGCCCCTGCCACAAAACCGGGTCCCAAAGCAATCGTAATAGGTGCCATCTGCCTGTTTGTACCCAGATTTTTTTTTGCAAGAATGGCATCTACCACTGCAAATGGCTTCAGCACGGAAATACTCTGCCCCTGTGGGTCAACCAAAACGGGAAGTTTTTTCTGTTCAAGCAGTCCAATTGCCTGAGATACATCTTCTGCCAGCGTACAGGTAACACTCTCCACCGTCTGGATTTTCTCATAAACAGCTTCCGAGAACGCCACATTCCTCCTGATTGCAGAAGGATATTCTGTTTCAAGAACCAGAACATCAAATCCGCACTGATATAATTTGTATATGGTTCCTGTTGCAATGTCTCCGCCGCCTCTTACAATGATCAGATTATTCATCATCTTTATAGCCTGATAATCAGCCTTCCCTTTCCCTAATTTCAATTACACCTCAGTTTCAAACATCCACTTGTAAGTCCTGCATCTATCATACTATTTATCTCGCCTAAAGGAAAGCAATTTTTATAAAAAGAATCCTGCCCGGAGAACTTTCCTGATTATACAGAAAAAGATGCCCGGTAAGCCGAACATCTTTTTCTTACTTATTTTTCTTTTGGTAATAAAATATTTAACACAATTGCCACTACTGCTGCAGGTACAATTCCGGATCCTCCAAAAATCAACTGCACTGTCTGCGGCAGACCAGAAAGGATTGCCGTATTGGCACCAATACCATATCCCAGACCTAATGCAACCGAGACAATGGAAATATTT
>JBJELU010000099.1:0-2376 GCA_051879355.1 Oliverpabstia sp.
GTCTGCATGTGCATGGTAATGGTCAGGTTATCATCAATATCAAGGAGCTTCTTTAACAGCTCATCATTAAAACGTGGTGCAATGATATCCAGATAATGGACACTGCCATACATCTTTCCTGCCTTAAAACGGCTCGGATAACGGAAGTCAAAGCCCGGAGGTGCAATGTAGTCCTTTACACTCTTACCGGACTCTGCCAGTTCCCTAAATGAAAAACGGAAAGGCTCCATGGTATCCTGATTAAAATACTCATGCAGGATACGCAGACGTTCCTTTCCGTCAAGACTTTTGGCTTGGGTGCCAAGATTTAAGAAATTCCTGATAACATCCTTTTCAATGTTATTCAGTTTTGATTTCGCTTCCTTATATCCCTTACACTCCGTACCAAAAATAAGATATTTTGATTTAATGATGCCGTTGTTGCCCTTTGCAGCCTGCTTCTTTAACATTTCCGTATATTCCTCACGGATATCGTCAAAATCATCTCCCTGCAAAGGAATGTCAAACTGGTCTATCAGCGTCTGTTCGTTGACCTGCCTGTTAAATAAAAACAGTTCAAACCTGATAGACGGGTCAAAATAATTGATGAGCTTGCTGTACTCCTCTAAAATCTCCCCCTGGTCCTCTATTTCCAGAAGGTCATAATTTATATCATAAAATTCCACCATCTTTGTGTAGAAATCAGATGTCACCTGACAGATACCATCACGGAACATCTTTTTGAAAGTAATGGTATTCTGTGCCGTGGTAGGTTTCTCCTGTTCCTTATGGTTTCCTGCAAGAGTACGCTGAAGCTCTTTTAGCCTTTTCTTTTCAGAAAAACTTAAGCCCGCTTTAGGCTTGGTATTTTTCCCTTTACTGCCCTGCGGTTTTGCCTTTGGCTTTTGCTTCAAGGTAACGCACCTCCTTCTTCATTTTTTCCTGTTCCTCTAACTGATTGTAGAGATTTTCTGATTTATAGGGGCGTATTCCCGGCGTGAGAAATTTCTGTCTTATCATAAAGTACAGAATCTTTTCTGCCGGAAAACCGTCCTTTTCATACATTGCCAGAAAGAAAAACGGCAGCATAACAGCCACCATAATTAGTGCGGATGCCTGCGTTCCGATGATATCTTTGGTAAAGATATAAAAAGGAATCCCGACCGCACCTGCCGCACCAAAACAGATGAGCTGGCGTTTTGTCAGATTCATTGCCACCTTTGTCTTGATACCGCTTAAATTCTTCGGCACTGCGACTGATATTGCCATAAACAGCCTCCTTCCTGATATAACGCTGCATTAATGTGCATTAAAAATAGATTTGCTAAGGGAACCTGTCTTAAATAAGCTGAAGCACAGGATAACGGTATATGCTGCCACCGACCACAAAGCCGTGTGAAGATTTCCTGCAACTGCAACACTGGATACCAGCACTGCATAGATTGCCACACATACCATGATGAAAAATCCCTGAAATGCCAAAGCACAAAGTCCCTTGATATAGTTACTTCCGATGCCGCCCCATTCCCGGTTGCTGAGTGTTGCAAACGGAACCGGAGCCACTGAAACATAAAGGTATATTTCAATCATTCGCCCATATAGCATGACGGTGATTAGCAGGGAAATGATTTTCATACATAAGCTGACAATCATGGTCTCTATTCCAAGTCCTATCAGTTCACCTATCCCCATGGTGGAGAGCTGGCTGTTAAACATGGACTGTAATGTACTCGTCACATCAAGTGTCGTGGAGCCTGTAATGACTCCTGCCGCACTTGTGACGATATGGTTGCCCACATCAAAAATTGCCATGGTAATGTCAGAGGTATAGCTGACAAGCAATACTGCAATACATGCTTTCACAAGATAACGGAAGAAAAACTCGCTTCCCATCTCATGCATGTTATTCTTATCCATTACCATGGTAATCAGCTCATAGCAGAGAATCGCACTGATGATCATCCCCGCTATGGGCACCATGACTGTATCTGACAGGTTGTCTATCATGGAAAAAATACCTGCGTTCCAAGAGCTGGGTGTCTGGCCAACCTCTCCGGCGATTGTTCCTACTTTCGTATTCACGTCGGTAAACATCGTTTCGAGATTGTCCAGCACCCATCCTTGCAGCATTTCCTTTATAAATTCAGTGATTTTGTCAATGATTGACCCCATGAATTATGAGAACAGCGTTGAAAGCTGTGGAATCACCGTCTGTGCTACGATAATAATACCGCCCCCGGACATGAGCTGCTTGATACCCTGTGACTTTGCACCGGGATTATCATTACCATAGCCCTCCAGGAGATTGATAACTCCCCACACGCCTACACCTGCTCCGATTGCGGTTACTACCGTCTTTAATCCTGTTACTGCTGTTGTAAAAAATGACATTTTAAT
>JBJELU010000100.1:0-10430 GCA_051879355.1 Oliverpabstia sp.
TTGAAGCCTGCACATATGCATTACTCAGCTACCGGAACGATAGAAACCTGTTTCTTATCTCTTCCTTTTCTTTCAAAACGAACAACACCGTCTGTCAGTGCAAACAGAGTATCGTCTTTACCACGTCCAACGTTTACGCCAGGATGAATCTTGGTTCCACGCTGTCTGTAAAGGATATTACCAGCTTTTACAAACTGTCCGTCAGCTCTCTTTGCTCCTAATCTCTTGGACTCAGAATCTCTACCGTTCTTGGTAGAACCAACTCCCTTTTTATGAGCAAAAAATTGAAGGTTCATAGTTAACATGGTTTTTACACCTCCTCGAAGATTATATCAATAAAATCAGTATACTGTCCATCTTCCATTCCCTGTAATCCGAGAATGAGTGAATTCAGAAGCAGTAAACACGCATCCGAAGGCTTATTCTCAACCTTCAGACAAATATCAGCAGATTCTTCATCAACATCAAGTTGAAAAACATCATCTGTAAAAGTTTCAATGGAATTCACGGTATTGATCACCAATGCAGATATGGCAGCACAGACAATATCCTCGCCTTCTTCCGCATATCCCGCATGACTGTTCACATCAAATCCCACACACTGTTTTTCTGAATTCTGATAAAACGTTACTTTCGTCATAAGTCCACCAATTAAGCGTTGATCTTTTCGATTTTCACTTTTGTGAACTGCTGTCTATGTCCGTTTTTCTTATGATATCCAGTTTTTCTCTTATATTTGTAAACAATAACTTTTTTAGCTTTGCCGTTTTCGATTACGGAAGCAGTTACGCTGGCGTTTTCAACATCAGCTCCAACTTTCAGACCGTCATTGCTTACAGCAAGAACCTGATCAAATGTAACAGTTTCTCCAGCTTCTACACCAAGCTTTTCCACTCTAATGATATCGCCTTCGGCTACTTTGTACTGTTTACCACCTGTTGCAATAATTGCGTACATATGGCACACCTCCTATTATCATTACTCGCCAAATATGGTGGTCCGTGGACACTTAAACCTCTTTGTGCGGCATACTTCGTTATCATAGCACGAAGTTTTTCTTTCGTCAACTATTTTCCCTAAAATTTTGAAAAATATTACTGGTCACTGAGTGAACAGCAGCCCAGAATTTCACTTTGTATCCAGGCAATGGTTCGCTGCTATCGCAAGGATTCCCGGGCCTGTATGGCAGGCAATACTTAAAGCAACCGGATCCATGCAGCTGACCTCCAGATCAGGAAATGCAGCACGAACTTCTTCCTCCCACTGTAAAGCAGCTTCCCGGTCATCTGCATATGCAACCTGAAGTTTCAGTTCTCCCTTTTTTACATATTCTGCAAATCGGGTATCCAGATCATGACGGATAGCTTCCAGCATGTTTTTCTTTGCCGGTTTCATTCCACGCACCTTTTTATAGGCATCGAGTTTATCACCCTGAATCTGAAGGATCGGTTTCAGATTTAAAGCAGAGCCAAGAAGTGCTGCAGCCGGTGTGATACGGCCACCCTTTTTCAAATATTTCAGAGTATCAACCACAAGATAAATGCTGGACTCCCGTGCTTCTTTCTCCAGAATTTCTTTAATCTCTGCAGCTGTTTTTCCCGCTTTCACAAGAGCAATGGCATCCAGTACAGACTGCTTCATTGTTATGGAGACACGCTGGTTGTCGACCACATGCACTTTGCCTTCATAGTCCTGAGCCAGACCCTGTGCAGTAGCACAGGAAGCACTCAGACCGCTGGACATCGGAATATGTAAAATCTCTGTGTGATCTTTGAGGATCGAATTCCAAAGATCCATAACATCTCCCGGAGATGGCTGAGACGTTGATACATTAGCATCCTGTGCAAGGAGCTGATAAAACTGCTCCTGGGACAGATCAATGTCTTCATAATATAATTTTTCATCAATAAAAAAAGGCATCGGAAGGACATAAATTCCAAGTTTTTTTGCTTCCGCCTGAGAAATTCCACTGTTGCTGTCAGTTACAATGGCAATCGAACCCATATACATTTCCTCCTTATTTAAGATGGCATACTGCACATGCGCAGATAGCCGTCGAATTTATTATATCATATTATTTTTGACTGTCAAAGATTATTTCCCCGGGGAAAAAGTAAAAATCCCCGGGGAAATAATACCACTTAGATAAAAAAGTGTTTGACATTTTCCTCTGAATTTTTTATACTTGATAAGGTAAATTGAACAGATAAGCCTATGTACTTGTATATAGGCTGAGAAGATTTTGAGAGTGAATGAGAGTTCATGAAGGGGTACACCACCACGGGTGTATTACTTTGTGAACTCTTTTTTCTTTTCAAGGCCTGGAAAGGAGGATCTATGATTACGATTAACGGACAAAAAACAGAACTGCTGTCACCTGTCTCAGTAGCTGATTATCTTGAACAGAATCAATACAGACCGAATCGTATTGCGGTGGAATTAAATGGCGAGATTCTTCCGAAATCTCATTATGCGGACACCATGTTAAAAGACGGAGACAGTATGGAAATCGTAAGTTTTGTAGGGGGAGGCTGACAATCATGGCTGAACAGAAATTGACGCATGAACAGATTTACGAAGCACTGTATGCGCGCCATACTCCGGAAATACAGGAACTTCTTTCCAGAGGGAATGTTGCGATTGCCGGCCTTGGCGGGCTTGGGTCCAACATTGCGTATTCTCTGGCCCGGATTGGTGTGGGCCATCTGCATCTGATTGATTTTGATGTAGTAGATATCACAAATCTGAACCGTCAGCAATATTTTATGGAGCATCTCGGCATGTATAAGACGGATGCACTGAAATCTCTGCTTCAGAAGATTAATCCATATCTGGACATACACACGGACTGTGTAAAAGTAACAGAAGAAAACCTGACAGAGTTGTTCGAGAACAATGATATCATTTGTGAAGCGTTCGACTGCCCTGAAGCCAAAGCCATGCTGGTCAACGGCATTTTGGAGCATTTTCCTGAGAAGAAACTGGTATCCGCATCAGGCATGGCCGGATATGAAAGCAGCAATACCATCCATACCCGGCGGATTACCAGGAATTTCTATCTGTGCGGTGACCGGACGACCGAATCTGTTCCCGGAAAAGGCTTAATGGCTCCGCGGGTTGCCATTTGTGCCGCTCATCAGGCAAATATGATCACACGCCTGATTTTAGGCGAAGAAAATGTATAAGAAAGAAGGTTATTACTATGAATACAAAAGACGATAAATTTATTCTTGGAGGACATGAATTTACCTCCCGCTTCATCCTTGGTTCTGGAAAATTCTCTCTGGAACTGGTGAAAGCATGTATTGAAAAAGCAGAAGCCCAGATCATCACGCTGGCTCTGCGCCGGGCAAACAACGGGGGACTTGCCAATATTCTGGACTACATTCCTGACAATATCACCCTTCTGCCCAATACCTCCGGTGCAAGAAATGCTGAGGAAGCCGTTCGTATCGCCAGACTTTCCCGTGAGGTCGGCTGCGGAAATTTTGTAAAAATCGAAGTCATCCATGATTCCAAATATCTGCTTCCGGACAACTATGAGACCATTAAAGCTACGGAAATCCTTGCCAGAGAGGGATTTGTTGTCATGCCATATATGTATCCGGATCTGAACGCTGCTAGGGCACTTCGCGATGCCGGTGCTGCCTGTGTCATGCCGCTCGGTGCTCCTATCGGTTCAAACAAGGGACTCTGTACCAAAGATTTTATTCAGATTCTGATTGATGAAATCGACCTTCCGATCATCGTAGACGCCGGAATCGGACGTCCGTCCCAGGCATGTGAAGCTATGGAAATGGGTGCTGCGGCAGTTATGGCAAACACTGCTATTGCAACCGCCGGAGACGTTCCCGCTATGGCAGAGGCATTTAAGAAAGCCATCGAAGCCGGCAGAAGTGCTTACCTTTCTGGGCTTGGGCGTACCATCACCAAAGGTGCCAGTGCATCTTCACCACTGACCGGATTTTTACAGGATTAGGAGGCATCATCTCATGGAAAAGGAACACATTAATCAAAGTATTTTAAGCGAGGAAATTCTGGAAGACCAGAAAAAGAATCGTATTGACCATATGACATATCTTCCCGGAATGGAGGTTCTGGAATCTGACATTATGGATCAGGTAATCTCTGCCATGGAAGCCTATGATTATGAGAAATACACGGAAGCTGACGTAAGACGGGCACTTGCACATGACACCAGAACACCGGAAGATTTCGCTGCTCTTCTTTCTCCCGCTGCACTCCCGCTTCTGGAAGACATCGCACAGGCAGCACGAATAGAGACCCGCAAACATTTCGGCAACAGCATTTATATGTTTACGCCGCTCTATATTGCCAATTATTGTGAAAATTATTGCATCTACTGTGGCTTCAACTGCCACAATAAAATCAACCGTGCGCAGCTGAAGCCGCATGAAATCGAAAAAGAAATGGAAGCGATTGCCAAAACCGGACTTCAGGAAATCCTGATTCTGACCGGAGAAAGCCGCAATAAATCTACGGTAGAGTATATCGGGGAAGCCTGTAAGATTGCAAGAAAATACTTTAAAGTTATCGGTCTTGAAATCTACCCGGTCAATTCTGACGAATACGCTTACCTGCACGAATGCGGTGCTGATTATATTACTGTATTCCAGGAGACTTATAACGCCGACAAATACGAAACACTTCATCTGGCAGGACACAAACGGATTTTCCCCTATCGTGTGAATGCGCAGGAACGTGCGATTAAAGGCGGTATGCGGGGCGTTGGCTTCGGAGCACTTCTGGGCTTAGACGATTTCCGCAAAGATGCCTTTGCCACCGGATACCACGCCTATCTGCTGCAGCGAAAATATCCTCATGCAGAGATTGCATTCTCCTGTCCGAGACTGCGTCCGATCATCAACAACGACCGGATCAATCCCATGGATGTTCACGAGCCGCAGCTGCTTCAGGTGGTATGCGCTTACCGGCTCTTTATGCCATTTGCAAGTATCACCATTTCCACCAGAGAATGCGCCCGTGTGCGTGATAATCTGGTAAATATCGCAGCCACAAAGATTTCCGCAGGTGTCAGCACCGGAATCGGTAGCCATGTGGAAGATATCGAAGCAAAAGGAGATGACCAGTTCGAAATTTCTGACGGAAGATCCGTGGATGAAGTCTACCATGCACTCCTTTCCAATAACCTGCAGCCAGTTATGAGTGATTATATTTATGTGTAATAATATGAATGAGCCTTTATCTGTATTTTCTCAAATCATTGCGGTCACCAATCGTCACCTCTGCTCCCGGCCATTTCCGGAGCAGATCGAACGGGTCTGCAGATGCCATCCACGAGCACTGATTCTGCGGGAAAAAGACATGGAAGAAAAAGAATATGCACTGTTGGCCGAACAGGTTCTAAAAATCTGCAATAGCTACCAGGTGCCGTGCATTCTCCATACCTTTTGGAAAACAGCACTTGACTTACACTGCCCGTCTATCCATTTACCACTGGCACTGCTCCAGGAATGCCGCAATCAACCTGATGTGCCTTTCACTTCTTTTTCACAGATTGGAACCTCCATCCATTCCGTGGAAGATGCACGCAAAGCACAGAAACTTGGTGCCACCTACATCACCGCCGGCCATATCTACGCAACCGACTGCAAAAAAGGTCTCCCACCGAGGGGGACCGACTTTCTTCGGGATGTATGTCTGGCAGTAGATATACCTGTCTACGCAATCGGAGGAATCAGGCCTGATAAGACACAACTGGATGAAATTCAAACGTGCGGAGCAGCCGGGGGGTGCGTTATGTCGGGGATGATGAAAATCTGAACCTCAAAGAATTACCCCGGGGATTTTTACATTTTCCCCGGAGTAATATACGAAGCAGATTTTTCAGCGTGATACGGGCGGCATTACTTTGTCTATTTCTGTGCCAGTCGTTTTTAACGTACCGTCACGGAAAACATTGGCAATAAACTTTCTGGTTTCTTCCGGTTTGAGTTTCTCAGCCGTAATGATTTCAGCCAAATCTTTTTCTTCCTGTTCCTGAACAAATTTTTATGAAGGATTTAGGCGAGAACTGATTTCATCGATTGCACCCATTCCCCATGTGCCTTCTCATGTTTTTCTTCACAATCTCCATCAGTTCACGCTCAGACTGCACATCATTTTGATACGGATAGGTCTTTGCACATTTCTCAAACTGATTTTTAACCTTGTCCGCTTTCACTGTATCCTTTTCGCAAAGCAGTGCATAAGCATATTCTGTGCGCAGAACTGACGGAAAGTTCTTCATAGACTTCATAAATTTTTTCTGCTCTTTGTCGAGCATTCTATCAAGAACCTCTTGTCGATTTTCTGTGATCAGTTCAACGTACATTCGGTCACAAATCATCAACCGACGATGCAGATTAACGATACCGCTGTCAATCTCCAGTATATGTGCCATCAGTTTGTCTGCCTCATCAAACTGTTGTGCATCCATCAGACGATTACATGCGAATACGCCCATCACCACTACCATGCTGTTTTTCATAGCTTCGTCCGATGGGACAACGAACCATTCGTCAGGCATATCCTTTAGTCTGACACCTTTTGCAATCTGCTCGTTTGTTTTCATCTGTACCCAGAAAGAACGCATTGCCTCTGCATTCCGGGTCAGTGCAAAGGCATTATAGCCGTCATTATCTACTGTTCCCAGACGCATTGGTATGCCGTTCATAATTGCAAGGATAAAGCCAATCACCATAAATAACAGCATCATAGTTGACAGAAACGGTACATTTTCAAAAGCAAAGAATAATCCAAAAGAAACAACACCGGCAATAATATTCATCAATGATCCGCCGAGGTTATAGAGAACAACCGGAATCTTGTCATCCACTATATCCGGCGGAGTCATGAGGCACTGTCCTCCGGTTCCTGCAATACTGAGCCGCCTTACTCTGATTTTGTCTCCTTCCTTCACCCACATAAAACTGAAGATACGGAAAGAACTGAACTTATACCCCGACAGCAGTCCGAAAACAAGATGCCCGGCTTCGTGAATAATAACATGAACCAGTATTGCCGCATACATTCCAAGCAACAGTCCAATGATGGACAGTATTTCTTCGTGAAGCGTTCTTTCGGTGCCGAAGCCATCAATACACATCACCATTAAAAATCCACAGGCAGCACCCATCAGGACAAAAAATGCCATTCCTATGTACTGCTGCCATATCACTTTCTTCTTTTTAATCTTCTCTTTCATCCTTATTCTCCTATACTGAATGTATCGTTATGTCCGAATCCGGAAAGTCTTCGGAGCCAGTTTATAAACTAAAACACTTGCAATAATACAATAAATCAAACAGAATGCAATGGTCAAAATGCCAAAAATTAATGTCGGCATTTTGACCTGCAGCATCATATAACAGACAACGTCAGTAATACTAATCATAATCTGATAAGTTCCGCTTTTGAGTTGATAAAGAGCACCTGGGTAAAGCTGGTACCACGGTTAATTGCATACATAACAAATACCATATATGGCAGATAGGTCATCAGCAGCTTTTTTATCATAGCTCTTTGATAAGTGTTCAATCGTAAATTTGATTTTCTTTCTCCTGGTAAGATTTATTCTTATCATTATTTCTTTATTATAGGAACATCATCGTCAAACACCGCTTGCGCTCCCTGTATCCAGAAAATCCCGCCGGTACTGGGAGGGGGTGATGCCCTCGGTCTTTTTAAATACCTTGGTGAACACGCGGTAATCCCCATAGCCCGACTGTTCCGCCACCTCTGCAATGGAAAGAGAGGTGGAAAGCAGCAGCTTTTTTGCTTTTTCCATACGGATATTGGTCAGGTAGGCCAAGAAATTCACCCCAATCTCACTTTTGAACAGCTGGCTGATATACTGGGGATTCAAATGGAACTGTTCAGCCAAAACAGAAAGACTGATTTCCTCTGCCAGATGTTCCTGCAGATACCGGGTAATGCCGGTAATCGTCCGTTCCTCCTGTTTCTCCGGTTCCGCCGCAGCCAATACCCGATGCTCAAACAGAGAGATCTTAAGATTGTCGATACAACTGCCAAACTCCTCGTAGTTTACAGGCTTCAGAAGATAGTCCGTAATCTGCAGCCGAAGTGCCTCCCGGCAATAGGAAAAATCGTCATAACCGGATACGATCACAAAGGCGATATCAGGGTGTTTGATGCGGCTGAGCTGGATAACTTTCAGACCATTCATGATAGGAATGTTGATATCCATAATAACGATATCCGGACGCAGATTGTCGATTTTTGCCAGTGCTTCCATGCCATCACCTGCTTCACCCACTACTTCACAATCGTGGGCCTGCCAGTCAAAAAGACGCTTAAAGCCCTCGCGGATCATGATTTCATCGTCCACCAAAAGCACACGTAGTTTTTTCATTGTATATCCTCCTTCATAGGCAGCAACAAATGTGCCGTTACACCGCCTGTTGGATTTTCCGTGTAGGAAAGACCGTATTCCCGGCCGCAGAGCAGCTTGATCCGCTTCTGCACATTCAGAATGCCGATACTGTTGCCTTCCAGTTTAGCTGGTTGTTTAGCATAAGTCAGAAGCATCTGATCAATGGCGGGTTTCTTACCTTCCACAAAACCGCTACCTGTATCACTGACCAGAATCTCCATCCGGTTATCCTGTGTTTTCCGGGCTGAGATACGCACCTCGCCCCGGTAGCCCTTATTCTTCAAGCCGTGGAGGAGACTGTTTTCCACGATGGGCTGCAGAATGAAATTGGGTACTTTCATTCCACCCAGCTCAGGATCGATGTCATATTCGCACTGCAGTTCGGGATAGCGATAGCACATCAGCTCCATGTAGGCCTCCAACATTTCCATCTCGTCGTCCAGAGATACCACGGGTCTGTCCACCTTCACGCTGAGCCGGAAGAAGTCCACCAGCCGCATGAGCAGATCGGCAACCTTTTTGTCTCCGTTCAGCTGTGCCTGAATGCGGATGGTGTCGAGTGTATTGTAAAGAAAATGGGGATTCACCTGACTTTTCAAATACAGCATAGACATCTTCTGCTCTGTCAGTTCTGACCGGAGAATATCGGGATTTTCCAACGTCAAAAAGAACGCCAATGTCATCAAAGTAATGCCCATGCCGCTGATAAGCCAACTGTGGTTTAACCACTGCATGGCACAGACAGTAACCTCAATAAACAATGCCGAACTGATGGCAAGCTTCTTTTTTCGATCGATCCGCCTCCAGTTTACGGTCAAAAGTCCGGCACACAACAGCAGATAGAAGGCGACACCCACATAGGGTACCATCATATATAGCCCAGAGGAATAGTTTCCCTCTGAGGTCATCGTATAGGAAATCGGCAGCAGGAAATTGCCCAGCTCCGCAACAGCCAGAAAGATTCTGGCCGCCCAGTCCAGCCGCCGGGGCTTTCCGGTCTCTTCCTCCACCAAAATAGCGATATACTGATAAAACAGATAGATCACCAGCACCATGCTGCCCAGAAACAGCCTGTGGACAGCATCGTTCAAAAGCCTCGGTACGATATCTAAATGATTCACGGTGTAAACAGTAACACCGTCCAGCACCAGATGGGTCAGCACAACAACCAGCAAGATAGAAAACGTTCTGTGCAGCGGTGTGCTTTTTCGCCCGGCTGAAAAATATACACAGGCAACAAAAGCCAGAACCATGAAAAGTGCAATCTCCATTCTCAGCATACAGTTTCCCCCTTTGTCGTCATTATATCTGAAAGATTGACTTTGTATCAGAGCAATAACTTTTTCGATAAAGGTGAATCACCAGTTCCTCCAACGACGCAGCACACGCCAGAGCACATACCGCCCAACTATATACAACACCAGATGAAATCGTGAGGATATAAGGCAGAAGGAAAACTGCGGCGCCCGTCATCTTATTCAGCCAGGTATGCAGGGAAGCGAAGCGGCGGTATTTGATGGCTGTCCCTGTCTTTCTGGCAAGCCATCCATCCAAAACATCTGTAATCCCAGCCAGCAGATAAATGAGTAAAAACTGCGGCGACATTGGACGTAGAAAAAGCAATCCCATCGTACCAATCATACGCAGCAGGGTAATAAAATTAACGGCAGTCCGACACAGTTTCATATCTGCATATTCCCCTTTCACATAACTCGATATCCTGATTTTGTCAATCCAAATATAAAATCCCAAAACAGATTCTCTGCTTTCATAACTTCTAAAATCTCCTTTCAGCAATTCACACTTCCAGCGTCCACATAACCCTTATATCATTATTATAATGTTGTTATGTTTAATTCGATAGGCAAATTTTATAGGTCCTGGAGAAAAGGTTTTGTAAGCTATTGATATTATTTAGGCAAATTCTCATCGCCCCAGGCTTTCATACAATCAAGAACAGATAAGAAGCTCTCCCCAAGTTCCGTCAATGTATACTCCACCCGTGGAGGAACCT
>JBJELU010000101.1:0-2359 GCA_051879355.1 Oliverpabstia sp.
GGGCGGATTAGGGACTTTCACCCATTAGAAACGTGCGCCGCAAGGCGCACTATAAAAACCCACTGAAGAATTCTCCAGTGGGTTTTCTTTTCACCTTTTCAATTAGTTCAGTGCTTCCGGAGCCGCAATCTTAAATCCTTTTGCTTCCAGAATCTTTGCTGCTTTTGCATCATCATTCGTACGAATGATCATATAAGCAACAGCTTTTTTCTTTCCTAAAATGGTATACATATACTCGATGTTAATTCCTTCAGCACCAAGTATGCTGATCATATTTGCAAGCATTCCGGGTTCGTCCTGAACTTCTACAGCAAGAACATCGGTAATTGTACAAATATATCTTTCGCTTTTCAGAATCGTAACTGCGTTGAAAACATCATCAACAATGATACGAACAATACCAAAATCAGAGGCTTCAGCTACAGAAATAGCACGAAGGTTGATTTTCTGTTCGGAAAGAACAGCTGCCAATTCAGCAAGCTTTCCAGGCTGGTTTTCAAGAAATACAGAAATCTGTTTAATTGCCATGAATTTTTCCTCCTATTCATTAACCCTGATACAGGTTTCGTTTATCAATTACTCGAACTGCTTTTCCTTCACTTCTTACAATGGTCTTAGGAGCAACCAGCTTAACCTTTGCATAGATACCAAGCATTGCTTTCAGTCCGTTCACAAGTTCTTTCTCTTTTTCTGATACAATACTCAAGTTATCAGAGAACATCTCCGGTGTCATTTCCACCTGAACTTCAATGGTGTCGCTGTTATTTACACGATCAACAATAATCTGATAGTTAGCCGGATAGCCCTGGTTCATAAGAACGGTCTCAATCTGGGACGGGAATACATTTACACCCTTAACGATGAGCATATCATCACTTCTTCCCAGTGGTTTGGTCATCTTTACATGAGTTCTACCACAGGAACATTTCTCTCTGCTGAGGATGCAGATATCACGGGTACGATATCTCATCAATGGGAATGCTTCTTTGGAAATACTGGTAAATACAAGCTCACCTTTCTCGCCGTCCGGAAGAACTTCCCCGGTAATAGGGTTGATGATTTCCGGAATGAAATGGTCTTCATTTACATGCATACCTGTCTGTTCTTCACATTCGAAAGATACACCAGGTCCGGAAATCTCGGTAAGACCATAGATATCATATGCTTTGATGCCCAGCTTTTCTTCAATGTCATGACGCATCTCCTCTGTCCATGCTTCAGCACCGAAGATACCGGCTTTCAATTTAATCTGATCGCGAACTCCCTTTTCATGAATGCTCTCTGCAAGATAAGCAGCATAAGATGGGGTACAGCAAAGAATCGTAGAACCAAGGTCTGTCATAAACTGGATCTGTCTCTCAGTATTTCCGGAAGACATAGGGAGTGTCAGACATCCAACTTTGTGAGATCCTCCATTTAATCCAGGTCCGCCGGTAAACAAGCCATAACCATAACTTACATGGCAGACATCTTCTTTCGTTCCGCCTGCAGCTACAATTGCTCTGGCACAGCAATCCTCCCAAAGATCTAAGTCATGCTGAGTATAGAAAGCAACCACACGTCTTCCGGTAGTTCCACTGGTGGACTGAATACGAACACACTCAGAAAGCGGACGCGCAAGCAGTCCATAGGGATATTCATCTCTTAAATCATCTTTTTCAATGAAAGGTAATTTGGGAAGGTCATCAACAGACTTGATGTCTTCTGGAGTAAGCCCTTTCTCCTCCATTCTCTTTCTGTACATGGGTACATTGTCCCAGACATTATGCACCTGTTTTACCAGTCTCTCACTCTGGATTCTGCGAATCTCTTCTCTGGATGCGCACTCGATCTCTGGCTGATAATATCTGCTCATCTTCTTTCATTCTCCTTATGTTTATTAATAATATTCATTTACCCCTGATTAACCTCTTCCAAGAGCAAATGCTTTTTTATTCATTTCTACAAATTTTTCAGGAACACACTGTTCAATAGCACTGAGCCACTTTTCTTCCGGAATATCAAAATATTTAGAAAGTCTTCCCATCAAAACCAGATTAACTGCCTTAGCGGATCCGGCCTGCTCTGCAAGAGAAAGGCAATCCATGGCATCAACTGCGATTCCTTTTGCTTCCATTTTCTCCACCAGGTTTTCCGGATAAGAAGCTGCACCGGTAATTACCGGCATAGGATCAATCTGCTGAGTATTTACTACGATGCGACCGCCTTTTTTCAGATATTCCACATAGCGTGCCGCTTCCAGTTTTTCAAAAGACACAATAAAGTCTGCTTCACCTCTGTCAATGACCGGTGAATAAACCTTCTCACCAAATCTTACATATGTAACCACGCTTCCGCCGCGCTGACTCATACCATGTAC
>JBJELU010000102.1:0-2348 GCA_051879355.1 Oliverpabstia sp.
CTTATAGGTTCCGTATACCGCATGACTTTCTGTCCCTCCATCTGAAGTTATTGTTCCCGCCATTGCCACTGTCCCGGAGGATAACCCAAGTATAGCTGCCATGCAAAGGCTTAATGCTTTTTTCTTCATCTCTTTTCTTCCTTTCTGAAAACTTTTTATTACATCTTCTTTTTGAAGTATGCTTTTCTAATCAGTTACTGTAATTTCAATCCCTTCGATATTTCCATTCAGGACTGCTTTCTCCCCGGAATCAGGATCATAATACAGGACATTGTATCTTCCGGTATAGTCTCCCACAGAGAGCTTCGCTGCATCTTTTATCAGTTCCAGCTGTTCGATTTTATATCCGGGTGACAGGGTTCCGGACTGGGCAATTACCGTTTCTGTTCCGTCTTCACTGACAATTACGATCTGCAGCACAATATCATTTACAGATTTTGACGGATTCTGGAACATCAGGTTTGCCATATTGTCAGAAAGCGAAATATGTACTTCTTTCTGATAAACCATACTGACTGCTCCGCCACCCTGGGATACATCCATCTTTTCTTCCGAATCCCCTGTAACAGGTTCTGCATACTCTTCCGCCTTCTGCGGTGCATAATCAGGAGCCAGTGTTGGCCCGGTATTTCTGAAAAATAATGCCCAGATCGTCACCGCTAATGCAGCGAATGTAACAAGCAGCAGCACAGTAATGATGATCTTCGTCCTGTTCCCTGATGTCTTTCTTTTGGGCTGTTTTCCCACTTAATCACCCCCTTGCCCGGCAAGTTCATAGGATACAGTCCCAATCACCTCACCGTTTATTCCCGGATCCGGTTCCCCGGAAAGACTAAGATATACCGTAACCGTGTTTCCGGCAGGAATGGAAAGTTTCTGAACGGATTTGCCGTTCTGATCCCTGAACACTCCGGTAATTTTTTCGTATAACGCAGACGGATGATAAGATAGAATAAGCGTCACATCCTCATTTCCTGTATTTGCGAAAATCACTTTTCCTTCGCCCTCTTCATAGATCCATTTCCCGGATGTTCCATTCTCATAACAGTGTGTATCCGGATTCCATTGTCCTCTGGATCCCGGATGATAAACGGCATTTGATCCGATTACATCCATTACAATAGAATCTGGACTTTCTGTGTCCTCCGCTCTATCTTCCATTTCGTTTTCTGTATCTTTCTCCGTTTCACTTTCTGTATCAGGTTCCGGTATCACAGAATGATAAACAAGGGCATATGTTCCAAATGTTCTGCTGTCAAAAGCAATGATATCTTCACAGTTATCCGCATCATCACAGATCATCGCCTGCCCGTCCTTTACATAGACAAGTATCATGTCATCCGCCTGTACTCCGGCGGTTTCCAAAATCATCGAAAGCCTCTCATTGCTTTCTGTAATCCTTAAAGGTATCTCATTGTTTCTTTGTCTGAATAAACGCAGGGAAAAATACTGTGCCACAGTGTATCCATTACTTTCCGACCACTGTTCCAGAACTGCCTTTTCTGCTTTCAGAAGGTTTCTTTCTTCTTCTGAGAGTTTTTGCTCTTCCGTTTTATCTTGCTCATCCTTCAAAAGATCATCCAGCAGATCAGCGTAAACCACCACATTTCCATGTCCGCCCTGTCTGATTTCATCCTCTGTAAATAATGACCGTACAAACGACTGTTGCTCTTCTTTGATCCTCAGCTGATTCATTCCTAAAGAAAATTTCACTGCCAGGTCAAATATCATTTCTGCCGGAGCTTCTGTAGGATTCTCTGTAACGGGTTCCGTGGATGTTTCATCTATATCCCCGGCTGGTTCTTCTATCTGTGTTTCTGTTGGTATTTCCGTCACAGGCTCACTAAGTTCTTCTGTTGGTGGATTTGTTGAAACCTCTATTGCATTCTCAGCCGGGGCTTCCGTGGAAATCTCTGTTACAGGCTCGGTCGGGGCTTCCGTGGAAACCTCTGTTACAGGCTCGGTCGGGGCTTCTGTGGAATCCTCTGTTACAGGCTCAGCCAACATTTCTGTTGATGGTGCCAAAGGTTCCACTCCCGAAGACTGCTGTTGCGTCTCTATGGCTGATTCCAACATTTCAATCTCTGCAGCAAACACTGTACCAGAAAATGAGCTAAAAACCATTGCAGACACAAGAACTGCTGTAAAACTCTTTTGGTATTTCCTTACCAAATCATTTTTTTTCATAGCGTCACTCCTTTTATCGCATCAGAAAAAGGGCGTACCCTCCTAAAACCCGGAGGCAGAATACGCCCTGTTCTTTCCTATTGCAAAAAAATATATAGTTTTCTTATCTGTCTGTCTGTCTGTCTGTCTGTCAACATATTATCCCATATATGTATCATGTA